>DATBLE010000025.1:0-41616 GCA_036555585.1 Gaiellaceae bacterium
GAATTGCGCTACCGGAGCAGCCCCCACCCGACTGATCGCCGCAAACACGGCGCCATGGAGAAATGAGCGACGCTCAAACCACCCACCACGACAGAGCACCACCCGCCCTTGACAGCCAGCCCTCCTTCATGGAGAGGGGGCTTACGGGGGAACCAGGGGTTCCCCCGTACTGCTATCGGGGTGCCCAGATTTGAACTGGGGACCTCTCCGACCCGAACGGAGCGCGCTACCAGGCTGCGCCACACCCCGAGCCCGGACAGGGTACCCGAGCGGCTGACACAATCGCCCGGATGGCCCGGCGAGACGAGATCCTCGACTTCGCCGCGGAGCTGCTCGATCTCGACGCCTTCCGCGACTACGGCCCGCAGGGCCTGCAGGTCGCCGGCGCCGAGGATGTCTCGAAGATCGTCTGCGCCGTGTCGTCGTCGCTCGAGCTGTTCGAGCGGGCCGGGACGGCCGGCGCACAGCTCGTCGTCGTCCACCACGGGCTGCTCTGGGACAACGAGCCTCGCGTGATCGACACGCGGGCCCGCAGGCGGCTGCAAGCCCTGTTCGAGGCCGATCTGACGCTCGCGGCCTACCATCTCGCCCTGGATGCCCACCCCACGCTGGGCAACAACGCCCTGCTCGCCCGCGAGCTCGGCCTGGAGGTAGAAGGCCCGTTCGCCGCGATCGGCGTCGGCGGCCGGCTGACGCCGCCGCAGCTCGTCGAGGGCCTGCTCGCCCGCGTGCGCGAGCGCATCGCCGCCGAGCCGCTCGTCTTCGCGGAGGGGCCCGCTGAGGTGGAGCGCGTCGCGATCGTCTCGGGCGGCGGCGGACGGTATCTGGCCGACGCAGCCGCAGACGGCTACGACCTGTTCCTGACCGGCGAGCCCGAGGAGCCGAGCCTCCACCTCGCCCGCGAGCTCGGGATCACCTTCGTCGCCGCCGGCCACTACGCCACCGAGCGCCTCGGCGTGCAGGCGCTGGCCGAGCGGCTGGCGCGCGAGTTCGGGCTCGAATGGGAGTTCATCGAGCTCCCGAACCCGGTTTGAAGCGCGGGGGAACCTGGTTGACGCCGCCTTCGGCGTCGCCACTTCTTCGCCTCGGGCCAAGACTGGCAGCTCCGCTGCCGCCTTTGCCCTCGACTTCGAAGTTCCCCCGCGTGCCCCCCTCGCGGGCCGGCCGGCCGCTCGCTCGGCAACTGAGGCGCACATGCATCGGACGGCGCAACGTCCCACCGAGTTGCCGACGTGAGCCGCGACCGCGCGAGTCGGTCGCGGCGGCGCCTGAGGCTTCGGGCTTCCGCCCTTCGGGCGGGGCGGCGACCGTTTGAGCGCGTCGCGCCGGGGGAGTATCCTCTGAGTGACCATGCTTCGTCCGGAGGAGCGGGACCTCTGATCTCCCGCACCGAGAACCGGAAGGCTTTCATCGAGCCCATCGGCCCAGCGTCAGACGACAGCTGTGCGCCGGTGGGTTTTTCGTCTCTACGGAACCGGGGACAGGAAACGGAACCGGGGACACCGTCGGGCCAGTCCCTCTCCGTGCTCATAAACTGGGCCAGTCCCTCTCCGTGCTCATCATCGGGGAAGGAGCGTCATGCCGAACCACCTCACGCCTGAGGAGCTGTCGAAGGAGCTCGGGATCGACCGCACGGAGGTCATTCGTGTGTGCCTGCAGGAAGGCGTCCCGATCTACCAGGGCAAGATCGACAAGAGCCTGTTCGCGGCCCAGCTCCAGGCGATCGGCGCGACGCCCGCGAAGCACTGAGTAGTTAGATCGCTTCGCAGGCCGGGCGAAGCCCGGCCGCTCGCTCGCCCTACGGGCAGGGAACTGCCAGGGCCAGGAGACCCCGCGGCGCTTCGTGCAACTTCCGGCGGCGTCGCTCTTTCGCGCGGGCAGCCGACTGCCTGCGCTGTGGACACTTCGTGACGTTTCGGCGGGGTCAGACCCCCACGCCGAAGTGACGAATCATCAACAGCGGTTCCCGGCGCGGACCATCCCTGCGCTGTGGACAGTTCGTGACGCTCAGGCGGGGTCAGACCCCCACGCCGAAGTGACGATTCATCCACAGCTCCTCAATCGACGCCGTCCCAGTAGTCGACCGCGTCTTCGCGCCCGAACCACAGACGCTCGTCCGCCCCCTCGCCCCAGCGGACCATCACCTTGCCGGCATCGTCTTGCACGGCTGCCCGGGGCATTGCGAAGTTCGAGACCGGCAGGACGCGAACGGCTCGTCGGAACGATCGAAGACCTGGTGGGGGACTGCAAGCCCTAGCGTTTGGCCGCCGCGCGCTTCGCGCGCGGTTTCGCCGCCGGCTCGGCGTCCTCTGCAGGCGCTTTGCGCTTCTTCGCCTCGGCGACGCTCTGCTTGAGCGCGGCCATCAGGTCGATCACCGGCGCCTCCTCGACCTCCTCCGGCTCCTCGATCGGCTGGCCCGCGAGCTTCGCCTCCAGCATCTTGCGGAGGTCCTGGCGGTACTCGCTCGTCAGCTGCTCCCGCGGGTCGAACTCGCCGACGAGGCTGTCGACCAGCTGGCGGGCGAGGTCGAGCTCGGCCTTCTTCGGCGCCTGGGCCCCGTCGGCCGCCTCGTCGATCTCCGCCTGCGAGTACACGTCCTCGGCCACGAAAAGAGTCTCGAGCACGAGCGCGTCGCCTTTCGGCCGGATCAGGCAGAGCTTCTCCTTGCCCGAGAGCACGAAGCGGCCGATCGCGCCGACCCCCTCGTCCGCGAGCACCGTGCGCAGCAGGACGTACGGACGCAGCGCGGCCGCCGCGGCCGCGGGCACCAGGAAGTACGTGCGGTCGAAGTAGACCGGGTCGACCTCGTCCAGCGGGACGAACCGCTCGATGTCGATCGACCGGGAGGTGTTCTGGCGCTCGATCGCCTCCAGGTCGGCGTCCTCGACGATCACGAACTGGCCCTTCGCCACCTCCCAGCCCCTGACGATCTCGTCGCTCTCCACCTCGCGCTCGTGGACGGGGCACCAGCGGCGGTTCTTGATCGGCGTCTTGCACTCGGCATGCAGCTGGCGGAAGGAGACGTCGGAGGCGCGCGCCGACGGCTTCGTCGCCGGGGCCAGCCCGACGGGAATCGTGACCAGGCTGAAGCTGATCGATCCGTTCCAGGTCGTCCGCATAGGGGCACTTGGAATTCTAGGCGTGGACCGGCTTCCCTTCCCGAAAGTACGCTTCGCAGGGATGTCCGGGACGAGGACGATCGGCGCCCTGTGGCGCAATGCGCCCGGGCGCGGATCGACGCAACCGCCCTACCTGGCCGAGCGAGGCGGAGCCTGGGTCGAGGTCACGTGGCGGGAGGCGGAACGCCGCGTGGACGACATCGCCAACGGCCTGCTCGCGCTCGGCGTGCGCAGGGGTGACGCCTTCTCGATCCTCGCCTCGACCACCCTCGAGTGGTGCCTGTTCGACTTCGCGCTCGGGCTGATCGGCGCGATCGGGGCCCCGGTCTACGCCAACAGCTCCCCGCGCGACGCCGCCTACGTGATCCGCCACTCGCAGGCGATCGGCGTGCTCGTCGAGGACGACGACCAGCTGGCGAAGGTCGAGTCTGTGCGCGCAGAGCTCCCCGGCCTCCGCCACGTCCTCACGTTTGCCGGCCTGAACGAGCTCGAGGCCCGAGGCCGCGAGCACGCCGCCGCCCACCCGACCGCGCTCGCCGACGCCGAGGCGGCCGTGGGCGAGGACGACGTGTTCACGTACATCTACACCTCCGGGACGACCGGCCCGCCCAAGGGCTGCATGATCCGCCACCGCAACTACTACGCGATGGCGGCCGTGGTTGACAAGATGCCGACCCGCTTCGTCGGTCCCGACGACACGCTCCTCCTGTACCTCCCGCTCGCGCACAACTACGGCCGGCTGATCCACCTGCAGGCCCGATACGTCGGCTACACGCTCGCTCTCTGCCGTGACCCGCTCCGCGTCGGCGACGCGCTGGCCGCCGTGCGTCCGACCAACTTCCCGAGCGTGCCGCGCGTCTACGAGAAGATCCACACCGCCGTCGTCTCGGGGCTGGACGACGCGCACGGCCTCCGGCGCACGATCGCCGGCTGGGCGCTGGCCGTGGGACGCGAGGTGAGCCGCAGACGCCAGGCCGGCGAGCCGATCCCGCGGCTGCTCGCCCTCCGCCATCGGATCGCCGACCGGCTCGTCTACTCGAAGGTGAAGGAGCGCCTCGGCGGCCGCCTCCGGCTCGCCAGCTCTGGCGGCGCGCCGCTCTCGCGCGAGGTGATGCAGCTCTTCGCGGCGCTCGACCTCCCGATCTACGAGGGTTACGGCCTGACCGAGTGCACGACCGCCTGCTCGGTCAACCGCCCCGATGCCTTCAAGCTGGGGACGGTCGGCAGGCCGCTCCCCGGCGTGGAGGTACGGCTCGCCGAGGACGGCGAGCTGGAGATGCGCAGCGAGACGGTGTTCGCCGGCTACCTCGAGGACGAGGAGGCGACGCGCCAGGTGCTGCTCGAGGACGGCTGGCTGCGCACCGGCGACATCGCCGAGATCGACGCGGAGGGCTTCATCACGATCACCGACCGCAAGAAGGACATCCTCGTCACCGCCGGCGGCAAGAACATCGCGCCCCAGAACCTCGAGAACGACCTCAAGTCCTCGCGCTACGTCTCGCAGGCGGTCGTCCTCGGCGACCGGCGTCCCTACGTCGCCGCCCTGCTCACGCTCGACCGGGAGGAGGTGGCGAAGTGGCGGGCCGACGGCGGCCGGGACGAGGCCGCGCTCGTCCAGGGGATCGTCGACGAGGTCAACGAGCACCGCTCCCGCTACGAGCAGATCAAGCGCTTCGAGGTGCTACCGCGCGACTTCTCGACCGAGGCCGGCGAGCTCACGCCGACCCTGAAGCTCAGACGCAGGGTCGTCCAGGAGCACTTCGCCGACGCGATCGAGCGCCTCTATGCGCTTTGACCGGCTTCGCCGGTCAAAGCGCTAGCTGTCGTGCCAGTTCGAACCGAGAACATGGCACCCCCACGGAAGCGCTCGGTGCCACGTCTCCGGCTGCCCCTGCAGGGCAGCTAGCGCTTTCGCCGAAGGCGAAAGCGCAAAGGCGATCGTCGCCCCTCTAGGTGATGCGACGCGCGCCCACGTAGGTCGCGGCGTACCAGGACTCGTTCAGGCTCGAGATCTTGACCACGTCGCCGGTGTGCGGAGCATGGATGAACTGGCCGCCGCCGATGTAGATCCCGACGTGGCCGAGGCCGTCGAAGAAGACGAGGTCGCCGGGCTCGAGCTGGTCGCGCGAGACCGGGACGCCGTAGTTGAACTGGTCGGCGGCGTGGTGCGGCAGCGAGACCCCCATCTGCGAGTAGACGAACATGACGAGCCCGGAGCAGTCGAAGCCGCCCGGCGACGAGCCGCCCCAGACGTACGGCGTGCCGAGGTACTGCATGGCGATCCCGACGACGCCGCCGTACTGCGACGGCGGCGCGACCGTGACGACGCCGTCCGGCGAGACCGCCGACGCGCCGACGACGTCCTGTTCCTGCGCCTGCTGCACGGCGGCATGCTGGGCGGCCAGCTGCGCCTCCAGCCGCGCGCGAGCCTCGGCGGCGAGCCGGGCCTGGCGCTCCTCCTCCTCGCGCTGGAGCCGCGCGATCTCGCCGCGGATCGAGCCGAGCAGCTGCTGGCGCTCGGCCAGCCCCGACTCGACCTGCTGCTTCGCGGCCGCGCGCTCGGCGACGACCTGCTCCTGCCGGGCATGGGCGACCTTCAGCTGCCCCGCGCGCACGGTCACGTCGTGCTTGAACTTCTGGATCTCGCCGAGCACCTGCGAATCCTGGGATGCGACGCTGTTCACCGTCTCGACCCGGTCGAGGAAGTCCCCGATCGAGTGGGAGCCGAGCAGGATCGCGAGCGTCGAGTTCTCCTGCCCGTCGGTGTACATCTCGCGCAAGCGGGCGGCGAGGCGGTGCTGCGACACGTACAGGTTGTGCTTCGCCACCGAGAGCTCGCGCGTGTTCAACGCCCGCTCGCGCTCGATCGCCGCGAGCTGGTCGGTCGCGCCGTTGTACGCCTCGATCGCCTTCTCCATCTGGACGTCGAGCGCGTGGATCTCGCCCAGCACCCGCTGGGCCTCGGCCCTCTTGGCCGCGATGGCGGGCGGCTCGGCTCTCGCCACCTGGGCAGCGAGCACCGACGCCAGGAGCGCAACGAGTACGAAGGTTGCCTGCCGCATGTGGGCGCGCGAGAAGAAACCCCACACCTCTCTCGACAGGCGCACCGGGAGGGGCCGGCACGTCACGAAGGGAGCACCCTACCAAGGGCAGCGGACACGGGCAACCGAGAAGAGACTGCAAATTGGGCAAAAAGCAGCGCAAAACACCCACAGCCGAGGCCACTTCCGGGCCACGGTCCTGTGGTACGGTCGGCCGGTTCGTGCAGGTCAGATGTCACAAGCTCCCCCGCGTTCTCGCAGTCGCGGTGGGTTTCCTGCTGGTGCTCGGAGCACCGGCGACCGTGCCGGCGCAGAGCCCGGGCGTAGGCCAGCTCCGCGAGCGCGAGGCGGCGCTGGCGGCCGAGTCGCGCGCGGCGGTCGTGCAGCTGTACGGGCTGGAAAGCCGGCTGGCGGAGACGCGCTCGGACCTGGCGAAGGTCCAGGGGCGCGCCGAGGCGCTGGCCCGCGAGCAGTCGTCCGTCCGCCGCCGTGCTCGTGCGGCGAGGCAGACGACGGCGCTCGCCGAGCGACGTCTCGGCGACCAGCTCCGCTACCTGTACGAGCAGGGCCCGCCCGACCCCATCGCGGTCGTGCTCGGGGCGAAGTCGCTCGAGGAGGCGATCGACGGACTGGATGCAGTCCACCGGGCGGCACGGGCGACCCAGTCGGTGCGCGACGAGGCCGAAGCCGCTCGCAACCGGCTCGTCACGGTCGAGCACGAGCTCGCCGTCCACGTCCGGCGCGTGAACGAGACGCGGTCGCGGCTGGCCGAGACCACCGCCGGGCTCGAGCAGGCCCGCGCCGAGCGCGCCGCCTACCTCGCCGGCCTGCAGCGCGAGCGGGAGCTGACCGCAGCCCAGATCTCGACGCTCGAGGAACGGGCGCGGGAGGCGACCCGGAGAGCGCAGGTGGTGAGCCGACAGGCCCCGGCCCGGCCGGCGACCGGGGAGCCGTCGACCACGACGGCCGCGGCGCCGGCGCCGGCGGCCGCGACCGGCCCCTCCGAGCCGCCGCCGTCGCCCGTCGAGTCCGTTGCCGGCGGAACGACCGTGCCGACCGCCGCGCCGCCGCCGCCGAAGCCGGGCGGGACGATGACCGTCTACGCCACCGGCTACTGCCTGAAGGGCTCGACGGCCACCGGTCTGCCGGTCGGGCCGGGGATCGTCGCGACCGACCCTTCGGTGATCCCGCTCGGAACGCGCATGACCATCCCGGGCTACGGCGAGGGCGTCGCAGCCGACACGGGCGGGTCGGTCCAGGGGAGGCGCATCGACGTCTGGATCAAGTCCTGCTCGGACGCAGCCGCGTTCGGCCGCACCGTCACCGTCACCTTCCACTGACGCCCGCGCCCGCTCGACCTCGCGCCGGGAAGCACTAAGATTCGGGCGATGGCGGCGCCTGGGGGGAACATGGCCGAACCGGTGAACGGGTTGCCCGAGGAAGTACGGGTCGTCCTGGTCGACGACCACGACCTGTTCCGCACGGGGCTGCGCAACCTGCTCGAGGAGCAGCAGGGCATGCATGTCCTCGGAGAGGCGGCGGACGGCCTCGAGGCGGTGCAGCTCGTCCGCGAGGCCGCACCGGACGTGGTCGTCATGGACCTGAACATGCCGAAGATGAGCGGCGTCGAGGCGACGAAGCACATCACCGCCCACTCGCCCCTCACCCGGGTGATCGTCCTCACCATCTCCGACCAGGACGCCGACGTGATGGACGCGATCGTCGCCGGCGCCTGCGGCTACCTGCTCAAGGACGCGACGATCGAGAACGTGGTGTCGGGCATCCGCTCGGCCGCGGTCGGAGCGTCGTTGATCTCGCCGACGATCGCAGCGAAGGTGCTTCAGCGCGTCCGGTCGACGACGGCCGACACGGACATGGCGGACGCGATCCGCGCCGAGCTCTCCGACCGCGAGCTCGAGGTCCTGAAGCTGATCGCGAACGGCAAGGACAACGCGCAGATCGCGGCGGAGCTCGTGATCAGCCCGAAGACGGTCAAGAACCACATCTCGAACATCCTGATGAAGCTCCAGATCTCCAACCGCATCCAGGCAGCCGTCTACGCGGTGCGGAGCGGCATCGCGTAGACGCGTCCGTTCAGGCGACTCGCAGGCGGCGCGCGGTGGCGGCGAGCTCGTCCAGCGCGGCCCGGAGCTCGTCGATCTCGCGACCGGTGCGGGCGATGCCCTGGGCGAGCGCGGCCAGCTCGACCACCTCGTCCTGGCCCGAAGCAGGGCCGAGGCTGCGCGCGCGCTCCTCGAGCCGCCTGCGCAGCCTGAGGCGCTCGCCTTCGCTGCGCAGGACGCACGCGTAGCCGTCGGTGAGCACGCGCTCGACCTCCCCGATCGGCGGTGAGGAGGCATCGCGCAGCTGCCGGACGTTGTCCAAGACGGCAGCGTGATCGAGGGCCTGCCGGACCATTCCAGTCCGATTATCCGGCCGGCCCGGAACCCCTCCATGGGCCGGGCGTCCTATCTTTTCCGCGAATGAGGCCCATGCTCGCGATTCGTATCGCGGTGTCGGCGGCGCTCGTCGCGGCGGTCGCGGCGCAGCCGGCTCCCGCGGCGACGCTCCGTGCGCGCCTCCAGGCAGCGCTGTCCGGCTTCACCGGGCCGGGGACGGCCGCGCTCGCGGTCGATCTGGCGACCGGCAGGGTCGTCTACGCGCACGGCGCGGCCAGCGCCCTGCTCCCCGCCTCGAACGAGAAGCTGGTGGTCACGTACGCGGCTCTGCAGGCGCTCGGCCCTTCGTTCCGGATGCAGACCTCGGCGCTGGGAGAGGGCAGGCTCGGGCCTGGCGGCGTCTGGTCGGGCAGCCTGGTCCTGCGGGGCGGCGGCGACCCGACGCTCGACCGGGCCGGGCTGGGCCGGCTCGCTCAAGGCGTCCGCGACGCCGGGATCCGCCGAGTGACGGGAAGCCTCGTCGCCGACGAGTCGTGGTTCGACCGGAGACGGAGCGGTCCGGGCTGGAAGGTGCGCTACGTCCCCGGCGAGTCGCAGGCGCTGTCCGCGCTCGCGATCCCGGGGACGAGCGGCGCGCTCGGAACCGCCGCGCTCTTCCGACAGGCGCTCGCACAGGCAGGCGTTCGCGTGGACGGGCCGACGAAGCGCGCCCGCGCCGGCGGCTGGCCTCTGGCCACGCGCTGGTCGCCGCCGCTGGCGGAGATCCTGCGGCGCATGGACGTCGAGAGCGACAACTTCACGGCCGAGCTCGTGCTCAAGCAGCTCGGTGCCGTCGTCGGAGAGGCGGGCACGACCGCCGCGGGGGCCGAGGTCGTCCGGTCGATCCTCGCTGCCCACGCCGTGCCGCTCGCAGGCGTCCGCATCGCGGACGGCTCGGGGTTGTCGGCACTCGACCGGCTGACGCCGAAAGCGCTCGTGACGATCCTCCAGCGCTCGTGGGCAGATCGCGAGATCCGCTCCGCGCTGTTCGGCATCCTGCCGGTCTCGGGCCGGGACGGAACGCTCGAGGACCGGATGGCCCGTGCCCCGGCGCGCGGGAACGTCCGGGCGAAGACCGGCACGCTCGACGACGCCTCGGCGCTCTCCGGGTACGTTCGCGAGCGTTACGCCTTCTCGATCCTCGTGAATGCGCCCGGTCTCTCGTGGACCGCGGCGCGGGCGGCCCAGGACCGCTTCGCGACGGTGCTAGCGAAGCAACGCTAGGAGCTCGGCTTCGCCGAGGAGCGGCACGCCCTCCCTCTGCGCCTTCGTCAGCTTCGACGCGCCCGGCTCCTCGCCGACGACCAGGCCGGTCGTCTTCCTCGAGACCGAGCCGGTCACCTTCGCGCCCTTCGCCTCCAGCGCGGCGGTCGCCTCCTCGCGCGACATCGACTCGAGCGTGCCCGTGATCACGTAGGTCGATCCGGTGAGCGGCCCCTCCGCCGGGCGATCCTCCTCGCCGAGCTCGAAGCGAAGGCCGAGGTCGCGGAGCTCCTGGACGAGGGCGCGGTTCTGATCGTCGGCGAACCATTCGACGAGGATCTCCGCGCGGTCGGGGCCGAAACCCTCGGCGGCCTCGATCTCCTCCTGGGTGGCGGCGATCAGCCGGTCGACGTTCTCGACGTGACGCGCGAGGTTCTGCGCCAGCACCCAGCCGAGGCCCGGGATGTTCAACCCGAGCAGGACGCGCGAGAACGGCACCTCCCTCGAGCGCTGGATCGCCTCGATCGCCGCCGTCGCCGAGATCTCCGCGAAGCCGTCGAGCGCGAGCAGCTGCTCCCTGGTCAGCCGGTACAGGTCGGGCAGCGACCGGACGAGGCCCTTCTCCCAGAGGATCCGGATCGTCTGCTCGCCGACGCCGTCGATGTCGGCGATCCCGGTCCAGTTGATCAGCGTCTCCAGGCCGCGCGAGGGGCAGGCCCGGTTCGGGCAGCGGTGCATCACCTCGCCCTCGGGCTTGACCACGTCGACCCCGCAGAGCGGGCAGCGCTTCGGCATCCGGAACACCTTCGTGCCCGGCCGGTGCGCGCCCGCCGGGCCCACGATCTGCGGAATGACGTCGCCGGCGCGCTGGACGATCACGTCGTCGCCCTCGCGGATCTGCTTGCGGTTGATGTCCTCCTCGTTGTGGAGGGTCGCCCGCGTGACCGTGACGCCGCCCACCTCGACCGGCTCCATCACCGCCCAGGGGTTGAGCGCGCCGGTCCGGCCGACGCGGATGTGGATCTTCAGGAGCCGCGTGGTCGCCGTCATCGGAGCCCACTTGAAGGCGCGGGCCCAGCGCGGACGCGAGTGCAGCGCTCCCAGACGCCGCTGCTGGTCGAGCGAGTCGACCTTGATCACGATGCCGTCGATCTCGTAGTTGAGCTCGACCCGGCGCGTCTCCCAGGCGCGGCAGGCGGCGGCGACGTCCTCGATCGACTCGAGCCGCTCCGCATAGGGGTTCGTCCGGAAGCCGCGCTCGCGGAGCCAGTCCAGCATCCCGGCCTGGCTCTCGAACTCGACGCCCTCGCGGTGCCCGGTGCCGTAGATCCACGTCGAGAGCGGGCGATCGGCGGTGATCGCCGAGTTCTTCTGCCGCAGCGAGCCGGCGGCCGCGTTGCGCGGGTTCGGGGCGAGCTTCTGGTTGGTCCCGGCCAGCCGCTCGTTCAGCTCGCGGAAGCCCGAGAGCGGGAGGTAGACCTCGCCGCGCACCTCGACCACTGCGGGAGCGTCGTCGCCGAGCATGCGCAGCGGGATCGCCCTGATCGTGCGCAGGTTGGGCGTGACGTCCTCGCCCTGGACGCCGTCTCCACGCGTCGCCCCGCGCACGAAGACGCCGTTCTCGTAGGTGAGGTTGACGGCCAGGCCGTCGATCTTCGGCTCGATCAGGTACGCAACCTCCTCGTCCGTCCCGAGCCGCTTGCGGATGTCCTCGGCCCACTTCTCGAGCGCCTCGTCGCTCGTCACCTTCTCCAGCGACCCCATCGCCTCCAGATGACGCACCTTCTGGAACTTGTCTGAGGCGGGCGCGCCCACGCGGTGGGTGGGCGAGTCGGGCGTGACCAGCTCGGGATTCGTCTCCTCGAGCGCGACCAGCTCGTCGTAGAGGCGGTCGTACTCGGCATCGGAGACCGAAGGGTCGTCGAGGACGTGATACTCGTAGAGGTAGCGGTTGAGCAGCGCCCGCAGCTCGGCCGCCCGCGTCTCCACGGTCGTGCTAGAGGACGGCATAGAGCTCGTCGGCCGTGTCGACCACCGCGTCCGGCCCCTCGGCCTCCATGCGCTCACGGGTGTGGATGCCGCCCCAGGTCACGCCGATCGCGTGGACGCCGGCCGCCTTGGCGGCGGCGATGTCGAACGGCGCGTCGCCGACGTAGGCCGTCCGGTCGGGGTCGACGTCGAGGCGATCGAGGGCGATCAGGATCTGGTCGGGATGCGGCTTGCCTCGCGGCGCCTCGTCCGAGCCGACGACGACGTCCATCAGGTCGCCGAAGCCGAGCGCCTCGAAGGCGAGCTTGACGATGTCGTGGCGCTTCGCGCTGACGATCCCGAGCTGCCTGCCCTCGGCGTCGAGTCGCTCCAGCAGCTCGAGCATCCCCGGGAACGCCTCGAGCTCCGAGTGGAGCGGCTCGTAGAAGGCACGGTACGCCTGGGCGAGCTCGTCGGCCTTCGCCTCGTCGAACTCGCGCATCTGAGCCTCCAGGTGGCCGCTTCCGACCTTCGCCATCAGGACGTCGTCGGGGAACTCGCGGCCGAGCACCGTCTCGGTCGCGTGGCGGTAGGACGCCAGGATCATCCAGCCGGAATCGACGATCGTGCCGTCGAGGTCGAAGAGAACGACCGGGAAGCGCATTTACGTGATGCTAACGACGGCGCCCTACGATCAAGCCGTGGTCGGGAATGCGGCCGTTCTCGGTCTTTCCCTGCTCCTGCTCGGCGGCGGGTCGGCGCTGGCGAAACAGCAGCCGCCGAGGTACGGCTAGTACTCCACGCCGACGAGGTAGAGCCCCCACGGCGGCGCGGTCGAGCCCGCCTCGCCGCGAGAGCGCCCGTCGAGCAGGGTCGCGATCTCCGCCGGTTCGCGCTCGACCATCGTCCCGACCAGCGTCCGCACCATGTGCCGGAGGAAGCTGTCGGCGGTGATCTCGAGCTCGAGCGCGTCGCCCCGCAGGTGCCACGCGGCCTTCCGCACCTCCCGGGTGAAGACGTGGTGCTGGGTCTCGGTCGGCGTGAAGGCGCGGAAGTCGTGCTCCCCGACGATCGCGTCGGCCGACTCGGCGAGGCTCGCCTCGTCGAGCACGCGCGGCAGCCACCAGCTGCGGGTGCGTTCGAACGGAGAAGGCGTGCGCCGACGCCAGATTCGATAGCGGTACGTACGAGCCCGCGCGGAGTGCCTCGCGTGGAAGTCGGCGGCGACCTCCGAGGCGGCGGTCACGGCCAGGTCGGCCGGGAGCAGGGTGTTCAGCGCCTCGGCGGCCCTCTCCGCGGGCGGTCCGCTCTCGACGTCGACGGTTGCGACCTGCCCGAGCGCATGGACGCCCGCGTCGGTTCTTCCGGCCACGGCCAGGCTCGAGAAACCCGCGAAGTGCGCCCCGAGCGCGTCGCGCAGCACGCCTTCGACCGTGCGAAGCCCGGGCTGCGCCGCCCAGCCCGAGAAGTCGGTACCGTCGTACTCGATGTCGAGCCTGAGCCGCATCACGCCGATCGTCGCACTCGCGGCGGCGGTGCTGCTCGCCGCCGGCTGCGGCGGCGGCGGAAGCGACGAGGGAAGCGCGACGACTGCGGCGGCGACGGCGACGAGCTCGACCTCGGGCAGGCCGGCGCTCGATCCGGCGAAGACCTACACGGTCACGCTGAAGACGAGCCAGGGCACGTTCGCCTTCGACCTGGACGTCAAGGACTCGCCCGACACGACCGCCTCCTTCGCCGCGCTCGTCAGGAAGGGCTTCTTCGACGGCCTCACCTTCCACCGGATCGTCCCCGGCTTCGTGATCCAGGGCGGCGACCCCAATGGCGACGGCACCGGCGGCCCCGGCTACACGACGGTCGACGCGCCGCCCGCCGACGCGAAGTACACGAAGGGTGTGGTCGCGATGGCCAAGACCCAGGACGAGCCGGCCGGCACGGCGGGCAGCCAGTTCTTCGTGGTCACCGGCGCCGACATCGGCCTGCCGCCCGACTATGCCCTGCTCGGGGAGGTGTCGAGCGGGATGGACGTGGTGGACAAGATCGGCAAGCTCGGCGATCCGACGACGGAGCAGCCGACGAAGCAGGTCGTGATCGAGAAGGCGACGCTCACCGGGGGCTAGCCGACCCGTCAGTACTCGTCGAACACCGCAGGCTCCACCGGAGCGAGCTCTCGCTCCGTTCCCGCGACGCGCAGCCCGACCAGCGGGAAGACGAGCACCGAGATCATCCCCGCACCGATCAGCGACGCTCCGACCGCAGCTCCGATCGCGCCGCGATCGGTCCCGACTCCGACGATCGCGACGATCAGAGGCAGGCCGGTGGCGCCGAAGAACGCGAGACCGAGCGTCTTGCGGCGCCCCAGATCGCGCAGCCACAGCAACGCCGCAACGCCGCGGACGAGGACGAGCAGGGCGAGGAACAGCGCCGCCAGCGCCAGCCCGCGGGCGGTGAGGAGGCTGTCGAGGTCGAAGTTCATCCCCGTGACGACGAAGTAGATCGGGATCAGCAGCCCGAAGCCGATTCCCTCGAGCCGCATGCGTACGACTTCCCCCTCCGGGGACGCCAGCGCGACTCCCACCACGAGGCCCGCCGCGAAGGCGCCGAGGACGAAGTCGAAGCCCGCGTCGACCGCGAGGAGGACGAGCGCGGCGAGCACGAGCACCGAGATGCGCACCGCCGCCTGACCGGTGGTGTGGACCGTCTCCCGGAGCACGCTGACGATCCGCGGCGGCCGTGCGCGCAGGGCGACGGCGGCGGTCAGCGCGACGAGGGCGCCGAAGCCGAGCAGCAGGAGCAGCTCGGTCGTCGCTCCGTAGGCGCCGGTGAGGAAGACGGAGATGACGACGATCGGCCAGAACTCGCCGGCGACCCCCGTGCCGAGGGTCGCGGAACCGAGCGGCGTCGGCAGGATCCCGGCATCCGAGAGGATCGGGACGAGTGTGCCGAGCGCGGTCGTCGCCAGCGCGACCGCGAGCACCCACCAGTCCGCGTCGACACCCGAGGCGTGCAGCACCACTCCGGCCGCAGCCGCCAGGGCGAGCGAGCCCGCCCAGCCGGCGGTCGCCCTCACGAGCGCTGCCCGCGGCACCTGCTTCTCGATCACCTCGAGACCCGCGAAGAAGAACAGGAACACAAGGCCGAAGTTGGCCAGGAAGCTGATGTAGCTGTTCACCGTCGCGATGCCGAGCACCTCCGGCCCGATCACGATGCCGAGCACGATCTCGACCACCACCGCCGGGAGCACCACGCGCTCGTGCAGCCGGGAGAGCAGCGCGCCGAGGGCGGTCGCGGCCAGGACGAGAACGAGCGAGCGAGCCTCGTCGTGTGAGAGGGCCGCCAGCATCTAATCGCGCGCGAGGTGCTCGCGGAGCCGGGCGAGCCGTTCGTCCCAGCAGTCGCCGATCCGCTCCATCCATGCGAGTGCCTCGGCGAGCGGGTCGGGCGTCAGGGAATAGCGCGTCTCCCGCCCGACCCGCGCCGATTCGACCAGGCCGGCTTCGCCGAGCGCAGCGAGGTGCTTCGAGACCGCCTGCCTGGTCACCGGGAGCTGCGCGGCGAGCTCGCTCAGGGAGGCCGATTCGCGGCCGGCCAGTGACTCGAGCAGCCGCCGGCGGCTCGGGTCAGACAGCGCTGAGAAGACGCTGTCTTCCCGCATACGCTTGAAGCGCCCACGCCCAGTCGCACGAGGCTGTCTCGGTGACGACGAGCCGGGTTCCGGTCGGGACCGGCTCGAGCGTGAACGTGACCTCGCTCTCCTCCGGGCCGCCGGGATCCCACCAGCGGATCGCCAGCCGCCGCTCGCTGTCGACGTCCTCGACGACCGCGTGGCGAACCTCGCCGTCGTCCCAGCGGAAGACGCCGCCGGTGTCGAGGTCGAACTCGACGTCGTTGGCGAACCACGCTTCCAGTTGCTCCGCATCCGTGAGCGCCTCCCAGACCTCCGCGGGCGGCGCGTCGAGGACGACTTCGCGTTCGATCTGCATCGCGCAACCTCCTGGTTGCATGTATGATCGGCAACTCCTTGGTTGCGTAACCCTAGCAGGAGGAACCGATGAGCACCCTCGTCCCGATGGTCGTCGAGTCGGACGGCCGCTTCGAGCGCTCGTTCGACATCTACTCCCGGTTGCTGCGCGAGCGGATCGTCTTCCTCGGCACCGAGGTCGACGACCACGTCGCGAACCTGATCACCGCCCAGCTCCTCTTCCTCGAGGCCGAGGACCCGGACAAGGACATCTCGCTGTACGTCAACTCGCCCGGCGGCTCGGCCTACGCGGGCATGGCGATCTACGACACCGTGCAGTTCGTCAAGCCGGACGTGCGGACGATCTGCGTCGGGATGGCGATGTCGGCCGCGGCGATGATCCTGTGCGGCGGCGCACCCGGCAAGCGCTCCGCGCTGCCGAACGCGAAGATGATGATCCACCAGGGCTCGGCCGGGTTCCGGGGAGCGCCGAGCGACATCGACATCCACGCGCGCGAGGTGCTCTCGGTCACGCGCCGCATGGCGGAGATCATCTCGAGCCATTCGAGCCGCCACGTCGACCAGGTCATGCAGGACATCGACCGGGACTACTTCATGTCGCCCCCGGAAGCGGTGGCCTATGGGCTGATCGACGACGTGGTCATGCCGCGCGCGGTTCCTCCAGGGTCAGACCCCGTCGGGGTCTGACCCTTCAGGAAGCGGCCGGAGCCTCGGCCGCGGCTGCTTCTGCCTCCGCGCGCTCCTCGGCCTCCTGGCGGCGGCGCAGCCGCAGCCGGCGGCGCTCCGAGCGCTCCTCGGCCTGCTCCTCCGCCGAGAAGTCGACCAGCTCGAGGTAGGCCAGCTCGGCCGCGTCGCCCGGACGCGGGCCGAGGCGGACGATCCGCGAGTAGCCGCCGGGGCGGTCCTTGAAGCGCGGCGCGACCTCGGCGAAGAGCACGTGCACGACCTGCTGCGAGCGGAGGTAGGCCATCGCCTGACGCCTCGCGTGCAGGTCGCCACGGCGGCCGAGCGTGATCATCTGCTCGGCGATCGGTCGGACCGCCTTCGCCTTGGTCACGGTCGTCTTGATGCGGCCGTGCTCGATCAGCGCGCCCGCGAGGTTCGCGTAGAGCGCCTTACGGTGCGAGGCGTCGCGGCCGAGCTTCCTTCCCGAGCGGTGGTGCCTCATGCCTCGGCGCCGGCCCCGTTGCTCCCGTCGTCGCCGCGGAGCCGCAGGCCGTGCGTGGCGAGCGTCTCCTTGACCTCCTCGATCGACTTCTTGCCGAAGTTCGGGATCGCCGCCAGCTCGTTCTCGGACTTCATCACCAGGTCGCCGATCGTCTCGATCCCGACGCGCTTGAGGCAGTTGTACGAGCGGACGCCGAGCTCGAGCTCCTCGATCGGGAAGTTCTCCATCCCGTGGGCGAGCGACGGCTCGACGGTCGCACCGCCCTCGGCGACGGCGGCAGCCTCGCCGAAGCCCTCGATCTTCTCGATGTCGGTGAAGATGGCCAGCTGGCGGATCAGGATCTCGGCCGCCTGGCCGATCGCCTCCCGCGGGTCGATCGACCCGTCGGTGGTGATGTCGAGGCGCAGCTTGTCGTAGTCGGTGCGCTGACCGACGCGCGCAGCCTCGACGTCGTAGGAGACGCGGCGAACCGGCGAGAACATCGAGTCGATCGGGATGACGCCGATGGTGTGCTCGGGCCCGCGGTTCATCTCGCCGGGCACGTACCCGCGGCCGCGGCCGATCGTCAGCGTCACCTCGAGCTTGCCCTTCTCGGCCAGGTTGGCGATCTCGAGCTCCTGGTTGAGGATCTCGAGCTCCGCCGGAGCCTGGATGTCCGAGGCCTTCACCGTCCCCGGGCCCTTCTTCTGGAGCCGGACCTCGACCTCGGGCGAATCGCCGTGCAGGCGGCAGATCAGGTTCTTCAGGTTGAGGATGATGTCGGTGACGTCCTCGCGGACGCCCGGCAGCGTCGTGAACTCGTGCGCGACGCCCTCGATCTTCACGGAGGTGACGGCGGCGCCCTCCAGCGAGGAGAGCAGCACGCGGCGCAGCGAGTTCCCGAACGTGTAGCCGAAGCCGCGGTCGAGCGGCTCGATCACGAAGACGCCGCGGTCCTCGTCGACCTCCTCGTGGACGATCTTCGGGACCTGGAATTCGATCATGCGAGTTGCCAACGGTGTTCCTTTCTCTGTTCTTCCTTCTTCCAGCTAGCGCGGGGCTACTTGGAATAGAGCTCGACGATGAGCGACTCCTGCACCGGGGTGTCGATCTCGCCGCGGTCGGGCCACTTGAGGATCTTTCCGGTGAGGCCGTCGTGGTCGGCCTGGAGCCACGGCGCGACCGACGCGGTCAGGTCGGTGGCGTCGCGCACCGCCTGCTCGGCCGACGAGCCGGTGCGCATCGTGATCACGTCGTTCGGCTTGACCTGGTAGCTGGGGATGTTCACCCGCTTGCCGTTCACCTGGAAGTGGCCGTGGCGGACGAGCTGCCGGGCCTGGGCGCGCGAGGCGGCGAAGCCGAGCCTGTAGACGACGTTGTCGAGTCGCGTCTCCAGCATGCGCAGCAGGTTCTCGCCGGTGATCCCCGAGCTCCGCGACGCCTTCTCGTAGTACGTCCGGAACTGCTTCTCGAGGAGCCCGTAGTACCGGCGCGCCTTCTGCTTCTCGCGCAGCTGGAGCAGGTACTCGGACTGCTTGATCCGGCCGCGTCCGTGCTCGCCGGGCGGGTAGCTGCGACGCTCGATCGCGCACTTCTCGGTGAGGCAGCGCTCGCCCTTGAGGAAGAGCTTCATCCCCTCGCGGCGGCACTGCTTGCACTTCGGGCTGCGGTCCCTGGCCATTAGACCCTCCGCCGCTTCTTCTGGCGGACGCCGTTGTGCGCCTGCGGCGTGACGTCGCGGACGCCGAGGATCTCGAGGCCGGCGGCCTGGAGCGACCGGATCGCCGTCTCGCGTCCGGACCCGGGACCCTTGACGAAGACCTCGACCTTCTGGAGCCCGTGCTCCATGCCCTTGCGGGCGGCGGCGTCGGCGGTCACCTGCGCGGCGAACGGGGTCGACTTGCGCGAGCCCTTGAACCCGGCGGAGCCCGCCGACTCCCAGACGATCACGGCGCCGTCCTTGTCGGTCAGCGAGACGATCGTGTTGTTGAACGACGTCTTGATGTGGGCCTGCCCGATCGCGATGTTCTTCTTGACGCGCCGGCGCGTGCGCCCGCGCCCGGCTGCCTTCCTCGGGGGAGCCAAGCTCAGGCCTTCGCCTTCTTGCCGCGGCCGACGGTCTTCTTCGGACCCTTGCGCGTGCGGGCGTTGGTCTTCGTCCGCTGGCCGTTGACGGGCAGACCGCGGCGGTGGCGAATGCCCCGGTACGCGCCGATCTCGGTCAGCCGCTTGATCGCCTGCTGCCGTTCACGGCGCAGGTCGCCCTCGACCTGGTACTGCTCGTCGATGTGGCGCTGGAGCTTCGTGACCTCCTCGTCGGTGAGGTCCTTGATCTTCTCGTCGGTGGACAGCCCGAGCGCGGCGCAGATCTTCCGCGCGCTGGTCGGGCCGATCCCGTAGATGTAGGTCAGCCCCACCTCGAGCCGTTTCTGATTCGGGAGGTTCACACCCGCGATGCGTGCCAACTCCTACCCCTGCCTTTGCTTGTGTCGCGGGTTCGTGCAGATGACCATGGTCGTGCCGTGCCGCTTGACCACGCGGCACCGCTCGCACATCGGCTTCACGGACGCTCTGACCTTCATCGGTACGAAACCGCCATCCTTCCTCGACTCGACCGCGCCACAGGCGACGAGGTCGAAAACGTATAGAGCCACGGCACAGCGGCGGCTGCGCCGTGAGGGGCTATCGTAGCAAAACGGGTGTCGCGGTCAGGATCCGGGGGCCGGTCTCCGTGACGGCCACGGTGTGCTCGAAATGGGCGGAGAGCGAGCCGTCCGCCGCCGAGATCGACCACTCGTCGTCGTGCACGACGATCTCGGGCGAGCCCATGTTGATCATCGGCTCGATCGCGAACGTCATCCCTTCGGCGAGCTGCGGTCCGCGGCCCGGCTGGCCGTAGTTGGGGATCTGCGGGTCCTCGTGCATCGAGCGCCCGACCCCGTGGCCGACGAGGCTGCGGACGACCGAGAATCCGGCCGCCTCGGTCACCTGTTGCACGGCGTGGGAGATGTCCGAGAGCCGCTTGCCGGGGCGGCACTGCTCGATGCCGGCGGCGAGGGCCGCCTGCCCGGCCTCGAGCAGACGCTCCGCCTCCGCCGAGATCTCCCCGATCGCGAACGTGTAGGCGGAGTCGGCCACGAACCCGTCGAGGGTGACGCCGACGTCCACCGAGAGGATGTCGCCGTCGGCCAGCTCGTAGGGGCCCGGGATCCCGTGGACGATCATCGAGTTCGGCGAGATGCACGTGGCCGCCGGGTAGCCGCGATACCCCTTGAACGTCGGATAGCCCCCCTGGCCCGTGACGAAGTCCTCGGCCAGCTCGTCCAGCTCCCCGGTCGTGACGCCAGGACGAGCGTGCTCGCCGATCAGGGCAAGCGTGTCGGCGACGATCCGGCCGGCCCTCGCCATCCGCGCCAGCTCCTCGGACGACTTGCGGATGATCATGCGAGCTGGTCCAGCGCGGCGCGGATCTCGGCAAAGACGGCGTCGACCGGCTGGTCGGCGTGGATGCCGACGACGTTGCCGCGGGTCGAGCGGTAGTACTCGACGAGCGGCGCCGTCTCGCGGTCGTAGATCTCCAGGCGCTTGCGGATCGCCTCGGGCGTGTCGTCGCTCCGACCCTCCTCCCGCGCGCGCTTCGCAATGCGCTCGAGCAGCACCTCGCGATCGGCGACCTGAAGCTCGAAGACGATGTCGAGGTTCCGATCCAGCCGGGCGAGGAGCGCGTCGAGCGCCTCCGCCTGGGCGGTGTTGCGCGGGAAGCCGTCGAGGACGAAGCCGGGGATCGTGTCGCCACGGTCGAGGCGCGACTCGATCAGGTCGACGATGGTGGCGTCGTCGACGAGGTCGCCTCGGTCGTAGATCGCCTTCACCCGCCGCCCGAGGTCGGTGCCGAGCTCCTTGATCTCGCGGATCATGTCCCCGGTGGCGATCTGCGGAATCCCGTAGGTCGTGACGATCAGCTTCGCCTGCGTCCCCTTGCCGGACCCCTGCGGCCCGAGCACGAGGATGTTCACGCCCTACCGCCGGCTGGTGCCACTACCTAAGAAAGCCCTCATATGAGCGCATCATCATCTGCGACTCCATCTGGCGCATCGTGTCGAGGGCGACGCCGACGATGATCAGCAGCGACGTGCCGCCGAGGAACGTGCTCGTCGACTGCGAGAAGTGGAAGAACTGGATCAGGAAGGTCGGCAGCACGGCGACGATCGCCAGGTAGAGCGACCCCGGAAGGGTCAGCCGCGAGAGCACCCGGTCGAGGTACTGCGCGGTCGGTGGCCCGGGCCTGATCCCGGGGATGTAGCCGCCGTACTTGCGCAGGTTGTCGGCCTGGTCGACGGGGTTGAACTGCACCGCGGTGTAGAAGTAGGTGAAGACGATGATCAGCAGGCCCTCGATCGTCAGGTAGGGCCAGTCGGTCTGGGTGAAGTTGCGGTTGATCCAGGGCTGGGTCTGCGGGAAGAACTGGCCGATCGTCGGCGGGAACGCCATCACCGCGGCGGCGAAGATGATCGGGATGACGCCGGCCATGTTCACGCGCAACGGCAGATAGGTCGATCCGCCGGCGGTCATCCGCCGGCCGACCTGGCGTTTGGCGTACTGGATGGGAATGCGGCGCTGGCCCTCCTGCATGAAGACGACGGCGACGATCACGCCGAGCGCGAGCAGCGGGAAGAACAGCTTGGTCGTGGGACCGCCGTCGATCCACGCGCGCACGGCGAGCGGCGCACGGTCGATGATCGACGCGAAGATGAGCAGCGAGATCCCGTTTCCGACTCCGCGCTTCGTGATCTGCTCGCCGAACCACATCAGCAGCACGGTCCCCGCCGTGAGGGTGACGACGATGAGGACGAGGCGACCCACGTTCGCGGTCAGGATGTGCTGCCGGCGGAAGAGGTACGAGTAGCCGACCGCCTGCGCCGCGGCGAGGCAGACGGTCAGGTAGCGCGTGTACTGGTTGATCTTGGCATAGCCCGCTTCGCCTTCCTTCTGCAGCTGCGCGAGGGTCGGCACGACCACCGCACCGAGCTGGAGGATGATCGATGCGGTGATGTACGGCATGATCCCGAGCGCGAAGATCGAGAACCGTGAGAGGGCGTTGCCGGAGAACAGGTTGAGCAGGCCGAGCACCGTGCCGCCCTGGTTCCCGAAGTAGGTCTTGATCTGGTCCGAATCGACGCCGGGCGCGGGAATGAAGCTCCCGAGGCGGTAGAGGGCGAGGACGAAGGCGGTGAAGAGCAGGCGGCGGCGGAGCTCCGGCACCCGCCACGCATTGGCGATCCAAGAGAGCATTGCGCTTTACGCTCCGCGTAAAGCGCTAGCTGTTCCGGTCACTCCGACGGCTCCTCGCTCGCCTCGTCCGTAGCGTCTGGCGCCGCGTCCACGTCCTCGCCAGCGCCCGGTTCCGGAACGGAAGCGGGCGCGACGCGGCGGTGCTTCCTGCGCTTCGGCTCGTGCTTGGGCTTGAGCCAGGTCACGGTGCCGCCGGCCGCTTCGATCTTCTCGACGGCGCCCTTCGAGAACGCGTGCGCCGAGACCGTCAGCTTCACGCCCAGGTCGCCGTGGCCGAGGATCTTCACGTCGCGGCCGAGGTTGCGGACGAGGCCCGCCTCCTTCAGCGACTCGGGCGTCACCTCGCTGCCCGCGTCGAAGCGGGCGAGGTCACGGACGTTCAGCGACCAGACGCGCGTCCGGAAGGGGCCGATCGGCATCGCGTCCTTCGAGGTCGAGCCGCGCTGCTTGCCCATGCGCATGTACGCGGGCATCTGACCGCCCTCGAAGCCGGCACGCATGGCGTGCGAGCCGGAGCGCGACTTCTGCCCCTTGATCCCGCGCCCGGAGTAGCGGCCCTTGCCCGAGCCGAGGCCGCGGCCGACGCGCTTCCGCGCCTTGCGCGCCTGCGCAGGCCCGAGGTTCGACAGGTTCAGGTCGCCGGCCATCTACGGCTTCTCCACCTTGACCAGGTGGTTGACCTTCCTGAGCATACCGGCGAGCACCGGGCCTTCCTCGTGCTCGGCGCTGCGGCCGATCTTGCCGAGGCCGAGCGCTCGCAAGGTGCCCCGGTGCTTCCGGGTGTTGCCGATCTGGCTCCGCACCTGGGTGATCCTGACCTTCGCCATCACTCGGCCTCAGGCGTCTCCGTAGGGACAGACCCCTCCGGGGTCTGTCCCTGAAGGTCCGCCGGAGCAGGCTCCTCGGCCGGTGGAGGCGAGTACGGCAGAACCTGGCTGATCGTGAGCCCTCGGATCCGCGCCACGTCCTCGGGACGGCGGAGCCTCTTCAGGCCGTCGACGGTCGCCTTCAGCATGTTGATCGGGTTCGTGGTGCCGAGGCTCTTGGCGAGGATGTCGCGGATGCCGGCCAGCTCGAGGACGGCGCGCACGCCGCCGCCGGCGATCACGCCCGTGCCCTCGCTCGCGGGCCGGAGCAGCACGCGGGCCGCGTCCGATTCGCCGACGATCTCGTGGGTGATCGTCGTGCCGTGCTTCGGGACGGTGAAGAGATTCTTCTTCGCGTCGTCGACCGCCTTCGAGATCGCGAGCGGAACCTCGCGCGCTTTCCCGTAGCCCACGCCCACACGGTCGACCTCGTCGCCGATCACGACGAGCGCGGTGAACGAGAACCGCCGGCCGCCCTTGACCACCTTCGCGACGCGGTTGATCTCGACCACGCGCTCCTTGAGCTCGCGCACTTCCTCGCGCGCGAACACCTCACGCTCGACACTCGTCAAAACGTCAATCCTCCCTCGCGGGCGCCGTCGGCGAGCGCCTTCACGCGTCCGTGGTAGAGGTAGCCGCCGCGGTCGAAGACGCACGTCTCGACGCCCGCCTTCTTCGCGCCGGCGGCGAGCAGCTTGCCGACCTCCCTGGCCTGGTCGGTCTTCGACCCCTCGAGCTTCGTCAGGCCCTGCCAGCTCGCGGCGGCAAGCGTCTTGCCGGCCTGGTCGTCGATCAGCTGCGCCGAGATGCCGAGGTTCGAGCGGAACACGGCCAGGCGTGGACGCTCGGCCGTGCCGGCGACCTTGCCGCGGATCCGGCGATGTCGGCGCTCGCGGAGCTGACGTGACGTGGCGACGCTCATGCTCTCTTTCCGACCTTTCTCCTCACGTACTCGCCCTGATAGCGGATGCCCTTGCCCTTGTACGGCTCGGGCGGGCGCACCTTGCGGATCTCGGCGGCGATCTGGCCGACCTGCTGCTTGTCGATGCCCTTGACGACGATCTCGTTCTGGCTCGGAACCTCGTACGTGATCCCGGCAGGCGCGTCCTTGACGACCGGGTGCGAGAAGCCGACGTTGAGCTCCAGCGCGGTGCCGCGCAGCGACGCGCGGTAGCCGACTCCCTGGATCTCGAGCCTCTTCTCGAAGCCCTTCGTCACGCCCTCGACCATGTTCGCGACGAGCGTGCGCGTCAGACCGTGCAACGCGCGATCCTCGCCGCGCTCGGTCGGGCGCGTGACCGTGATCGTGCCGTCGTCCTGCTCGACCTTCATGCGCTGCGGCACGTCCTGGGCAAGCTCGCCGAGCGGCCCGTTCACCATCACGCGCCCGGGCGAGATCGACACGGACACGCCCGCGGGCAACTCGATGGGTGAACGGCCGATCCGACTCATGCGGCTACCAGACGAAACAGATGACCTCGCCGCCGATGCCGCGCTCCTGCGCGGTCCGGCTGGTCATCACGCCGCTGGAGGTGGACAGGATAGCCGTGCCCATGCCGCCGAGGACGCGGGGCATGCGGTCCTTGCGCGCGTAGATCCGCCGGCCCGGCTTCGAGACCCGCTTGAGGTTCGTGATCACGCGCTCGCGGCTGCGGCCGTACTTCAGCTCCACGACGAGCGAGTCGAACGTCTCCCCCTTCTCGACGCGGAAGTCGCGGATGTAGCCCTCCTCCTTGAGCAGGCGGGCGATCGACTCCTTCATCCTGGAGTTCGGCATCGTGGCCGTCTCCTGCAACGCCTTGTTCGCGTTGCGGATCCTGGTCAACATGTCAGCGATCGGATCGGTCAGCATTTCGCTTCCTCCACCCGTGGAAAATGCGCAGCATCTTCCACGGCTTTACCAGGAGCTCTTCGTCATGCCCGGGATCACGCCCGCATGGGCGAGCTCCCGCAGGCAGATGCGGCAGAGCCCGAACTTCTTGAAGACCGCCCGCGGCCGACCGCACCGGGTGCAGCGCGAGTACGCGCGCACCTTGTAGCGCTGGGGGCGGGCGGCCTTGGCGATCATCGACTTCTTGGCCACGGTTAGCTTCCAACCTCCCTGTCGGCGAAGGGCAACCCGAGGCCGCGGAGCAGCGCCCGCGCGCCCTCGTCGTCCTGCGCCGACGTCGTGATGGCGATGTCCAGGCCGCGCACGGCGGCAACGTCGTCGTAGTTGATCTCCGGGAAGATGATCTGCTCGCGGATGCCGAGCGAGTAGTTGCCGCGTCCGTCGAACGACCCCGGGTCGAGGCCGCGGAAGTCGCGGATCCGGGGGAGCGCGATCGAGACGAGGCGGTCGAGGAACTCGTACATCCGGGCGCCGCGCAGCGTGATCCGGGCGCCGATCGGCATCCCCTCGCGGAGCTTGAACGCCGCGATCGACTTGCGGGCCCGGCGCATCTGCGCCCGCTGCCCGGCGATCGTCGAGAGCTCGTCCATGGCGGCGTCCAGCGCCTTCGCCTCGGTCTTGGCCTCGCCGACGCCCATGTTCAGGGTGATCTTCGTCACGCGCGGAACCTGCATCACCGACGAGAGGCCGAGCTCCTCCTTCAGGCGCGCCCGGAGCTCCTTGTCGTAGAGCTCCTTCAGCCGGGGCGTGTACGTCTCGGTCGCGGTCGCGCTCACTTGTCGAGCTCCCCTCCGCAGCCCTCGCGGCGGCAGACGCGGATCTTGACCTTCTTGCCCTTGACCTCGCGGAAGACGTGACCGACCCGGGTGGGGAGGTTGCACGACGGGCAGACGACCATCACCTTCGAGACCGCGAGCGGCGCCGGCTTGTCGATCACGCCGCCGGGCATCATCGTCGTTCCGCCCATGCGGTTCGCGTCCCGCATCGGGCGCGGCTTGGTGTGACGCTTGACCACGTTCAGGTTCTCGACGATCACGCGCCGCTCGCCCGGGCGTGCGTCGATGACGCGGCCCTGCTTGCCGCGGTCCTTGCCCGACAGGATCTGGACCAGGTCTCCCTTTCTGACCTTCATGGTCGGTGCCACTAGAGGACCTCCGGTGCGAGGCTGACGATCTTCATGAAGTTCTTCTCGCGGAGCTCACGGGCGACCGGCCCGAAGATGCGGGTGCCCCGCGGGTTCCGCTGCGCGTCGATGATCACCGCGGCGTTCTCGTCGAAGGCGATCTGCGTGCCGTCGTCGCGGCCGAACGGCTTCTTCGTGCGCACGACCACCGCCTGCACGACCTCGCCCTTCTTGATCGTCCCCTGAGGGGTCGCGGTCTTGACCGTGCCGACGATGATGTCGCCGACCCGTGCGTAGCGGCGGTGGGACCCGCCCTTGACGCGGATGCAGAGCAGCTCGCGGGCGCCGGTGTTGTCGGCCACGCGGACTCGTGTCTCCTGCTGGATCATGGCGCTACTTCGCCACCTCGAGGATCTCGGCGAGCCGCCAGCGCTTCGTCTTCGACAGCGGCCGGGTCTCGACGATGCGGACGACGTCGCCGGTCTTCGCCTGGTTCTGCTCGTCGTGGGCGTGGAACTTCTTCGACCGGCGGATCACCTTCTTGTACTTCGGGTGCGCCTTGATCGAGTCGACGCGGACGACGATCGTCTTGTCCATCGCCGCCGAGACGACGACGCCCCGGCGCTGCTGGTCGCGGCCGCGCTCGGACGGTGGCTTCGGGAGCCGCGTAATCGGCTTCCGGCTCGCGGGCTTCTCGCGCGTGGGCTTCACATGCTTGTGGCGCTGAGACCTCGGAAGCCGCTTGCGCTTCTTCTTCGGGCCCCGTTGGGGCCCTCTCGGCTCCTCGGCCGGAGCCTCGGGTGTCGCCGCCGCGTCAGCGCCCTCCGCATCGTCGGCAACTGGCTCATCGACGGGCGGCTCGGCGGCGACGGGCTCCTCGACCGGGGTCTCCTCCGAGGGCGCTTCTGCAGTGACAGGCTTGAGCCTGTCACTGCTGTCCGCCGGCGGCGGCTCCTCGGCGGGAGCTTCCTCGGCCACGGGCTCCGGGGCGGGCTCAGGCCCGGCCTCGACCTGCTCGGCCTCCGCTTCGACCTCCTCCGCCACGACCGGAGCCTCCGCGGGCTCGGCAGCGGTCTCCTCGGCCTTCTTGCGCGTGCGCTTCGGCTTCGCCTCGGCTTCCGGGGCAGCCGTCTCCGCGTCCGCCTTCTTGCGGGTGCGCTTCGGCTTCTCGGCCGCGTCGGCGGCAGGCTCCGTCGCCCCCTGAGCGGGGCTCTCTGCGGCCTCGTCAGCCGAGCCAGCTAGCGCTTCCGCGTCAGCGGAAGCGCCTCGCTTCGATTTCTTGTCTTGTTCAGCCATTCGTTACTTCCTCGCGCTCGTTGCGGATGGTCAGGATGCGCGCGATCTCGCGCTTCGCGAGCCGGAGGCGCGCGGAGTTCTCCAGCGCGCCGGTCGCCGACTGGAACCGCAGGTTGAAGAGCTCCTGGCGGGTTTCCTCCAGGCGGCGCTCCAGCTCGACGTCGGTCAGGTCTCGGAGTTGCCTAGCGCGCATGCGTCACCTCAGTCAAAGAGATTGGCCTCCCGCTTGACCACCTTCGTCCGCACGGAGAGCTTGGTGCCGGCCAGCCGCAGCGCCTCCTTGGCGAGCGGCTCGGGGACGCCGGCCAGCTCGAACATGACGCGGCCCGGCTTGACGACCGCCACCCAGTGCTCCGGCGAGCCCTTGCCCGAGCCCATGCGGGTCTCGGCCGGCTTCTGGGTCACCGGCTTGTCCGGGAAGATGTTGATCCAGACCTTGCCGCCGCGCTTGATCTTGCGCGTCATCGCGATCCGGGCGGCCTCGATCTGGCGGTTCGTCAGCCAGCCGGCGTCGAGGGACTTGAGCCCGAAGTCGCCGAAGGCGACCTGGGTCTGGCCCTTCGAGGTGCCGGCCCGGCGTCCGCGCTGCTGCTTGCGGTACTTGGTCTTCTTCGGGAGCAGCATCAGTCGGTCTTCTCCTGGGACGGGTCACCCGACTGATCGAGCTTCGTCGGATCCTCGTGCATGGTCTTCGGCGTGGTCGTGTCGGGCGCGTCGGCCACCGGCGCGTCCACCGTCTCCACCTGCGGCTCGATCACGGGCTGGTCGCGGCCCTCTGCCGAGGTGCCGGCCTCGTCGGTGCGCGGCTGCTCGACACGGCCCTCCTCGCGAGGCGCGCCGCCGCGGCGACCACGTCCCCCGCGCGGACCGCCGGGGCCGCCGCCGCTCCGGCGCCGGCGAACGGGACCGAGACCCTCGCGATCGGCCTGGCGGCCACGGCCTCCCTCGCGCGAGGCGGAAAGCCCTTCCGAGGCTCCGCCGCGCCGCCGCGCCTGATCCTGGTCGCCGAGGCGCGAGTCGCGCTGGGTGAAGCCCTCGTAGCCCTCGGGCATGATCTCGCCCTTGTTGATCCAGACCTTGACGCCGATCCGGCCGAAGGTCGTCTTCGCCTCGCAGGCGCCGTAGTCGATGTCCGCGCGGATCGTGTGCAGGGGGACGCGGCCTTCCGAGTAGCTCTCGACGCGGCTCATCTCGCCGCCGCCGAGGCGGCCGGAGCACTTGATCTTCACGCCGTGCGCGCCGGACCGCATCGCCGAGGCGAGCGAGCGCTTCATCGCCCGCCGGAAGCTGACGCGGTTCTGGAGCTGTTCGGCGATCGACTGGGCGACCAGCTTGGCGTCGAGCTCGGGGCGCTTGATCTCGTTGATGTTGATGTGCACGTTCTTGTGGGTCATCGCGTGCACGTCGCGCCGGAGCGCGTCGACCTCGACGCCCGACTTGCCGATCACGATCCCCGGCCGCGCGGTGTAGATGTCGATCGTGATCCGCTGCTTGTCCTTGCGGATCAGGATGTCGGACAGGCCCGCGTGACCGAGCTTGCGGTTGATGTGCTCGCGGATCTTGATGTCCTCGAGCAGGGCGCCCTTGAACTCCTTCGCCGACGTGTACCAGTTCGACTTCCAGTCGTGGATCACGCCCACCCTCAGGCCGCCTGGATGGATTTTTTGACCCATTACTCGTCCTCCTCGGCCTTCGGGCGCGCGCGCTTCGCGCGCGCGCTAGCTGGCTTGGTTGGCTCTTTCGTCGTTCGCCTTTTCGGTTTGTCCGCGGAGTCTGCCGCCACCTCGGGCTCGGTAGCCGCCACCGTCTCCGTGGCTTCGGGCGTTTCAGTGGACTTGGGCTCGGCACGCTTCCGCTCCTGCACGGCAGCTAGTCCTTCTTGCGCCGCAGGCGCAAGAAGGACAGTGATATGACACGTGTGCTTCTTGATCCGGGCGACGCGGCCGCGGGCGCGGGCGCGCCAGCGCTTCAGCGTCGGTCCCTCGTCGACGACCGCCGAGTGGACGACCAGCTCGTCTCCGACCAGGCCGTGGTTGGCCTCGGCGTTCGCCACGGCCGACGAGAGCACCTTCTCGATCTCGCGCGCAGCTGCCCGCTGGGTGAAGGCGAGCACCGCCCGAGCCTCGGGCACGCTGCGGCCGCGGATGTGCTCCGCGACCACGCGCCCCTTGCGGGCGGACATCCGCACCCACTTCGCCTGGGCGCGAACGGTCTGCGTCTCTGCCGGGCCGGAAGCCACTAGCCCCTCTTCACCTGCGTCTGGCGGTCGCCGGCGTGCCCGCGGAACATCCGGGTCGGGGCGAACTCGCCGAGCTTGTGGCCGACCATCTGCTCCGAGACGAACACGGGCACGTGCTTGCGCCCGTCGTGCACGGCGATCGTGTGGCCGACCATCTCCGGGAAGATGGTCGAGGTACGGGACCAGGTGCGAACCATGCGCTTGTTGCCGGACGCGTTCATCTCCTCGATCCGCTTCATCAGCCGTTCTTCGACGAACGGCCCCTTCTTCGAGCTGCGGCTCAACGCTTCTCCTTCCCGCGGCGCCTCGGGCGGACGATCAGCTTGTCGGACTCCTTGTGCTTCGGGCGCGTGCGCTTCCCGAGCGTGGGCACGCCCCACGGCGTCACCGGGTGGCGACCGCCCTTCGACTTGCCCTCGCCGCCGCCGTGCGGGTGGTCGACCGGGTTCATCGCCGAGCCGCGCACCGAGGGGCGCTTGCCGCGCCAGCGGCTCCGGCCCGCCTTCCCGCCCGACTGGTTCTCGTGATCGACGTTGCCGACCTGGCCGACCGTCGCCCGGCACGTGAGCGGAACTCGACGCATCTCGCCCGAGGGAAGGCGGAGGACGCCGTAGCCGTCGTCCTTCGCAACGAGCTGGATCCCGGAGCCGGCGCTGCGGGCGATCTGGCCGCCGCGGCCGGGCTTGAGCTCGACGTTGTGCACCATCGTGCCCGTCGGGATGTTCTCCAGCGGGAGCGCATTCCCGGGACGGATGTCGGCATTCGGGCCGGACTCGACGGTGGCGCCGACCTCCAGCCGCGCCGGCGCGAGGATGTAGGCCTTCTCGCCGTCGGCGTAGTGGAGCAGGGCGATCCGCGCCGAGCGGTTCGGGTCGTACTCGATCGCGGCCACCTTCGCCGGCACGCCGTCCTTGCGCCGCTTGAAGTCGATGATCCGGTAGCGGCGCTTGTGCCCGCCGCCCTGGTGGCGCGTGGTCACGCGGCCGTTGACGTTGCGCCCGCCGGTCTTCTTGATGGGCCCGGTCAGCGACTTCTCCGGCTCGGACTTGGTGATCTCCTCGAACGAGGAGACCGACATGAAGCGCCGGCCTGGCGACGTGGGCTTGTACTTCTTCAAGGCCATCTCGCTACACCTGTGCTCCGGCGAAGATCTGGATCTCGTCGTCGCGGTGGACCTGGACGATCGCCTTCTTCCAGCCCTGCTTCGTGCCCTTGTGCAGGCCGCGGCGCTTCGGCTTCGGCTGCACCTTGGAGACGTTGACCGCGAGCACGCGGACCTCGAACAGCTCCTCCACCGCCTGGCGGATCTGGGTCTTGTGCGCGTCGGGGTGGACGCGAAACGCGTACTTCTTCTGGTCGATCAGGCCGTAGCTCTTCTCGGAGACGACGGGCGCGATCAGCACCTGGCGGGCGGTGAGGCTCATTCGGATTTCTCCTCGACCGGCGCCGCTTCGCCGCTTCCGGCTCCGGCCCGGGCGAGCAGGCCGGCCAGAGCGGCCTGGGCGACGAGTAGCGAGCGCGCCCAGACGACCGCGGCCACGTCGAGCTCCGACGGAGCGACGACCACGACCTTCTCGAGATTGCGGAACGACAGCCCGAGATTGACGTCGTCGTCCGACACGACCACCACCAGCGGGCGCTCCTGCGCCCACGCCTCGACGAGAGCGGCGGCGGATTTCGTCGACGGCTCCGTCCAGGCGGCACCATCCACGAGGGCGAACGTCCCTGCTTGCGCGTGAGCAGCTAGCGCGGCGCGAAGCGCTGCGCGAGACACCTTCCGATTGACCTTGAGCGCAAAGCTTCTGGGGGACGGCGGGAAGGCAACGCCGCCGCCGGTCCAGTGCGGCGCCCGGGTCGTGCCCGCGCGTGCGCGGCCGGTGCCCTTCTGGCGCCAGGGCTTCGAGCGGCCGCCGGCGACGAGCCCGCGGCTCTTCGCCCCGCGCGTCCCGGCGCGCTGCGCGTTCAGCTCGGCGCGGACGGTCTCGTGGACGAGGTGCGGCTTCACCTCGGCGGCGAATACGGCAGCGTCGAGCGTGACCTGCTTCGTCGACTTGCCGGTCGGGTCGAGGAGCGGTGCCTTGGTGGTAGCCGCGCTCTTCGGCCGAGCCGTCGAGCTTCGCTCGGCTCTCGGCTTAGTGATGTTGCCGGCCGGCATGCGGCTTCTCCTCCCTGATCTCGACGATGCCGTTCTTGGGGCCCGGGACGGCGCCCTTGACGAGCAGCAGGTTGTTCTCGGCGTCGACCTCGTGCACCTTCAGCCCGACCTGCGTGACGCGCTTGCCGCCGAGGCGGCCGGCCATGCGGACGCCCTTGAACACGCGCGACGGCGTCGCCGACGCGCCGATCGAGCCGGGCTTGCGGATGTTGTGCGAGCCGTGGGACTTGGGGCCGCGGTGGAAGCGGTGCCGCTTGATCGTGCCGGCGAACCCCTTGCCGATCCCGATCCCGGAGACCTTGATCGAGTCGCCCGGCTGGAAGACCTCGACCGTGACCGGCTCACCGACCACCGCCTCGCTCGCGCCGCGGAACTCGACCAGGTGCCGGTGAGGCTCGAACCCGGCCTTCTGCAGGTGCCCGATCTCCGCCTTCGAGATCTTCCGCTCCGCGACCGGCTCGAAGGCGAGCTGGACCGCCTCGTAGCCGTCCGTCTCGACCGTCTTCACCTGGACCACCGGGCAGGGGCCGGCCTCGATCACCGTCACAGGGGTGACGACGCCGCTCTCCTCGTCGAAGAGCTGAGTCATTCCGAGTTTTCTTCCGATGATCCCTTTCATGTCCCTCTAATTCGTCGCTTGATCTCGCTCTATCAGTTGATTGAAATCAAGCTCTAGAGCTTGATTTCAATATCGACGCCTGCCGGCAGGTCGAGCCGCATCAGCGAGTCGACCGTCTTCGGCGTCGGGGAGTGGATGTCGATCAGGCGCTTGTGCGTGCGCACCTCGAAGTGCTCGCGTGAATCCTTGTCCTTGAACGGGCTGCGGATCACGCAGTAGACGTTCTTCTCGGTGGGCAGGGGCACGGGCCCGGTGATCGTCGCCCCGGAGCGCTCCGCCGTCTCGACGATGTCGCGCGCCGAGCGGTCGACCTGCTTGTGGTCGTAGCCCTTGAGCCGGATGCGGATCTTCTGCTGTGGCACGTGCCCTCTACCCTCCTTCCTACTTGATGACGTTGGTGACGACGCCGGCGCCGACGGTGCGGCCGCCCTCGCGGATCGCGAACCGCAGCCCCTGGTCCATGGCGATCGGCTGGATCAGCTCGATCTCCATGTTGGTGTTGTCGCCCGGCATGACCATCTCCTGCCCCTCCGGGAGCTTGATCGAGCCGGTCACGTCGGTCGTCCGGAAGTAGAACTGCGGCCGGTAGCCATTGAAGAACGGCGTGTGCCGCCCGCCCTCGTCCTTCGAGAGGACGTACACCTCGGCGTTGAACTGCGTGTGCGGTGTGATCGAGCCGGGCTTGGCGAGCACCTGGCCGCGCTCGACCTCCTCGCGCTTGACGCCGCGGAGCAGCGCGCCCGCGTTGTCGCCCGCCTGGGCGAAGTCGAGCAGCTTGTTGAACATCTCGAGGCCGGTGACGACCGTCTTCTCCGTCTTCTCGTGGATGCCGACGATCTCGACCTCGTCGCCCGACTTGATCTGGCCCTGCTCGATCCGGCCGGTGACGACGGTGCCGCGGCCCGTGATCGTGAACACGTCCTCGATCGGCATCAGGAACGCCTTGTCGACGTCGCGGGTCGGCTCCGGGATGTAGCTGTCCACGGCCTCCATCAGCTCGAGGATCTTCGGCGTCCACTCCGCGTCGCCCTCGAGGGCCTTGAGCGCCGAGACCTGGACGATCGGGATGTCGTCGCCGGGGAACTCGTACTTGGAGAGCAGCTCCCGGACCTCCATCTCGACGAGCTCGATCAGCTCGGGGTCGTCGACCATGTCGGCCTTGTTCAGCGCGACCACGATGTACGGCACCTCGACCTGGCGGGCGAGCAGGATGTGCTCGCGCGTCTGGGGCATGGGGCCGTCGGCGGCCGAGACGACCAGGATCGCGCCGTCCATCTGGGCGGCGCCGGTGATCATGTTCTTGATGTAGTCGGCGTGACCCGGGCAGTCGACGTGGGCGTAGTGCCGGTTCGCGGTCTCGTACTCGACGTGCGCGGTGTTGATCGTGATCCCGCGCTGGCGCTCCTCGGGAGCGTTGTCGATCGAGTCGAAGTCGCGGATGGCCGTGCCCGTGCCCTGCTCCGACAGCACCTTCGTGATCGCTGCGGTCAGCGTCGTCTTGCCGTGGTCGATGTGGCCGATCGTGCCGACGTTGAGGTGCGGCTTGGTGCGCTCGAACTTCTGCTTGGACATTCCTTCCTCCGGTCTCCTTTAGGTCTGGGCGGCGACGATCTCGCCCGCGATCGACTGAGGAACTTCCTCGTAGCGATCGAACTGCATGGTGAACGTGGCCCGCCCCTGCGTCGTCGAGCGCAGGTCGGTGGCGTAGCCGAACATGGTGGCGAGCGGGACCCTGGCCCTGATCGCCTGAGCATTGCCCCGCGGCTCGAGGCCCTCGACGCGGCCGCGGCGGGAGTTGAGGTCTCCCATCACGTCGCCGAGGTAGTCGTCCGGCGTGACCACCTCGACCGCCATCACCGGCTCGAGCAGCTTGGGCTTCGCCCGCTGCATGGCGTTCTTGAAGGCCATCGAGCCTGCGACCTTGAACGCCATCTCGCTCGAGTCGACGTCGTGGTACGACCCCTCGACCAGGGTGACGCGGACGTCGACGACGGGGTAGCCGGCGAGGACGCCCGACTCCATCGCCTCCTGGATGCCGAGGTCGACCGACGGGATGTACTCGCGCGGGATCTTGCCGCCGACGATCTTGTCGACGAACTCGTAGCCCTCGCCCGGCCCGGCGGGCTCGAGGTCGATCACCGCGTGGCCGTACTGGCCGCGGCCGCCGGTCTGGCGGACGAACCTGCCCTCGATCTTCTGGACGGCCTGGCCGACCGTCTCGCGATAGGCGACCTGCGGCCGGCCGACGTTCGCGTCGACGTTGAACTCGCGCGTCAGGCGGTCGACGATGATCTCGAGGTGCAGCTCGCCCATCCCGGAGATGAGCGTCTGCCCGGTCTCCTCGTCGGTCCGCACCTGGAACGTCGGGTCCTCCTCGGACAGCCGCTGGAGCGCGTTGCCGAGCTTGTCCTGGTCGGACTTGGTCTTGGGCTCGATCGCAACGGAGATCACCGGGTCCGGGAACGTCATCGACTCGAGCCGGATCGGCGCGGTGTCGACGGCGAGGGTGTCGCCCGTCGTCGTCTGCTTCAGGCCGACGACCGCGGCGATCTCGCCGGCGGCGATCTCTGCGCGCTCCTCGCGGTGGTTCGCGTGCATCTGGAGGATGCGGCCGACGCGCTCGGTCTTGCCGGTGGTCGTGTTCAGCAGCCGGTCTCCCTGTTTCATCTGGCCCGAGTAGACGCGGATGTACGTCAGCTTCCCGACGTACGGATCGGACATGACCTTGAAGGCCAACGCGGCGAAGGGCTCGTCGAGCTCCGGGCGCCGCGAGAGCTCGTTCTCGGTACGCGGGTCGATCCCGTGGACCGGCGGCACGTCGAGCGGGCTGGGCAGGTAGTCGATCACCCCGTCGAGGAGCGGCTGGATGCCCTTGTTCTTGAAGGCGGTCCCGCACAGGACGGGCGTGATCGTGATGTCGAGCGTCGCCTTGCGGAGCGCGCGCCGGAGCATGTCGGGCGTGACCTTCTCCTCGTCGTCGAGGTAGGCCTCCATCAGCTCGTCGTCGTGGTCGGCGACCGACTCGATCAGCTGGTGGTGGTACTCGTGCGCCTGCTCGACGAGCTCGGCCGGAATCTCCTCTACCTCCATGCTCGTGCCGAGGTCGTCGGTCCAGACGATCGCCCTCATCTCGACGAGATCGACGACGCCCCGGAAGTGCTCCTCCTGGCCGATCGGCAGCTGCACCGGGACCGGATGCGCGCCCAGGCGGTCGACCATCGACTGCACCGACCCGAAGAAGTCGGCGCCGACCCGGTCCATCTTGTTGACGAACGCGATCCTGGGCACCATGTAGCGGTCCGCCTGCCGCCAGACCGTCTCGGACTGCGGCTCGACGCCGGCGACCGAGTCGAAGACGGCGATGGCGCCGTCGAGCACGCGCAGGCTGCGCTCAACCTCGACGGTAAAGTCCACGTGCCCGGGCGTATCGATGATGTTGATCCGGAAGTCCCGCCAGAACGCCGTCGTGGCAGCCGACGTGATCGTGATCCCGCGCTCCTGCTCCTGCGCCATCCAGTCCATGGTCGCCGCGCCCTCGTGCACCTCGCCCATCTTGTGGGTGCGGCCGGTGTAGTAGAGGATCCTCTCGGTCGTGGTCGTCTTGCCCGCGTCGATGTGGGCCATGATCCCGATGTTGCGGACGCGCTCCAGGCCGGCCCGCGTGTCCTTTTCCAGAGTCGCCATCGCTACCACCGGTAGTGCGCGAACGCCTTGTTTGCCTGGGCCATGCGGTACATGTCGTCCTTGCGCTTCCACGCCCCGCCCTGGTTCTGGAGGGCGTCGAGGATCTCGCCGGCGAGCTTCTCGTCCATGCTCTTCTCGCGCCGCTCGCGCGAGTAGGTGACGAGGTAGCGGATCGCGAGCGTCCGGGCGCGCCGCTGCGGAACCTCGACGGGAACCTGGTAGTTCGCGCCGCCGACACGGCGGCTGCGGGTCTCGAGCACGGGCGTGACCGTCTTCACCGCCTGCTCGAGCACCTCGAGCGGCGGCTTGCCGGTGCGGTCGCCGACCTTGTCGAGGGCGCCGTAGACGATCCGCTCGGCGGTGGAGCGCTTGCCGGCGGTCATCACGCGGTTGATCAGCTGCGTGACCAGGCGCGAGTTGTAGACGGGGTCCGGGTCCAGCGGACGAACCTGGATCTCTGCACGGCGGGGCATGCTCAGCTCCCCCGTTTTGCGCCGTACTTGGAGCGGCCCTGCTTGCGGTCCGAGACGCCGGACGAGTCGAGCGCGGCCCGGATCACCTTGTAGCGGAAGCCCGGCAAGTCCTTGACGCGGCCGCCGCGGATCAGCACGACCGAGTGCTCCTGGAGGTTGTGGCCCTCGCCGGGGATGTACGCGCCGACCTCCATCGCGTTCGTCAGCCGGACGCGCGCGACCTTGCGCAGCGCCGAGTTCGGCTTCTTCGGCGTGGTCGTGTACACGCGCGTGCAGACGCCCCGCTTCTGCGGCGCGCCGCGCAGCGCAGGCGTCTTCACCTTCGCCTTCGGCGCAGTCCGGCCTTTCCGCACGAGTTGGTTGACAGTCGGTATGGGAACTCCTCCAGAGGGCTTACGAGCCTACGAGCTTGCACAAAACAAAGGCCGGCGGGGCAACGCCTCCGCCAACCCGGGGCGGAATGGTAGCGAAGTCGGACCGGCAACGTCAAACGGCCGGCGGCACGGGCGGCGGTCGTCCGACCGTCCCGATATACATGGCCTCGGTGCTGGAGTGCTCCATCTGTCGGCGACGGTTCGACGGTCGCTTCAAGGTGCTGGTCCCGCCTCATCCCGAGGTCTTCGACTCGATCGAGTGTGCGCGCAAGGCAGCGGAGATCTGGGGCCTCGACGCGGCTGCGCTGGCCCCGCTCGTCCTGCCGACGGTCGAAGCTGCTCCCGCCGCGCCTGCCGGGCCGGTGGCGCCGGCACCGCGCAAGGGAATCGCCGCGCTCGCCGCGCTCCTGATCATGCCCGGGAGCCAGGCCGCGCTCGCGGGCGGCGTCGGGCTCGCAGCGGCGGGGACCGCAGCGTCCATCTACCTCACCGTGCGCCCCCCGACGTCCACCACGCCGTCCGACTCGGTAGCCGTGAGCGAGCCGAGCCCGGCGGCGCCGGCTGCCGGATCTCCGAAACCGGCGACGCACCCCGCCGCCCAGGCGCCGAGCACGCTGCCCGCGACCCGTCCGCCCGACGCGGCGGCCCGGCCGTCGACCGCCGGCGGGCGACCTGCCCGCCAGGCCACGGCCGCCCACGCGCGGGCGCCGGCCGTCGTCTCGACCCCTCCGTCCACCCACGCCTCGACGAGCTCGACGGGTGGCTCACAGCTGATCTCGCGGACGGTCCCGGTGACGCAACCCACCCCGGCAGCAGGCTCCGAGGCGGCCCGGAGGGTCGTTCCCACGCCGACCGAGCACAGCAGCAGCCCGTCGACGACACCCCGGCCGGCGGCCAAGCCGACGCCGAAACCGAAGCCCAAGCCGAAGCCCGAGCCGCCGCCCGAGCCGCCGCAGGCCGTGCCGCCGCCGGTGGCGCAACCCGAACCCCAGCCGGAACCGGCCCCCCCGGCCGAGCCCACGACGACGTCGACCCCCGTCTCCGAGCCCGTAGATGCCGGGACGACGGACACGGGGACGCGCCAGCTGGCCTCCTCCGAGCCGCCGCCGACGACGAAGCCGCCGGAGCCTCCGGTCACGCGTCCGCAACCGCCGCCGGTCTCGTCACCCCCGCCGCCTCCCACCAGCGGCCCGGGTCAGGACGACGGCGGCTGCCACGGGGACGACGGCCGAGACGGCGCCAGGTCGGGCAACCGCTGGGACGACCGCGACCAGGATCACTTCGGCCAGCAGGGACGAGACGACGACCGCGGCGACCATCACGACGACGGGGATCACCACGACGACGGGGATCACCACGACGGCGGGGATCACCACGACGGCGGCGGCCGGGGAGATCACGACCGCGACCGCGGCGGCCACGACGGCCACGGCAGGGCGTACTGAGCCCTCCGCCGCGGCCGGGGCTCTCGTCCTCTAGGACGTCCCGCTCGACTCGTCCGGCTCGTCGGCGGCCATGACCCGCCCCTTGCCGGCCCGCTTGGCCCGATACAAGGCCTGGTCGACCCGTCGAAACAGCGACGTGGCGTCGTCGTCCCGTGCGAGCTCGGCCATTCCGGCCGAGATCTGCAGGCTGGGAATGCGGCCGATCGGCTGTCCCTGAATCGCCAGCTGGAGCCGCCGGAAGAAGAGGTCCGTGTCCTCCAGCGACGACTCGGGAAGGATGACGGCGAACTCGTCGCCGCCCACCCGGCAGGGAATGTCGGCGCCGCGCACGACGAGGCGCAGCCGCTGGGCGACCTCGGCGAGCACCGCGTCGCCGCCGAGGTGACCGATCTCCTCGTTGATCGCCTTGAAGTCGTCGAGGTCGAAGAAGAGCATGGCGAGCCGGCGGTCGTAGCGGTGCGCCCGCTTCACTTCGTGCGCGAGGGTCTCGTGGAAGTAGCGGCGGTTGTGCAGGCCGGTGAGCGGATCGCGCACCGCCAGCTCGTGGAGCTCCCGGAACTGGCGGGCGTTCTCGATCGCCCGGCCGGCTGCGAGCGCGAGCTCCTCGAGCGAGGCGAGGCTCTCCTCGCCGGGCTCCTCCGCCGCCCGTCGCCAGAAGATTCCGAGCGTCCCGGTCGGGGAGCCCGGCTCGGACGAGAGAGGGAGCAGCAAGCCGAGCTGGACCGCGTTGGCCGCGAGCGTCTCTCCCGGGAAGCGATAGCGAACGCTGAGCGCACGCGAGCGGCTCTCCGGGGGCCAGCTCCCCAGCAGCGGAAGGGCCTCGTCGGACGTCAGGTTCATCGCCTTCACGATCGGCGGCTCGCCCTTCCCCCACAGCGCGACGGCGGAGGCGTCCCCGTTGGCGAGCTGGGCGGCACTCTGGAGCACGCGTGTGAGCAGCTCGTCGAGATCGAGCGTCTCGGAGAGCGCCGAGAGCTGGCGGGCCCAGCGGAGCTCGAGTTGCGCCCGCTGAAGCTCGGCACCATCCGTTCGGCCGGCGCCGCCGAGAAGGCGGCGTCGCTGGCCGACTGCGACGACGATGAGCACGCCCACCACTGCGGCGGCGAGGGCGATGATCAGTGCGGTCATGCCGACGCTGGTCCAGCCTGCAGGCCCTGAGGCCCTTCCGTTCGCGTCACCCGTTCAGTCAAACCCACGCCGCTATCCCCTCAGGCCGACCGCGCGCAGCCGACGGTTGCCGGGACTTCCCCAAGCCCTCGTTGCACGCAGTCGCGACTGCGCCCGACTTCCGCATTCTTTCCTCTCTCCCAGGCAGATGCGGAACTGCACCTACACACCAAACCGTACCCGGGACCGGGCGCGGGTCAAGGGGCGCGACCGGGTGGTCGGAGCTACCCCGTCAGGAGCTCAGCGCGAGGAAGGGCAGGTACGTCGAGACCGAGACGACCGCCGGATTCGGGAGGTCGTCTCGGAGGCAGATCGTCCGGTTCAGCGCCGACTGGGCCCGCTTGCGCGCCCCGTCCTCGTACGCCTGGGTGCGCGCGAAAGCGACGAGGGCCGTCCGGATCGCCGCGCGCGCGCTCGAGTACGGCACGGCACCGAGCGGTAGCGCCTCGTCGAGCGGCGTCACCGTGTACGAGCCGAGCCCGGTGGTGAACGGAGAGGCAACCGTCGACGCGAGGCGGAAGAGGGCGGCCGGCGCGGCCGCAGCCAGGGCAAAGCCGGTTGTCCGGTTGCCGAGCCACGGTGCCGCCGGCTGCACCTTGAACGGCCGGATCAGGATGTCCGGATAGGTGGCGTAGAACAGCTGGATCGCCGCTTCGCCGGGGGCTGCGACGGTCAGCGCGCCCTCGATCTGCGCCCTCAGCAGCTCGTCGACGATCGCCGCGCGCGCGACGTAGATGTTGGCCCCGGCGGCGGCCAGCGCAGCGTTGAACGCCGACCTGCTGCCGCCGAACGCCCCGGCGACGATCGCGTCCTCGGCCTGCCGGACGCGGTCGGGCGAGACCTTCGCCAGGCCCGCCTCGACCAGGCGGTCGTAGAGGATGGTGAACGCGACGTTGCGGTCGTGGGTGACGGCGGTCATCCGCGACAGATCCGTCTGGCGCAGCGAGCGGCCGTCCAACGAGCACTGGACCCCCTGCGGCAGGGCGATCTGTCCCTCAGTGAGCGAGTCGTCGAACGTGTCGCCGGCAGCGCTCGGCCCGTCGCAGAGCCCGGGGTCGCGCGTCCAGAGATAGACGCAGGCGGCCAACTGCTTGTCGGAGTCGGCTCCGGCGGTGCTGAACGTCCCCCAGCCCCACGTCCACACGGTGGCGATGCCGAACTCGGAGGCGACCCGCTTGGCCGCCAGCGTGTACAGCTTCGCGTACTCGAACCACGAGCTCGACGGCTGCAGGCCCTCGCGGCCGCCGGCGCCCGGGCCGGACTGGAAGCCGAGCACGAAGCCGAGCTTCGACACGGGGATGCCGATCGCCGTGTACGCGGCGATCGCCGAGCGCAGCGTCGTCCGCATGCGCCGGCTGCCGAGGATGACCCCCTGCTTCATCACCACGGGGGCGTTGAAGTAGACCTCCGGCACGATGTCCGCCGCCTGCGCCGCCTGCCGCCACCAGTCGGCCGCGTCGCCGCCCGTGTACGGGAACGAGTTGACCAGCAGGAAGGGGTGTGCGCCCCGGCTCTGGAGCGCACGGAGCAGGTCGAGGACGTTCTGGCGATAGCGGGCGTTCGTGGTCGTCCACGGAGTCGTCGTCGACGCGCCGTTCAGCTCGTTCAGCGCGATCAACGGCGTCGAGCAGCCCGACGAGGCGGCAGCCGTGTCGAAGAGCTTCTGCGCGGCGCCGTCGATCGAGGCGGGGTCGGCGGGCGCCGTGGTCGTGCCGACGATCGCGCCGAGCTTCATCTGCCAGTAGACGGTCTGGGCGCCGCCTGACCGGAGCGCGACCGGCACCGCCTTCCCGGACGTCGCCGCCACGATCCCCGGCCGTCCGAAGATCGTCTGCCGGAACCCGACTGAACCCTCGGCGTAGTCGATCCAGAGCGGCCTGGCGTCGGGCAAGCCGCAAGCAGCAGCCTCGGCCCGGTGGGCGGCCGTGAGGGCACTGACGAGCACGAGGACGACGACGGCGAGCGTTCTCACGGCGATCTATTTAGCCGAAAACGTGCCGATGCCTCTTCGCCGCCGCGGCCGACCTGGCGGCCGCGGCCGCTGCGCTTCCTGAGGTGCGCAAGGTGAGGGAGGGGGGCTCATGGGGGGAACC
>DATBLE010000026.1:0-26020 GCA_036555585.1 Gaiellaceae bacterium
GCCCGGAGACGAGCGCGCCTGCGAGCCCGAAGGAGACGAGGCGTCCCTCGGGAAGCGGAAGTCGAGCGCCCAGGCCGACGCGGGCCACGCAGGCGCCCCCGGCGAGCCCAGCCCTTTCCTCGACCTCCAGCGCGCAGGCCAGAATCGGAGGAGCCTCCTTCGCGGAAAGCGCGTCAGCGCTTTCCGCGACACCTAGCGCAAGGTCCACGCGAGGCTCCTGACGGTCTCCTTCACGCTCGAGGTCGTCGCGATCGTCGCGGCGGGCTCGAAGCCGGAGTGGATCCCGCAGTGCTCGCAGCGCGGGTCGTTGCCGGGCCCGTACAGGTCCCAGTCGATGTTCTCGAGCAGCGCGTCGTACGTCGGGAAGATGCCGTCGGTGAGCAGATAGCACGGCCCCTTCCAGCCGTACGGATTGCGCGTGATCGAGCCCCAGGGCGCGCACGGCAGCTTGCGGTCGCCGGTGAGGAAGTCCTGGTAGATCGGGCTCGCCAGCCAGCGGTAGCCGTGCTTGCGGACCGCCGAACGGATCTCGCGGAACTTCGCCTCGTGCTCGTCGCGCGTCATCGTCAGCGCCGGGTCGATCTGCGAGTACTGGTAGCCCGGCGCGATCAGCATCCCGTCGATCCCGATCTCGTTCGTCAGGTAGCCCATCATCTCGATCACGTCGTCGACCGAGGACTCCTTGAAGATCGTCGTGTTGGTCGTGACGCGGAAGCCGGACGTGCGCGCCTGCTTGATCGCGTCGACGGCGATGTCCCAGAGCCCGGGGTAGTCGCAGACGTAGTCGTGGATCTCGCGCATGCCGTCCAGGTGGACGACGAAGGTCAGCCGGGGGTCGGGCTTGAAGACCTCCAGGTACTCGGTCAGCTTCAGCGCGTTGGTGCAGAGGTCGATGTTCTTGCGCAGCTCGAGCATCCCCGCGACGACGTCCTCGATCCCCTTGTAGATCAGCGGCTCGCCGCCGCAGATCGACACGACGGGCGCAGGGCACTGGACTCCGGCGTCGATGCACTCGTCGACCGAGAGGCGCGCCTTGTTCGACTCGTACTCGCGGATCTTCCCGCAGCCGATGCACGCGAGGTTGCACGCGAGCGTCGGCTCGAGCATGAGCACGAGCGGATAGAGCTCGCCCTTGCGCTTCTGCGTGGCGACGTAGCGGCCGATCTGGACGGTCGAGCGGAGGGGGAACTTCACCTGTTGAGCCTTTCTCTGAGACGGCCGAGGGCCATGAGCGGGAAGTGGAGCCGGTAGAGGTGGTAGCGGATCATGAAATCGGTCGGAAACCCCGTGCCCGTGTAGTGCTCCTCATTCCAGTCGCCGTTCGCCTCTTGCTCCGCACAAAGATAATCGGCGGCTTTCGACGCCGACGGTCTCCGCGCTTCGCCTGCAGCGACGTAGCCTAGTAACGCCCACGCCGTTTGTGAAGCTGTGGCGGTGCCGCGGCCACGCATCGTGGTTTCGTGGTAGGAGCGGATGTCCTCCCCGAAGCCGCCGGTCGCCTGCTGGACGGAGTCCAGCCAGTCCACCGCCCTTCTGATAGCCGGGTGCTGCGGCTCGAAACCACAGGCCTCGAGCGCAGGCAGGGCGGCGCCCGTCCCGTAGACGTGGTTCACCCCCCAGCGGCCCCACCACGAGCCGTCCCACTGCTGCTCGCGGACGAGGTACTCGAGCCCGCGCTCGAGGGCCGCCGCGTAGCGCGGCTCCGGCGCCAGCGCCTCGAGCGCGTGGGCGGAGACATCCTCGCTGGGCGGGTCGATCACGTAGCCGAAGTCGCAGAACGGCAGCTTGTACAGCCAGTGGCTGGAGTTGTCGGCGTCGAACGCGCCCCAGCCGCCGTTCGAGGACTGCATCCCCTCGATCCAGTCGAGCCCGCGTCGGACCGCGTCGCCGCCGAGGCCCAGCTCGCGCAGGGCGATCGCGACCACGGCCGTGTCGTCGACGTCCGGGTAGAGGTCGTTCTCGAACTCGAACGCCCAGCCGCCGGGCGCGAGGTCGGGACGGCGGATCGCCCAGTCGCCCCTCGCGGTCACCTCCTCGCGGAGGAGCCACTCCCCCGCCCTCATGAGCTGGGGATGGTCGGCGGGGAGGCCGGCGGCACGGAGCGCGATCACCGACAGGGCGGTGTCCCAGACGGGCGACTGGCAGGCCTCGGGGCGCAGGCGGTCGCCGTCCTCGACCATGAACGCGCCCCAGCCCTCGACCGCGCGCCGCAGGGTCTCGTCCTCGAAGCCGCGTCCGAGCGCGGCGAGCATCACGATCGACCACACCCACGGCGGCTGGATGCCGCCCCAGGAGCCGTCCGCTTCCTGGCGCTCCTTCACCCATGCCTCCGCCGCCGCAAGGGCTCGGCGCCGGAGGCTAGAAGGGCGCGTGGGCCGTTTCGTCTCGCCCGGCCTCGCGCCGATCTCCCTCAGGTCGAGGTCGATCGGGCGGACCGGCCGCAGCGCCCAGACGACCGACAGCGGGACGACGGTCTGCCGCGCCCAGCAGGCGAAGTTGTAGATCGAGAAGGGCGCGCTCGGCGGGAGCAGGACCATCTCCGGCGGGATCGGGACGATCCGCTGCCACGGCCACTGCCCGAGCAGCGCCATGAAGCACTTCGTGAACACGCGGCTGCTCGGGATCCCGCCCTCGCGCCGGATGTACGCGAGCGTCCGCTCGCCGGGGTCGACGCCGGCCAGCTTCAGCGCGACGTACGACTCGATCGTCGTCGAGAGGTCGGCCGGTCCCTCCCACCAGTTCGACCACGTGCCGTCGTCGCGCCGGCGCGCGAGCAGGTCGTTCGCGAGGCGGCGGTCGGTCTCGGCGTCGCGCAGGCCGAGCACGTGCAGCCAGTAGAGATGCTCGGCGATCATCGTCGCATTCGACTCCAGCTCGCCGACCCACCAGCCGCCGGGATGCTGGAGCTCGAGCAGGCGCTCGGCCGCCTTCTCGACCGTCGCGTCGAGCCTGGTCAGCGCCTCGACCTGGGTCAGGATGTCACCGCCCGTGCCGCTGCCACCCCGCTGCGCACGGCGGCCTCCATCGTCGCGGGCCAGTCCGAGGCGACCCACGCCCCGGCGAGGTGGACGTTCGGCGTGCCGGTCCGCATGCTCCACCGCAATCTACGTGTCCCGGGCCGGGCCGCGAAGGTCGCCCGCGGCTCCCGGCTCACGCGCGACCAGCGGAGCTCGGCGGGGCCGAGCCTCTCGGTCAGGGCCGTGCTCATCAGGTCGACCAGACCCCGGCCGCGGATCTCCAGCAGGTCGGGAGCGCCGCTGGAGACGACGGTCAGGTACTGGCCGCCGTCGGGCGGGCGCCGGCCCGTGAGCGCGCCGCGGTCGAACACCCAGTGGGCCGGCGAGCCGAGGAGAGCCGCGAGGCGGTGGCGCAGGATCGGCCGGTCGAAGAGCAGGTGGACGCTGACGATCGGCGAGTCCTCCAGTGCGGGCGGTTCGGCGCCGAGGAGCCGCGCCGCCTCCGGCGCGGGGACAGCCAGGATCACCGCGCCGGCGTCGAGCTCGTCCAGCGACTCGACGCGGGATTCGAGGCGCACGTCGGCGCCGGCTCGGCGCAGGACCAACCCGGCGGCGTCTCCGTGCATCTCCCCGAGCGGCTCGGCCGGCAGGAGCAGGTCGCCAGCGCCGCGGCCGCCGAGCAGGGCGGTCCGGACGGTGAAGATCCCGTAGTCGGCGCCCGCCTGCTCGCAGGGGAGGTTCAGCGCCGGGCGGATGAAGACGTCCCAGAAGCGGTCGATCTCCTCCTGCCGCTGGCCGAGGCCGCGCAGGAGGTCGGCGAAGGTCTCGTCGGAGTGCTGTCCGGGGGACTGTCCCCGGAGCCGGAGCGTCACGCGCGCGATCCGGAGCCGGGCGGCGAGCGGCAGGTGCGAGTAGGCGAGCAGCCGAACACCCGGCCGGACGAACGACGAGCGGCCGTGCTCGTCGATCACGGGCAGCGAGAGTGGCTCGCGCAGGAGAGCGTCGGCCTTGCCGATCCGCTCGACGAAGCGCGTGTACTCGCTGAAGCAGCCGAGCGCGATGTGCTGGCCGTTGTCGGGCGGCGGCGGCGGGTCGCCGTCCCGCTCGGGCAGCGTCTGGACGGCACCTCCGAGCGTCGGCCGCGCCTCGTGGAGGACGACCTCGTGGCCGGCGTCGACCAGCTCGAGGGCGGCGGCCAGCCCCGCGAGCCCTCCGCCGACGACGGTTACCCGGCGCCGCCCGGCCGCGGCCGGCGCGGACCCCTGTGGACGGATCGTCACGCTCTTGTCACACCCCTGGTGCCAGGCATTGGTACCGGCCCAAAAGGACGGCTCTCTGTGGAAAACGTCACACCAGGTTCGCGGCCACGATCCGCAGCTTGGTCAGGGTCGACAGGTGCGGCGGGCCGTCGAAGACGTCGAAACCGCGCGCCTCGATCCGCTCCAGGGTCGCCCGGTACAGGCCGGCGAACGTGCCCACGCAGGCCGCGCTGCGGTGGTCGAGGTAGTCGAGCAGGGTCAGGCCCTCCTCCAGGTACGAGCGCGCCCGGGCGGCCTGGTAGGCCATCAGCGCCTGCCAGGCCGGGGTCAGCCGGCCGGCGGCGATGTCCGCCTCCTCGACGCCGAAGGAGGCGAGCTCGTCCTGCGGGAGGTACACGCGGCCGAGCCGCCAGTCCTCCCTGACGTCGCGCATGACGTTGATCAGCTGGAGGGCGATGCCGAGCGCCTCGGCCCGCTGCGGCTGGTCAGCCCCGTACACGCCGATGCACGCGACTCCGACCGCGCCGGCGACGTGGGCGCAGTAGCTCCGCAGCTCGACGAAGGTCTCGTAGCGACTCCGGTCGAGGTCGGTCAGGCCGCCGTCGACCAGGTCGTGCAGGGCGTGCTCCGGGATCGGGTAGCGCCCGCGTGCGTCCGCGAGCGCGATCCACATCGCGCCCTCGGGCGGGAGGTCGAGCCGCCGGTGAAGCTCCTCCAGTCGAGCTCGTTTCTCGTCGTCGGGCGCGTCGCCGTCGGCGACGTCGTCCACCTCGCGGGCGAACGCGTAGATGGCGGCGATCGCCCGGCGCTTCGGCTTCGGCAGCACCATGATCCCGTAGGCGAAGTTGCGCGCGCGGATCCGCGTGAGCTGCTCGACCTCGGCGTAGGCTGCTTCGACCGCCCCGCTCATCGGCGTAGCGCCTCCCGCGCGAGGCGCAGCCGCGAGGGCCGGGGGCGGCGGGTGAAGATGTCCCAACCGGCGTCCTCGAGAGCGTCGAGCGCCGCCAGGCCGCCGCGGGCGAAGAGCCCGACCGCTCGGCCGACGCGACCGCCGATCCGCTCGCGGAGCAGCCGCCCGGCCGTGAGCAGACCGCGGGCGCGGTCGGCCTCGAAGCGGAGCAGCAGCGTGAGCGGCGCGTTCGGAGCGTCGAGCACGGTCACGTCGAAACGGCGGCGGTCCTCGACCGGCATGTAGACGCGCCCGAGCGCGAGATCGCGAGGCACGTCCTGCAGGAAGTTGACGAGCTGGAGCCCCGTGCAGACGTCGTCGGAGGCGGCAACGAGCTCGACGTCATTCGCCCGGCGCAGCAGGCCGAGCACCAGGCGGCCGACCGGATCCGCTGAGTGCACGCAGTAGTGCTTCACCTCGGCCCAGGTCGCGTACTCGGAGATCCGCTGGTCCATCCGGTTCGCCTCGATCAGGCGCAGGAACGGCTCGCGGGGCAGGTCGAACTCGCGGATCGTCGGCTGGAGCTGCTGCATCACCGGCCACGAAGGGCCCGCCGCGTAGCAGGCGTCGACCTCCCGCTCGAGCTCGTCCAGGAGCGCGAGCCGGTCGCCCTCGGCCTCGTCGCCGAGCATGTCGACGAGCCGGGCGAAGCCGTAGACGGCCCGGAGGTGCGGGCGCAGTGCACGCGGGAAGAGCAGCGAGGCGACGGGAAAGTTCTCGGTCCGCGCGCGGGCGGCGACGACAGCCGGGTCCACGGCCATATCGATGAGCATAGAGAGGGACTGGCCCCGACGATGAGCACGAAGCGGGACTGGGGCCATCCGGGCCTGTCCCCGATTCCGTTTCTGTCACCATCGGGCCGTGAGGGCGATGGTGCTCGACCGGCCGGGACAGCCGCTCCGCGAGACCGAGCTGCCCGATCCCGAGCCGGCACGGGGGCAGGTGCTGCTCGAGGTACGGGCGTGCGGCGTCTGCCGTACCGACCTCCATGTCGTCGACGGCGAGCTCCCGCAGCCCAAGCTGCCCCTCGTCCCGGGCCACCAGGTCGTCGGCGTCGCCGCGGACGGCCGGCGCCTGGGCGTGCCCTGGCTCGGCTGGACGTGCGGCGCCTGCCGCTACTGCACGAGCGGGCGCGAGAACCTCTGCGACCGGGCTCGCTTCACGGGCTACCAGCTCGACGGCGGGTACGCCGAGCGCATCGCCGCCGACCAGCGGTTCTGCTTCCCGGTTCCCGACGGCTACTCGGACGAGCGGGCGGCGCCGCTCCTCTGCGCCGGGCTGATCGGCTACCGGTCGCTCCGCCTCGCCGGCGAAGCCGAGCGCCTCGGCCTCTACGGCTTCGGCGCCTCGGCCCACATCGTGGCGCAGGTCGCGCGACACCGGGGCAGCCGCGTGTTCGCGTTCACCAAGCCGGGCGACGCGGCGGGGCAGTCGTTCGCCCGTCAGCTGGGCGCTGAGTGGGCGGGCGGCTCGGACGAGCGACCGCCCGAGGAGCTCGACGCGGCGATCCTCTTCGCCCCGGCCGGAGAGCTCGTGCCGGCGGCGCTCGCCGCGCTGGCGAAGGGCGGCGTCGTCGTCTGCGCCGGCATCCACATGAGCGCCATCCCGGCCTTCCCGTACGAGCTGCTCTGGAACGAGCGGCAGGTGCGCTCGGTCGCGAACCTGACCCGCGACGACGGAGAGGAGCTCCTTGCGCTCGCCGCCAGCACGCCGCTGGACGTGGAGGTGACCACGTTCCCGCTCGGGCAGGCGAACGAGGCGCTCGACCGGCTGCGGGCCGGCCGGATCCAGGGCGCCGCCGTGCTGGTGGTCTAGATGGCTAGGGTCGCAGGCGCTCGCTCCGGATCAGCTCGAGCACGGTCGATCCGACCTGCTGGAGGTTCGTCCGGGAGACCTGGCTCAGGTCGTCGCAGAGCTTCTGCCAGCAGCGGTACCGGAAGTCGATCAGGTCGATCGCGGGCACCCCAGCCTCGACGAACGGCGTGTGGTCGTCGAGCAGGGCGCCCTGCTCCCCGGGCGGGAACAGCCGAGTCGTCCGCGCGCGCACGGCGGCGCCGTGCAGGCGCGCCCAGAGCTTCGCGTCCGAGGCGGGGTCGCGCATCAGCCGCAGGTCGTGGAGGGCGATGAAGTCGAGCACGATCGCCTCGCGGAGCTCGCGGGCGTGCGCGGCCGCGTAGGCCTTGCTCCCGCGGAGCCCCTCGGCGTAGAAGTCCGAGAAGCCGGCCGGAGCCTCCTCGCCGTCGGTGAGCAGGAAGCGGACGGCCGCCTGCCCCGGCCGCCGTGGGTCGCCCCTCAGCGCCTTCGCGATCGCCAGCACCGCTCCGACGCCGGCAGCGCTGTTGTTGGCGCCGAGGTAGCCGGGCACCGGCGTCGTGTCGTAGTGGGCAACCAGCAGGATCGCGGGCAGCCGGCCGGGGAGCTGCCCGACGATGTTGCGCAGACCGCCCGGCACCGGCTCGAAGTGTCCGCCGGGAAGGAGCTGCACGAGCCGACGAGCGGCCGCCCGCTGCGCCTGCGACCCGGCCGGCCGCGGGCCGAACGAGAGCTGGACCTTCGTCAGCCGGTAGGCGAGGTCCCCGTCGAACGGCGACCCCGGCTGCAGCGGACGGCTCGTCGCCCCGGGAGACGCGACCAGGACGAGCGCGGCGGCGGCGGCGATGAGAGTCGACGATCGCAACCTCATGCAGCCATGAATCCGCGCACGACTGTCGCGAGGCCTTTCCGCCAGGCCTGCTCTTCGCTCCCCTCTGGGAGCAAGACTCCCCGCCTTCGAGAACGCGAGGAGGGCGGGGCTCAAGACCTGAGAGGAACACGCCAGGACAAAACACTCCACACGTGACTCAACGCCCGACAGTCGTGTGCGTGATGGCCGTGAACTGAAAGATCAGCGCCGCTGTCAGGAAGACGAGACCGAGCGCGATCTCGTTGAAGTGACGAAGCTCCCTGCCGCTCGCGGCAAACAGGAACATCACGAACGCAGCGGCCATGAAGATGAGGGCTAGGACGTCCATGCTCGCTATCCCCAGACGTCGGGGCGGTAGCGTTTCTTCGATATCTCCAGCTCTTCGAGGAACGCCTCAGCATGCTCGCGCGGCATGTCTCCGTGCTCGCTGACGACGTCGACGAACGCGTCGCGCACGCCGTCGCGCATCGGCTTTGAGCCGCAGACATACACGTAGCCGCCGGCTTGTAGCAGGCGCCAAACGAGCGCGCCGTGTGCCCGGAGCCGCTCCTGGACGTACTCGCGGCGGTTCGGCTGCTCGCGCGAGGTCACGATGTGCAGATGGTCGAGCGCGCCCGCGTTGGCGAACAACTCGATCTCGTCGCGATAGATGAGGTCGAGGTTCCGCGAGCGGATGCCGTTGAACAGCGCCGCCTCCGAGAGCGCGACGCCCTGACGCTTCAGCGCCAATCGCTCCCAGAGGAATGCGCGCATCGGCGCGAAGCCGGTGCCCGCGGAGATGAAGATCATCGGCTTGCTCACGTCGTCCTGCAGGTGAAAACCGTTGGCGCTCTCGAGAAAGACGTTGAGGCGGTCCCCGTCACGGACCTTGTGCAAGTAGTCGGCGCTCATCCGACGGAACACACGGTGGGGCATTCCCGGCACCAGGACGGCTTCGAGCCCAACCGTCAGATGGGCGAAGTTACGGTGAACGCGCGGGCTCGAGCTCGGCGAGTAGTAGCGCGGCCGCAACGGTTGTGCGACCTGAAGGAACTCGAAGATGTTCAGCTTGCAAGAAGAGAACTCGTCGACCAACTCGATCACGTCATACGCACCGCCGTCGATTGCCGCGCGCAGCGACGAGTCGGGACCGTCCGGCGTAGCGAGAACGGTCTTGATCTCCTCCAGCGCCGACTGCTCCTCCCGGTCCGTGACCTTCTGTAGCAAGAGCTCGACGAGCGGGACTGTCGGCTTGCCCGCTATGTCGACGAGGTTCGTGAAGACGTTACGTACCTGGAGCACGACGCCCTTCGGAACTGCGGAGACGTTCAACGTCCTAGGCACCATGAAGAGGCCGTCGAGCGCGGCGCCGAGCCGATGCGCGAGCCGCTCCACGAGCTCCTCGGCGTTCTTCGGGCAGACGCCGAGGTGATCGCCGGCCTCGTAGGCGATTCCTGCGGGGAGAACGACTTCGAGATGTCGCGTGCGCTTCAGTGATTCTCGAGCCTCGAGCTCGCGCCCTGCTCGCGACCGCACTTCGACTGTCTCGGCGCCGACCGCATTCGTGAGGATCGTGGGGACGAGCAAGACGCGCGGCGCGCTGTCAGAGCTACCCAGCGACATCGCCATCGCCGCGTTCGAGTCGGCGCCGCTCAGCCTCTCTACGGTGGTCTTCTCGGCCGCAACACGCGCGGCCGCCGCTTCGGTCTTCCGCGCTCCCGACACCTCGAGGAGCGCCGGCCAAACGCGGCTGTTCCAATCCGCGTGGCGGCGCTCCCATACCGGCGCGCCGACATCGCCGTACGCGAACTCGGCAACCGGCTCGGCTCCGAGCTCGGACAACCTTGCATTCACATAGCGCGGGAACGCCTGGAACGCATTCCACTGGCTGTTGCCGAGACCCCAGACGGTGTACTTGCAGTTCCGCCACATCTCCGCTCCGGGCTCGGCGCTTTCCAGCAATGATTTGAAGGCGGCTGCGTTCGACGGCGGATTCGACGTGTACGTCGATGTCATGACGACGAGCAGCCACGGTTCCGTGCGCGGCGGCGACTCCGCAAGCTCGTTGAGCGTCATCACTTCGTTCGTGTAGCCGTAAAAGCGGCTGCGCTCGGCGAAGCGCTCCGCCAGTTCCTTGCACGCCCCGAAGTTGCTGCCATACGCGATGACAAGCCGTCGATATGTGCTCGTCTCGGGAATCTCCGTCGGCTCGCCCCAGTCGCGCGCAACAGCAGGACCGGGAACGACCGCGCGCTGCTCCTCACGCAACGCCGCTGTCGCCTGCTGTCGACCTTTGGACTCGCGCGGCATGCGAACGATCGGCACGGACGCCGGCTTTGTCGTTACGACCGTGTTCTTCGTGACTGTCGCCCCCGGCGCGAGCCGCAGCCTGTACCGCTTGTAGATCTCGAAGAGGACGACGCGCAACATCATGAACGTCACCTCTTGCGCCATGCACTGCCGCTTCCCGATCGAGAACGGGATGAACGCATGCCGCGGACGGTTGACGACCTTCTCCATTGCGAACTGCTCGGGGTCGAACTCGTCGGCGTTCGATCCCCAGTACCGGGGATCGCGCTGCGCGGCGAGCGTTCCGACGAGGATGATGTCGCCCTTTCGGATGCGGTAGCGGCCGAGCATCCCGTTCTTCAGGCTGCGCCGGATCGTCACCGGCATGGGTGGATAGATCCGCATCGTTTCTTTGATCACCTGCGTTGTGTACGTCAGCTTCATCAGATCGTCGTACTGCAGGTCGTAGTTCGGATCACCTCCGGTGATCGAGTCGATCTCGGCGATCAGCTTTTCCTCCACGTCGGGATGTGTCGCCAGAACGTACGCCAGCCACGCTCCAGTGATCGACGGCCCGTTGAAGCCGTTCGAGAGGTGCATGAGGATCTGGTCACGGATCGTCTCGACGTCGAGCAGTTCGCCGGTCTCCGGGTCGGGCGTCGAGACGAGACGGCTGAGCAGATCAGTCTGCTGCCCGAGCGGCTGCGTGTGCAGCCGCGCCCGCACGAGCGCATCGGCCGTCCTGAACAGCTCTTCGTTCTGCTCCCGGTAGCGCCTGAGCTTCCCTCGTCGCTTGGGCGAAAGTGCGACGTCGGGACGGGGCTCGGCGACGCGCGCGATGCTCTCCTTCGTGCTCTCGGGAACCGCGTGCGCGAACGCGTGCGGACATGCACCCTTCTCGAGGAGCGCGAAGTCGTACCTGCAGGCGCCGCGGCCGGAAACCTCGAGCGTGTAGCGCTCCATCCAGGAGCGCGCGTCGAGCGGCTCGTCGTCCGGAAGCTCCGCCCAGCGCGCGACGAGCTGCTGCGCCTGCTCCTTCATCACCGGAAGTTGCGTTCGCTGGTTTTGTGGCGAGTACCACGGCAACATCACGCGGCGAACGCGCTCGTAGTGTTCTCCGTCGCCAATGACGGAGATGCCCTGGCCGCGGGTGTTCTGCAGCTGCGCGAGGAAGTTGATCTCCTCGACCGGCTTGCCGAACTGCTCCTCGTCTCCTGCAACTTCATCGAGGAGCTCTTGATCGGACACGACGACGAGCCGCCACTTCTTCGTCGGAATCCCGACGGCGTAGATGTGGCCGAACCGACGGTAGTAGTCGAGCTGCGTGTCGTTGTCGTTGAGGATGTCGAAGTTCGCGAACCGCTCGCCCTTCGGCACGAGCCAGCGGATCCCGTACGGGATCTCGAGCGGACGGTCGTCCTCGGGCGGCGGAGCGAGCCGCGGTTCGGGCCCAGGCGTCGCGAGCTTCCCCGACTCGCCGACCGATCTAAACATCGCTGATCACTCTAAACAAGACGTCCAAAGAGGTCTAGGATTTCCATCGAGTTGGAACCCCTCGACGCCATCGGCGGAAGCGAGCTGCGCGAGGCGCTCCTGTACGTGCGCGGCTCGCCTGGCGCCGTCACCGCCGACGACGCCGCGGCCGACCTCGGCGTCCACCGCAGCGTCGCTCGCAGTCGGCTCGAGCGGCTCCTTCGCGCCGGGCTTCTCGAGACGAGGTTCGAGCGTCGCTCCGGCCGAAAGGGCCCCGGCGCCGGTCGCCCCGCGAAGCTCTATTCGGCCGCAGCCGAGCCGCAGGCGCTCGAATTCCCACCGCGCCGGTTCCCCGCGCTCGTCGGGCGCCTGCTCGACGAGCTGCCGGCCGACGGCCGCGAAGAGACGCTTCGCGGGGCCGGAGAGGAGTTCGGCCGTGACCTCGCGCGCGCCGCACAGCTGCGGCCGAGGGCGCGGCTCGGGCCCGCGCTCGAGGGCGTGTGCGCCGCCGTCCGCTCACTCGGCTTCCACGCGGCGCTCGACCGGATCGAGGGCGACACCGCCGTGATCGCAACGCCAACGTGCCCGTTGCGCGCGCTCGTGACGGAACGACCGGAGGCCGCGCTGATCGACCGCGGCATGTGGGCCGGGCTCGTCGAGCGCGGCGTGCGTGGAGTGCGCGCCGAGGAGGTCGACTGCGAGACCGACTCATGCCTCGGGGCCAACGAGTCCTGCGCCGTGGTCATCCGGCTCCGTCGCGGAGCTACGACATCCGCGCCGCCATCGACTGCATGACCTTCCAGGCGATGGAGGGATGCGCCTCGACGAGCGAGCGGAAATCCCAGGGCGTCAGCGCGTAACAGCGGAGGCCCGTGGTCGCGGTGACGGTGGCCGTTCGCTCGGACGCGAGCAGCAACGCGATCTCGCCGAAGTAGTCGCCGCCCCGTATCGTCGCGCGCGGCTGCCCCTCTACCGTCACCTCCGCCTCCCCGCTGTCGATCACGAAGAAGCCGTTGCCCGGGCCGCCCTCCGCGGTCACGGTCGCGCCGGCGGGAACATTCGCTTCGTGCATCGAGTCGGCAAGCGACTGCAGCTCGGCTGCGTCGAGCTCCTCGAAGAGCGGGACACGCTTCAGCGTCTCCATCGGCACGCCGGCCACAGGCGCGATTCATAGCAGCGTCGTCGAGCGGTGAGGGCCACGAGGTAGACGCCCGGGGGCCTGCTCGGGTGTCATTCGGTCGGGCTTCGCTGGCGCTCTCACCTCGACGGGGTGGAAATGGGGGTCAGACGCCCGTCGCTCCCGCGTCTCCCCCGTCCGGGAAGGTCGCGACGGGGAGCTGGCTGCACGTGGCGCTCAACTTGCCGCATCCACGTGCCGCATATCCTCTCGACGAAGACAGGACATCTAGAAACGGCTTGGTTGAGAAGAGCCGACGCCCGGACTCGAACCGGGGACCCCTTCATTACGAGTGAAGTGCTCTACCAGCTGAGCTACGTCGGCGAGTCTCGGCGAAGCGATGCCAGTATAGCCCTGCGTCTCCCCTCCCGATGCCGGCGGGGATTGCGACGAGGTCCGCCGCCGGGTCCCGCCGTAATCGCTCGCGATAAGAACAACTGAAATCGTGAGCAGAACGCGTCGTTGAAATCTCGGCTCCGGAAATCTAGTGTGAGAAGCGGTCAACCGCAGATCGATTTCTCTGCTGGTGGACGTATCCCTCGCTCGAACGTCTGGGAGGGCGCCGAAGACAAGGCCGGCGCCCTCCCAGACGCTTCCGGCCGGCAGGACGCGCGAGTGGGGCCGGCTCGCAAGGGCCGGCCCCATTCGAAGCGGTCGCTCCTCCTTACCTTAGGAAGAAGGTGTTCAGGTTCGCGGCGCCGTGGGAGGCCTGGAACAGGTAGCCGCCCGTGCGGGCCGAGACGAACTCGCGGATGTTGCGGTTCTCGTACGCCGCCCAGGGAGCGTATTTCGTCGTGATCTCCCGGTCGAGCGCCTGATAGGCCGCGGAGCGCTTGTCTCCGGACAGCGCGTTGGCCGCTTTCATCTGCTTGTTCAGCGCGGGAACGTTCAGGTACGCGAGGTTGTTGTTGTTCGCCTCGTGGATGTTGTCGCCGTTCAGCAGGATGTCGACGAAGTCGTACGGGTCCGCGTAGTCCGCGAACCAGCCGACGAACGCCGCGTCGTACGGCTCGCCCTTCGTGCCCGTGGCGATGTAGATCTGGAAGCCCTGGAGGAGCTTCACGTCCACCTTGCAGCCGATCTGGCTCAGGTTGTACTTGAACACCTGCGCCAGGTTCTGGCCCGTGGAGCTGTTGCTCGTGTAGACCATGACGTCCTTGCAGCCGCCGGCCTGGGAGGCAAGCGTCTTCGCCTTCGGGACGTTGGCGCCCTTCATCGGGTAGACGGTGACCGGCTTGTAGCCGGAGATTCCCGGGGGCAGGATCTGCTGTGAGCGCTTGCCCGCGAGGAAGCCGCGGACCCGGACGAGGGCGGGGCGGTCGACGGCGAAGTTCGCTGCCCGCCGCATGCCGAAGCTCTTGAACGCCGGCCGGGCGGTGTTCAACGCGATGTAGTCGACGTTCAGGCCCTGGTTGATGAAGTACCGGCTCTTGTTGATGCCGTACTGCTGGGCAAGGCTCGCGTGCGCCGTCGGCGGCAGGCCGCCGGCGTCGTAGTCGGCCTGGCCCGCCTTCACCTGGAGCAGGCTCTGGTCGAGGTTCGTGTTCATCGTGAAGACGAACGTGGACACGTTGTGCGGGCGCGGCCCGTGGTAGTTCGGGTTCGTGCGCACGATCAGCTGACGGCCGACCTGGCGGCTGGCGACGTAGTAGGGCCCGAACGACGCGAACGCGTTGATCCCGTCGGCGTTGATCGGCGTCCCCTTCGGGATCGGGCAGAAGAAGTCCATCGCCAGCTTGGACAGGAACGACCCGTCGGGCCTCATCAGCGTGATCGTCAGCTTCCGCCCGGCCGCCTTCACGCCGCTGGCGGTCGCCGCCTTGCCGTCGGCCACGGCCTGGGCCCCGACGATGCCGTTGTCGCCGGTGATGAACGGGACCGACGGCGACTGCATCTTCGGGTTGAGGTCGCGGTTGATCGCGGCCGCGAAGTTCGCCGCGGTCAGCGTCTCGCCGGTGTTCGACTTCATCCCCGGCTTGACGGTGAACACGTAGGTCTTCCCGTCCCTGGAGACGGCCGGGAAGCCGACCGCCGCATCGGGCTGGAGCTTGCTCCCGAGCGGGTCCGGCTTGTCCGGGTAGTACACGAGCTTCGCGCACGTCGCGTCCAGGATCTGCCAGGACAGCGTCCCGTAGGCGAGCGCCGGATCGACGTAGTCGACGTCGGTCGCGGACGCGTTGATGTTCATCGTCCCGCCCTTCTTCTGCCCGGAGGCAGAGGGGCTCGAGGACGTGCTCGACGCCGGGCCTGCGAACGCAGCCGCGAGCAGCATCGCGACCCCGACCGCGGCCATGGCGCCAGAAGCCAAGACCTTCCTGTGCATCGGTCTCCTTCCTCCACGTCGATAGTTCAACTGCGACGATCAGACGGGAGCGGGCTCGAATCGTTAGTCGATATCCCAGGCCATTCGAACGCGGTCGATATCGCAGAATGGACAGCGAAACTCGCTTCTCCAAGCCGTTTATCCACCGCGTAACTCTGCTCAAGAGATCGAGATCACATTTCGTGATCGGTTGATGACTCGACCGAACCAACCTTTGCCGCCGGCCCGGTCCGTGGCGGAGTCGCCGGAAGGCTCGATCAACCCGTGACGTTTGTTGATTCGAGTGTCTGATCGAGGCCGGTGGATTTCCGTTTGTGCGGCACGGACCGCTTCGTGGAGCATCGCGGGATGGCGGACTCGACGGCGGCTCGAACGCGGTGGGCGCCAACCGCAGACGCTGTTGCTCGTCTCACCTCGGAGAGAGCTTCAGTGATTGCATCGAGCCAGTGGGCCGGACTCGAGCTGCGCCATCTGATCACGCTCGAGGCCGTGGCAAGACATCGCTCCTTCCGGAAGGCTGCGATGTGCCTGAACTACACGCAGTCCGGGATCAGCCAGCAGGTGGCCGCGCTCGAGCGGATCGTCGGCGAGCGGCTGATCGAGCGGCCGGGCGGCTCTCGGCCGGTCGGGCTGACCGCGGCCGGCGAGATCGTCCTCCGCCACGCCGAGTCGATCTTCCACGAGATCACGGCCGCGCAGGCCGACGTGGCGGTGCTGACCGGCGGCACGGCAGGCGTGCTCCGGGTCGGCGCGTTCCAGAGCGTGAGCGCAGCGCTCGTTCCCGAGCTGATCCGCCGGTTGCCGGACGAGCACCCGAACCTCTCGATCGACCTCGTCCAGACGACCGTCGACGCGGAGCTCTTCGCCCTGCTCGAGGAGGGACGGCTCGACATCACGTTCGCGATCCTGCCGCTCCCGCAGGGGCCGTTCGAGGCGGTCGAGCTGTTCGCCGACCCGATCGTGCTGCTGGTGTCGGCGAGCTCGCCGTTCGCCGGGCGCAACGAGCCCGTCGGCCTGGACGAGCTGGCCGGCGTGCCCCTGATCACCTCGAATGACTGCCGTTACCTGGACACCTTCGAGCTGCGGATGCGGGAGCGCGGGCACGAGCTCGACGTCGTGCACCGCACCGACGACAACGGCACGCTCTACGGGCTGATCACCGGCGGGACCGGTGCCGCCGTCGTCACCCAGCTGGTCGCCGACGGCGCCAAGGGCAGCGTCGCCACCGTCCAGCTCGACGAGCCGTTGCCGCCGCGCCGAGTCGCGCTCGCGTGGCGGAGGGACCGCGAGTTCCCGCCGAGGCACGAGGCCTTCCTGGAGCTCGTCCGCTCCGTGTGCCGCGACCTCGGGCTCGAGCCGACCGCGGCTGCGGCAGCCTGACGGCCGCGCCGCGCCCGGTCACGACGCGGTCGTGGTCGGCCGTCGCGATCCGCCACTATGACGGCGTGAACCGCCTGCTCGCCGGAGGGGCCCTCGCCGTCTTCATCGCGGCGATGGCCGTGATCGCGCTCACCAACGTCGGCTCGGACGGGGGCGAGACCGCGGCGACGACGACCGTCGCCACGACGAGGGCGGTCACCAGGCCGCGGCGGCCGGCCCCGCCGCCGAAGCCCGCCCGGATCAAGCTGGTTGCCGTCGGCCCGTACGACCCGCCGCCGGGCGACGGCACCGAGAACGACGCAGAGGTCGCGAACGCCGTGGACGGCGACGCGACCACGTTCTGGAGCACCGAGCACTACACCCACGGCTTCTTCAAGCCTGGCGTGGGCATCGTCCTCGACGCCGGGAAGCGCCGGCGGATCACTCGGGTGCTGGTCGCGACGGACGAGGCCGGGTCGCGGGCGGAGATCCAGCTGGCCGACCGCCCGACCGGGCCGTACCGCGTGGTCTCGGCCGACAAGGCGCTCGAGGGCACCACCGCGTTCCCCTTGAAAGCGCGCGCGGCCGGCCGCTACGTGCTGGTCTGGGTGACGGCGCTGTCCTCGTCGACCGGCGAGGCGCACCTGAACGAGGTGCGCGCCCTCGCACGCTCGACGTAGCGTCGCCGCCCGGCTCAGACCGGCGTGGCGACACCCGTGAACGCGCGCCGGACGAGCACGAACATCGCCTCCAGCGCGAGCGCCGGGGTGACGTTGAACTCCTCGAACGTGCGCCAGGTGTCGCGAACGACCTCGGCCGCCTGCTCCGCTCCGGCCGTGCGCTCGGTCGTCGCGTCCTCGGCCAGCTCGGCGAGGCGGTCGAAGTGGATGACCGCCCGCTCCGCGCCGGCACCGACGACGAGCACGTCCCGGTACCAGGCGGCCAGCTCCTCGAGCGCGAGCAGGATCTCCTCGCGCTCCGCGCCTCGCTCGGCCCGGCGGACGTGCTGCTCGGCCTCCCGGTCGGGAAGCTCGCGGGCGGCGACCGCCTCCTCGGCCGCGGCGCGCGCCTCGGCGCCGCGCTCGGCCGCCAGCGCCGTCACGGTCTGGGCGGCCGCCGCGGGGTCGAAGGCCGGGTCGGCATACGCGGACCGGGCGACGGCGAGCAGCTCCTCGCGCCGGCGGACGGCGTCCGGGTCGAGCAGGCGCGCCACGCGGTCGAGCCGACCGCCGGCCACCCGGGCGACGGCGGTCAGCTCCTCGGGCGAGAGCCCGGGGGCGAGACGCTCCGCCTCGCGGCGAACCGCGCGCTCCGACAGGCGCTGGAACGGGACGAGCTGGCAGCGCGAGCGGATCGTCTCCGGGATCGGGCCGAGCTCGTCGGCGGAGAGGACGACGGTCGCGTACGGAGGAGGCTCCTCCAGATCCTTCAGCAGCGAGTCGGCCGCCTCGGCGTTCAGCAGGTGGGCGTCGAAGATCAGATAGACGCGCCGGTCGGCCTCGAACGGCCGCATGTGCAGGTCGCGGCGGAGCTCGCGGATGTCGTCGATCCTGATCTGGTCGCCGTGCGGCTCCAGGACGTAGACGTCGGGGTGGGCGCCGCGCGCGACACGGTCGTCGTCCCCGAGCAGCCGGGTGGCGAAGGCGAGCGCGGCCCGGCGCTTGCCGACCCCGGGCGGGCCGTGCAAGAGGTAGGCGTGCACCGGCCCCTCGCGCAGCGCGGCGGCGAGCAGCCGCTTCGCCTGATCCTGCTCGATCACCGCGTCGAACGTGACGCCCGCGGCGCTCACAGCAGGTCCTCGACGCGCGCGCGGACGGCGGCGGCGATCTCGTCGGCCGCGAGCGAGCCGTCGAGCAGCTCGAGCCGCTCGGGGAAGCGCCCGGCGAGCGCCTCGTAGGCCCGGCCGACCTCTGCCTGGAAGGCGTCGCCCTCGCGCTCGATCCGGTCCGGATCGCCGCGCCTGCGCGCGGCGGCCTCGCGGGCGTCGACCGCGAGCACGAAGGTGCGATCGGGCAGGAGCCCCTCGAGCACGGTCAGGTTGAGCTGGAGCACGGCCTCGAGCCCGAGGCCGCGCGCGATCCCCTGGTAGGCCAGCGACGAGTCGACGAACCGGTCGCAGACGACGTCCGCCCCGCGGGCGAGCGCGGGGCGGATCACCTCGGCCGCGTGCTCGGCGCGCGAGGCCGCGAACAGGGCGGCCTCGGCCCAGCCGGCCATCTCCGAGCCGTTCAGGACAAGTTGCCGGACCGCCTCGCCGAGCTCGGTCCCGCCCGGCTCACGTGTTGCGACGACGTCCCGGCCGAGCCCGCGCAGGTGCTCCTCGAGCAGCCGCACCTGGGTCGACTTCCCCGAGCCGTCGACCCCTTCGATGCTGACGAACACGCCTAGGATTAGAACAGGTGCGCGCCGTCGTCACAGGAGGGGCCGGGTTCATCGGCTCGAACCTCGTCGATGCCCTGGTTGCCCGCGGCGACGAGGTCGTCGTCGTCGACGACCTGAGCACGGGCAAGCGCGAGAACCTGAACGGCTCGGCGCGACTGGTCGAGCTCGACATCCGCGCCGGGCTCGCCGACCTCTTCGCCGAGGCCGAGCCGGAGGTCTGCTTCCACCTCGCGGCGCAGGCCGACGTGCCGACCTCGGTGCAGCGGCCGGACTTCGACGCCGAGGTGAACGTCGTCGGCAGCGTCCGCGTGCTCCAGGCCGCCGGCAGCAGCACGGCGGTCGTCTTCTCGTCCACCGGAGGCGCGATCTACGGCGAGTGCGAGCGTCCCGCGCGCGAGGACGACCCGCGCCGGCCGCTCTCGCCCTACGGCGTCGCCAAGCTCGCCGGGGAGGAGTACCTGGCCGCGTGGAACCGGCTGCACGGGACGCGGCACACGACGCTGCGGTTCGCCAACGTGTACGGGCCCCGCCAGGAGGCGGGGCTCGAGGGCGGCGTGGTCGCGATCTTCCTGGAGGCGATGGCCGAGGGCCGCGAGACGGCGATCTACGGCGACGGAACGCAGACCCGCGACTTCGTCCACGTGGACGACGTGGTCGACGCCCTGCTGGCCGCCCCCGGCTCGGGCGGCGTCTTCAACGTCGGCAGCGGCGTCGAGACCAGCGTGGCCGAGCTGCATGCACAGTGCCGCTCGGTCGCCGGCGACGACCGGCCGCCGCGGCTGGAGCCTCCGCGCGAGGGCGACGTCCTGCACAGCGTCCTCGACGTGAGCCTGATCGAGCAGAGGCTCGGCTGGCATCCCCGGGTCCCGCTCGGCGACGGCCTGCGCCGCACGTGGGACTGGCTCCGGCGCTAGATGGCTGAGTGGAATTGCCGGTCAGCCATCCGGCCGGGAAGGAGGGCGCGGCGGCGGCGCGAATCACGCGTCCGTGGACTCGCCGGCGCAGCTCGAGCTCGTCCGTCCGTGGCGAACGGCCACGCTCGTGGCCGCCGGCATCGCCGCCGTCGAGCTCGTCCTGCTGATCGTCCTCGGCGTGGTCGTGCTGGGCCGCTCCCTCGCCCCGCACGTCCAGGCCGCCGCGACGAAGGCCGCGCGTGAGTCGAAGCACGCCGCGACGGCTCGCGCGAAGGCCAAGCCGGCGCACGCGGCGAAGCCAAAGCCGGCCCACACGGTGCACAAGGCGCGCCTCCTGCCGCGCTCGAAGACCGGCGTCATCGTCCTGAACGGCAACGGGATCACCGGCGCAGCGGCCCAGGCGGCGACGATCGTCCAGGCGCGAGGCTACCTCGTCACCGCGACGAAGAACGCGCCGCGGACGGGCTACCCGAGATGGCACCTGATGGCCGCCCCGGGCTACGCCGCGGAAGCGGTGCGCTTCGCGCGCGATCTCGACCTGGCGCGCTCGCGGGTCGGGCCGCTCGACGGCATGACGCCACGGCAGCTGCACGGGGCGAAGCTCGTCCTCATCCTCGGCACCTCGCGCTAACGCCCCTCCACCTTGGCGCGCGCCTGGTCGAGCAACCCGCCCGGCCGGCCGGCGGGCCCGTACGGATCGAGCCCGTACGCGCGGTCGAGGTCGTGCAGCGCCTCGCGATAGCGCCCGGTGTAGAACTCGAAGGCGCCGAGCGCGTACCAGGTGCTCGAGTTCTCCGGCTGGAGCTTCACCGCGTCCCGGTAGTAGCCGCGCGCCGCGGGATCGTCCAGCCCCGACTCGGCGTCGCCGAGCACCAGCAGGGGATCGGTCGCCAGCGGGTCGAGCCAGCGGGCCGACCTGCCGTCGGACATCGCGGACCCGGTCCTTCCTTCCGCGATCGCGTCGTAGGCGGAGTCGACGAGCCGGCCGGACGCGTACGGGGCGGTCAGCGAGTACAGGATCGCCACCGTGCCGACTGCGCTCGCGCCGGCCCAGGCGGGCCGGACCCGCGCGACCGAACCGGCGCCGAGCCCGACCAGCACCCCCAGCGAGAAGAACGCGGGCGCGCCGACGGCGACGAACTCCCAGTGGATGTCGACGAGCGAGTGCAGCACGAACGTCCCGGCGGCGAGCGCGAGCGCGGCCGCGGCCGCCCGCTCGGACGGCTCGACCCGGCGTACCGCCGTCACCGCCGCCGCCGTGCCTGCCCCGATCAAGGCGAGCAGGAGCAGGAAGCCGACGATGCCCGTCTCCGCCAGGAACTGGAGGGGCAGGTCGTGCGGCTCGGTGGTGACGATCGAGCCGTTCCTGATCCCTCGCCGTGCGACCTCGAACGTCGCAGCTCCCTTCCCTCCGGCCGGAGCGTCCTCGAACAGCCGCCACGCCTCCTGCCACCACGTCCAGCGGTTGCTGGAGCTGAGGTCGCCGAGCCGGTTCGGCGACTGGCTGACCTCGGCGGTCTTCGTCCCGCGGAACTCGTCGAGGACCGTGCCGCCCTTCCAGAGGGCCACCACGGCGACCGCGACGACCGCCGCGACCGCGACGACGACGCCGAGCGCGCGGGCGAGCGAGCGGCGACGCGCGGGCGGGATCTCGATCCGGGCGCCGAGGTAGGCCAGCACGCAGACGACCGCGGCGCCGAGACAGCCCAGGACGCCGAACCAGGCACCGTCGTTCACCCGGTCGGCGTACGGCTGGAGGTCGTCGGTGAGCGCCGGTCGCGAGAAGGCCCAGAGCGCGACGAGGCCGGCCACGGGGGTGACGAGGACGAGGGTCGCGAGCGTCTCGAGCCGCTCGCGGTCGACGAGCAGCCAGGCGAGCGCCGCGAGCGCGGCGACGGCGATCCCGGCCCGCGAGTAGGTGAGCACGACGACGAGCTCGGCCAGGTAGACGAGGAGCGCGCCGGACGCGCGGACGGCCGGGTGGGACCGGCGGGAGCCCGCCGCCCACAGGCCGAACGGGACCGCGGTTGCGGCGACGAGCGCAAGCGAGTTCCAGTAGCCGACCGGGTTGCGCAGGCGGGCGACCCGCGCGCCGTCGGGGAAGAGCGCGGGCACGACCTTGCCGAGGAGCGCCCAGGCGAGCACGAGGCCGAGCAGGAGCGCGAGGCCCGCAGCCGCGGTCCGCGCCGGCTGCGGCGCGCGGGTCGCGAGGAGTCCGAGCAGGGCCACCGCCGCGTAGACGAGCAGCCGGTCGAAGGCGGCCCAGGAGAGGTCGGGCGCGATCGACCACCACATCGTCACGCCGACCCAGGCGGTGAGGCCGACGAGGAGGGCGACGGTCGCGAGGCCGGGGCCGCGCGGCACGGGAAGGCCCGCGCCCACGGCGAGCACGGCGGCGGCGATCACCGCCAGGGAGCCGATCCAGAAGAGCCTCCCAGCCGAGGTCCCGTCGCCGAAGAAGAGCGCGGTGAAGAGCAGCGCGGCCGCGGCGAGAAGGGCCGCCCGGCCGGCGAGCGCTGGGGGCTGCATCGCCGTCCGACGCTAGCAAGCCGATCTCCCGGACACGGCTTTAACAGACCCTTTACGGGAGCCAAACGGCAGTCTCACGGCACCCGGGGAGACTGGTTTGCGTCGTCCCGCCCGGGGCATGACGTACAGTGCCGACGAGACAACCGCATCCGTCCCGCGCTCCGATGGGCACAATCCCCCGTCTCGCGTGATTCGATCGCTTCGCCACACCTTCGTTGCACTGCTGATCGTCGGCGCAGCCGCCGCGGCCGTCGGCGTCGCCCCGGCTGCAGCTGCCGGCAAGCCCCCCTGCTGGAAGGTGCTGATCAACGACTGGTACGACGGCCGCATCGACGGCATCTACGCGATCCATTGCTACCGGGACGCGCTGAAGCACCTCCCGGCCGACGTGGACACGTACTCCAGCGCCCGGGACGACATCAAGCAGGCCCTCCAGAAGCGGATCACGCAGAACCATGCCGGCGGCGGCAGCACGACGACCACGCCGGGCGGCGGTGCGGGCGGTGCCGGCGGCGCGGGTGGCGGCGGGTCGTCCGGCGGCGGGTCCGGCTCGGGCGGCGGCTCGGGTGGATCGCAGGACGCGAGCGGGCCAATCGGCTCGGCCTTCGACGCGACGAAGCCCGCCAACGCCGACTCGCTCCCCGTCCCGCTGCTCGTGCTCGGGGGCGTCGCGCTCGTCCTGATGGCAGCCGGGGCGGCAGGGTTCGTGACGCGCAGGGCGCGCCTGCGACGGGCTCAGATCGCCTCCGCCGCATCTGTTCCGCACGGGCCCGGGCCGGAGTCGCCCGAGCGGCCGTAGCCGAGCAGAAACACCTGCAAATCGCCCAGAAACCGCTCCGTCCGAAGGACGTTCTACGCTCCTTGGTCCCTCTCCGGAGGAGAGGGTTCACGCAGCTATCCTTGGGAGGAAGACGATGGCGTCCACGAAGGCATCAGCAGGTATAGAGCACCCCATGAACGAGGTCGTGAACGCCGTCATCGACGAGGCCGCAGACGTCGGCGTCGAGCGCTTCTTCACCATTCCGGGCCGCGACCCGTTCGAGGAGGTCGAGTGGGAGCTCCGCGATGCCTTCATCCCCGGGAAGGACAAGGCCGTCTTCGACCAGAAGGACGTCGAGTTCCCGAAGTTCTGGTCGCAGACCGCGACGAACATCGTCGCGCAAAAATATTTCAGAGGCAAGATGGGCTCCCCTGAGAGGGAGCGCAGCGTGAAGCAGATGATCGGCCGGGTCGTCGACACGATCGGCGGCTGGGGCCGCGACGGCGGCTACTTCGTCGACGACGAGGAGGCCGACACGTTCGAGGCCGAGCTGAAGGCGATCCTCGTCAACCAGTACGCCTCCTTCAACTCTCCCGTCTGGTTCAACCTGGGATTCGAAGAGCGCCCTCAGGCGTCGGCTTGCTTCATCCTCTCCGTCGACGACTCGATGGAGTCGATCCTCGACTGGATCCGGCGCGAGGGGATCATCTTCCGCGGCGGCTCGGGCTCCGGCGTGAACCTCTCGCGCCTGCGCTCCTCGAAGGAGCAGCTCTCCAAGGGCGGCTACGCGTCCGGACCGGTCTCGTTCATGCGCGGCGCCGACGCCTCCGCCGGCACGATCAAGTCGGGCGGCAAGACGCGGCGCGCCGCGAAGATGGTCGTCCTCGACGTCGACCACCCCGACGTCGAGCACTTCATCTGGTGCAAGGCGCACGAGGAGGAGAAGGCGCGCGTGCTCGAGGCCGCCGGCTACGACATGGCGCTCGACTCCGAGCACTGGGCCTCGATCCAGTACCAGAACGCCAACAACTCGGTCCGCGTCACCGACGCCTTCATGGAAGCGGTCGAGACGGGCGCGGAGTGGAACCTGACCGCGCGCACCGACGGTAGCGTCGTCGACACCGTCGACGCGCGCGACCTGCTCCGGCAGATCGCGGAGGCGGCGTGGAAGTGCGCCGATCCGGGCGTGCAGTACGACACGACGATCAACGCGTGGCACACCAGCCCGAACTCCGGCCGGATCAACGCCTCCAACCCCTGCTCGGAATATATGCACCTCGACAATTCCGCCTGCAATTTGGCGTCGCTGAACCTGATGAAGTTCCGCCGCGAGGACGGCGAGCTCGACCTCGACGCGTTCCGGCACGCAGTGGACGTCGTCTTCCTGGCGCAGGAGATCGTCGTCGGCTACTCGTCGTATCCGACGCCGGAGATCGAGGCGAACGCGAAGGCCTACCGCGAGCTGGGCCTCGGCTACGCGAACCTCGGCGCGCTGCTGATGGCGCGCGGGCTGCCGTACGACTCGGACGAAGGGCGCGCGTACGCTGCGGCGATCACCGCGCTGATGACCGGGCGCGCGTACCGCAAGTCGGCCGAGATCGCGGCCCGCATGGGCCCGCACGCGGGCTACCAGCCCAACGCGGCGGCGATGGTCGGCGTGATCGCGAAGCACCGTGCGGCGGTCGGCAACATCCAGCACGCCGACTCCGTGCCGGCCGACCTGCTCCAGGCGGCACGGCAGTCGTGGGACGACGCCCTGAACCTGGGCGAGGTGCACGGCTTCCGCAACGCGCAGGCGACGGTGCTCGCGCCCACCGGGACGATCAGCTTCATGATGGACTGCGACACCACCGGGGTCGAGCCCGACTTCTCCCTGGTCAAGTCGAAGCGGCTCGTCGGCGGCGGCGAGATCACGATCGTCAACAAGACGGTGCCGATGGCGCTGGAGAAGCTCGGCTACGCGCCGTCCGAGATCGACGAGGTGGTCGCGTACATCGACGAGCGGAACACGATCGTCGGCGCGCCGTTCGTCAAGTCGGAGCACTACCCCGTGTTCGACTGCGCGATCGGCGACCGGTCGATCCACTACTCCGGCCACGTGAAGATGATGGGCGCCGTCCAGCCGTTCATCTCGGGCGCGATCTCGAAGACGGTCAACCTGCCCGAGCAGGTCACGGTCGACGAGGTCGCCCAGCTGATCGCCGACGCCTGGCGCCTCGGCGTGAAGGCGATCGCGATCTACCGCGACAACTGCAAGGTCGCGCAGCCGCTGTCCGGCAAGTCGGAGGGCCAGCTGCCGGCGATCCCGCCGACGCCGCTCACGCAGCGCCGCCGCCTGCCGGAGGACCGCACCGAGATCGGCCGCAAGTTCCGGGTCGGCGACTACGAGGGCTACATCCACGTCGGCCTCTACGAGGACGGCACGCCCGGCGACATCTTCGTCGACATCGCCAAGGAGGGCACGACCCTGGCCGGCCTCATGAACTCGTTCATGATCTCGGTCTCGCTCGGGCTCCAGTACGGCGTGCCGCTCGAGGTCTACGTCTCCAAGTTCGCGCACATGCGCTTCGAGCCGTCGGGCATGACGAACGACCCCGACATCCGCGTCGCCAAGTCGATCGTGGACTACGTCTTCCGCTGGATGGGGAAGCGCTTCCTCGACGTCGACAAGCAGCAGGAGCTCGGGATCATGAGCCCGGAGGTCAAGGCGCGCCTCGCGCAGGCCCACTCGGTGCTCGAGGGCAACGGCGACCTCGCCGAGGCCGACGACGCGCCCGCCTCACCGCCAGGCCAGACCGCCCTCTTCAACGCCTGGGAGGACGCCGTCGAGTGTGCCAAGTGCGGCGGCCGGATGATCAGGACTGGGAGCTGCTACACCTGCCGCGACTGCGGCCAGAACACCGGCTGCAGCTAGCTAGCTGGAAGACGCGAGCAGACGCGGTATCAGTGCGAGTCGCACGTGGCCCTCGTGGTCCCGAGGTTCGATC
>DATBLE010000027.1:0-173304 GCA_036555585.1 Gaiellaceae bacterium
TGCCGACGTCGAGCCCCGCGATGAGCGTCATGCGGCTAGGCGCCGAGAGCGGCGTAGACCAGCTCGTACGCGCGAACGGCGTCCTTGCGCTGCTGCGCCTCGCGGAGGGCGGCGTCGTCGATCCGGCCCGAGACGTCCCAGATGAAGTTCCACTGCTCGACGGACCGCCGCACGGCCGCCACGGCGTCCTCCGTGTACGGGTAGAGATCGAAGCCGAGCCGTTCGCCGTTCGCGCCGTAGTCCGCGCGCCGTAGCTCGAGCGCGAGCTCGAGGGTCTCCATAAACGCGGTCGCGCCGACCATGTTGTCGTCGTCGAACGTGCCCCAGCCCGAGTTCGCGTGCTGGTGGCCGAGCAGCCCCTCGGCGGCGAGCAGCGCCGCGTACTCGGCCAGCGACTCGCCGTTCATGATCAGGTGCTGCCAGTCCATGTTCACCTTGACGTTGTCCAGGCCGCGCTCGCGCAGCTTGTGGACGACGAAGAGCGTCATCCCGATGTTGCGCATCAGGATCTTCATCGCCGGCTCGGAGTTCTTGTGCTCGAGCCAGAGCTCCTGACCGGCCTCCTTCAGCGTCCCGGCGACCTCCGCCAGGCCGTCGACGAACCAGGTCCAGCTCTCCGCGTACGGCGTCTGGAACGGGTAGTTGTAGCCCTCGATCCCGGGCCAGACGATCATCGGCACGCCGAGCTCGCCCGACAGCTTCGCGCCGGCGACCGCGATCCTCACCGCCTCGCCGCGAACGGCCGGGTCGGGATTCACCAGCCCGCCTCGCCCGAAGCGCGGATCGAGGTGGAGCCCGCCGGCTAGGCAGTAGACGTCGTGGCCGGAGCCGAGCGCGTCCCGGATCGCCTCCGCGTTCTGCTCGTTCAGCTCCTGCGGGTAGTGGAACTCGTAGCCGTCGATCAGGTCGCCGAGCCCGTCGACGGCCCGCCGAACCCGCTCGACGGTCGTCTCGCCGGCGTGCTCGGGCTGGTAGCCGCCGGGCACGAACCGCGTCACCATCGACCCGAGCGCCCAGATGCCGAGGCTCGTCTTCACGCGGGGGAGCCTAACCTCGCCTCGGCCTGCACGTCGGAGTTGACGAACGGCTCGTCATAGACGAGTCTTTTCGCGCTACGAGCAGGCATTCGATTGTCAGTTCCGAGGAGGGAGGAAGCACGTGAAGCATGTTTCTCGCAAGGTGGTCGCGGTCGGCTTGGTCGCCGCGGTCGCCGCGCTGGCCGTGGCCGTCGCCGTCGCGACGGCGGGCACGGCCTCGAGGCACGCCACGATCCAGGCGTGCGGCCTGATGCCCGACACGAAGACGTCGGTGCGTTGGGAGCAGTTCGACAAGCCCTATCTGATCAAGGCCTTCAAGGCGGCCGGCATCCCGGCCCGCGTCGTCAACGCCCAGGGCGATCCGCAGAAGCAGAAGTCGCAGGCCGACCAGTGCGTCGCCGACGGCGCGAAGGTGCTGATCATCGCCCCGATCGACTCCGGCTCCGCAGCCGCGATCGAGAAGGCGGCCAAGGCCAAGGGCGTCAAGTCGATCGACTACGACCGCCAGGTCGAGGGCGGCGTCGCCTCGCTGTACGCCTCCTTCGACGGCCATCGCGTCGGCGTGCTCCAGGGCACGCTCGTCGCCAATGCCCTGAAGAGCAAGAAGGGCGCTGTCGTCGCCGAGCTGAACGGCGGCCAGGAGGATGCGAACTCGTTCCTGTTCAAGGGCGGGTACGACTCGGTCCTGAAGCCGCTGTATGCGAGCGGCAAGCTGAAGAAGGGCCCGGATCAGTTCGTGCCCGGCTGGGACAACCAGAAGGCCGGCACGATCTTCGAGCAGATGCTCGTCAAGACGAGCAACAAGATCGACGGCCTGGTCGTCGCCAACGACGGCATGGCCGGCGGCGCGATCGCGGCGCTCAAGCGGCACGGGCTGAGCCCGATCCCGATGAGCGGCCAGGACGCGACCACCCAGGGCGTCCAGAACATCATCTCCGGATGGCAGACGATGACCGTCTGGAAGGACGTCCGGAAGCTGGCGACCGCGACCGCGGGTGCGGCGATCAAGATGATCAAGAACCAGAAGCCGCCGACGACGGGCACGGTCAAGACCAAGGGCCGCGGGCTCGAGCCGGCGTACCTGATCGCCCCGCAGGCGATCACGAAGTCGAACTACAAGGTCCTCTTCACCTCGGGCTTCCTGAAGAAGAAGGACGTCTGCAACGGCGAGTTCGCGAAGTTCTGCAAGTAACTCGTCGCGCGAGCTGAACGACGAAGAGGCGCCCGACCCGGGCGCCTCTTCTCGTTCTGTGGTATGAGAAACGACTCGTGAGCGACGCTGCCCTTCTCGAGCTCCGCGGCATCTACAAGTCGTTCGGTTCGGTGCAGGCGCTGACGGACGTCGACTTCGAGGTCCGCGCCGGCGAGGTGATGGCCCTCGTCGGCGACAACGGCGCCGGCAAGTCGACGCTGATCAAATGCGTCGCCGGCATCCACCCGATGGACGAGGGGGAGATCGTCTTCGACGGCCGGCCGGTCTCGATCCACGGCCCCAAGGACGCTGCGAAGCTCGGGATCGAGGTCGTCTACCAGGACCTGGCGCTGTGCGACAACCTCGACGTCGTCCAGAACATGTACCTGGGCCGGGAGGAGCGCGACTGGTTCCAGCGGCTGAAGGAGCCGCCGATGGAGGCGAAGACCGCCCAGACGCTCAAGTCGCTCGCGGTGACGACGATCAAGTCGATCCGCCAGCCGGTGGCGACGCTCTCGGGCGGCCAGCGCCAGTCCGTCGCGGTCGCCCGCGCCGTGATGTGGAACTCGCGCCTCGTCATCCTCGACGAGCCCACCGCCGCGCTCGGCGTCTCGCAGACCGAGCAGGTCCTCGCGCTCGTCCGGAGGCTGGCCGAGCAGGGCCTGGCCGTGGTGCTGATCTCCCACAACCTGCACGACATCTTCGAGACCGCCACGCGGATCACGGTCCTGCGGCTCGGCCGCGACGTCGGCGTCTTCGACCGCGACAAGACGACCCAGGAGGAGGTCGTCCACGCGATCACCGCCGGCATTCCGACCAAGGTGGCTGGGATCCCCGGGACCGGGCAGGGGGCGGCGTCGTGACCACCGGGGCCGCGGCCGTCACCGCCGAGCCCGAGGTCGAGAGCCTCGGCGCCCGGATCCGCGGCAACATCCGCAGCGGCAACCTCGGCAGCACGCCGGTCATCATCGCGCTCGGCTTCGTCGTGCTCGCCTTCGCCCTCTGGGCGCCCAACTTCTTCACCCCGGTCAACTTCTCGAACCTGATCGGCCAGCTGGCCGGGACGTGCATGCTCGCCTACGGCGTCGTGTTCGTGCTCCTGATCGGCGAGATCGACCTGTCGATCGCGTTCGTCAGCGGCATCGCCGGCGTGCTCGTCGCCCGTCTGCAGCTGCCGACGGGCGCGCACCTGCCCGGCTGGCTCTGCATCCTGATCGCGCTGGTCGCGACCACGCTGATCGGCGCATTCCAGGGGACGATCGTCGCGCGGATCGGCGTTCCCTCGTTCGTCGTCACGCTGGCCGGCCTGCTGATCTGGCAGGGGGTCATCCTCCAGTCGATCCCCCAGGGCGTGATCGTGATCCAGGATCACCTGATCAACGACGTCTACGGCTACTTCTTCAGCGACACGGCCGGCTGGATCATGGGCGTGGTGATCAGTGCGATCTACCTCGTGGTCACGCTCGGCTCCGCTCTGTCGGGCCGACGTCACGGGATCGCGATCCGCGACCCTCTGATGCTGGTCTTCAAGTGCGTCGCGATTCCGGCGATCGTCCTCGTCACCGTCTGGATCTGCAACAAGGATCGCGGCGTGCCGTTCGCGCTGCTCCTGGTGGTGGCGATGCTGCTGATCCTCACCTTCCTGGCGAAGCGGACGACCTTCGGTCGCCACGTCTACGCCGTCGGCGGCAACGCCGAGGCGGCCCGCCGGGCGGGCATCAACGTCGCCCGGATCCGGATCCTCGTCTTCATGATCTCGGGCTTCATGTCCGGGCTCGGCGGCATCGTGCTGGCGGCGCGCCTGAACAGCGTCGACCTGAACGCCGGCGGCGGCACGCTGCTGATCGACGCCATCTCCGCCGCGGTGATCGGCGGCACGAGCCTGTTCGGCGGCCGCGGCGAGGTGCGGAACGCGCTGATCGGGTCGGCCCTGATCGCGACGATCGCGAACGGGATGAACATCAAGGGCTACTCGACCGGGACGATCTACATCGTCACCGGCGCGATCCTGCTGCTGGCGGTGACCTTCGACACGATCGCCCGGCGGGTCCAGCTCAGGGCAGGGCGCTGACGATCCGGTCGGCGGCGACGTCGCGCAGGCGCGACGTGTGCCCGTCCGGGTAGCGGACGGTCAGCTCGCGCACCTGCGTCGCCGGGCCCAGGCCGAAGTGAAGGCGCGGGTCCTCCGACGACAGATAGCTCGAGCCCGCATGCACTTCCCGCGTGAGCTTCGTGCCGTCCGGGAGGGTGGCGGTGACGAGAGCACCCGGCGCAAATCGAGGCAGCTTCACCTCGAGCCAGTGGCCGCTCCCGCCGGTCGAGCGCAGCAGCATCAGCCGGCCGCCGATCGAGCTCACCGCCAGGTCCACGTGACCGTCGTTGTCGAAGTCGGCGGCGGCAACCCCCCGGCCGTTGACCTGCGGGAGCTTCCCGACGAGGGAGCTGACGTTCACGAAGCCGCCGGCCACGTTCTCGAGCACCTGGACCGGGCCGGCGTCCTTCGCCAGGCTCGTGATCGGGATCGCGCCGTTCGCAACCACCAGGTCGAGCCTGCCGTCGGCGTTCAGGTCGACCCACGAGTCGCCCCAGCCGGTGCCGTTCGTGCCGAAGGCGGTCGCGAACTGCGGCTGCGCGTTCGCGAACGCTGTCCCGTGGCTGCGGTAGACCGCGTGCCCCTGGGCACGCGAGTTGCTGACGAACAGGTCCTGGCGTCCGTCGCCCGAGAAGTCGGCCTCGGCGATGCCCATGCCGGCGTTGCGGTCGGCGATCCGGTTGCCCTGCGCGCGGTCGACGAAGCGGAAGCCGAGCGGGCCGGCCGCCGGCTCGTTGACGTAGTAGCGGTTCGGGTCCTCGTCGTTGGCGACGTAGAGGTCGAGCCGCCCGTCGCCGTTCAGGTCGGTGAAGGTCGCGCCGAGCGAGTGGTCGAACGGCTTCGGGTCGAGCCCGGCCAATCTGCCGACCTCGCGGAAGCGCGCGCGGCCGTCGGGCCCGTCGCCCTCGTTGAGGAAGAGCTCGTCGCGAACGCCGAGGTGGTTCGTCGGGTAGCCGGCCGACGAGCCCGGGATCGGCCCGTTCGCCTCCGTGTAGCCCGCCACGAACAGGTCCGGGCGGCCGTCGCCGTTCACGTCGCCGATCGTCGCCCCCGAGTGCCAGCCGAACGAGACGATTCCCGCGGCGCGGGCGCCCTCGGTGAACGTGCCGTCGCCGTTGTTCCAGAGCAGCTCGTCGCTCTGCGCGGTCGTGACGAACAGGTCCGTGCGGCCGTCGCCGTTCAGATCTCCCGCGACGCAGCCTTCGCCGCGGACGACACGGCCGGCGCGGGTCGAGGCCGAGACGTCGGTGAACCGGCCGTGGTCGTTGTGAAACAGCGCGGTCTCGGGCAGGCCGCCGCGTGCGGAGTACGCGCCGATGTCGCCCTCGCCGTACGAGTTGACGACGAAGAAGTCGAGCCAGCCGTCGTTGTCGTAGTCGAGCCAGCAGACCCCGCCGCCCATCATCGCCGGCGGGTCCTGGGTGACGCCGAAGCGAAATGCCCCTTGCCGGAAGTCGAGCCCGACCTGTGCGGCGACGTCCCGCAGCCGGACGCCGGCGAAACCCTTGGCGGCTGCCGCCCTCGCCGCCGGGCTAGCGAGCGCGACCACGGGCTTGACCGGCACGCGGATGCGGGCGACGAGCCAGCGGCCGCTCGCCTGCTGGAGCTCGAGCGTCTGGCGGAAGGCCGCGGGCGCCGCCCGCGAGACGAGCTGCGCGTCCCGGCCCGTGTAGACGGTCAGCTGCTGCTTCCCCTCCAGCGCGGCGACGGCGATCGCCGCGCCCTGCCCGTGGCCGGGCTCGAGCCAGACCCGCATCCGGTCCAGCCGGTAGGACGGAACCGTGATCGGCATCCTCTCGGCGCTGCGGATCGCCTGGCCGAGCTGCGGGAGCCGGTCGAACGTCGCCGACCGCGAGAGGGCCCGGCGGTCGCGGTGGGCGAGCGCGCTCGTCTGCAGGCGGAGGTCGTCGACGAGGTCGGCGGCGATCCGGCTCGCGGTCGGCCGGTCGAGCTTCGTCTGCACGCTCCTCGAGCGCAGCACGTCGATCTGCGGCAGGCGGCCGGTGCCGGCCAGCGGCGCGGCCGTGGTCTCCGGCCGGGCGCGGATCCCGGCCCCCGCGATCGCGCCGGTGTAGGCGAGCGCCGCGACGGCGGCCAGCGCGACGAGGACGCGGCGGTCGAAGCTGACACGTGGCAGGAGGGCGAGCAGCGGCCGGGCCGCACAGACGATCGCGAGCGCCCCGAGCAGCGCCACCTTCGCCCAGAACTCGGTCTTCGCGGGCGCGATCAGCAGGACGGAGAGGAGCCCGATCGCGACCGCGTAGATCGCCCGGCCCCGCGTGGTCTTCGGCGTCGTCTTCGGGTCGGTGATCATGAAGAACAGGAAGACGAGGACCTCGGGCGAGGTGACGAGCACCCACCAGAAGTAGTGCCCGCTCACCGGGCCGAGATGCCAGCGCGCCGTGAAGGCGTGGCCGAGGCCCATCAGCACGGCGAGCGCTGCGGCGAACGTCAGCCAGAACGCGACCGCGATCACGATCAGGTGGAGCCGGATCAGGATCGCGAGCCCGCCGACGACGATGATCGCGAGCGCGAGGGCCATCCACGCCGACATCGGGCCCCACCAGAAGTCGAGCGGCTCGGCGTGCTCCGGGCCGATGAGCAGGAAGCAGAGCACGAGCCCGAAGTTCGACGGGTTGAAGATGTGCCCGCCGCGGAAGGTGATCAGGTACTTGGAGAGCAGCGACACCGCCGCCGTCCCGGCGAAGATCCACCAGCCGTGCATGCTCCACCAGTCGCCGTGCTCGGTGCCCGGGACGCGGAGCACGAAGGCGACGCCGTTCCCCGTCAGCATCGCGCTCGCCGGCCACATCAGGACGTGCTGGCGGAAGAACGCGATCCCGCCCTCGAGCACCGCGCAGGTGCCGATCGCGATCAGGATCTGGGAGATCGACAGGCGGAAGTCGAATGCGACCTGGCCGAGGACCTGGAGCGAGATGATCACCGTGGCGAGGTGGAGCCGCGGGTCGCTCAGCTTCGGCAGGAGGACCGGGTACGGCCGGCCGCGGATCGAGATTGTGGGCCCGCCGGGCGCGGCCAGCGCAGGGGCGCTCATGACCGCCTCATGGTACTGGCGTCCGCCACGTCCGGTTCGGCCGGGGTGCAGCGCCTTTCCACAGCCAATGCCTGGCACCGGAGGTGTGGCGAGACGCGAACGTTTCTTCCACAGGCGAACCCGGCCCTGCGGCGTCAGAATCGCCGTGTGCAGCTGCATCAGGCGCAGGCGATCGTCGCGTTCGTCGTCGAGGAGGCTCCCGGGGCCGTGTCCGTGTTCGTCGCCGACGGCCACGGCGAGCTCGTCGCGGCGGCCACGATGGACGGGGCCGCGCCGGACACGCGCCTGAACGCGCAGCGGAAGGCCTACACGGCCGCGCGTTCCGACGCGCGCGCGACCTCCGAGCTGGCCGCGAAGGTCGCCGACGACCCGGTCGAGCGGGCGAGCTTCGACCCCTTCTTCACCTTCTTCAAGGGCGGCGTGGCCGCATTCGAGGGGGAGACGCGCGTCGGAGCGGTCGGCGTCAGCGGCCTCCCCGGCGAGGTCGACGAGGACCTGGCACGGCGCGCGATCGCGGCCGCCGGTCTCAGGGACTGTCCCTTATAGGGACAGTCCCTGGCGCACGACCCGGGGATCGGTGAAGACGTCGGTCTCGTCGCGGCTCCGCGTCGAGAACTCGGAGACGATCGCTCCCTCGTCGCCGGCCCGGAACCAGTGGAGCGTGTCCGGCGGGATCGTGTGCTGGTCGCCCGGCCGAAGCTCGATCTCGCCGGCGCCGTCGGCCCAGAGCAGGACCGAGCCCCGGCGCACGCGGAACGTCTCCTCCTTGCCCGGCTCCCCGCCGACCGGCGGGTGGCGGTGCTCCGGGCACGTCTGCCCGGGGAAAAGGACGAGCTCCTTGGCACACACGCGCTTCGTGTTCACGTAGACGACGATCTGCAGGCCGTACCGCTCGAGATCGCCGAGGCCGAAGTCGGCCACCTCGATCGCCTCCCGCTCGGCCGGCGTCAGCACGATGCCTGCGTCGGCGAGCACCCCCGCCGCACGCTCCCGGGCCTCGGCCTCGGTCACGCCAGCAAGACAGGCGCGCCGGTCTGGGCTGACTCGTGAAGCGCCTTCAGCGAGCGAGCCTGGCCCATCGCGTCTTCACGGCCGAGCAGCAGCTCCGCCTCGCCGGCGGCGGCCGCGCTCACGTTCTCCAGCTCCAACCGGTACGAGTCGACGGGCTCGAGCTCGATCCGCTCGGCACGGCCGTCGCGCCGAAGCTCGATCACGGGCTCGCGCGCGTGCCACGGGTCGTCGAGGAACACGGAGCCCTCGCTGCCGATCACCTCGAGCTCGTCGCGGTTCGGCAGCGCGGTGCCGCAGTCGAAGGTCGCCAGGACGTCGCCCGGGAAGCGGAGCGTGCCCGTGAAGACCCAGTCGGTGCCGGTCGGCCCGTACCACGCGGAGCCGTACGCGGAGACCGGCTCGGCCCCGGCGGCGAGCCGCGAGCCGCTCACGCAGTAGCAGCCGACGTCCATCAGCGCGCCGCCCTCGACGTCGGTGCGCAGGCGGATGTTGTCCTCGTCGTAGAGCGAGTACGAGAACGCCGCGCGGATCAGGCGCACCTCACCGATCGCGCCCTCGGCCAGCAGCTCGCGGAGGCGGGCCGTCTGAGGATTGTGCCGCCACATGAACGCCTCCGACAGGATGCGCCCGGCGCGGTCGGCCGCGTCCCACGCCCGCGTGACGTCCTCCGGGTCGCGCGTGAACGGCTTCTCGCAGAGCACGTGCTTGCCGGCCTCGACCGACTTGATCGACCACTCCGTGTGCATCGTGTTCGGCAGCGAGATGTAGACGCACTCGATCTCCGGGTCGGCGAGCAGCGCCTCGTACGACCCGTACGCGCGCGGGATGCCCCACGTCGCCACGTACTCATCGGCGCGCTCCTGCGTGCGGCTCGCGACCCCGACGAGCTCGATCTTCGGCGACTCCTGCGCCGGCGGGATGACCAGCCGGTTGATGTCGGCGGTCGAGATGATCCCCCAGGTCGTCACGCCGCCGAGCTTACGTGTTCGACGGTGCGCAGGTTGGCGGCGGCAGCGAGATCAGCCGCCGGGTCGGCAGCCCCACGCGGCGACGGTGATCTGCGAGAGGAAGCGGAGGCGTCGTTCCTCGAGCAGCTCGAGCGCACGATCGACGTCGGCCGCCGTGACGAGGCCGGAGGCGACGAGCCTGTCGCGCAGCTGCAGGAGCGTCAGTCGCCAGACGCGACCGCCGGCCTCTCCTCCCTGCCAGATCGACGCTCGCCCCTCGCAGCCGGCCTCGACGAGCCCGGCGCTCGCGACCTCGCCGGCGAGCCGGCGGCCGTAGAACGGGTCGAAGGAGTGGCTCTCGGCGAGGACGGCGTTGTGGGCCTCGACGACGCGCTCGAACACCACGCGGCTCTCGCGGTCGAGCCGCGGGTCGGGTGCGACGGACACGAAGTCCATCTCCTCGAGCAGCGCGCAGCCGCCCGGCCTGAGCGCAGCCAGCATCCGGCGCAGGCCGAGCTCGGGCCGGGGGAGCCAGGCGAGGAGGAGACGCGCGTACACGAGGTCGAACTCCGCCTCGGGAAGCTCGTCGCGCAGCAGGTCGTGCTCTCGCACCTCGAGGCGAGGCTGCTCGTGGTCGACGAGGACGGTCGTGTCGAGGTCGGTCGCCAGGACGGAGCCGCCGGGACCGACCCGCTCGCAGAGCCAGGCGGCGACGGACCCGCCGCCCGCCCCGACCTCGAGGCACCGCCAGCCGGGCCGAACGCCCAGCCTGTCGAGGAGCCGGAACGTTCCCTCGTCCAGCAGCAGCGCGAGCAGCGCGAGCCGCTCGCGCTGCACCTCGCGCGCATTCGCGAAGGCATACGTCGCGTCTTCGGCCCTCGTCTTCATGTGCGCGCCTCCTCTTCCGAAGGCTGCCGGCGAGTGGCGAGGCCTGACGGACGTAGCCACTCGTGTGGCATTCAGCACATACTACGAGCCCGGCTGCGTGTCTACGAGCGATACAGCACGTAGCGCTCTCGGGCGATCAGGAAACCGACGCGCGGCGCCGTCCGGTAGCGGCAGGTGACGCCGGCCGTCGCCGACGTGCACCGGATCGGTCCGAGGTCGACGGAGCGACCGTAGGCGAGGGTGCTGCACCGCTCGGAGGAGACGCCGCAGAGCGGCCCGATGTCGCCGCGGCACGAGCCGACGTAGACCTTTCGCTTCGACAGCCCGAGCTGAGCCGGTGCCCAGTCGAGGTCGCAGCTCGCCGGCTTGGCGCGCCTGCTCGGCCAGGTGTCGGTGCGGACGAGGCAGTCGACGAAGGCGGCGCCGAGCGACCCCGGCCCTGCGCCGATGCAGTTGATGTTCCCCGAGGGCGACCGGAAATGGACGAGCTTCGACTGCGCCGGCGCGGCCTGGACGACCAGCGCGAGCGCGACGACGGCGACGAGCACGACCCGATGCTACGCGCATAAGATCGCGGCGATGGCGAGACCGGTCACGCTGTTCACCGGCCAGTGGGCCGACCTGCCGCTCGAGGATCTGGCCGAGAAGGCCGGTCGCTGGGGCTTCGACGGCCTCGAGCTCGCCTGCTGGGGCGACCACTTCGAGGTCGACCGGGCGCTGGCCGAGGACGACTACTGCGCGGGGATCCAGGAGGTGCTCGAGCGCAACCACCTGAACTGCTTCGCGCTCGGCGCGCACCTCGTCGGCCAGGCCGTCTGCGACCCGATCGACGCGCGCCACCAGGCGATCCTGCCGCCGGACGTCTGGGGCGACGGCGAGCCGGCCGGCGTCCAGGAGCGCGCGGCCGAGCGGATGAAGGACACGGCGCGTGCGGCCGCGCGGCTCGGCGTCACCCAGGTCAACGGCTTCACCGGCTCGGCGGTCTGGCACATGCTCTACTCGTTCCCGCCGAACGACTTCGCCGAGATCGAGCGGGGCTACGAGGACTTCGCCGAGCGCTGGTCGCCGATCGTCGACGTCTTCGACGCCGAGGGCGTGAGGTTCGGGCTCGAGGTGCACCCGACCGAGATCGCCTACGACTTCGTCACCACGCGGAAGACGCTCGACGCGATCGACAACCGCGAGGGCTTCGGGATCAACCTCGACCCGAGCCACTTCGCGCACCAGCACCTCGACACCGCGCAGTTCGCGCTCGAGTTCGCCGACCGCATCTACCACGTGCACGTCAAGGACTCGCGCAAGCGGCTCGACGGGCGGCGGTCGATCCTCGGCTCCCACCTGAACTTCGGCGAGGAGGCGCGCGGCTGGGACTTCGTCTCGCCCGGCCACGGCGACGTCGACTTCGAGGACTTCTTCCGCGCGCTCAACCGGATCGGCTACGCGGGTCCGCTGTCGATCGAGTGGGAGGACTCGGGGATGGACCGGGAGTACGGAGCGCAGGACGCGCTGGCCTTCGTCCGCAGGACGGACTTCATGCCCTCGAACGTGGCTTTCGACGCGGCCATGCAAAGGGGCGAACGATGAGCAGTCTTACGGGCCCCTCCAGGGATTTCGCCGAAGGCGAAATCTCCAGCATCGGGGTCGGGATGCTGGGCTACGCCTTCATGGGCAAGGCCCACTCGAACGCGTTCCGCAAGATCGCCTACATGACGTGGCCGCCGCCGCTCCGGCCGCGGCTGGTCTCGATCGCCGGCCGGAACGAGGAGGCCGTACGCGCCGCCGCCGAGCGCTACGGCTACGAGCGGTGGACGACCGACTGGCACGACCTCGTCTCCGACCCCGGGATCACGCTGTTCGACAACGGCGGCCCGAACATCGTCCACGCCGAGCCGACGATCGCCGCCGCGCAGGCCGGCAAGCACGTCGTCTGCGAGAAGCCGCTCGGACGGGACGCCGACGAGAGCTACGAGATCTGGCAGGCGGTCGCCGCCGCCGGCGTCAAGCACCTGTGCGCGTTCAACTACCGGTTCGTGCCGGCCGTGCGCCTCGCCCGGGAGCTGATCGACGCCGGCGAGCTCGGCGAGATCCGTCACTTCCGCGGGCGCTACCTGCAGGACTGGGGCGACGACCCCTCGCTCGACACGTGGCGCTTCCACGCCGACGAGGCCGGCTCCGGCGCGCTCGGCGACCTCGGCGCGCACGTGGTCGACCTCGCGCGCTACCTGGTCGGCGACGTCGCCTCGGTCTCGGCGCTGGTGAAGACGTTCCTCCCCGGCCGCCAGGTCGACGACTGCATCGAGGCCGCGGTCGAGTTCGAGAACGGCGCGGTCGGGACGATCGAGTCGACGCGGCTCGCGCTCGGCCGGCGCAACGCCTTCCAGTGGGAGATCAACGGCTCGAAGGGCTCGCTCGCGTTCGACATGGAGCGGCTGAACGAGCTCCAGGTGTTCCGGAACGGCGGGCGTACGCGCGGCTTCACGACGGTGCTCGTCTCCGAGGCCGACCATCCGTTCTGGGAGTTCTGGTGGCCGCCCGGCCACATCATCGGCTGGGGCGACACGTTCGTGAACGAGCTCCACCACCTGCTGCGCGCGATCGCCGACGACTCCGACGTCGCCCCGCACGGCGCGACGTTCGAGGACGGCTACCGCGCCGCCGAGGTCTGCGACGCGATCGTCCGCTCGGGCGAGAGCGGCAAGCGCGAGCAGCTCGCCTACCGCTCCTGATCACACGCTGGGACCGAGCGGTCGTCGAGGCCTATCAGGACGTCCGCTGGCATCCGCTCGACCAGCTCTTCGTCCACCTCTCGGACTGGTGGGTGAAGAGCCTGCTGATCGTCGGGATCGGCCTGGTCGCCGACCTCGTCGCTCGGCGGCGGTTCCCGCTGGCGGCCGTGCTCGCCGGAGTCTCCTACGCCTGCGCGAGCGCGCTTGCCAGCGGGCTCAAGCCCGTCTTCGACCGCCCGCGCCCACCGATCGGCCATCCAGAGATCCACCCGCTCGTGGCGCTGCCGGGCGACGCCTCCCTGCCGTCCGGCCACGCGGCGGGCGCGTTCGCCGCGGCGTTCGCGGTCGGGCTCGTCCATCCCCGCCTGCGCGGGCCGCTGCTCGGCCTGGCCGCGCTGGTCGCCCTCTCGCGGGTCTGGCTCGGTGTCCACTACCTCACCGACGTGCTCGCCGGGGCCGCTCTCGGCGCGGGTGTGGCCTACGCCGCCTGGCGGATCGCCGTGATAATCGAGGCACGGACGTCCTCGCCCTGACCTCGCTCCTGCCCGAGCTTCCGACCGAACGCACGCGCCTGCTCGACAACCTCGGGCGGGTTCGCCGCGAGGTCGGGCCGATCACGCCCGAGCTCTCGGACGCCCTCGCCGACCACATGAACATCCGACGCGGCGAGGTGCACGAGGTCGTCTCCTTCTACTCGTTCCTCCAGCAGCCGGTGGACGTCGTACGCGTCTGCGCCGGGCCCGTGTGCGACTGCATGGGCGCGAAGGCGGACGGTGCGCTCGCCGTCGCCTGCCTCGGCCATTGCGACCTCGCGCCGGTCGTGATGGACGGCGAGGTCGTCCGAGGCGGCGTCACCCACCGCACGAACGGCTTCCTGCTCGAGCCGGACGATCCGCGCGACCCGCCGGCGCTGTCGCAGGACGAGGTCGTCGCCCGGCTGGAGGCCTCCGGGCTGACGGGGATGGGCGGAGCAGGCTTTCCGACGCACCGGAAGTGGGACGCCGTCCGTCGCGAGCCCGGCCCGCGCGTCGTGATCGTCAACGCCGACGAGGGCGAGCCGGGGACCATCAAGGACCGCTATGTGATGGAGCTGCGGCCGCAGCTGCTGCTCGAGGGCTTGGTCGCGGCGATGCGGTTCTGCGAGGTCGACGAGGCGTACGTCTACCTCCGAGAGGAGTACGCGACCTCGCGCGCGCGCCTGGTCGAGGCGATCGCCGGGCGCGGGGTGGACGTGCACGTCGTCGTCGGGGCCGGCTCGTACGTCTGCGGCGAGGAGTCGGCGATGCTCGAGTCGATGGAGGGGCGCCGCGGAATGCCGCGCTTACGGCCGCCGTTCCCGGCCCAGAAGGGCTATCTCGGACGACCGACGCTGATCAACAACGTGGAGACGCTCGCCCACGTGGCGCGGATCCTGCGCGGGGAGTACGAGCCGGCGCGGCTCTGGTCGGTCTCGGGCGCGGTTCTCGAGCCTGGCTGCTACGAGGCGCCGCTCGACGTGAGCACGCGCGGGCTGGTCGAGGGCTACGCCGGCGGCTTCGCGGCCGAGGTGGGCGCGGTCGTGCCGGGCGGCGCGGCCAGCGGAATCCTGCCGCCGGCCGCGCTCGACGTCCCGCTCACACGCGAGGCCCTGTCGGAATGGGGGAGCGGCCCGGGGTCGGCGGCGGTGCAGGTGTTCCCGCCGACGTATCCGGTGCTGCGGCTCCTGGCCGAGACGATGCGCTTCTTCGCCGAGGAGTCGTGCCAGAAGTGCACGCCGTGCCGGATCGGCAACCGCGCGCTGCACCACGTCGTCGAGGAGCTCGGGCACGGCCGCGCGGCCATGACCCGCGAAAAGGTGGACGAGTGGCTGGAGGCGATGGCGCAGACCTCGATCTGCGGCCTCGGCCAGGCCTCGCCGATCCCGGTGCGCAACGTCTTCCGGCACTGGCCCGAGCTGGTGGAGTCGCTGCGGTGATCGCGGCGGTCCCGCCGCCGCCCGTCGCCGTGGTCAAGGCGGTCTACCCGCAGACCCCGATCCGGGTGGAACGGACGTGTACGGTCGGCCGCTCCGCGCTCGTCCGGCTGCGCGTGCGGGGCCGGCAGGCGTACGTGGCGCTCGAGCGCCCCGCCCGCCGCTGGCGCGTGGTCTGGGTGGACGGATCCGTGGTGCGCAGCATCGCTCCCGCTCGCCGAGCGGCAGTGGCGGCGGAGGTGGCAAGGTTGAGGACGAGATGCCTGGCGCCGTAGTAGGCACCACCTCGGCCACTGCCGACGATCGCCTCCGGCGGCTGCAAAGCTGCGCCATGCGGCGTCCTCAGTCGCGCCCATATGACCTGCATACGGGCGCTCCCTATGTCCTTGCCTGGCTTGCTTTTCGCGCGCAGGAGACGGGGCCGCAGTGACCGAGGTGGTGCAGTTCACCGTCGATGGCCGCGAGGTCACCGCACCCGAGGGCGAGCTGCTCGTCCACGCGCTGGCCCGGAACGACGTCTTCGTCCCGACGCTCTGCCACGACTCGAAGCTCGACCCGTACGGCGGGTGCCGCATGTGCGTCGTCGGCGTCGAGGGCTCGCCGCGGCCGCTGCCCGCCTGCGCCACCCGCGTGGCCGAGGGGATGGCCGTCTCGACGAACTCTTCCGTGCCGCAGTTCCAGCGGACGCTGACGGAGATGCTGCTCGCCGAGCACCTGAACGCCAATCCGGCCGGCCGGCCGAACGAGCTCACCGCGCTCGCCCACGACCTCGGCGTCGAGGCGCCGCTCGTCCTCCCGGACGCGAAGCGCGAGCCGTACGAGGACCGCGACCTGCTGATGGGCTACGACCCGGACGCCTGCATCCTCTGCGCCCGCTGCGTCCGCTACACGCAGGAGGTGATGCAGTGCTCGGCCCTGTCGCTGGAGGGCCGAGGCGGCGAGGCGCGCGTCGTGCCGACCTGGGGAAAGGGCTGGCTCGACACCGAGTGCGAGCTCTGCGGCGGTTGCCTGTCCGTCTGCCCGACCGGTGCGATCTACGAGAAGTTCGAGGAGGGCGCGCCCGCCGGCCGCGAGGCGGCGCTGAAGAAGACGAAGACGACCTGCACGTTCTGCGGCGTCGGGTGCCAGGTCGACCTGAACGTCGACCCGATGACGGGCAGGCTCGTCAAGGTCACGTCGGACCCGTCGTACGTCTCGAACGAGGGCAACCTCTGCGTCAAGGGGCGGTTCGCGTTCAACTTCGTGCACCACCCCGACCGGCTGACGCAGCCGCTGATCCGGCGCGAGGACGGCGAGCTCCACCCGGCCACGTGGGACGAGGCCCTCTCGGCCGCGGCCGAGGGACTGTCCCGGGTTCGGGAACGCCACGGCGCCCAGTCGGTCGGCTTCCTCGCCTCCGCCCGGCTGACGAACGAGGAGAACTACCTGATCCAGAAGCTGGCGCGGGGGGTGGTCGGGACGAACTCCGTCCACTCCTGCGAGGCGACCTGACACGCGCCGACCCTCTACGGCCTGGTCAGGTCGTTCGGCAGAGGAGCAAGCACCAACTCGATCCCCGAGATCGAGAACGCCCGCTTCCTGCTCGTGATCGGGTCGAACACGACCGAGGCGCACCCCGTGCTCGCCCTGCGGATCAAGAAGGCGGCCCGCAAGGGCGCGACCATCGTGGTCGCCGACCCGCGGAGGATCTGGCTGACCAAGCTCGCCAGGCGCCATCTCCAGGTGCGGCCGGGCACCGATGTCTGGCTGCTCAACGCGATGATGCACACGATCCTGGCGGAGGGGCTCCAGGACGAGGAATACATCCGCGAGCACACCGTCGGGTTCGACGCCGTGCGCGAGGTGGTCTCGCGCTACTCGCCCGAGGAGGCCGCGAAGGTGACGGGCGTCTCGGCGGAGGCGATCAGGGAGACCGCGCGCGAGTACGCGGGCGAGCGGCACGCGGCGATCTTCTACACGCTCGGCATGACCGAGCACGCGTGCGGCGTCGACAACATCTGGTCGCTTGCGAACCTCGTGCTGATGACCGGCCACCTCGGCTACGAGTCGACCGGGCTGAACGCGCTCCGCGGCCAGAACAACGTCCAGGGCCTCAACGACTCCGGCGCCAACCCGTCCTACTACCCGGGCTACCAGCCGACGGAGGATCCGGAGGTGCGGGCCAAGTTCTCGTCGGCGTGGGGGGTCGAGCTCCCGGAGATGCCCGGATACCGGCTCGACCAGATCGTCTCCGGCCTCCACGACGGGCGCGTGAAGGCGCTGTACCTGATCGGCGAGAACCCGGCGCAGACCGAGCCGAACGCCCACCACGTCGAGGAGGGCCTCGCCGCCTGCGAGTTCGTCGTCTCCCAGGACATCTTCCTGAACGACTCGACCCGGCGCTACGCCGACGTCGTGCTGCCGGCGTCGAGCTTCGCCGAGAAGGACGGGACGTTCACGAACACCGAGCGGCGCGTGAACCGCGTGCGCAAGGCGCTCGACTGCCCAGGCGAGGCGTGCGAGGACTGGTGGATCGTCTGTGCGATGGCGGCCGCGCTCGGCGGCTCCTGGCCCGAGTACGGCTCGCCCGAGGACGTCTGGAACGAGCTCGCCGACCTCTGCCCGAACTGGTACGGGATCCGCTACCCGCGGCTGGAGCCCGACGGGATCCAGTGGCCGTGCACCGAGCTCGACCACCCGGGCACGCCGTACCTGCACGCGCCCGAGCCCGCCCTGCCCGGCGGCCGCGGGCGGTTCTTCCCGGTCGAGTACCAGCCGCCGATCGAGCAGCCCGACTCGGAGTACCCGTTCCTGCTCTCGACCGGCCGGACGCTCTACCACTACAACTCGGCGACGATGACGATGCGCGAGGCCGGCGTCGTCGAGAAGCAGGAGCAGCCGTTCTTCGAGATCGCCGAGGAGGACGCGGTTGCGCTGGGGATCCGCGACGGCGAGGTCGCGCGGCTCGTCTCGCGGCGGGGCACGCTCGAGGCCGAGGCGCACTACTCCGACCGCGTCTACCCGGGGCTCGTCTGGATGGCGCTCCACTTCGCGCAGGCGAAGGTCAACTGGCTGCTGCACGACGTCGGCGACCCGCTGATCGGCACGCCCGAGTACAAGGTCTCGGCTGTCCGGGTCGAGCGGGTCTAGTGCCGGAGCGCGGGATCCGGGCGGGGATGGTCCGGGAGAAGCCGACGCCATGACCGGTCACGCCGCTCTCGGACACCAGGAGGCCGAACCGGGGGTCAGACCCCCTACAGCGACGCAACGAATCAGAAACGAAGGCGTGAGAACGTGTCCACCGATCCGCGGCTGCAAGCCACCTCACCGCCTGTGGACGATTCGTTGCGCTTCCATCGGGGGTCAGACCCCCTACAGGAGTGCAACGATCTCTCCACAGTGAAGCTCGGCGAGCCGCGCATCCACGTCGAGTCGTGCGAGTCGACGCAGGCGCTGATCGATCCGTCGATGGCGGAAGGGACGGTCGCCGTCGCCGACGTGCAGACGGCCGGCCGAGGCCGGCAGGGGCGGACGTGGGAGGCACCGCCCGGATCGGCCGTGCTCGCCTCGGTGCTGCTGAAGCCGGCGCCGCAGAGACCGCTTCCTCAGCTCGCTCTCGTCGCCGGCGTGGCCGTCGCGGACGCGATCGAGCGGCTGACCGGCCTGACCGCCCAGATCAAGTGGCCGAACGACGTCATGCTCCGGCGGACGAAGGTCGCCGGCATCCTCGCGGAGGCGCGCGACGGCGCCGTCGCGCTCGGGATCGGCGTCAACGTCAACCAGACGCGCGAGCAGCTGCCCGAGCGGGCCGGCTCGCTGCGCACGGCGACCGGGGCCGAGTGGGACCGCAACGAGGTCCTGGACGCCGTGCTCGCCGACCTCGGCCACCGCTACGAGCAGTGGCAGCAGGGTGGTCTCGACGCCGTCTACGACGGGCTGGGTGCGCGCGACTTCCTGCGCGGCCGGCCGGTCACGGTCGACGGGACGACGGGCGTGGCGGAGCTGATCGACCGCGACGGCCGGCTCAGGATCGCCGTCGGCCACGGCGAGCACGTGACCGTCGAGAGCGGGGAGGTGACGTATGAGCGCTGAGACCGATCCCGACATCCCGCAGGAGCCCGGCATCCCCGGCCCGAAGGTGCCGGAGGAGCTTCCGGAGCAGGACGAGCCGCAGGTCGACGAGGTTCCCGACGCGGAGCAGCCCGACTACGACGAGGAAGGCTCGAGGGCGCCGAAGGGCGAGCCGTAGCGACTAGGCTCGAGGGTAGACAGTCGACTCGCAGACGAGGAGGTCGTGATGGCGGACATCAGCGTCGAGCCCTATCTCTTCTTCAAAGGCAACTGTCGAGAGGCGATGGAGTTCTACCAGGGCGTCTTCGGCGGAGAGCTCGAGGTGATGACGATGGATCAGGCACCGGGGGCGGCCGAGATGCCCGGGACGAAGCCGACGGACGTGATGCACGCGAGCCTGAAGGGGCCGGTGAACCTGATGGCCAGCGACAGCCCCCAGGCGAGCGAAGCGACGAAGAAGGTCGAGCTCTCACTGGGCGGAACCGACGAGGCTCGGATGCGCGAGATCTTCGACGGCCTCGCCGACGGCGGCACGGTGAAGTCGCCGCTCGAGCAGCAGTTCTGGGGTGACACGTTCGGGAGCCTGACCGACCGCTACGGCGTCGACTGGATGATGAACATCGGCCAGTCGCAGCCGTAGCGGCGCTGCGAAGCCGCAGGGACAGACCCGAGGGTCTGTCCCTGCTTCATCGCCCCTCCTACGGCTCGACGTTCTGATTGAGCCGGAAGACGTTCGTCGGGTCGTACTCGCGCTTCAGCGCGACCAGCCGCTCGTACGTCTCGGGGGCGTAGGAGGACCGGCCGGCGCCCGCGTCGCCGAGGAAGTTGACGTAGGCGCGCCCCGTCGAAGCGCCCGCCGCCGCGTCGTTCGCCGCCCGGGCCCAGGCGATGTGGGCGTCGCCGGCACCCTCGTCCTGCCAGCCGGTGACCGCGTTCAGGACGAAGGGCATGGACCGCTCGGCGAACGCGGTCGCCCCCTCCGGCACACGGGCGACGGCCCCGCCCATCTGGTGGACGTGGATCTCGCACTGCGGCCCCGGCGCGGCCAGGTGCAGCTCGGAGAGCGCGTCGATCAGGGCGTCGTCCAGCGAGTCGAGGTTCGAGGCCTTGAAGTACGCCTTGATCCCCTTCGGCCAGAGCGGGTCGATCAGCGACTGCATCGCCGTGTAGGGCATCGGCCCGAGCAGGTCTGCGATCGGCTTCGCGACCTCGCGGAAGTCGCCGACGAGGGCCGCGCCTTCGTCGACCGGCCCCGCCGAGACGGCGATGAACGCGGCCACCTTCTTGCCATGCCACTCCTCGGGGATCACGGGCAGCGGCGGGGCCGTCATCAGCGTGACGAAGCCGGTGACGTCGTCGGGCGCACCGGAAGACCACTCCCGGAAGAGACGCAGCACCGCCCCGGCGTCGTCGGCCGGGTAGAAGATCGGCCCCGCGTACACGGTCGGCCCCACCGGGTGCAGCGCCAGCTCGAACTCCGTGACGATCCCGAAGTTCCCGCCGCCGCCGCGGAGGCCCCAGAAGAGCTCCGCGTTCTCCGACTCGGAGGCGCGGAGAATCCGGCCGTTGGCGGTGACCACGTCGGCAGCGAGCAGGTTGTCGGACGCGAGGCCGTGCTTGCGCATCAGCCAGCCGATCCCGCCGCCGAGCGTGAACCCGCCGACGCCGGTGGTCGAGACGAGGCCGCCCGTGGTCGCGAGCCCGTGCGCCTGCGTCTCGTGGTCGACGTCGGCCCAGGTCGCCCCGCCGCCGACGTACGCACGGCGTGCCGTGACGTCGACCCGGACGCCGCGCATCTTCGAGAGGTCGATCACGATCCCGTCGTCGACGGTGGAAAAGCCGGCGATGCTGTGGCCGCCGCCGCGCACCGCGACCTGCAGGTCGTGGCTCCGGGCGAAGCCGAGGGCGGCGACCACATCCGCGACGCCCGTTGCCCGGACGACAAGCGCGGGGCGGCGGTCGTCGTGGAGCCCGTTCCAGACTGCACGGGCTTCGTCGTAGCCCTCGTCTTCGGGGGTGACGATCGTGCCGCGGATCGCCTGCCGCAGCTCCTCGAGCGTCGCCTCGCCGAGGACGGGTGAGAGTGTCTCGGTCATCTCTTGCTCCTTTCGAGCGTGTCGATGCCGACGTTCTAGCCTTGCCCTCTTTGCAGCGACTTAGCGAGGGGCAGCCGCCGTGCGCAGGCGGCTCTCGACCTCTGCGAGGCCCAGGGTGTCGCCTCTGGCCGCGTAGAGATCCCGCGCCTCGAGCAGCAGCGCCTGCGCCCGCTCGGGCTCGTCCCGGGCCAGAGCCGCCTCGGCCAGGTGCATCAGGGTCTGCGCGATCCACAGCTCCCGGCCCGCCTCGCGCTGCACGGCCAATGCCTCTTCGAGCGCGTCGACGGCCGCGTCCAGGTCGCCGCGGCTGACCGCGACGTCGGCGGTGTTCCACAACGCACCGGTCAGCCCCCACCGGTCTCCAGCGCGGCGGAACATCTCGCAGGCTTCGCCGAGCAGCTGCTCGGCGCGCTCCCAGTCGCCGGAAGCGGCGTCGACCAGCCCGAGACCCGAGAGCGCCATGCCGATCCCGCGCCGGTCGCGCAGGCGCCGGCGCAGCTCGAGAGCCTGCTCGAACGCCGTGCGGGCGGAGTCGAGATCCCCGGTCGCCAGCTCCAGGTGCGCCTTGCGGATCAGAGCGCCCGACTCCCCGAGCCTGTCCTGCTCGCGCCGGAGGACGGCGATGCTCTCGTCCAGCAGCTTTCTCGAGCGGTCGGGGTGGCCGCGCTCGCGCGCGATCTGCGCCTGATTCGCGAGGACGTAGCCGACGGCGGCAGAGCAGGAGATCTCCACGAACGGTTGCAGGGTGTCCTCGAACACCCTTCGCGGTCCGAGCCCGGACGCGACGCCGCGCCGGATGTCGACCACGCTGATCGGCGTAGGGATCAGCTCGGGACTGTCTCCGAGCCGCTCGAACTCGGCGATGCTCTCCGCGACGAGCTGCTCGACGCCCTCGAGGTCGCCCAGGCGCCAGCGGGCCACCCCGACCGAGTACACGCCCAGGGCGGCCGCTCCGGCAAAGCCCTCGCGCCGGGCGAGGGCCTCCGCCTGCTCGAAGGTCTCGACGGCGGCCGGGATGTCGTCCCGCGACATCGCGATGCCGCCGAGGAAGTGGAGCGCGAGCCACTGCGAGCGCGCATCGCCGATCTCCTCCGCGATCGCCTTGCATTCGGCGATCGCGGACTCGGCGCGGTCGAGCCGGCCGGCCCGCAGGTCGAGCCTGGAGGCGGCCAGCAGGGCCGCTTCCCGCGTCTCGGTTCGCTCCGGCACGGCGTCGAGCGCCTCGGCCAGCCGCCGATGGCCCTCCTCGAGTTCGATCCGGCGGAGCCAGAACGGCCAGAGCGCGACGCAGAGGCGGAGCGCCTCCCGCGGGTCCACCGCCAGCAGCGTGTCCAGGGCGGCCTGGAGGTTCGCCGCGTCCCGGTCGAGCCGCGCGTCGTCGCGCCCCCGCTCGGCAAGCTCCAGCGCCCAGGCCGCGTGAGCCCTGGCGCGCGCTTCCGCCTCGCCGGCTTCCTCCAGCCGGTGGCCCGCGTAGAGACGGACCGTCTCCAGCAACCGGTACCGCCGGTCGCGGACGCGGTCGTCGGTCGCGACCAGCGACTTCTCGACCAGGCGGGCAAGCACGTCGGCGACCTCGGGCCGGTCGAGGCCGTCGCCCGAGCACACCGCCTCGACCGCGGCCAGGTCGAAGCCCCCGGCGAAGACGGCCAGGCGGCGGAGCAGCGTCCGCTCGTCCGCGGCGAGCAGCTCGTGGCTCCACTCGAGGGCCGCCTCCAGCGTCTGCTGGCGTGTGGGCGCGGAACGGCTGCCTGCGCGCAGCAGCCGGAAGCGGTCGTCCAGACGCTCCGCGATCGCGTCCGCCCCCAGCGCGCCGAGCCGGGCCGCGGCCAGCTCGATCGCCAGCGGCAGCCCGTCGAGCCGGTAGCAGATGCGCACCACGTCGGGGGCGTTTCGCTGCTCGAGGGCGAAGCCCGGGGCAGCCGCCGCCGCCCGCTCGACGAACAGGCGGATCGACTCGTAGCCCAGGAGCTCGTCGGGCTCGACGAGTCGCTCCGGATCGGGCAGTGCCAGCGACGGCACCCGGAAGACGGTCTCGCCCTGGACGCGGAGCGGCTCGCGGCTGGTCGCGACGATCGAGACGGCGGGCGCCGACCGCAGCAGCAGGTCGGCGACCGACGCGGCGGCGCCGAGCACGTGCTCGCAGTTGTCCAGCACGAGCAGGAGCGAGCGCTCGGCGAGGAACTCGGCGACGGCGGCGTCCAGGTCCCGGCCGGGCAGCGCCCGGACGTCGAGTGCGGCGGCGACCGCCTCCTGGACGTGTGCGGCCTCGGCGACGGGCGCCAGCTCGACGAGCACGCCCCCTTCGCCGAACGACGCCTCCACTCCGCGCGCGAGCTCGAGCGCCAGCCGGGTCTTGCCTGCACCGCCCGCGCCGGTGAGCGTCAGGAGCCGCGTTCCGCCGAGCAGGGCGCCGAGCTGCTCGAGTTCGCGCTCGCGGCCGACGAACGAGGTCGTGTCGATCGGAAGCCCGCGGACGCCACCGACCACGCCGAGCTCGCCGAGCTCCTCGGCGAGGGCGGCCGACAGCTCGGCCAGCTCGTCGCGCCGGCCCTCGACCCAGTCGTCGTAGCGGTTCTCGGGCAAGAGCTCGCCGCCGTACAGCGCAAGGGCCGCCCGGTAGGCGGCCGGAGTCCCCAGCCGGCGGGCGTCGACCGCCGCCCGCTCGAGCTCGTCGACGTCCACGACGATGTCGGCCGACAGGTGGAGCAGCTCGTCGCGCAGCTCGATCGCGTCCGGGCCGAGCGCACGGCGGACGACGTGCAGGGCCTGGTGGAGGTTGTTGGCCGCCGCGTCCGGGCTCTTGTCGCGCCAGAAGACGTCCATCGCCTGCTCGCGATGGAGGCGACGGTGCGGGGCGAGCGCGAGCAGCTTCACCAGCTCGCGCGCCTTCTTCAGCCGCCAGGCCCCCTCCGGGACCGGGCGGCCGTCGACCAGGGCGCTGAAGCCTCCGAGCAGCTCGATCCGCGTCTTCGGCATCCGCACAAGGATGACGGACTCGCGAACGGCCTCCAAGCCGCTAAGCGGACGCAAACGGCGCGCAAAGAGCGCTCTCCTACGGTGGCGGCGACCCATCGACGAGGAGGTTCAGGCCATGTGGAAGCTGAAGGTCGTGGGAGTGCTCGCCGCAGCGCTGGTCGTGGCCGGTGTCGCGTCCGCGTCGGGCGAGCCGCCGATCAAGGGCCAGGCCCTGGCGGCCGCCAGGCTGGCACAGCCGCTCAGCATCACGTCGAAGCCCGGCAACGTCGTCTTCGTGCAGGTGACGGTCATGCCGGGCGGGGACTTCGGATGGCACTACCACCGCTCGCCCGTGGTGGCGGCCGTCACCGCCGGGACGCTGACCCTGTACGACAGCAGCGACCCGAAGTGTGCCCCGCGCCGCATCACGGCCGGGAACGCCTTCACGGAGACGGCCAACCACGTGCACCTGGCACGAAACGACGGCACGAAGCCGGCGCGCGTGATGGTCGCGTACCTGGGAGCGCCGAGCGGCCAGAAGCCGGACGTCCCGGCCAAGGCGCCGGCGCAGTGCTCCGTGAAGTAGCGCACCTGTAGGGACAGACCCCGCCGGGGTCTGTCCCTACCGGCTCCTGCCGCTAGCTCGTGAAGGTCAGCGGGATCTCGACCTGGTGTATGCGCGAGCCGTCGGCGGCCGAGAGCTCGTACACGAGCAGCTTGCCCGTGCCGCCGGGCGGCCCGAAGGGGACGGCGACGTCGTACGTGCCGCGCGTCCCGCTCCCGGAGGTCGCGGTGACGAAGTGCTTCGCGAGCGGCTTCCCGGCCGAGTCGAGCAGCTCGTACTCGAAGGTCGCCTCGAACGTGTTCGCGGTCCCCCGCAGGCGGAGCGGCGCGGAGACCGTGGCGAAGGGAAGCGGCGTCTCGACCAGGATCGCGGGCGTGAGGTCCTCGAAGTCGGCGCGGGTGTACGACCGCCCCCCGACGTCGACCGCCTGCTTCGGGGCGAACTGGGAGAGCGTGTACACCTCCTCCGCCGTCCGCTCGCTCCCCTCGCCCGGGGTGAACCCGATCGCGCGCTCCCGATCGGTCGGCCCGGCGCCGACCGCGGCCAGCAGCGAGGCCCGGTCTGCCGTCTGGAGTTCGCGCGCGACCGGTGCGACCTTGCCGTCGCGCATGAAGTAGACGCGCACGGTCTTCTTCGCCGCCGGCGCGGTGGTCACCGTCCGGGTCGTCGTCACGGTCACCGTCTCCGTCGAGCCGCAGCCTGCCGCCGCGAGCACGAACAGGGCAATGAGCCACAGCCTGCGCATGGCGATCCAGCCTAGCCTCATCGCTAGAGTCGGACGGTGTCAGCAGATCGCAACGGCATCGAGGTCGAAGGCCTGGTCCGCGAGTTCAAGGAGGTCCGTGCGGTCGACGGGATCGACCTGACCGTCGCGCCGGGTGAGATCTACGGCTTCCTCGGCCCGAACGGCGCCGGCAAGTCGACGACCGTCCACATGCTGACCACGCTGCTGCCGCCGACCGCCGGACGGGCGACGGTGGCCGGGTTCGACGTCGTGAAGAACGGCCCTGACGTCCGCCGCTCGATCGGCGCGGCGCTCCAGGAGGCGGCCCTCGACCCGCTGCTGACCGGACGCGACCACATGCGGCTGCAGACCGCGCTGCACGGCGTTCCCCGGCACGAGCGCGCGGCCCGCGGCGACGAGCTGCTCGAGCGCGTCGGCCTCTCGCTGGCGGCCGACCGGCGCGTGCGCACGTACTCGGGCGGGATGAAGCGCAGGCTCGATCTCGCCCTCGCGCTCGTCCACCACCCTCGGATCCTCTTCCTCGACGAGCCGACCACCGGCCTCGACCCGCAGAGCCGGAACGCGCTCTGGGGCGAGGTGGGCCGCCTGGCCAAGGAGGAGGGCGTCACCGTCTTCCTGACCACGCAGTACCTCGAGGAGGCCGACGTGCTGGCCGACCGCGTCGGGATCATCGACCACGGCCACATCGTCGCCGAGGGCACGCCGACCGAGCTCAAGGCCGAGATCGGCAGGCCGACGGTCGAGATCGTCCCGGCCGATCCCGAGCTCCGCGACCGCGTCGCCGACATCCTCCGCCGCTTCGGCGAGCTCGTCCAGGTCTCCCCCGACAGCGTGGCCGTGCGGTGCGCGCACGGCGACCTCGACCTCGCCGAGATCATCCGCGCCCTCGACCTCGAGGGCCTGGCGGTGGCGAACCTCCAGCTGCACGCCCCCTCGCTCGACGACGTTTTCCTCGAGAAGACCGGCAGGACGCTCGAGGGTGCCGCCGCCGAGGCGGAGACCGATCCCACGCCGGAGCCCGCCCGCCGTTGACCGGCACCGCGCTCCAGGTCTACCACCTCGCCCGCCGCTCGGTCGTCCGCCAGGCGCGGCAGCCGGCGAACGTCGTCGCGCCCGTGATCTTCCCGCTCGCGTTGCTCGCGGTGAACTCCGGCGGCCTGCAATCGGCGACCACGATCGCCGGCTTCCCCACCGACCGCTTCGTCGCCTTCGCGCTCGCGATCCCGTTCATGCAGGGTGCGCTGTTCGCGACCATGAACGCGGGCACCGACCTCGCCCGGGACATCCAGACCGGGTTCCTCAGCCGCCTCTCGCTGACTCCCGTGCGCGGCGTCGCCCTCATCCTCGGCCAGCTCGCCGGGGTCGCGTTCGTCGCCACCGTGCAGGCGGTGGTCTACGTCGCCGTCGCCTACGCGGTCGGCGTCCATCCCCGCGCGGGCGCCGCCGGGGTGGTGGTGCTGCTCGGGCTGGCGATCGCGATCGCGATCGGGTTCGGCGCGGTCGGCGTCTTCATGGCGCTCCGCACCGGCACGGGCGAGTCCGTCCAGGGCCTGTTCCCGCTCCTGTTCGTCTTCCTGATCATCTCGTCGATGAACTTCCCGCGGAACCTGATCGAGGTCGGCTGGTTCCGCTGGCTGGCGACCGCGAACCCGGTCTCGTACCTGATCGAGGGCCTCCGCAGCCTGGTGATCGAGGGCTGGAACGGCGAGGCGCTCGCGCTGGCGTTCACGATCTCCGCCGCCCTGATCACGATCTCGCTCGTCGCCTGCGGGCTCGCGCTGCGAACGAGGATGACCCGCACGTGAGAGACGAAGCCGAGTACAAAGGCGACAGCGAAGCTGTCGGTCTTGGTGCGAGGCGATGTCGTGACGCCGTAGGCGTCACCGCCGTCCGCGACTTCCGCAACGTCTCGCTCGCAGTCGCCTGGCGGACGCTCCACAACGTCCTGCACAACCCGTCGCTGCTGCTTCCCGGGATCCTCTTCCCGCTGCTCAACTTCGTCGCGTTCTTCGGCGGCCTCTCGCGGTTGCGGCACATCCCCGGCTTCGACTACCCGCCGGGCTACGCGGGGTTCCAGTTCTGCTTCGTGCTCCTCCAGTCGGCCGCGTTCGGCGGCGTGTTCACGGGCTTCGGAATCGCGCGCGACTTCGAGTACGGCTTCTCCCGGCGCCTGATGCTCTCGGCGCCCAGGCGGAGCGGGCTCGTCGCCGGCTACGCGATCGGCGCGCTGTTCCGGTGGCTGATCAACGCCGCCGTCGTCACCGCCGTCGCCTTCGCCGCCGGCATGCGGGTCGAGGGATCGGCGGCCGACGTGGCGGGCATCTACCTGCTCGCCGTCCTGGTCAACGTCGCCTTCCTCTTCTGGGCGTGCGGGGTGGCGATGCGGTTCCAGTCGGTGCAGGCCGGGCCGATCATGCAGACGCCCGTGTTCCTGATCCTCTTCTTCGCCCCGGTCTACGTGCCGCTGAAGCTGCTCCAGGGCTGGATCCACGCCCTCGCCAGCGGTAACCCGATCACCCGCGTGCTGGAGGCGAACCGGGGTCTGCTCGCCGGCCAGCCGGTCGAGGTCGGCGCCGCGTACCTCGTCACCGCCGGGCTGATCTTCTTCCTCGGCCTGTGGGCGGTGTTCAACCTGCGGCACGCCGAGGCCAAGGGCTGAGCATGTCGCCGGTCTCGCGCAAGGAGATCCGCCGCTGGACGAAACAGATTCGCGAGCTCGAGCGGTCGGGGCAGACCGAGGCCGTCCTCGAGAGCGGGCGCGCCCTGGCGGCGCGACACGCCGAGAGCGCCGACGCACGGATCGCCGTCGGCCAGCTCTACCTTCGCCTCGGCGACTCGGAACGGGCGGCCGGAGAGTTTCGCCGAGCCTGGGCTCTCGTGCCGCTCACCCGCAGATGGAAGATCGCCGCTTCGGTCGTCCGCGGGCTTGGAAGCGCCGGTCGCGAGGGCGAGGCGCTCGACCTCCTGCGCCCGCTCGACCCGGTCATGGCGGCCGGCCCGTTGGCGGTCGAGCGGGCGTGGCTCCTCCGTCGCCTCGGCCGCCCCGAAGAGGCGTGCGCGGAGCTCTCCCGTGGGCTGGACGCGGAGCCGTACTGCCCGCCCGCCTGGGAGGAGTTGCTCGATCTGCTCGAGGAGCTCGGCCGGGACGAGGAGGCTGCGGCCGCCCGCCGTCGACGCGACGCCGTACCGCGGAAACTGTCCGCAACCGAGGTGGTCGAGACGATCAATGCCGCCTTTCCCGACGATTCCGGCCTCTACGTGGTCAACATCGGCTGCCGCGACGGCAAGGTCAAGGACCCGTGCTACGAGCTCTACCAGCGTGGCCACCCGGGCCTCGCGATCGATGCCGGCGACTTCCCCCGGCTCCACAGCAACCTGCCGCAGCCCGAGGTGCGGAAGCTTCTGAACACGACCCTGACGCCGGACAACGTGGCGGATGTTCTCCGGGGCGAGGACTGTCCGGACCGGCCGGCGCTCCTGAAGATCGACGTCGACGGCTTCGACGGACCGCTGCTCGAAGCGGCGCTGAACGCGATCGAGCCCGACGTGATCAGGATCGAGGTCAACCCGGATTTCCCGCCGCCGCTCAGCTTCGCCGTCGAGTACGACCCCGACTACGTCCATTCGGGTACCGCGGGCTTCTTCGGTTGCTCGCTCTCGTACGTCCTGTCGGTCTGCCGCCCGCGCGGGTACGAGCTGCTCCAGGTCGACTTCAGCAGGCCCACTCGCGGGCAGGACGCGATGCTCGTCAAGGAGCAGTACCTCCCCATCTGGGGCGTCGAGTCGCCGGTCGGCGAGCGCGACCTGTTCCTGCGCGAACCGTACGGCGGCTGGCGCGGTCTCGTCGAGATCGGCGTCGACACGAGAGCGTGGCGGCCGCGGACGGACTTCGACGCCCTCCTCTCCGAGGCGCGCGAGGCCTGCATGGCCGCGTCGCGCTACCGCAGCAGACGCGTGCTTCCGTTCCTGCTCGATCTCTGGCCCGCCCATTCGTCCAGCGAGGGTCGCTAGATCCACCGCGACGCTGCGAGGGCCACGAACATCCAGGTTCAACCTGCGGCACGCCGAGGCGAAGGGCTGAGCGGCCCCAGCGACAGCGCCACAACGTCTTGGCCGGCACGTACGATCCGCTGGTCTCGGCGATGAGGCCCGCCGCCAACCGCCCGTGAGGCTGATGGCTTCTACGAACCAGGAGGTGGCTGGTGACGAAGAAGCCGAGACCGATCTACGACGCGCACCTCGAGCGAATAATTGCCTGGACAGCGGCGGCCTTCGCCGCTCTTGCCCTAGCTGGCTTGCTGTTTGAGCCCGCGCTCAGGCTGCTGTGGGTCGTCGTACTGATCTTCAGCTGCGGCGCCGTCGGCAGGATCGCCGGCGAACGCATCCGTTTAGCGTCAAGAGCCCCGAAGCGGGCAAAGAGCCGTTGATGGCGATTGAAATCTCCTTCCCCGCTCGGCCTGCTCTGAAGCTGGAGCACGTGGTCATCGATGTCAACGGCACGCTTACCGATCGCGGCGAACTGCCTGACGGCATGGCTGCGGCGATCGATCGACTGCGGAACCATGTTGAGATCCTTCTTGTGTCGGCAGACACGTTCGGAACTCTCGGGCAGATCGGGAGCGAGCTCGGAGTCGAAACCAGGAGGGTAGAGAAGGGCGAGGACAAGCGCCGCCTCGTCGAGCAGCTCGGTGCGGAACGAACCGCCGTGATCGGGAACGGGGCGAACGACGCTCTCGCCCTGGCCGTTGCCGGGCTCGGACTGGTGGTGCTCGGCCCGGAAGGAACGAGCGGCGACGCCCTCAGGGCCGCAGACGTGCTTTGCCGCTCCGCGGTGGAGGCGTTCGAGTTGCTGCTCGACCCCACGGCGTTGACGGCCACGCTCCGACGGTGAGCTGGCGTACAGCCCGCGGGAGTGCTCCTGCGGCCGCTTCTTTGCCTCTTTCGAGACGCCCTCGAGCGACGACGCCGGTTACGAGGTCGTCGGCTTCTGCCGTCGCCCGCAGATGGGCATGGATCTGTTCGCCTTCAGACGCCGTGACGCCCACCCGATGGCTCCGTGCCCGTGCTTTCGTCCCGAACGGCGGGATTGACCGCCCGGGCAGCAAGAACCGAGACCGCCATCCAGCCGGCCGCGTAGAGGAACGCCGTAGTGGGAGAGACCAGGGCCCAGAGCAGTCCGACCGCTGCCGACGAGGCGAAGTCGCCCGCCGACTGCACTCCTCCCAGCACGCCGAAGCCGCTCCCTCGCAGCCGGTCGGGGAGGAGTCGCGCGACGAGCGCCGATTCCGCGGTCTCGGCAAACCCGATTCCGGCGCCCGCAAGGAGGAACGGCACGACGAGCAGCGCCCATGGCTCGAGCGGCAGGGCGAAGAGCGCGTAGGCGACGACGTAGAGGAGCCCGCCGCTGGCGAAGACGGTCGTCGGCCCGACCCGGTCGAGCCAGTGCCCGCCTCCGTAGGCGGCGAAGGTGGCGACCAGGTTGTGGCCGGCATAGATCAGGACCGCGATCGAGGTCGCGGCGGCGAGGGAGCGCTCACCGTGGTGGAGGAGCGTCGTCGCACGGAGGATCAGGAGGGTCGTCGCCATGTTCCCGAGCTCGAACGCGGAGATCGGGAGGAGCGGGCGCATCAGACCGGCGGCTCGGAGGCCCGAGAGGTCGAAGCGGGCACGCCGCGGCACAGCGTGGTGGGCGCGCCGCGTCTCGGCGGCGGCGACCATGATCGCCGCCGCGGCGAACAGACCCGGCAGGGCGGAGAGGTAGAGCGTCGGCCGGACACCGATCCAGGCGACGAGCCCTGCGGCGAGCAGCGGACCGGCGACGGCGCCGAGATTGTCGCCTGCCCGCTCGAGGCCGAAGGCTCGCCCGTAGGTGGACGGTGAGGCGAGCGAGGCGAGCATCGCGTCGCGCGCCGGCGAGCGGACGCCGCGGGCGAGCCAGGCCGTAGCGCGGAGGAGGCCGACTTGCCAGACGGTGCTCGCCAGCCCGAGCGCCCCGGTGGCCGCCGCAGTGACGACGTAGCCGCCGGTTGCCATCCGCAGGCGGTGCGACTCGTCGTTGGCCAGCGGCCCGCTGACGAGCTTCGCGACTCCCGTCAGACCGTCGCTGATCCCTTCGATCAGCCCCAGGGCGCCGGCGGAGGAGCGGAGGATCACGGTCACGAAGCTCGGGAGGACCGAGGTCGCCATCTCGTGGCCGAAGTCGCTGAAGAAGCTGGCGAGGCCGACCCCGGCGATACCGCGGGTCAGCCACGTGCGGCGATCTCCTTCGGCAGTCGTCTCGATCGTCGTCACAGCCGGAGTCGGCTCCCTCCGCGCGGTCAGCCGGCCGACCGTTCCGCCGCGGTGCTGGCCTCGGTTCCGAAGACCCTGTGGTAGGAGTCCTCGCCGTAGCTGGTCGGGAGCGGCGCGCCCTCGGCGATGCTGAAGGTCCTGCGGCCGCCGGTCCCGCGCTCAGCACGAAGGAAGAGGTTGGTGTCGCCGTCCTGCGCGTGGAGGCTCTGCGCCAGGTCGAAGAGGTGGGTCACGAAGAACATCCTCACGCCGGAGTCGAGCATCGCCCGGACCACCTGGCGCGCGATCTCGGAGCCCTCCCGCTCGTTGGTCGCGGCGAACGACTCGTTGCAGAGAAGGAGACAGCCAGGGCTGATCTCATCGGCGATCGCGCTCATCCTGGCGAGCTCCTCATCGAGCTTCCCGCTGTCCATCGACTTGTCCTCCTCGCGCTTGTAGTGCGTGAAGACGCCGCTCACGACACTGGCCCGGAGCTGTGCAGCTGGGGCGAACAGGCCGCTCTGCATCAGCAGCTGGGCGATGCCGGTGCTCCGTAGAAAGGTCGACTTGCCGCCCTGGTTCGCTCCGGTGATCATTACGAGCGATCTGCCGTTCGCGTCGACGTCGTTTCCGACCACGCAGGGATCGAGGTGCAGCGTGAGCGCAGCGTCGTAGAGACCTTCCGTCAGGAACGCCTGGGCCGACGCGTCGACTGGTTCGGGAAAGCAGACCGGCTCGCCCTTCTCGGTCAACCGCATGTGCAGGTTCACGGCCGCGAGGTAGAAGGCGAGCTCAGCCCGCAGGACGGTGAAGAAGCCGACGATGTGGTCGGTCGACTGTCCGACCGCGTTGGCGACCAGGTTGATGCCCCTGCCGCGCAGGTCGTCGAGTGCCTTGAAACCCGCCTCGTCCCGCGGCGGAATGGTGAAGCTCCGGCTCGGCGGTCCCTGCCCGGGCAGCCGCTCGAGCCATCCCCGCTGGCGCGGCCGCCGCAGGACGTACCCGACACCCTTGTTTCCCCTTCCCAGGCGTACGCTCATGAGCTCGCCGCGGTCGAACTTGAGCTCTTTCAGGTAGCGGCGGAGAACGCCGAGGTACTCGTCATCGAGTTCAGCCTGGAGCATGCCGAAAAAGCGCCCGAACGCCTCGGACCGGAAGTTCGGCGCGTCCTCGTCCGCCAGCTTGCGCAGGCGCTCGAGGACGTCGACGAGCACCTCCAGCACCCGCACGCAACTGTGCAGGATCATCCCTGGCGACGCGTGCCTGAGGCCGAAGAACAGGCTTGCCTTCCGCGGCGCGTCGACGGCCTCGACGGCCAGGCCGTAGATCTCCCTGACGGCCGCCTCGTGTGCCAGGCAGTCGGCGAGGGCGTGCTGTCGGTATCGGATCTCCTCCGGCGTTCGCAGGCCGGCCAGCAATCCCTTGCCGGCGATCGTGCGCAGGAAGCCGTCGCCTGCGGCCATCGCGTCGAACAGGGTCTCCAGCTCGAGATCCTGGATCAGCGCATCGGCATTTGGCGGCGGTTCGGCCTCGACGTCGAAGTCGCGGTCGGCGTGCATGAGGAAGACCTTCACGACACGACTCGCTCCCGCAGCAGCTCGTACGTGAGGCCGTACTTCTCTGCGATCGCCCAGGCGTAGGCGCGTCCGTCGGCCGGCCGGCGAACCAACCTGAATGTCCGGACAGCAGGGTTCTCCGGGACGACAGTGCTGACTATGCTCACGGTCGCGTCGCTGAGCGACGCCAGCTCGTCGACGAAGGTGACGTAGACCCCGAGCAGGTCGAGCTCGAGCAATTCCTGCATCACCTCGGTCCCGATGAAGAGCGCATCGCTCAGCGTGGTCGAGCCGAAGCTTTCGTTCATGACGACCACGCTCTCCGGCGTCGCCTGCTCGAGGATCCCGCGGACGCGGACCAGCTCGTCGTCGAGCTTGCCGCGCAGCGTCTCGATGTCCTCCTCGCGCTCGAAGTGGGTGAAGATCCGGTCGGGCAGGAAGAGCCGAGCCGCCCTCCCCGGGACCGGCAGGCCGAGACCGGCGAGATGGTGGAGCTGTCCGAACATGCGGGCGAAGGTCGTCTTGCCGCCGTTGTTCGGGCCCGAGACCACGAAGAAGCGTTCCGCGCCCCGAAGCTCGAAATCGTTGCAGACCACCGTCTCCTGCTCCGAAATGAGCTTGAGCGCCAGGGCGAGGTCGAAGGTCTCCGATGCGCTGGTTTGCCTCGAACGTGCCGAGACGCTGGGGAAGCAGAACCGCAGGCCGGCCCGCTCGAGCGGCTCGATCAGCTCGAGATACGCGACGTAGAACTGAACCTCGCGGTCGAAGCGGACGATCGTCGGCTCCGGGAAGCCCACGCGGCGGCGGCAGAAGGCGTCGAGGGCGCCGAAGGCATCCGGGTTCAACTGCGCGACCAGATCGAGGATCCGGCCCTCCACGTGGTTCAGCTGCGGCCCGTCGCGCAGCTCCACGAGGTAGCTCTGCACGGCTTCCTGCTTGAACCGGGCGAAGGTCTGCCCGACCTCGGCGCTGTAGTCCGGCTCGCCCCCGTACCCGCTCACGGTGACGCGTGGCCCGTTGACGCGGACCGCGTAGACGACCTCGCCGAGGGCTGTGACGACCGCGTGCGCGTCCGTCTCGAGCGATGCGAACGCGTCCGATGCCAGGTAACCCTCCAGATAGCCGAGGAGGGACAGGAGACCGCGGGAAGTGACGTCGAGCGAGGCAAGCTCCTCCCCGAGGGTGCGGACGCTCCCGCAGTAGCTGGTGGCCGCGTCCAGGAACCACCGCTCCTGCTCGAAGTGGTACCGGCGGTCGTTCGCCTGCGCCAGGTACGTCCGTGTCCTCCGCATCCGGCCGGCGAACCGGCGGACCGAGGCCATGATCTGCTCGTCGCGCAGGTCGCGGACTACCTCGTGCCGGTAGCGGACCGTCTCGACGTCTCGTTGCGATGCGTGGAAGAACGGCTCGAGCCGGTACTCCTCGCGGCCGGCGGCCAGTCTCGCCACCACCTGGTCGAGGTTCAGGTCGGCGAAGTAGTCGGGTTCGGCGGTCGCCTCGTCAGAAGCAGGCCCCGGATAGAGAACTGTCGGGAAATCCTCGGGGTGCCACCCATTGCGATCCGCCATCAGCTTCCACCACCAGTCGATTCGGTAGAAGCCATCAGCCGCTACGGCGGTTTCAGGCGGGCTTCATCGCCATCCACATGCTACCCGCTTGCGTCTTTCCAACACCGGTCGCGGAACGTTCCATGTCGGCTAGGGAGCCGCTCTCGGGTCACCCGCCGCGGCGAGCTGCGAATCGGGCCCGGGCAGCTTCGATCTCTCGCTCCGCTGTCTCGCGATCGGCCCAGCCTTCGATCGCCGTCAGCCGCTCGGGCTCGAGCTCCTTGTAGACGGAGAAGAAGTGCGCGATCTCGTCGCGGACGCGCGCGGAGACGTGGTCGAGCTCGAAGACGTCACGCCACTCGGCGTCGTGCAGCGGGACGCAGAGCACCTTGTCGTCGACTCCGGACTCGTCCCGCATCTGGAAGATGCCGATCGGCCTGACGTCGATCCTGCAGCCGGGGAACGTGGGCTCGCTGACGAGGACCAGCGCGTCGAGCTGGGCATCCATCTCGCGATGGCGCTGGCGGTGGTCGACCAGCGTGTCCTCCAGGAACCCGTAGTCGGCCGGGAACACGACCGATGAGAAGAGGTGCCGATCGAGCCTGAAGACGCCCCGATCCGCATCCCACTCGTACTTGTTCCGGCTCCCCTTGGGTACTTCGACGAAGCAGACGAGGTCCACGGCTACGCCTCGATCTCCGCGACGCTCTGGGTCAATCCGCCGGCTGCTCGGTGACGACGAGAACGGGCACCTCGGCGGAGGCGATCAGGCGCTCGGCCACTCCGTGCAGGAGGAACCGTCCGGGGCGCCGGCCGTGGTGATGGCCGACGACCACCAGGTCGAACCCGTGCTCGCGCGCGTAGTTCAGCAGGTCGTCGACCGGATGATCGCCTTCGATGATCTGCTGGCGGACGTCGACGCCGGCTCGGTCGGCACGGTCGACGAAGTGGTCGAAGGTCTCCCTGAGGTACCTGACGGCGGCATCGACCGATTCTGCCCGGTCGGCTTCGGTCTCGGCGTGCGCGGGGGAGTGCGCGACCGATGCGGCGACGATGCCCGCCTGGTAGCGGCGGGCGAGGTCGAGGGCGAGGTCGAATGCCCGTGCGGACGGGCGTGAGCCGTCCCAGGCGACGAGGATCTCCTGGAACATCAGTGACGGAGGGCTGGGATCATGGCGAGTGCTCCTAGCAGGACGAGTAGGACATACAGCAGGTAGAGGCCGAGCCGGCCCGACTGCAGCCGCCGGGAGAAGCCGGAGAGCCGAAGGCCTGCGGCCACTAGTGGCTCGTACAGGTAGTGCTCGAACGCGGGCACCACGCGCGTCGACAGCGCGAGGCGTTCCGGCTGCCTCCCGCCGCCCTCGGGTTGGATCGTTCGGCGGAACCCGTAGAGACCGGCCAGGACGACCCGGATCGGATTGGCGTAGCCCTCCGGCGTGTACTGGACGGCGGCGATGTCGGGTGCGGTTCCCGAGAGCCAGACCGGAGCGCGACGGACCGGCGGCTTCAGGAGTACCCGGACGAGGAGGGCGGCTGCGACCAGGAAGGTCGGGATCGCAAGTGTCAGCCATGTCGGCGAGAGCACCGAGAAGTCCTTGTATACGGGGCCGAGGACCAGCGGGTGCCTGATGGTCGTCTCCGCCGGGTCGAAGCCGAGGACGCCGCTGAGGCCTTTGCCGAGCCAGCGGATCTCCCACGGCGCGGCCGCTCCCAGGAACAGCAGGGTGACACCGAAGGCGACGAAGCCGATGCCTCCTCGGCGCGTCTCGGGCTCCGGTTCCAGCCGGCGGCGTGGACGCCCGAGGAAGATTCCGCCGAAGAGGCGGGCGAACGCGAGCAGCGCGATGCCTGCGGTCAGCGCGACCATCGCGCCCCCGAGCGCCATGAACAACTGAGCGTCCGAGTTCTTCAGGCGGAACCCCTGCAGGAGTGCCTCCAGGGTGAACCACTCGCTCACGAACCCGCCGAAGGGGGGCAGCGCCGCGAGAGTCAGGACGGCGAGTCCGAAGCCGAGCGCCGTCCCTGGGAGCCTCGTTGCGAGGCCCCCGAGCGGCCCCGTCGTCCGCTCCCCGGTCGCCTCGGCGACGTTCTGCGCGCCCAGGAACGCGCCCGCCTTCGCGATCCCGTGCATGATCACGTGCAGGGTCGCGGCGAGGAGCCCCGCGGCCGCCAGTTCCGGCTTGTTGGCGCTCTGTCCGATGAGGGCAACTCCGAGGCCGACGAGCGCGATACCTCCGTGCTCGACGCTCGAGAAGCCGAGGAACCGCTTCACGTCGTCCTGAACGACCGCGTAGAGGATCCCGGCGATCGCACCCAGACCGCCGACCATCACCAGCAGCTCTCCCCACCAGAGCGACGCCGGCGCGAGCGTGCCGTACACGAGTCTCCAGAGCCCGTAGAAGCCTGCGTTGAAGGCGACGGCGATGGTCGCTGCGGTCGCGGCGGGCGCAGCCTGGTACAGGCCCGGGAGCGGCACCTGGAAGGGAAGCAGCCCGATCTTGGTGCCGAAGCCGACGAGCAGGAGGACGAAGGCGACGTCGTGGGTCGTGCCGAGGCCGGGCGCGGCCTGTTGCCAGTCGCTGAACTCGAAGCTTCCGGTCTGGCCGTAGAGCAGCGCGAAGGCGGCGAGTATCGCCGCCCCGCCCACCTTGTTCACCGCCGAGGCGAAGTAGGCGGCCGCCAGCGCCGCCGGCCGGTCACGGCCGAGGCTGCCGAGGATGTAGAGGCAGACGCTGAGCGTCTCCCAGGCGAGGAAGAAGACGAATGCCTGATCGGCGCCGAGGACGGCCGCCAGCGCGAGGACGACGAGCACGTGGAGAGTGGCGGCCGCCCGGCGAGTCGGACGCTCGGCGAGAGCGACGGACACCGCAGCGGCAGTTCCGCCGACCAGCGCGAGGAAGATCCCGCTGAGCCGGTCGGCGACCAGCGCGGACGGGCCGAACCCGAGCCACGTCCCGAGATCCACACGGGCATCCGACCAGCCGCCCGCGCTGACGACTCCGACTGCGCAGAGCACCGCGGATCCGACCGCAGCAGCGCCCATGGCAAGGTGGGGCCGGATCAGGGCGAGCCCGGCCGCCCCGCAGAGGACGAGCAGGGCCGCGGCGAAGACGCCGTTCACGCCGCCGCCTCCCGGGTGACGACGCCGGCGGCGAGCAGCAATCCGTGCAAGAGGGCGATCGGGCTCGGCGGAGAGCCGGGGACGTAGACGTCGACCGGGAGGACCTCGTCGACACCGCCGGCTACCCCGCCGACCCCCGTTGCGAGGCCGCCTGAGCAGGCGTCGGTCCCGGCGGCGACGACGGCCTTGGGGTGCGGCATGACCTCGAACGCCCGGAGGAGGGGCGTCTCCATAGGGCGGGTCACTCCGCCCGTGACGAGAAGGATGTCGGCATGACGAGGGGAGAGCGTGAAGAAGAGGCCGAGGCGCTGCATGTCGTAGAAGGGGTTCGTCAGTGCGGAGATCTCCCACTCCTCTGCTCCGTCGGATCCGGCGTCGACGTGCCGGACGTGGATCGAGCGGCGGAGCGTGCGCGACTGCTGCGCAAGGGTGCGACGCAGCTCGCCGGGTGCGCGCTCGGAATCGTTCACGATGAGCGCGCCGCGCCGGCGTGCTGCCGTCTCGTACTCGGGCTCGAACTCGAAGCGGCTCGGATCGGCGGCCACGCAGGCGCTGCAGAGGATGCAGCGGCCGCGGTCGAGGGATACGCGGCCGCCGGTGCTCCTGATCGCGCCGGTGGGGCATACCGCCTCCAGTTCCGCGGACGCCGGCTCGTCCCCCCTGAGCGCGACCCGGCCGCGGAAGCCCGGCGGCGCCTCCTCCGGACGCCGAGGGTAGGCGGTCGTGACGATGCCGCGGTGCAGTCCGCGGGGAATCCACTCCAGCATCAGCGGTCTGCTCCTGCCGGCGTGAGCCCGAAGCTGTGCTCGATGAACGAGAAGTCGGTGAGCACGTCGCCGCGGAACGCGGCGGCGAAGACCGGCCAATTGCGAAGCGACGGGGACGAGATCCGCACCGTTTGCAGCCGACCCTCGGCGACCTCGACCCAGTAGACGAGCTCACCCATCGGCGCCTCGGCCCACCCGAACGCTGCGCCTGTCGCGGCAGGCAGTTCGGCGGCCGGCTCGTCCTCTTCCTTCGCATCGCGCTCGAGCGCCTGCCGGATCAGGTGGATGCTCTCGCGGATCTCGTCGAAGCGGACCTCAAGACGGGCCATTGCGTCGCCGTCCTCGGCCGTGGCGATCCGGAAGCCCAGTCGCCGGTACGCGCCGTAGGGGCGCTCGAAGCGCGCGTCGGTCGGGATGCCCGATCCGCGCGCGACCGGCCCGATGCCGGCATAGGCGTCGACCGTAATCGGCTCGAGCGTGCCGCTGCCGATCAGGCGGTCGGTGAAAGAGGGCGTTCTCAGCAGCAGCTTTCGATCGCGGCGCAGGTCGCGCTCGAGCTCGTTGAGAATGCTTCGGATCTCCGTTGTCGAAAGGAGCGGCTCCGCGCTGATGCCCCCGGGGACGACGACGCCGCGCCCGAAGCGACTTCCGCAGAGCCGTGCCCGCAGCCGCATGACCTGCTCCTTGAGGATCCCGAAGCGGGCGACTCCCACCGAGAGGCCGGCGTCCTCTGCGAGGCGCGTGGCGACGTCGAGATGGTTCGCGATCCGCTCGAGCTCCGCGTGCACGACCCGCCAGAGCTGGGCCCGGGGCGACGGCTCGACGCCGAGCGCACGCTCGACCGCGTGCGTGAAGGCACACGCATGCGCAACCGACGCAATGCCGGCCACGCGCTCGGCGACCGTCGCCCCGTCCCCCGGAGTGAGACCGTCGAAACGGCTCTCGAGTCCTCGCCGTTTGAAGTACGGCCGGACTCCCAGTGCCAGCACGTCCTCGCCGCCGGTCTCGATCACGTGCTGGATTGACTCGAAGACACCGGACCGGATCGGCCCGTAGGGGATCAGGAATGTTCCCTCGCCCTCCACCCGGCGGCGAAGGTGGTCCGGGTCGGGATCGAGGACCGACGCCAGATCGGGATGCCCGAGGGGGACGATGCCATGGAGGTCGTGCAGCTCTCGCTCCGGGAGGCGAAACGCCGGCGACAGGAGCGCGAGGGACGGAAACGACGACGTCCTGTCGACCGACGCCTGGAGAGCGACCAGCTGTCCGCGGACCGCGAAGGCGACGGCGAGGGACCGCTCCGGCCTGAGGAACATCGCGACGAACCTGGCGCGCCGTTCGAGCAGGAGCGCCGCCGCCCGATCGACTACCCCGATCGGCAGCAGCAGACGCTGCTCGCCGGGCGGAGCCGGTTCGCGGACTGCCCGAAAGCGACCGTCGAGGAACTCGTGCGCTTCGCCTGCGGGGATGGTGCTCCCCGCGGTCATCGAGCGGCGATCTGGTCGGCGGCGTGCCCCAGGAGCGTCGAGAGCCCGCTCGGAACGTGCAGTCCGAGGCCGACGACGACGACGAGGCAAGCCGCCATCGCGGCGACCATCGTCCAGCTCGTCTCCCCTCGCGGCGCGTCGGGCGTCGCGGCCGAGAGCACCATCCGGCCGGCATGCCAGACGACCCCGAGGAACGCCACGTTGACGAAGACGAGCAGCAGCGTCACCCAGACGTACTCGGGTGTGGCAAAACCGCCGCTGACGATCTGGAACTCGCTCCGGAAGATGCCCGAGACCGGCAGGCCGCTGAGCGCCAGAACCGCCGCGAGAAACATCGGGCCGGAGGCCGGCAGAGCGTGCGCTACCCCCTGCACGGAGTCGATCTCCTTGCTCCCGAAACGCCTCAGGATCGAGCCCGTGCCGAAGAACGCCATCCCCTTCGCCGCAGCGTGGTTGAGCACGTGCAGCAGGGCGCCCGCGACAGCGATGCGCACTCCGAAGCCGATGCCGAGCGCGATCACGCCCATGTGCTCGATCGTCGAGTAGGCGAGGAGCCGCTTGTAGTTCTCCTGGCGGAGCACGAAGAGGGCGGCGACGAGCAGCGACGCGGTGCCGAACACGAGCAGGACGTGGCGGGGAAAGTGCTGGCCGACCGTGACGGCGGTCACCTGGTAGAAGCGGAGGATGGCGTAGAGGGCGTTCGCGAGCAGGGCGCCGGAGAGCAGCGCCGACACCGGGCTCGGGGCCTCGCTGTGTGCATCCGGGAGCCAGGTGTGGAGCGGCGCGAAGCCCGCCTTGGTGCCGAAGCCGACCACCGCGAGGAGGAACGCGATCTCGACCTCGGTGGGCGGCAGTTGCCCGCCGACCGGAAGATAGCGCGTGAAGCGCGGGAGGTAGGCCTCGCCGAGAGTCTGCGTCCCCGAGGCGTACAGGATGACCACCGCGAGGAGGGCGATCCCGAGGCCGACGGACGCGATCAGGACGTATTTCCACGCCGCCTCGAGTGCTGCATCCGTTCGCTCCAGCGCGACCAGGAGGACCGAGACGATCGTGGTCAGCTCGACGGCCACCCACAGCGTGGCGAAGTCGTTCATCAGGGGGACGAGCAGCATCGTCCAGCCGAAGAGGTTGAAGTAGCCGAAGTACGTGCGGACGAACGAGTCCTGTCCGTGCCGATGCGCTCCGGTCCTCAGGTAGCCGATCGAGAAGATGCTCCCCGCCGCGTAGAGGAAGCTGCTCGCCAGCAGGAACACGGCTCCGAGCGAATCCAGGCGCAGCCAGGCGCCGGCAGTCGTCAGAGGCACGTCGTGGCGGACGGAGACCGCGGCGCCGACCGAGAGCGCGAAGCAGATGCCGCCCGCCGCGGCGGTCGCGAGCTCGCCGGCGCGCTGTGATCCGACGAAGGCGAACGCCGCGCCGACCAGCGGTACGAGGACCAGGACGACGAGGACGGCGTCCATCTCAGCCGCGGAGCCGGTTCAGCACGTCGGTCGTGACCGAGGTGCGCTGGACGCTGAAGTACTGGACGAGGAGGACGAAGACGAGGAGCCCGACGAAGACGTCAAAGAGGAGGAGCAGGGCGAGGATCAGCGGAAGGCTCGGTGCGATGACCAGGGCCGCGAGGGTGACGCCGTTCTCGAGCACGAGGAAGCCGATCACCTGTGACGGCGCGTAGGGCCTGAGGATCATCAGGAGGAGCGCGACCAGCACGATCGCGACCGCAATCCCGAGCGCCTCCAGCGGGAGCGCTCCCTCGTGATCGAGATGGAGCCGGGAGAGGGCGATGAAGCTGAAGCTGGAGAGGACGATGCCGAGCAGTGCCGCGCTCGGAACCCGCACCGTCGACGGCACCCGCATGGATACGTCGAGCCTCGTGATGGTCGCGCCGATCGCCAGCGGGATGGCGATCGTCTTGAAGGCGATCGTGATCGCCCCGATCACCCAGAGATCGGCGTGGTGAAGCTTCGCCGCCGCCGCGAACGCGACGATAGCGACGGCGGCGGAACCGAGGCCGTACAGCCGCAGCTGCCCTCGAACGTCCTGCGTTCGAAGAAGTGCGAACTCGAGCAAGAGGACGGTGACTGCCACGACGCTCGCGATGCCGCCGAAGACGGTGAGGTGGACGGTTCCGAACTCCCCCTGGAGCACGAACGTGATCACCGCCAGGACGGCGAAGAGGAAGCCGGCCACGGTGAACTCTGGGATCTTGTAGAGGCGCAGCTTCGCGAACGACGACTCGATCACGACGATCGCAGCGCCGACGACGACGGCTTTGCCGAACAGGACCGCGATCGCGACGAGGACGCTGTCGAGCTGTCTGTCCCCCGCCAGGCCCCACGGTGCGGTGAGGACGTTGGCGAGGATGACGAACAGGATCATCTGCTTCATCGACGAGCCCCACTTGAGCAGCGCGTAGCCGGGGCCGGAGTGCTCGAGCGTCCGTCCTTCCTCGATCATCCCGAACTCGAGCGTGGCGCCGTGGTTCTCGAGAGGGATCCGTCCGGTCTCGGAGATGACGACCATGAAGAACGCAGCCGCCGCGAGAAGATGCGCTGGCCGGAAGACCTCGACCGCGGATGACTCGAGCGTCGCGGCGAAGGCGTACGGGAGGTCGGTGCTCGTGATCAGGGCGACCGAGAAGATCACGAAGATGATCGTCGGCTCGCCGAGCGCCCCGAAGGTGCGGAGCCGGCTTGAGCCGAGCTGCGTGTACGGGCTGCCGCTGTCGATGGCGGCCAGCGAGACGGCGTAGCTTGCAAGCCCGAGCACGAAGCCGCCGCCGAGGATGTCGCCCATGTAGGCCGGCTGGGGCGGGAAATCCGTCAGCACCGGGATGAGGAGCGGCACGACGCAGTAGCAGGCGAACGCGACGTAGGGCGCGATCCGGAACACCGGCCCGGCGCCGTCGGGGACGACCGTCTCCTTCCGGAAGAACTTGGCGATGTCGTGGTACGGCTGGAGAAGTCTCGGCCCACGCCGGCCCTGGATCAGGGCCTCCGCCCGCGCGATCACGCCGGTCACCAGCGGCGAGACGAGCAGGACCGTCCCCACCTGGAAGACCTGGATCAGTCCATCGCTCAGATGCGGCATCGCGTCCCGACGTCTCCTTGCCCTCGCCTGCGAGCTAGAAGCCATCAGCCGTCGGAACGGCGGTTCGGAGCGGGACCCGCTCCCGCCAGAGCTTCATCTGGCGTCGCCAGCGTAGCGAAACACCGACGCGGGCAGACCGTACCGGAGCGGAAGGACGCAGCTGGACTCGATCTCGGGTACGGCCCGACGCCCGGCTACGTTCGGCTACGCTGGTTCCACACCGGTCGCGATGAGGCCCGCGCTCAACCGCCTACGGGCTGATGGCTTCTGTGTCTTCCTCGGAGGTGTTCGAAGGAGGCGTACGTATGAGCCACATCGCGCCGGAGCCAACCGGAAGTGCAAGCATCGAGGTCGAGATCGACATCGATCGTGCCGGGCTCGACCAGCTGCGAGACCGGGCGGGCGACGCCGCACCGACCACGGACGAGGATCTTCTGCGCTACCTCGTGTACCTGGGCGCAGGCTATCTCGAGGCCGAAGCGGTCCGTGGAGGAGCCTCGAGCCTCCACGGTGCGTACGAACGGGTGGACCGTATGCACGGCGCCGTGGTGGGGCGCTCGTCGGTCCTGAGCTTCCACTTCGGCGAGTCGGCACGCGAGTTCGCGGAGGAGGAGAGGGCACACGCGGCCCACGAGCGAAGTGCAGGAGCCTACGAGGCTCTCGTCGGGAAGCTCGAGGCGGAGATTGCAGTTCGCGAAGAGCGCATCGCACACCTCGAAGAGGCGCTGGAAACATGAGAGCCTCGCTTCTTGCCGTCGACCTCGAGGAGTTCGAGCGTACCGGCGTCGCTGTCGGGTCCGCCTTTGCCCGTGGTGCCCGCGCACTCGACCGCCGACAGCTTCACGAGCACCTGGTCGAGGCCTCCGGCACCGAGGCGGGACTGACCGAGTTGATCGATCTCTATGCCGAGGCGAATGCCCGTATGCACCTGCTGCAGTTCGACTACATGACCAGGGCGGGAGCCTATGCGGAGTCCAAGGAGCGTTACGACGCCGTCGACGACGTGCTCTTCGACCTACGACGGCACGTCGTGCCGGCGCTTCGGGCTCACCTGGCGGAGACTCGGCAGCGGGAGGCGGAGCTCGTGATGGAGGCCGAGGGTCGAGGCATCGCGACGGCCGAGATCGGCCCGATCGTTCCTCCGGATCGGGCGCAGGTGACGTCTCTTCGGCCGGGCGAAGGTCCGCTTCGGCGACGGACGCTGACGCCGCTGTCTCCGCGACCAACGCGGCTTCAGCGGTTGAGACGACTGCTGCGTCGATGAGCGGGCTTACCGCAGGGCCGGGCTGGGACGCATTCCCGCGAGCGATCTGCTCGTCATGCCGGCCTGACCGCGAGGTCCCGGCGGCCGACCAGGTGGTCGGGGTCAGGAGCCGAAAGCCTGCCGGCGCTCGAGGTCGCGGTCGGGGTCGACGAGGTGCCCGTCGCGCTCGACGTAGCCGCCGCTGCCCCCGATCACGATCACGACCAGGTCGTCGTCGCCGGCGTTCGAGAACTTCCGCGGCGTGGTCGACTCGACGTGCACGAGGCTTCCCGGCCCGAGCTCCCTGGACTCGCCGTCGACCTCGAAACGCGCGGTTCCCCGGTGGACGAAGTACAGCTCGTCCTGCGTGTCGTGGTAGTGCAGGAAGCCGTCGAATCCCGGCGCCATCACCAGCGCATTGGCGCCGAACGCGGTGACGCCGAGGCCCCGGCGGATCTTGCGGAACCCGTACCCCTCTCCGAGCTCGTCGAGCGAGCTGATCGTGTACCCCATCGTGCTCCTTTCCGGTCCGGCGGTAGTAGGTAGCATCGATCCCGGAGTGCCGTACCGCAAGGTGACGATGCGGCCCTTCCGGGCAGAGGACGAAGGGCAGCTCTTCGCGGTCGCGAAGCTCGCCTTCGCGGACTGCGACGACGAACGGACGCTCGCGACCCTGGAGCGGGATACGGTCTTCGTGGCCGAGCTGGCGGGGGAGACCGCCGGCTACGTCGCGATCGAGGAATCCACCGCTGCCCTTCGGATCGAACAGCTCTGTGTGCACCCGGCCCACGAGAAGGAAGGCGTCGGCACGCAGCTGCTCGAGTGGGCGGAGGGCTACGCGATCTCGAGCGGAGCCGGCCGGCTCCAGGTCGTCGTCGAGGGCGGCAACGACCGCGCCGAGTCCTTCTACCGGGGTCGCGGCTTCGTCCAGGCCGGAACGGATCTACTCGAGCTCGTCCTGCCGCAGGCTCAGTAGCCTCGCCGCCGTCGTCGTCCTGGCCGCGCTGGCCCTGCCGGCCGCCGCCGCCGCGCACGCCCGGCTGGTCGGCTCGAAGCCCGCGGACGGTGCGGTGCTCGCCGCCCCGCCGCAGGAGGTCGAGCTCCTCTTCGACGACCAGGTCCGTTCGGCCGGCGGAGATCGCGTCGTCGACGCGCAGGGGCGGTCGGTCCTCGCCGGCCCTGCGCGGGGGCTGCCCGGCAACGACCGCGGGCTCGTGCTGCCGCTGCGGCCGGGGCTCGTCCGCGGCGCCTACACCGTCCGCTGGCGGGTCGTCTCGGACGACGGCCATCTGATCACCGGCGTCCTCGCGTTCGCGGTCGGCGAAGGCTCGCCGCGGCCGGTGCCCACGCTCTCCGCCGGAGGCGGGGTCTCGACCTCCTCTGTCGTCCTCCGCTTGCTCTTCCTCGCCGGTGTGCTGGTCGCGGGCGGAGCCGCGCTGACCGGGCGCGTGCTGCTCGGGCCCGGCCGGCGCCGGCTGGAGACGGCGCTGGTCGGAGCCGGGCTCGTGCTCGTGGCCGGCGGCGGCTTCGGGCTGCTGGCGATCGAGCCCGCGGCGGACGCAACCCGCTTCGGGCGGGTGATCGAGACGGCCGCGATCGTCGCGCTCGTGGGCGCCTCGGCCGCGCTCGCCTCGATCGCGATTCCGCCGCTTGCGGTCGTCGCCTCGGCCCTGGCCGTGCTCGAGCTCGCCGCGCCGACGCTCTCGGGGCACGCCCTCGACCCGCGGCACCTCCGCGCGCTGGTCGCGCTCGCGGACTTCGTCCACGTCGCCGCCGCCGCCGTCTGGATCGGAGGGCTCGTGCTGCTGGTCGCGAGCGGCAGCCTGCGCGCCCGCGAGCGCTTTCCGGCGATCGCCGTCGGGGCGCTGGCGGTGCTCGGCGCGGCGTCGATCCCGCGGGCGATCGTGGCGTTTCCGTCGCTCGCCTCGGTCGTCCACACCTCGTACGGGCAGACGCTCCTGGTGAAGACCGGCCTGCTGTGCGCGGTTCTCCTCGTCGCGTGGATCAACCGGCGGCGGATCGCGCGGGCCGGGCTCGGAGCAGAGCTTGCGCTGCTGGGCGTGCTGGTCGTCTCGGTCGCCGTGCTCACCGAGCTGCGTCCACCCGAGCGGGCGAGCGCCGCGGCGCGCGCGATCCCGGCCCGGCCGGCGCCGCCGCCCGCCGACGCGGTCGTCCTCGCCGGCGAGGACGACGACGTCGCCGTCGGCCTCGCCGCGTCGCCGCGCGGAGGCGACGTCGCCGTCCGCGTCACCGCGCTGGGCCAGGACGGCAAGGGCATCGACGGCCTGACGGTGGGTATTGCCGAGCACGAGGCGGAGCCGTGCGGGCCGGGCTGCTACGCGGCGACCATCCCGCTGCCTCCGCCCCCGCGCTCCGTCCCGGTCTCGCTCTCGGGCCCCGGTGCGAAGCCGGCGACCGTCCGGTTCGTGCTCCCGCGCCGCTGGCCCGCGCCGGCGGCCGGAGCGCTGGTCGCGCGCTCCGACCGCGTCTTCCGCAACCTGCGCACGCTCGTCATCCACGAGCGCCTCGCCTCGAACGCCAGGAACGCGATCATGACCACGTACCAGGTCGCCGCGCCGAACCGCCTCGCCTACTCGATCGCGGGCGGGCCCAGGGCGGTGGTCATCGGCGGCACCCGCTGGGACGAGGTCCCGGGAGGGAGCTGGGAGCGCTCGCAGACGCAGCCGCTCAAGGAGCCCGAGCCGTTCTGGGGCCCCGACCCGCGGACGAACGCGCACCTGCTCGGATCCGGCAGGGTCGGCGGCCGGCCGGTCCAGATCGCCTCCTTCTACGACCCGCACATCCCGGCCTGGTTCGTGCTCTCGATCGAGCCGAAGAGCGGCCGGCTGCTCGCGCTCGAGATGACCGCGCAGGCGCACTTCATGCGCCATCGCTACACCGGGTTCGACCGGCCGCTGTGGATCGCCCCGCCGATCCTGCCGAACGCAACGCACCCTTAACAGAGGCGCTACGAGCGCTCAACACGCCCGGGGCTATAACCGCCTCGGGTTGACCCGACGCAGGCGCATCCTCGCAGGGGCCGGGCTCCTCGCAGCCGCGGTGCTCGGTGCCGCCCTGGCGCTCGGGGGCGCCGCCGCGCTCGGCGGGCTCGGCCGGCGCTCGACGACCGTTCGCGAGATCCAGGCGTCGGTGTCGCCCGCCTCCTCGTCCTCCTCGCGCGGCGCGGCGCTCTCGATCAACGCGATCTACCGCCGCGCGGCCCCCGGGGTGGTGCAGGTGACGTCGACCTCGGTCGTGAACGTTCCGCCCGATCCGTTCTTCGGCAACCCGTTCTTCCCCCAGCAGCGGGAGGAGCAGTCGCTCGGCTCGGGCTTCGTCGTCGACAAGGCCGGCCACGTCGTCACGAACTACCACGTGGTCAGCGGCGCGAAAGCGGTGCGGGTCAGCTTCTCCAACGGCGCCAGCACGAAGGCGTCGGTCGAGGGCACGGACCCGTCGAGCGACCTCGCCGTGCTGAAGATCGACGCCAGCTCGCGTGCACTCACGCCTCTGCCGCTGGGCAACTCGGACGCCATGCAGGTCGGAGATCCCGTGGTCGCGATCGGGAATCCCTTCGGGCTCGACCGCACCGTCACCGCCGGCATCGTCAGCGCGATCCAGCGGGCGATCACCGCCCCGAACGGCTACACGATCGACCACGTGATCCAGACGGATGCGGCGATCAACCACGGCAACTCGGGCGGGCCGCTCCTGAACGGCCGCGGCCAGGTGATCGGCGTCAACTCGCAGATCGACACCGGCGGCAGCTCGAGCGGCAACGTCGGCGTCGGCTTCGCGGTGCCGTCGAACACGGTCAAGACGGTGATCGCCCAGCTGATCCGGCAGGGCCACATCGACCGCGCCTTCCTCGGGATCAGCGCGACGCCGATCACGCACGACCTGGCCCGCGTCTTCAGGCTCCCGTCCACGCGTGGGCTGCTCGTCCAGAGCGTCCAGCCCGGCAGCGGCGCGGCCAAGGCCGGGCTCGAGGCCGGAACGACGCAGGTCGTGCTCGCAGGCGAGAGCTACAAGCTCGGCGGCGACATCGTGGTCGAGGCGGGCGGCCGGCCGGTCTCGAGCCTGAGCAAGCTGCGCGACCTCATCGCCGCCAGGAAGCCCGGCGAAACGATCCGTCTCGTGGTCATCCGGCAGGGAAAGAGGAAGGCGCTCGACGTGAAGCTCGGGCGGCAACCGACCGCTCCGGCGGGGTAGCCGCCCGCAAGCCGAAGGCCCCCGATCGCCTGCCCGGGGGCCTTCACAAGCCGAAGGCCCCCGATCGCCTGCCCGGGGGCCTTCGCTTTTTCTAGGGTGGTCGCATGGCCGCGGAGGAACCGGGTCGCATCGAGCTGGTGCTCGAGGACGTCGACCTCCTCGAGGAGGAGGACCTCTGGACCGACGACGACCAGGCCGACCACACCGGTTGGTTCTGCGTCGCGACCGACCCGTTCCCGTGCCCGGCCGCAGGCTGCGTCTTCGTCGCCAAGTTCATGACCGCCGCCCACCTGATCCTGGTCTGGGAGGTGCGCGACGACCCGAACCTGCTCCGTCACGCCGAGCGCGCGAAGCAGGTCGGGCGCAACCCGCGCGTGGTCTCGTACGAGCGCTCGTTCGGCCCCAGCGCGTCGTACTACGCCTGGGAGGCGGCCGGCCGCCCGGTGCACGCCGTCCGCGGCAAGTGATCCAGCACCGCTTCGGGCGGGCCGAGCCCGGGACGGTGGGCGTGGAGGAGGAGCTCTTCTTCGTCGACGCCGGCACGTTCGCCGCCGCACCGGGGTTCTCCCGGGTGGTCGGCGAGGGAGACGAGCGCATCAAGGCCGAGGTGTTCGAGTGCCTGGTCGAGCTCGCAACTCCCGTCGTCGCTGACGCTGCGGCCGCGCTTGCAGAGCTCGGTCGGATGCGGGCAGGGATCGCCGAGCGGGCGGTCGCCCACGGGTTGCGCATCTATGCGGCCGGAGCGCATCCGCTGGCGTCGGCCGGCGACCAGGAGATCGTTCCGCTGCCGAGGTACGAGCAGATGGCCTCCGCGCTCGGCGACGCGCTGCGGCGTCAGCTGGTCTGCGGACTGCACGTCCACGTCTCGGTTGCAGACCCGGACGCCGCCCTGCTCGCGTTCGAGTCGGTCGTGCCGTGGCTGCCGGTGCTGCTCGCGCTCTCGGCCAACTCGCCGTTCGCCGACGGCTCCGACACGGGTCGCCGGTCGGAGCGGGCCGAGCGACTCCTGCTCATGCCGACCGGCGGGACGCCGCCGGTGCTCGAAAGCTGGGACGACTGGCGGCTCGCGACCGGCCGCGATTCGACGCGACGCCACTGGGATGCCTGGCCGCGACCCGAGTACGGCACGCTGGAGGTGCGCGTGCTGGACATGCAGACGGACGTCCGCCGGTCGGCCGGCTTCGCCGCGATCGTGCGCGCGCTCGTCTTGACAGTGTCGGGCACTGTCAAGACGCCCGAGCCGTACGACCGCCCCCTCTACGCCCGCCGCCGGGAGGAAGCCTCGCGGCTGCCGCCCGGCCCGGCGGAGCTCGAGGCGCTCGCGGCCGCGATCGAGCCGGTCCTCGCGGGGGAGGACCGCGAGCTCGCACGCCTCGTGCTCGAGGGGCGACCGGAGGCCGAGCGCCAGCTCGAGGTCGCTGCCGCCGAGGGGATCGCGGCCGTTCCGGGGGACGTGGCCGGCCGGACGCTAGGGTAGAGACGTGCCGATCCGGACCGAGACGATCCAGGTGACCGGCATCCGCTGCGAGCGGTGCGTGATGCGCCTGGGGGCGACCCTGCGCGACCTCGACGGCCTCGAGGCCGCGAACGCCAACCTGGTCGGCGAGGTGACGCTGTCCTGGGACGACGACCGGACGGACCGCGACGCGATCCTCGCCCGGCTCGCCCGGGGCGGCTTCCGCCAGGCGGTCTCCGACTAGCCTTCGTTCACCCGGCGTCCGTCGATCCGCCGGTCGCCGAGCAGGGCCGGCGAGCTGTGGTGGTGCTCGTCCTGAAAGCCCGGTCGCATGCGTTTGCGCAACTCCGCACGCCGGTGCTCGGGCGGCTCGATGTAGGACTCGGACAGCCCGAAGTAGCGGCACGCCTCGTCCGGGTCGAAGACGCCGTCCTTGTCGACCTTCGGCGCGTCCATCAGCACACGCCTCGGGACGGTCACGAACGCCTTCGCGGCCTCGTCGACCGGGTGGACGAACTCGCGCGGCACCGGATGACGCGCCTTGCGGACGTGGCCGGACTCCACGATCAGGAACCCGTTCTGGACGTCCACGACCTCGCCGACGGAGCGGTCGTCGCTCGTCACAACCTCGTAGCCTCGCATCCTGCCCCCCTTCGCTCGCCTCGCGCGCTCTCTACCCGGGCCGGCGCGATCGCTAACGGGAATAGCCGTCCCCGGGAGCTCGTTGGCAGCTTTCGGAAACACGTTGCTAGGGTGGGCGAGTGAGCGAGGTCACGCCCACCGAGCCCCGGCGACTGGCAACCGACGCACGCGACCGCGTGCGGTTCGAGGAGGAAGCGCTCGAGCTTGCGGACCAGGTGTATCGAGTGGCAAGGAGGCTCGTCGGGAGCCGCGAGGAGGCCGAGGACCTGATGCAGGAGACGTATGCGCGCGCGTTCCGCAGCTGGCGGTCGTACACGCCGGGGACGAACCTGCGGGCCTGGCTGCTCCGCATCCTCACCAACCTGAACATCGACCGCGGCCGGCGCAAGCAGCGCTCACCTGATCTCCAACCGCTCGAGGAAGGCGACTACTTCCTCTACAACCGGCTGGAGGAGTCGTCGCGCGAGCCGCGCTCCGACCAGGACGCGGTCGTCGACCGCCTCTCGCAGGACGACGTCGTCTCGGCCCTGTCCTCGGTCCCGCACGACTTCCGCGACGTCATCGTCCTCGTCGACATCGGCGACTTCACGTACCACGACGCCGCGCAGATCCTCGACATCCCGATCGGCACGGTCATGTCGCGCCTGCACCGTGGTCGTCGTATCCTGAAGACGGCACTCGCAGACCAGGCAGTCGGAGGCTGAACGATGGAGTTCGACGAACTCTGCGACAAGTGCGAGGAGTGGATGCAGCCGTACCTCGACCGAGAGCTCGACGAGTCCGAGCGCGCCGAGGCCGAGAAGCACCTGGAAGGCTGCGGGTACTGCCGGAAGCGCTACCGCTTCGAGGAGAGCCTGCGGAGCTTCGTCCGCCAGGTCTGCTCCGAGGAGATGCCGCCCGAGCTGAAGCAGAAGCTCGCGGCTCTCCGGACGCCGCTCTGAGTCGTCGAGTCGCCTCGCAGGCCGGGCAAAGTCCGGCCGCTCGCTCACGCTCCGTGCGGGAACCTGCCAGGGCCAGGAGCATTCTCGACGAGCTTCGTCTCGGCCGAGCTTGCCTCAACCGTCGCGGAAGCGCTCGGGCAGGTCCTCCGGCCGGTCGACGTCGCCCGGCCCGCCGAGGTCGTCGCACGGGACGAGCACGGGCTCGAGCGCACGGGCGCCCTCGTCGGGCACCGACGCCCAGACCGAGCGGTCGAGCACGACCGGGTGACCGCGGACGCCCGCGTACGAGGCGGCGACCACCTCGCCTGCGCCCTCGCGCCAGGCGGTGACGACGCGGTCGACCGCCGCCGGTGCCAGGTCGGGGCCGTCGGCGAGGATCACCGCAGCGGCCGGAGTCCCGTCCGCGAGCGCCCGCAGGCCGCAACGCAGCGACGCGCCCGGACCGAGCGCCCAGTCGTCACAGCGGACGACGCGCGCGTCCGTTTCGAGGTCGTATGCGCCCGCGACCACGACCACCTCGCCGATCTCGCGGCTCGACCGTACGCGGTCGAGCACCTCTGCGAGCAGGAGGGCCTGCTTCGCGGCGCCGAAGCGCGTGGCCGCTCCGGCCGCGAGGACGACGGCCGCCACGGAATGCGGTTCGGCTTCTCCCGGACCGTGCATCCTGCCGAGCCGGCTCGAAGTCGCCCTAGTGGCGCACGCCGAAGTCCACGGTCAGGATCGTGACGTCCTGCCCGGCGTAGACTCCCGGCGCCGCCGACGCATGCACGGCGGAGATCCCGATCTCGCGCCAGGTCCGCGTCAGCAGGTTCTTGCGGTGCGGCGGGCTCGCCATCCAGACGTCGAGCGCCTGCCCTGCGTTCAGCCCCGGAGAGCCCCAGACGAGGTTCTCGCCGACGCGCCAGGACCCGTCGTCCGTCAGCTTCGCGTACTTGCTCTCGACGCGCTTCCAGAACGGCGAGCCGCCCGGCGACTCGTGCCCGAAGAAGCCGTGCTCCGCCATCGACGTCGACTGCTCGTGCGCGGCCGCGGCCAGGCCGGCGCACGGCCGCAGCGGAGCGAGCCCCTGCTCCTTGCGCAGGACGTTGATCTCGGCGAGCAGGCGGGCCTCGAGCGCAGGGAGGTCCGCGATCCGGTCGAGGTGGACGACGAGATCCCGGGAGCTGCCGCCGCTCGCACCGGCCTCGGCCGGCATCCCGGCGGCGACTGCGGCCACGACAACCGCGACGGCGATCACGATCCCCCCACGACTCATCGATTCGACCTCCGCATCTGGGCAACGCGGACTTGCCGGTGAGTTGCAGTTCGACGGAGCTGGACGAGTCCCTGCCCCGGACCGCCGATCCGGGTGCCGGGCGCCTGGGCGATAGGCACGGCGCATCCTAACGTGGTCGCCGGTCGGATGCTCCGGTCACCGACCGGGTGATTGTGCGGACCTTCGATTCGCCTACGCTGTGACAGATGGCCGACGCCACCACGATCGCCGTGCCGACGCGCGCGGCCGGAGGTTCGCTGGCTCGAGTCCTGACGTACGGCGGCGTCGCGATCGGCGTCGCCGCGTGTCTGAGCATCGGCGGGGTCGCGTTCGCGAACGGCGGCTACTTTCCCGTCTCCTGGGGCTGGAGCAGCGTGGCGCTGCTCGCGCTCGCCGCCCTCGCGCTCGGCATCACCGTCGAGCTCGATCGGCTCGACCGGATCTTCCTCTGCGCGCTCGCCGGTCTCGCCGCCTGGATCGCGCTCTCCTTGCTCTGGACGAGCAGCGTGTCACGCACCGTCTTCGAGGTCGAGCGGGTGCTGGTCTACGTCGCGGCCGGCGTCGCGGGGATTCTCCTCGTCCGCCGGGCGGCCGCCGTCTCGCTCGTCGTCGGGATCTGGGGCGCCGCCCTCGTCGTCTCGACCTACGCCCTCCTCACCAGGTTGTTCCCGGACCACCTCGGCAACTTCGAGGCGATCCGGGTCTACCGGCTCTCCGATCCCGTCGGCTACTGGAACGGGCTCGGCATTCTCGCCGTCGTCGGGGTGCTCCTGGCGCTCGGGCTCGCCGCCCGCAGCGGGCCGCTGGTGCGCTGCCTGGCGGCGGGCTCCACCGTGGTGTTCATGCTGACGCTGTACTTCACGTACAGCCGCGGCGGGTGGGCCGCGCTGTTCGCCGGGCTGGTCGCCGCCGTGGCGGCCGATCGCCGGCCTCTCCAGCTGATCACGGTCGGGCTCGTGCTGCTGCCCTGGACGGCCGCCGCGATCGGGATCGCTTCGACTTCACCTGCGCTGACCCACCAGACGACTGATTTGGCCGGCGCAAGTCGCGACGGCCACGGTCTCGCGGCGATCGCGATCGGCCTGGTGGTGGGCGCGTCGCTGACGATCCTCGCCTTCGACTGGCTCGCCGCCGCCGTGACGGTGCCGCACGGCCTGCGGCGGGTCTACGCCGGGACGCTCCTGTTCGTCCTGGCGGCCGTGCTGATCGCCGTCTTCGGCCGATACGGCTTCCCGCCGACCCTGGCGCGCAAGGCGTACGACTCCTTCATCGCGACGCGAACCGAGGGCGGCGACCTGAACAGCAGGCTGTTCAGCCTGTCCTCGAACGGGCGGAGCGAGAACTGGCACACCGCCTGGCAGGAGGCTTCGGAGCACCCGGTGCTCGGCGGCGGAGCCGGGACCTACGCCGCCTTCTGGGCGCAGCACCGCCGCATCGACTCGACCGTGCACGACGCGCACAACCTGTACCTGGAGACGCTCGCGGAGCTCGGCCCGATCGGATTGCTCCTGCTCACGCTCCTGTTCGCGACGCCGCTCGCCGCGTTGCGACGGGCCCGGCGGTCGCTGCCGGTCGCCGGCGCCGTCTGCGGGGCCTACCTCGCCGTTCTCCTGCACGCGGCCGTCGACTGGGACTGGGAGCTGCCCGCCGTCATGCTGAGCGCCCTGTTCTGCGGGATCGCGCTGCTGGCAGCCGGCCGGCGCGAACGGGACGTCGCGGTCCCGCGGCTTCGTCTGCGGCTGCCCGCCCTCGTCGGGGTCGCGGGGCTCTTCGGCTTCGCGCTGCTCGGGCTGCTGGGCAACAGCGCGGTCTCCGCGAGCTCGAAGTCGACCGACGCGGGGCGCTACGCGCTGGCCGCCTCGCAGGCGCGGCACGCGATGAGCTTCGAGCCCTGGTCGGCCGAGCCCTGGCGCAGGCTCGGCGAGGCACAGGCGGTCTCCGGCGACTTCGCGAACGCCCGCGTAAGCTTCCGCAAGGCGATCGCGAAGGATGGCGGTGACTGGACGCTCTGGTACGACCTGGCAGTTGTCAGCAGCGGCGCCGAGCGGAAGCACGCGGCCCGCGAGGCCGCTCGACTCAACCCCTTCGACGGGCAGCTGAGGTCGCAGTCAGGATGAGACCGTTTCGCACGCGTGGGCCGCTCGCCGACCCGGAGGCCCTGATCCGCCACGTCTACGCGTACGCCGCGTACCGGCTCGGGGACGCCCACGACGCCGAGGACCTGACCAGCGAGGTGTTCGAGCGCGCGCTCCGCTACCAGCGGACGTACGACCCCGCGAAGGGAGAGCCGGTCGCCTGGCTGCTCGGCATTGCCCGCAGGTGCGCAGACGACGCCCTGGCACGGCGCGGCCGGGAGCTGCCCGAGCAGGCGGAGACCTGGGACGGCCGCAGCCTGGAGGACGACACGGTGCGGCGGCTCACGCTCCGATCGGCGCTGGCGCAGCTGAGCGACCGCGACCGCGAGCTGATCGCGCTGCGGTACGGCGGCGACCTGACCGCCGCCCAGATCGGATCGGTCCTGGACGCGCAGCCGAATGCGGTCGAGGTCGCGCTCCACCGGGCGCTCGCACGGCTCCGGCACATCCTGGAGTCCGAGGAGGCGGAGCCGGCGAGGACGTCGAGCGCGGGCCGCCTGTAAGGATTTCCCCGCGGCGCCGGTAGTTCTCCGTAGAAGACACGAACGCAAACAGGGAGGGGAGAAGTGAAGGACGAGAGATTCGACCTCGAGGACGAGCTTCGCGCGGGCCGTTCGCAGCCCCGCGACGAGTTCGTGGCGGCGCTCGCCGGCGATGTCCGCGGGAGGGTGCGCAGGAGCCGCATCGGGCTCACGATGGCGCTCAGCGGACTGGTGATCGTCGCAGTCGCGTCATTCGGTGGGATCGGCTACGCGGCTTCCGACCAGCCGTCCGTCGACCTCCACAAGAACAACTCGAGCGCCTCGGCGCAGTACGGCGCGCCGCAGACGCTGACGCCGCCGCCGACGACGACGTCGAGCAACGAGACGCCGCCGCCGCCGAACAACGAGACGCCGCCGCCGCCGAACCAGGAGGCGTCCGAGTCGCCGGTGGTGACCACGGCACCGACGAACACGGTGCAGACGCCGAAGGAAGCGGTCAAGTCGGAGGCGGCCGCCGCAGCGCCGGCCGCGACGCCGAAGCCCGCTCCGGTGAGCACGTCGTCCCAGCTGCCGTTCACGGGGCTCGCGCTCTGGATCCCGCTGGCGATCGGACTGCTGCTGATCGCCGCCGGCGTCGTCCTCAGGACGCGCGCCAAGCGGCACGGCTCGGGCGCTCACTAGCGACCCGCACGAGCTGGTAGTTCCGGCCGGGGGGCACTCGCCCCCCGGCCGTCGTCTTCCTGGCGTCAGTCTGCGCCCGGCGTGACGGCGACGATGTCGGCCAGGTGGATCAGCCGGAACGTGCTGCGGATCGCGCGCATCCGGTCGCGCTCGTCCTCGATCTCCGGCGCGATGCGCCAGAGGTCGCGCGCACAGAGGAGCAGCTCGCGGATCCGGTCGAGATCGGAGCCCGGGAGGCCGTTCTCCTGGCAGGCGTTCAGGGCGAGCCCGAGCACGCCGACCGTGTCGGGCTGCCGTGTCCAGAGCAGCGGCGTCGCCATCGAGAGGTACTGGTGGATCCGCGCCAGGACCATCGGCTGGCTGAACGTGTCGCTGCCCTTCGCGGGCGTCGGCTCGAGCGGCGGCAGCCCTTCGGCGATCCTCGTCGCGTTGCCGGACAGCATCCCTGTGAGCTGCGCGTCGTCGAGCGCTGCGACCCGAGCCGTGCGGAGAGCGATCAGCAGTGAGGCGGGCTGCTGCCCGTAGGGGAAGTCCGAGGCGTACAGCACCTGCTCGGGCGAGACCTGGCGGAAGAAGTCCAGGAGGTCGATCGGGCTCCAGGCGGAGGTGTCGAAGAAGACGCCGGCCTTGCCGGCGAAGTGGCGCATCAGCGCGCCGAGGTCGGCGATCCCCGCATGGGCGATGATCAGCTGCGCCGCCGGGTAGGTCTCGACGAGACGCGCGAGGTCGTCGGCGATCGGAGGCAGGCCCCGCCCGCCGTGGATCAGGATCGGCACCCGGCGCTCGGCGGCGACCGCGAACACGGGCGCGAGCCGCTCGTCGTTGAGCAGGAACTTCTGCGCGCGGGGGTGCAGCTTGATCCCCCTCGCACCGAGGTCGAGGCAGCGCTCCGCCTCCTCGATCGGATGCTCGCCGAGGTCGAGCCGGACGAACGGGACGAGCCGGCCCTCGCTCCGGGCGGCGTGGGCGAGGGTGCGGTCGTTCGGCGCCCGGAACGCCGGGTGGCGGTCGGGCTCGTCCATGCAGAACATGAATGCGCGCGAGATCCCGTAGCGCTCCATCACGCGCTCGAGCTCGTCGTAGTCGCCGACCATGCCGTCGATGTCGTGGCCGAGGTGCAGGTGCGCGTCGAAGATCGCGGCCCCTTCGGGAAGCTCGCGCCGCAGCTCCGCGTCCCACTCGTCGATCAGCTGCTGGGCGCGCACCACCGCTTCGTCCACGCCTCTGAGTGTAGGCATTACGATCCTGATGCCGTGCCGGACGTCCTCATCTATGCGGCTACGAGCTCGCCCGACATGCGCCACGAGGTGCCGATCGGGATCCCGGACCCGTTCCTGTACGTCGAGCACGGCGGCGAGCGGCACGTCGTGCTCACCTCGTTCGAGATCGACCGCGTCGCGGCGATCCCGGCCGGGCCGACGCCGCATGCGTACGAGGAGTTCGGGTACGACGAGCTGCTGGAGCAGAAGCTGGCACGCGAGGAGGTCTTGATCAGGGTCGCGATCAACGCCTGCAAGGCGCTCGGCGTGACCGACGCCGCGGTGCCGGCCACCTTCCCGGCGATCTTCGCCGACCGGCTGCGCGCCGAGGGTCTGACCCTCACGCCCGAGTACGACCTCTTCTACGACCGGCGACGGGTCAAGAGCGAGGTCGAGCTCGCGGGAATCCGGCGCGCGCAGCGTGCCGCCGAGGCGGGCATGGACGCCGCCCGCGACCTGCTGCGGCGCGCGTCCCCGGACGGGGCCGGGCTGGAGGTCGACGGCGAGCCGCTGACCTCCGAACGGATCAAGGCCGCGATCGCCACGGCATTCGCCGCCCGGGGCATGGTTGCCGACGAGTTCATCGTCTCGCACGGGCCGCAGAGCGCGGTGGGGCACGACATGGGCTCGGGGACGATCGCCGCCGGCGAGCCGGTCGTGATCGACCTCTGGCCGAGGGACATCGAGACGGCGTGCTACGCGGACATGACCCGGACGTACGTCGTCGGCGAGCCCTCTGACGAGATCGTCCGATACCAGGCCCTCTGCAAGGAGGCGCTCGACCGGTCGCTGTCCGCGATCCGGCCGGGCGTTCCCGGCGAGCAGGTCTTCGCCCTCGTCTGCGACCTCTTCCACGAGGCAGGCCAGCCGACCCAGCTCTCGAAGCAGCCCGGCGAGGTGCTCGAGGACGGCTTCTACCACGGTCTCGGGCACGGGGTGGGGCTCGAGGTGCACGAGCATCCGTCGCTCGGCCGCGAGCCGGGCGAGCTGGTGACGGGCGACGTCGTCACCGTCGAGCCGGGCCTCTACCGTCACGGCTACGGCGGCGTCAGGCTCGAGGATCTCGTGCTCGTCACGGAGGACGGGGCAGAGAACCTGACCGAGTATCCGTACGATCTCGCGCCGTGACGGACGCTGCGATCGAGACGCTGCTCGCCGAGGAGCGGCGCTACCCGCCTCCGGCCGGGTTCGCCGCCGGCGCCAACGCGCAGGCCGACGTCTACGAGCTCTCCTTCGACGCGCTCTGGGAACGCGAGGGACGCGAGCGGGTCACCTGGTTCGAGCCGTTCACGGAGCTCTACGAGTGGGAGCTCCCGTACGCGAAGTGGTACCTCGGCGGCAAGCTGAACGCCTGCTTCAACTGCGTCGACCGGCATGTCGAGGCCGGCAACGGATCGAAGGTCGCGTACTACTGGGAGGGCGAGCCCGAGGGCGACCGCCGCGAGGTCACGTTCGCCGACCTGCTGCGCGAGACGACGAAGCTCGCGAACGCGCTGAAGTCGCTCGGCGTCGCGAAGGGCACGCCGGTCGGGATCTACATGGGCATGGTTCCCGAGACGGCGGTGGCGATGCTCGCATGCGCGCGACTGGGAGCCCCGCACACGGTCGTGTTCGGCGGGTTCTCGGCCGACTCGCTCTCGGGCCGGCTGCAGGACATGGGCTGCGAGGTGCTGATCACCCAGGACGAGGCCTGGCGGCGAGGCGTGGCGACGCCGCTGAAGGCGACCGCGGACGAGGCGCTCGCCGTCTGCCCGGGCGTACGCTCGTGCGTCGTGCTCCGGCGGACGGGCGGCTCGGTCCCGATGACGGACGGACGCGACGTCTGGTGGCACGCCGTGGCGACCGACGAGAGCGACTGCCCCTGCGAGCCGATGGACTCGGAGGACCTGCTCTACCTGCTCTACACGTCGGGGACGACCGCGAAGCCCAAGGGGATCGTCCACACCACCGCCGGCTACCTCGTCGGCGTGGCCGCCACCCACCGGTACATCTTCGACGTCAAGCCCGAGACGGTGTACTGGTGCGCGGCCGACGTCGGGTGGGTGACCGGCCACTCGTACATCGTCTACGGGCCTCTCTGCAACGGGACGACGGGGGTCATGTACGAGGGCACGCCGGACTTTCCGGACAAGGATCGCTGGTGGGCGATCGCCGAGCGGTACGGCGTCGACGTGCTGTACACGGCTCCGACGGCGATCCGCGCGCACATGAAGTGGGGGGCCGACCACGCGGCGCGGCACGACCTCTCGTCGCTGCGGCTGCTCGGGTCGGTCGGCGAGCCGATCAACCCCGAGGCCTGGATGTGGTATCGCGAGCACATCGGCGGCGGCCGTGTCCCGGTCGTCGACACCTGGTGGCAGACCGAGACCGGGATGATCATGATCACGCCGCTCCCCGGCGTGACGACGGCGAAGCCGGGATCGGCGACGAAGCCGTTCCCCGGTGTCGACGCGGCGGTGTACGACGAGAGCGGCCGGGAGGTCGGCCCCGGCGGCGGTGGGTACCTGGTGCTGCGCCGGCCGTGGCCGGCGATGCTGCGAGGCATCTTCGGCGACCACGAGCGGTACGTCGAGACGTACTGGTCGCGGTTTCCGGGCGTGTACTTCGCCGGGGACGGGGCGCGGATCGACGGCGACGGCGACTTCTGGCTGCTGGGCCGCGTCGACGACGTGATGAACGTCTCCGGGCACCGGATCTCGACGATCGAGGTCGAGTCGGCGCTCGTCGACCACCCGGCCGTGGCCGAGGCGGCCGTGTGCGGGCGCACCGACGCGCTGACCGGGCAGGCGATCGTCGCGTACGTGACCCTGCGCGGCAGCGAGGAGGGCTCGGTCGAGATGCTCGACGAGCTGCGCGACCACGTCGCGAAGGTGATCGGCCCGATCGCGAAGCCGGCGAACGTGGTCTTCACGCCCGAGCTGCCGAAGACGCGCTCCGGGAAGATCATGCGCAGGCTGCTCCGCGACGTCGCGGAGAACCGTCCGCTGGGAGACACGACGACGCTGGCCGATCCGGCCGTGGTCTCCGAGATCAAGGAGCGGGCAGCGGCGGAGCCCGTCGAGGAGTAGGCCCCGGCGCGAGCACGGCGCGACGCTCTAGTGGACGCCGGGACCGAGCCGGCTGTACGACCAGGGCCAGTCGTCGACTCGGTCGCAGAGGCCGGCCTTCACCGGGTTGCCGAGTACGTAGCCACAGCGGTCGAAGACGCCGTCCTCCTCGACCGTGCGGCACTGGAAGCGCTCGGCGAAGACGCTCCCGAAGCGCTCGTATCGCCGGTTGAAGGCGCGTGCGTACCGCGAGTGGAACCACTGCATTGCCGCGGACAGGTGCGCGCACGCCCCGTCGACGACGGCGTGGTAGTGGGTGGTCATGATGCACGCGGCCTCGACCCGGAGCTCGAACCGCACGCCGGCCTTGAGCAACATCCCGAGCGCGGCCGTCCGGTCCTGCGGTGCGGGGAAGGGAGGGACGCCGCAGACCCCGCGGGCCCAGACGTGGAAGTAGCCGTCCGGCAGGGATGTCCGAAGCACGTACGCCACCGCCCGAGGCTAGCGCGGGCCGATGTCCCGGAGCACCCCTGTGGACGAATCGTCCCACAAGCGTTTCACCCCAGTCTCAGAGACTGGGGTGAAACGCCCCGGAGCTCAGCGTCGCCGGAAGGGGCGAGGCCGTTCGCAGCTCGGGGTGGCTCCGTTCAGCCGAGCCGCTGCTCGAAGCGGTCCGGGTCGTCGAACGGGCCGATCACGGCCAGGCGGAGGGCGTCCCCGTCGATCAGGTCCCGCGCCACGCGCTGGACGTCCTCGGCGGTGACCGCGTCGATCCCGGCGATGACCTCGTCGGGCTCGGGCGCTCGTCCCTCGAGCACCTCCCGGCGGAGGCCGAACATGATCAGGCCGTGCGGGCTCTCGATCTGCAGCGCGAACCGGCCCTTCGCGAAGCTCTTGGCCTTGTCGAGCTCGTCGGGCGGCACCGCGTCGGCCGCGATCGTGCGCAGCTCGGCGGCGATGGTCTCGACCGCCTCGTCGATGCGCTCGATGTCGACGCCGGCCTGGGCGTAGAGCGACCCCGCGTCCGTGTACGCGTGGTTCGCGGCGAACACGTAGTAGGCCAGGCCGCGCCGCTCGCGCACCTCGGTGAAGAGGCGGGACGACATCCCGCCGCCCAGCACGGTCGAGAGCACCATCAGCACGTAGCGGTCGGGGTCGGCGATCGGCCGGCTGCGCACGCCCAGGCAGATGTGGGCCTGGTCCGAAGCTTTCGTGTGGACCTTCACGCGCGACCCGTTCTCGGCGGCCGCCAGGGCGGGGAGCGGCGCGCCGGTGGGGGCGTCCTCGAGATCGCCGACCAGCTCGGCGATGTGCTCGACCAGGTCGTCTCCTGTCCGGCCGCCGACGCCGACGACCATCCGCGACGGCTTGTACCACTGCTCGAGGTAGTCGAGGAACGAGTCGCGCGTCGCACCCTGCACCGTCTCCTTCCGGCCGATGATGTCCCACCCGAGGGGATGGTCGCCGTAGACGAGCCCTTCGTAGACCCCGTCGACGAAGTCGCGCGGCGTATCGAAGTACATGTTCATCTCTTCGATGATCACGCCCTTCTCGCGGTCGATCTCGGCCGCATCGAACTTCGAGTGGCGGAGCATGTCGACGATCACGTCGAGCGCGACGTCGCGGTGCTCGGCCGCGCACCGGACGTAGTACCCGGTGTACTCCTTGCCGGTGAAAGCGTTGAACTCGCCGCCGATCGCGTCGACCTCGCCGGCGATGTCCCGCGCGGTCGGGCGCCGTTCCGTCCCCTTGAAGAACATGTGCTCCGCGAAGTGCGCGATGCCGCTCGACTCCCGCGTCTCGTAGCGCGAGCCGGCGGCCAGCATCACGAAGCAGGAGACGGACTGCGCCTGCGGCATCGTCGCCGTGAGCACACGCAGGCCGTTCGGCAGCGTCTGACGGTCGAAGGCGGCCATGTCCCGGATCGTAGCCGCCCCCGCCTGCTCAGCCGCGGTGGAACTCGAACACCGTCGTCCCGGTCAGGCCGGTCGGGACGATCGAGAGCGTGCAGGTCCCGCCCTTGCGCTCGGGCACCGGCAGGTCACCGTGCCAGGTCTGGGGGACCGTGAACTCCAGGTGGCGGACGAGCTTGTCGTCGATCCGGATGTCGACCTTCTCCGGCTGCTTGATCAGCAGCGTGACGCTGAACGTGCCGGACTTGCAGTCGTAGGCGACGAGTCGTCCCTCGCCTGCGATGTCGCCGTTCGGCTGCAGTCCCGCGATCCACGAACGCACGCGAAGCGGCTGCGCGACCTTCCAGAGGACGAGCCCGGTCTGCTCCAGGCCCTGCTGCACGATCTGCGCCTTCCGCTCGCCGTCGAGCTCGAGCCAGTTCGACGCGATCACGTACTTCGTCTTGGGGAGGTGCGCCGGCGGCCCGCCGACCGTCCCGTCCGGGCGCAGCCACACCTGGTCCTGGGGCAGCGGCCCCGGCACCGTCGCCTTGTTCAGGTCGTACACGCGGTCGATCCCGGCGTTGAAGAACGCGGTCTCCCAGACTCCGGGCCACGAGGGCTCGCCGTCGTAGACGTACGCGATGCGCTTGCCGCCGGCGTGGTCGGCCCAGGACGGGTCGTCGCCGAGGAACATCCGCTGCTGCGCGCGGGCCTCGTCGGCGACGAACCGGCTCGAGACGACCGAGCCCGCGACCAGCGCCACGATCAGCGCGACCGGCAGCAACGTGAGCCCCCGGCGCGGCACCACCACGAACACGACCGTCAGCACCACCGCCACCACCTGGTAGACCCACGCCAGCGTCGAGAGCGACGTCGCCGTCGAGAGCTTGTACAGCGGGATCAGCGTCAGCGCGTCGTGGACTCCGAAGATGTCGACGTACCGCTTGATCGGCAAGAGGAGCAGCACGACCAGCGCGAGCACGGCGACGGCGGTGCGCACGACGTAGCCTCCGTCTGGCCCCCGGCTGAGCCACAGCACGAGCCCGATGAAGAGGACCGGCGCGAGCCCGATCAGGTTCCGCTCGACGATCCGGTCCGAGTACCGCGACGCGAACGCGCCCACCTCGGCGACGATCCACACCGAGAGCGACGACGCCACCGCGAGGTACGCGCGGACGCGGTCGTCCTGCTCGCGGCGGCGCAGCGCCTCGACCAGCTTCAGCGCCACGGCGGCGACGGGGAACAGGCCGCAGAGGATGAGCAGCGAGGCGCCGTGGTAGAGGACGAAGCGCGCAGCCGCTCCGACGCTGTAGGAGGTGCTGGCGACGACGTCGTACCCGCCGAGGGCCGCGCTCCCCGACGCCAGGCGCCACACTCCCCAGGCGACGAGCAGCACGCCGATGCCGATCGCGGCCGGCAGCTGGCGCCGGAGGCGATCCCACGAGCGGGCGAGGAGGGCCTCGAGCAGCGCCGCCGTGATCAGCGCAGGGACGAGGACGATCGCCTGGATGCGCGTCGCGCAGACGGCGACGAAGGCGGCGAGCAGCAGGAGGTGGCTGCGCCGGCTCGGTCGCGCGATCGCCTCCGCCCCCGCCCAGGCCGCCGTGACCAGCAACGGGTAGAACAGCACCTCCGTCATCACCAGCCCGGAATAGGCCAGGACGGGCGTCGCCAGCGTCAGGGCCGACGCCGTTAGCGCGCTCCAGCGCGGGACGAGCGTGCGCGCCCAGAGGTACACCGGCACGGCCGCGAGCGACATGACGAACGCCTGCAGGCCCTGCAGCACGTCGTAGCCGGTGCCGAGCCCGAAGGCGGCGAGCGGAAAGCCCGCGAGCAGGGGCGTCAGCAGCGAGTAGTAGGGCGTCGGCCCGCCGAGGATCGACAGCGAGCCGTGCAGCCACAGGCTGCGGCCGAGCAGCCCGTACACCATCTCGTCCGGGGCGATCCAGGGCACGGGCACCTCGAGTGCCGCCCACGCCCGCAGCGCGGTCGAGAGGAGGACGAGCGCCGCGAGCGCCGCCCATTCGCCCCGTCGGGTCACTCCAGCCGGGCGAGCTCCGCGAGGAGCCGGTCGACCTCGTCGGCCGTGTTGTAGTGGACGAAGCCGACCCTGACGGCGCCGCCGTCGTCCTCGAGGCCGAGGCGGTTCATCACCTCGAGCGCGTAGTAGTTGCCGTGCCAGACGGCGAAGCCGCGCTCGCCGAGCCTTGCCGCCGCCTCCGCCGCGGAGATGCCGTCGACCGAGAAGGCGAAGGTGGGTACGCGGCCGTCCATCCCGGGCAGCCCGTGCAGCCTGATCGCCGGCGGCAGGCCGGCGAGGAACCGCTCGCCGAGCGCCCGTTCCCAGCCCGCGATCTCGTCCCACCCGAGCGACCCGACGTACTCGACGGCGGCGACGAAGCCGGCGAGCAGCTCGTAGGCGAGCGTGCCCGTCTCGAAACGCTTGCCGAGCGGCTCGACGGGGGCCGGCCGGACCTTGTACGGCCGCCACCGTTCCGCGAGCGCCCGGCGCACGTACGCCACGCCCAGGTGCGGACCGAAGAACTTGTACGGCGAGCAGATCAGGACGTCGACGCCGAACGCGGAGACGTCGATCGGCCCATGCGGTGCGTAGTGCACCGCGTCCGCCCAGGCGATCGCACCGGCCTCGTGCGCGAGGTCGGCGATCCGGCGCACGTCGGTGAGCGTGCCGACCGCGTTCGACGCGACCGGGAAGGCGACCACGCGCGTGCGCTCGCCGAGCTGCCGCTCGAGGTCGTCGAGGTCGAGCGTCGTGTCGTCGTTGATGTCGACGATGCGGACGGTCAGGTCGCGGTCGTGCGCGAGCTCGAGCCAGGGCGAGACGTTGGCGTCGTGGTCGAGCTTCGTGCAGAGGATCTCGTCTCCGGCGCGCAGCTCCCGGCCGGCCGTGCGCGAGAGCGCGAAGCTGAGCGTCGTCATGTTCGGCCCGAAGACCGTCTCCTCGGCCGAGCAGCCGAGGAACCGCGCGGCCGTCTCGCGCGCTCGCTGCTCGAGCGCCTCGGTGCGTCTGCTGGTCTCGTACGGGCCGCTGACGTTCGCGTTCGACTCGCGCAGGTAGCTCGCGATCGCGTCGATCACCTCGTCGGGGACCTGCGAGCCTCCGGGGGCGTCGAAGAGGACGAGGTCGCGCTGGAGGGCGGTGAAGCGGGCTCGGACGGCGGCGACGTCGAGGGTCAAGTCGGACGATTCTCCCACGCCGCCAGGAGCTCGCCCTCCCGTTCGGCGGACAGCCCGGCCTTGCCGGTCCACTCCGGCACGTCCTGGGCGGTCTCCGCCAGCGGCCGGAAGGACAGGCCGGCCGCGACGGCCCGGTCGACGGGCACGAGCTGGAAGGCGGCGTGGTCGACGGCGCTCGAGGGGATCCAGCACGGCAGGTCGCTCCAGCCCTCGACGCCCTGCTCGGCCAGGAACTCCTCGGTGACGCGAACCACGTCCGTGCCGCCGCAGGCCTCCAGCATCGAGTCGAAGGTGAGCGCCCGCGGGGGAGAGGTGGCGTTGAAGGCGCCGGAGCGGCCGTCCTCGGCGAGCCGGACGACCCAGTCGGCGAGGTCGCGGACGTCGATCATCTGCACGGGCTGGTCGGGCGGCGCGAGGATCGGCCCGCCGCGCTCGACCCGGCGCGGCCAGTAGGTGAACCGGTCGGTCGGGTCGTTCGGCCCGACGATCAGCCCGGGCCGGACGAGGATCGCCCGCTCGCCGAACGCCCGCTCGACCTCCTGCTCGCAGAGAGCCTTCAGCGCACCGTAGTTGGAGTAGTCCTCCAGGAGCCGGTCGGCGGGCAGGTCGCCGAGCCGCTCCGGTGGATCGCCCTCGTGGCGGGGCTCGCGATAGTCGGCGTAGTACGAGATCGACGAGATGAACACGTAGTGGCCGGCGGCGCGGGCGAGCAGCTGGGCCGAGTCGCGGACGTGGCGCGGGACGTAGCCGGACGTGTCGAGCACGGCGTCCCAGGTGCGGCCCTGGAGCGGCGCGAGCCCGCCGTCCCGGTCGCCGTGCAGCTTCTCGACCTCCGGGAAAAGGTCGGGATTCGTCTGCCCTCGGTTGAAGGTGGTGAGCTCGTGACCGCGTGCCAGCGCGGCCTCGATCAGCGCGAAGCCGAGGAACTTCGGCCCGCCGATCAGGACGAGATTCACGCCACGTTCCAGACGTACCGCGGCGGGGCGGTCAGCGACGCGCCGACGAAGCAGTCGCGCTCGGCCAGCTCGAGCAGGCTTTCTCGGTCCTCCGGTGCGGGGTCGAAGCGCACCTCGAAGCGTGCCTCGACGTCGACGAACGCGAAGCGGCCGTCCTCCACGCGTCGCGTCACGGTGCCCGACGCCTCGCCGCTCGCCGTCACCTCGACCCCCGCCTGGCGGGCGTGGTAGCGCAGGCTCGTCAGCGAGCAGTCGAGCAGCCCTGCGAGCACGAGGTGCTCGGGCGACCAGCTCGGCGGCACCTCCACGGTCGCCTCCCCGGCGGTGGCGACGCTCGTTCCGTCGTAGGCGACCTCGTACTCGAACACCCGCGCTCTTGGCTCAGCCATGCGGAAGAACCTAGCGGGTCCGTCCGGTCCGGAAGCTACGTTCGGGACCCGTGACGAGGCTCCGGCCCCTGAGCGAGTCCGAGTGCTACACACGCCTCTACGGCGACCGCGAGTCGACGGTCGCCGTGATCCGGGAGACCGAGCCCGAGCGGCGGAGCGGAGGGCTGCTGGGAGAGCAGCTCCTCAGGCTCTTCGAGCAGCAGCAGCGGGAAGACCGCCTCTCCGACGTCTCGGAGTTCGAAGCCGCATAGCAGTACGCCGGAAACGGCCGGTTTCCCCCGTGCAGACGAGCGCCGTGCCGGACGTCCTCACGCCGGATCTCGACGTCGTCTTCTGCGGGATCAACCCGGGCCGCGTCTCCGCCGCCGCCGCGGCGCACTTCGCCAACCCGCGGAACGACTTCTGGCGGCTCCTCCACGAGGCCGGGTTCACGCCGCGGCTGGTCGAGCCGGCGGAGCAGTTCGAGGTGCTGCGCTGGGGGATCGGGCTGACCAACGCGGCGCCCCGGACGACGCCGGGCTCGAGCGACCTGCGCGCAGGCGATTTCGCGGGTGCGGCCGAGCGGCTCGAGCGGCTGGCGCTGGAACTGCGTCCGCGCGCGATCGGCTTCGTCGGGAAGGAGGCGTACCGCGGGCCATTCCGCGAGCGGCCCGAGCACGGGCTGCAGGAGCGCCGGCTCGGCGAGACGATGCTGTTCGTGCTGCCGTCCACCTCGCCGGCGAACGCGGCCGTTCCGCACGCCGAGCGGCTGCGCTGGTTCCGCGCTCTGCGCGAGCTCGTCCGCTAGCGCCCGGCGGCGTAGCCCTGCATGCCGCGCGGGTTGGCTCCCGCCTTGAGCTGGCCCTTCTCCCGCGCCACCGCGGTGACCCGTCCGAGCGACCACGGCTCGGTGACGGTGACGTCGTGGCCGCGGCGGCGAAGCTCGTCGGCGACCTCGCCGCCCCAGCGCGCCTCGAGCGCGAGCGAGCCGGGGCGCGCCTCGCGCGGGAAGAACGAGGACGGGAAGTGGTCGGTGTGGAACGAGGGCGCGTCGATCGCCGCCTGCAGGTCGTCGCCGAAGACGACGTGGCGGAGGAAGGCGTGGAGCGTCCACTGGTCCTGCTGGTCGCCGCCGGGCGTGCCGATCGCGAGCGCCGGCCCGCCGTCGCGGAGCGCGAGCGTGGGCGAGAGCGTCGTCCGCGGCCGGCGCCCCGGCACGAGCGAGGACGGCAGCCCCTCCTCGAGCCGGAACATCTGGGCGCGCGTCCCCAGTGGCCAGCCGAGCGACGGGATCACGGGCGAGGACTGGAGCCACCCGCCGCTGGGAGTGGCCGAGACGAGGTTGCCGAAGCGGTCCGCGACGTCGAGGTGCACGGTGTCGCCACGGGTCGGCTCGCCGGCGCCGACCGTCGCCGCGCCCGCCACCGGCATGGGCAGGCGGCCGCCGTCGCCGGGCCGCAGCTCGTCCGACGCGGTGTCGCCGACCAGCCGCCGGCGCTCGTCGGCGTACTCCCGCGACAGCAGCCGCTCGAGCGGCACCTCGGTGTCGCCGTAGAACGCCTCGCGGTCGGCGAACGCGAGCTTCGCGCACTCGACGACCACGTGGACGTACTCCGGGTCGGACAGCTCCGCGAGATCGAAGCCGGCGAGCAGCGCCAGCTGCTGGAGGAAGACCGGGCCCTGTCCCCACGGGCCCGTCTTGCACACCGTCAGGCCGTGGAAGTCGAACGTCGCCGGCGGCTCGAGCGTCGGCTCCCAGGACGCGAGGTCGGCTCCGGTCAACAGCCCGCGGTTGCCCGCCGAGAAGCGGTCGAGCTCGTCCGCGACGAAGCCGCGATAGAAGAGATCGCGCGCGCGCTCGAGCTCCTGCTCGCGCGAACCGCCGCGCGATTCGTCGACGATGCGCCGGTAGGTCGCGGCGAGCGCGGGGTTGCGGAAGAGCGAGCCCGGCTGCGGAGCGGGCAGGTAGAGCTCCGCCGACCCCTCCCATGTGCGCAGGAGGTCCTCGGTGCGCTCGATCGTCATCGTGATCCCCGGCACGACGGGATACCCCTGCTCGGCATAGCCGATGGCGAAGGCGAGCACGTCTTCCAGCCGCCAGGTGCCGAACTCGTCGAGCAGCCGCAGCCAACCGCCGAACGCGCCGGGTACGCAGGCGGCGAGCAGGCCGGTCCCGGGCACGAGCTCGTGCCCGAGCTCGCGGAAGCGGTCGATCGTCGCCGCGGCGGGCGCCACGCCCTGCGCGCATAGGACGAGGGGCTCGCCGCGCTCGGCCGACCAGAAGACGACGGGCAGGTCGCCCCCCGGCCCGTTCAGGTGCGGCTCGACCACCTGGAGCGTGAAGCCGGTCGCCACGGCGGCGTCGAACGCGTTGCCGCCGCGCTCGAGCACGGCCATCCCGGCGGCAGTGCCGAGCCAGTGCGTCGAGGCGACCATTCCGAACGTGCCCTTCAGCTCGGGGCGGGTCGTGAAGGTCATGCCGGCTCGCTCGCGAGGTCGAGCAGCTGGGCCGCGTCGCGGCGGCGGTGCACCAGGTGGCAGGCGACCCGGTGCCCGGCCGCGACCTCCTCGAGCGGCGGCTCCCGCTCGACCGACTCCGGCGCCGATTCGGCGGCGAGCGGGCAGCGCGTCCGGAAGCTGCAGCCGGACGGCGGCGCGAGCGGGCTCGGGACGTCGCCTTCGAGCACGACGCGCGTCCGCGCCCGCTGCGCGGCAGGGTCGGGGACGACAGCCGCGGAGAGCAGCGCCTGCGTATACGGATGCAGCGGCGCTGCGAACAGCTCCTCGGTCGGGGCCTCCTCGACGATCTTGCCGAGGTACATCACGGCGACGCGGTCGCAGAGGAACTCGACCGTGGCGAGGTCGTGGGTGATGAAGAGGCACGAGAAGCCGAGGTCGTGCTGGAGGTCGCGCAGGAGGTTCAGGATCGACGCCTGCACCGACACGTCCAGGGCCGAGACCGGCTCGTCGGCGATCAGCAGCGACGGCTGTACCGAGAGGGCCCGCGCGAGGCCGACGCGTTGGCGCTGCCCGCCCGAGAGCTCGTGCGGGTAGCGATGCCGGAGCTCGGGCCGCAGCCCCACGCGCTCGAACAGCGCCACGACCCGCCGGTCGAGCGTCCCCCGCCGGGCGATCTTGTGCAGCCGGAGCGGCTCGCCGACGATCGCCCCGGTCGTCATCCGCGGGTTGAGCGACGAGTACGGGTCCTGGAAGACCATGTGGACGTCGCGGCGCAGCGGGCGCATCTCGCGCCGCGAGAGGTGGGTGACGTCCGTGCCGAGGATCCGGATCGTCCCGGAGGTCGGCTCCACCAGTCGCGCGATGCAGTTGCCGACAGTCGACTTGCCGCTGCCGGACTCGCCGACCAGCCCGACGAGCTCGCCGGGCCCGATCGTGAGCGAGAGGCCGTCGACCGCGTGCACGGTGCCCCCGCCGCCCGAAAACTGCGACCCGACGTGGAAGTGCTTGACGAGGTCTTCGACCTCGAGGACCGGCGCCGTCGTCATTCGCTCCCCGGATGGAAGCACGCGACGAGGTGCGAGGGCCGCACTTCCCGGAGCTGCGGGACCTCCGAGCGCGAGCGGTGGTCGGCGCGCGGGCAGCGCTCTGCGAAGGCGCAGTACGGCAGCGGCTCGGCCAGGCGCGGCACGAGCCCCGGGATCTCCTGCAGCCGGTCGACGCCGCGCCGCGGGATCGCGCCGAGCAGGCCGATCGTGTACGGGTGCTGCGGATGCTCGTACAGCTCGTGCACCGGCGCCTCCTCGGCCTTGCGTCCCGCGTACATGACGATCACGCGGTCGGCGATGTCGGCGACGACCCCGAGGTTGTGGGTGATCAGCACGATGGCCGTGCCGAGCCGGTCGCGGATGTCCCGCATCAGGTCGAGGATGCCCGCCTGGATGGTGACGTCGAGCGCCGTCGTCGGCTCGTCGGCGATCAGGATCTTCGGGTCGCAGGCGAGCGCCATCGCGATCATCACGCGCTGGCGCATCCCGCCGGAGAGCTGGTGCGGGTACTCGTCGACCCGGGAGGCCGGCGCGGGGATCCGCACCAGGTCGAGCAGCTCGACGGCGCGGGCGCGGGCGGCCCGGCGCGACTCGCCGAGGTGGCGCTGGAGCACCTCGCCGATCTGGCGGCCGACCGTGAACGACGGGTTGAGCGACGTCATCGGCTCCTGGAACACGAACGAGATCTCCCGGCCCCGGATTCGCTTCAGCTGCGCATTCGACGCCGCCAGGAGGTCGAGACTGCCGAAGCGCGCGCTGCCGGTGACGACCGCGGTCGGGGGCAGGAGCCGGAGGAGCGAGAGCATCGTCACCGACTTGCCGCAGCCGGACTCCCCGACGACGCCGAGCACCTCGCGCTCGCCCAGCGTGAACGAGAGCTCGTCGACCGCCTGGGTGCGGCCTTCGTCCGCCTCGAAGCGCACCGAGAGGTCGCGCACGTCCAGCAGCGTGTCCGCCATCAGCGGGTCGTGCGCGGGTCGAGGACGTCGCGCAGTCCGTCCCCGAGCAGGTTGAACGCGAGCGCGCAGATGAAGATCGCGAGCCCGGGGTACACGGCCAGGCGCGGTGCCTCCGAGAGGTAGCTCTGGGCGTCGGCGAGCATGACGCCCCAGGACGGCGTCGGCGGCTGCACGCCGAGCCCGAGGAACGACAGCACCGCCTCGCCGATGATTGCGGCGGGAATCGTCACCGTCGCCTGGACGAGCAGGGTCGAGCTCATGTTCGGGACGATGTGGCGGAAGATGATCGTCGCGTCGCCGGCGCCGTTCGCGATCGCCGCGCGCACGTAGTCCTCCTCGCGCAGGGCGAGGGTCTCGCCACGTGCGACCCGGACGAACCCCGGGGCGGCGCCGACCCCGAGCGCGATCGTGGCGTTGAGGAGCGAGGGGCCGAGGATGGCGGCCAGCCCGACCGCGAGGATGAGGAACGGGAACGCGAGGACCACGTCGGTCACGCGCGAGATCACCGGGTCGATCCAGCCGCGGTAGTACCCGGCGACCAGCCCGATCGGGACGCCGATCGCCATCGCCAGGCAGGTTGCGAGCACGCCTGCCTGGATGGAGGCACGGGCGCCCCAGATCAGCCGCGAGAGGATGTCGCGGCCGAGCTCGTCCGTCCCGAGCAGGTGGTCCCAGGACGGCTTCGCGAGCAGCGAGTCGAAGTCCGTGGCCGACGGCGAGTACGGCGCGATCACCGGTGCGAGGATCGCGGCGAGGATGAAGGTCGCCGCGACGGCGAAGCCGAGGATCGCGCCCGGCCGCCGGGCCAGGCGCCGGCGGATGACCCGGCGCCTGCGGGCGCGCGGGGAGACGAGGTCGACGGAGGCGTCTTCGACGACCGTCACGACGGCCTCGCGACGATCCGGATCCGGGGATTGAGCAGGGAGTAGACGACGTCGACCACCAGGTTGACGACCACGTACCCGATCGCGACCACCAGCACGACCCCCTGGATGAGCGCGTAGTCGCGCTGCTGCACGGCGTCGATGGTCAGCCGTCCGAAGCCGGCGATGCCGAAGATCTGCTCGGTGATCACCGCGCCCGAGATCAGGGCGCCGAGCTGGAGCCCGATGATCGTCGTCACCGTGATCAGGCTGTTCCGCAGCGCGTGCTTGCCGACGACCGAGCGCTCGGAGAGACCCTTCGCCCGCGCGGTGCGGACGTAGTCGGCGCCCAGCGAGTCGAGCATCGACGAGCGCATCTGCCGCATCACCACCGCGGCCAGCCCCGCGCCGAGCACGATCGCGGGCATCACCATGTGCTCGAGGTTCCCGACCGGGTCCTGCCCGAACGGGACGTAGCCGCCCGCGGGCAGCCAGTGCAGGTCGACCGCGAACAGGACGATCATCAGCAGTCCGAGCCAGAAGTGCGGCACGGAGAGCCCGGCCAGCGCGACGGTGGTCGCGGCGTAGTCCTCCGCCTTGCCCCGCCGCACCGCGGCGATCACGCCGGCGACGATGCCCAGCACCGAGCCGAACACGATCGCGAGCCCCGCGAGCTCGAGCGTGATCGGCAGCTTCGTGACGATCGTGTGGGAGACCGAGAGCTTGCGCTGGTCGGTGCCGAAGTCGCCCTGCAGGACGTGCCCGAGCCAGTGGACGTACTGGAGCGGGAGCGGCTGGTCGAGGCCGTAGTCGTGGCGGATCTGGGCGAGCACGGCCGGGTCGCGCTGCTCGCCGCCGAGCGCGAGCGCGGGGTCGCCCGGCAGCGCCCGCACGCCGAGGAAGACGAGCATGCTCGCCAGCAGCAGGACGATGAGGGCGGCTCCGACCTTGCGCAGGAGGAAGCCGCCCATGATCGTCAGTTTCGCCGATCGGCTACTTGAAGCCGGCGTTGTAGGCGCGGATCAATCCGTCGCCGTAGACCTTCACGCCGTCGACCTTGTTGGAGACGCCGTAGTAGTTGACCGGGTGGTAGAGGTAGATCAGCGGCCGCTGCCGGTGGATGATCTTCATCGCCGCGGCGTAGAGCGTCGTCCGCGACTTGTCGGTCACCGACCGCCTGGCGTTGTTGAGGATGTAGTCCAGCTGCTGGTTCGAGTAGCCCGAGTCGTTCAGCGTTCCCGGCGTGGAGACGAAGCCGAAGATGTTCCCGTCGGGGTCGACCCGGCCGGACCAGCCGACCGCGAAGGCGTCGAAGTTGCCCGCATCCGCACGGTTCAGGGACGTGACGAACTCGGTGGGCGCCAGCGAGACGTCGATCCCGGCCTCCTTCTCCATGGCCTGGATCACCTGGCCGAGCCGTGCGGCGACGGTGTCGGTGGCGATCGTCAGCGTCACCTTGGGATTGGCGATCCCCGACGCCTTGACGAGCTGCTGCGCGGTCGCCACCTGCGCGTGCAGGTTGCACTGGAGGCCCTTCGTGGTCGAGTACCAGGGGCTGACCGGCGAGATCGGGTAGCAGTCGGGCAGGTTCAGCCCGCCGAACACGACCTTGTTGATCGTCGTGCGGTCGAGGGCGAGGTCGAACGCGGTGCGCAGGTACTGCGACTTGGCCAGGGGCGAGCCGACGTTCGAGTACGGCTTGAGCAGGCCGTTCTTGTTCCCGATGTTGATCGTGATCCCCTGGTAGCCGATCGTCGGCGTCTTGATCACGGTGATCGTGCTCTTCGCCTTCTGGAGCGTCGGCACGTCGGTCGACTGCACGCGGTCCTGCACCTGGATGTCGCCTGCGCGCAGGTTCTGGGTGCGTGCGCTCTGATCGACGATGATCTTGAACACGATCGAGTTGAGGTGCACGTTCGCCTTGCCGTAGTAGAAGTTCGACTTGGTCAGCGTGATGTGGTCGCCCGCCACGCGGTCCTTGAAGCTGAACGGGCCGACGCAGACCGGGTTCGAGGCGAACTTGTCCCCGAGCGCGGCCAGCTGCTTCGGCGACATGATCATCCCCGCGCGGTCCGCGAGCTGCGCCGTCAGCGGCGAGTACGGCGTCTTCAGATGCAGGATCACGGTGTTCGCGCCGCTCGTGTCGACGGATGCGATCGGGGAGATCTCGCTCGCCCTGGTCGAGCCCTTGAGGGTCAGGTGCCTCTCGAGCGACGTCTTCACGGCCGCGGCGTTGAACGCCGTGCCGTCGTTGAACTTGATCCCGGTGCGGAGCTTGATCGTGTAGGTGAGCTTGTCCTTCGACACCGTCGGCAGCGCCGCGGCGAGCTGCGGGACGACGTGGAGCTTGGCGTCGAGGTCGTACAGCTTCTCGCACATGTGGAGGAAGACCATGCGGCCGACGAACGTGCGCGCCAGCGTCGGGTCGAGCGCGTCCGGCTCCTCGGCCAGCCCGATCACGAGCGTGCCTCCGTTCTTGATCTGTCCTGACTTGGCGCCGGCGCCTGCACCGATCGCGACGACGAGCGCCACCGCCGCGACGACGCCTGCCGCGGCGGTCGCACGAAGTGCGCGAGTCCTGCTCATACCGTGCCCCCTGTCCTAGACATGCCCGCTACCTCCCTATACATGGGAAAGCCGAACCTTAGATTGGATCCACGATCGAGTCAACTGGATCCAAAAGCGTGGTATGGTCGGTCGCCGCATGACGCAGAGCGACGCTGCACTCGTCGACGAGCTCGCGGCAGAGATCCAGTCGCGGGTCCTGAGCGGCGCCATTCCGACCGGCGCGCGGCTGCGCCAGGAATCGCTGGCCGCCGAGTTCGGCGTCAGCCGTACGCCCGTGCGCGAGGCGCTGCGCAAGCTCCAGGCGAACGGGCTCGTCGAGGTGCTTCCGCGCCGTGGTGCGCTCGTTCGCGGGCCGAGCGCCCGCGACGTGCGCGACGCCTACGAGGTGCGGGCCGAGCTCGAGGGCCTGGCCGCGAGCCTGGCGGCGACCTGCATCCGCGACGACGAGCTGCGGCGGCTGCGTACCGCGCAGGAGCTCTTCCGCCGGTCGGTGGCCTCGCTGCTCGCGTGGCGCCGTCGCGGCGGCGCCAAGCGGCAGTCGCTGCGCGACGCGGCCGACGCCCACGCCGAGTGGATCGAGGCGAACGACCTCTTCCACAGCGTCATCCAGGACGCGTCGGGCAACAGCCGCCTCCAGGCGACGATCGCCCACCTCCATCGGAGCTTCCCACGCGACCTGACCTGGATCGTCCTCGGCCAGAATGCGCGGCTGCTCGAGGCCAACGTCGCCCAGCACGAGGCGATCCTCGAGGCGATCGAGCGTCACGATCCCAAGTTGGCCCGGCAGCGGATGATCGAGCACGTGACGCGGGCGGGCGAGCTGGTCACGCGCCGCTTCGCAGAGCGCTAGCCGCGCCAGCGGTTCGTGATCGGCGTCCGCCGGTCGCGGCCGAAGGCCTTGGGGCGGAGCTTGACGCCCGGCGGCGTCTGGCGACGCTTGTACTCGGCCCGGTCGATCATCGCCAGCGCGCGGTCGACGACCGCGGCGTCGAAGCCGTCGGCGATCAGTTCCTCGCGCGAGCGGTCGAGCTCGACGTAGGCCTCGAGCACGCGGTCGAGCTCCGCGTACGGCGGCAGCGAGTCCTCGTCCAGCTGGCCGTCGCGGAGCTCCGCGCTCGGCGCTCGCTCGACGATCGTCCGTGGGATCAGCTCGCGGCCGGCACGCTCGTTCAGGTGCCGCGCGAGCCGGAAGACATCCGTCTTGAAGACGTCCTTGAGCAGGGCGAAGCCGCCGGCCATGTCCCCGTAGAGCGTGGCATAGCCGACCGAGAGCTCCGACTTGTTTCCGGTCGCGACCACGAGCCAGCCGAACTTGTTCGAGAGGGCCATCAGGAGGACGCCGCGCACGCGCGCCTGCAGGTTCTCCTCGGTCAGGTCGCGCTCGAGCCCGCCGAAGCTCGGCGCGAGCGCGTCCTCGAAGTCCGCGACCGCCGCGTCGATCGGCACCTCCCGGAAGTCGATCCCGAGGCTCTCGGCAAGCCGTCTCGCGTCGCCGCGGGTCCCTTCCGAGGAGAACCGCGAGGGCATCGAGACGCCGTGCACCCGGTCGGCGCCGAGGGCCTCGACCGCGAGCGCCGCCGTCAGCGCCGAGTCGATCCCGCCGGAGATGCCGATCAGCACCTCCCGGAACCCGTTCTTCTCGACGTAGTCGCGCAGCCCGAGCTCGAGCGCGAGCCGCATCTGCTCGAGGTCGTCCACGAGCGGCGCGACGAGCGGGTCTGACCCCGGCGGGGTCTGACCCCGCCGTTCGCCGAGCGCGACGATCTCGACCTGCGGCGGTGCTTCCTGCTCACGCGCCAGCGCCCGCCGCCTCGTCTCGCTCAGCCGCCGGCCGATCGCCTCCGTCGGGTCGACGTCGACGACGAGCAGTGCCTCCTCGAACCCGGGCGCCCGCGCGAGCACCTCGCCCTCGTCGTCGAGCACGACCGAGTGGCCGTCGAAGATCAGCTCATCCTGGCCGCCGACGGCGTTGACGAACGCGACGAAGCTGGACGTGTCTCTGGCCCGCTGCTGGAACATCTCCTCGCGGTCGCGGTGCTTGTCGACGTGGAAGGGCGACGCGGACACGTTGACGAGCAGCTGCGCGCCGGCGAGCGCGAGCTCGGTCGCCGGCGGCCCCGGCTGCCACATGTCCTCGCAGATCGTCACGCCGGCGAGCGCCTCGCCCAGCCGGAGCAGCACGAGCTCGCGGCCCGAGGCGAAGTACCGCTCCTCGTCGAAGACGCCGTAGTTGGGCAGGAAGCGCTTGCGGTACGTCGCCCGGACGGACCCGTCCGCGCACACGGCGCACGCGTTGTAGAGGTCGCCGTCGAAGAGGGGGAAGCCGACGAGGGCTGCGATCCCGGTGGCGGCCGCGGCGATCTCCTCCAGCGAGCGCCGGGCCGCCCGCACGAACGCCGGCCGCAGGAGCAGGTCCTCGGGTGGATAGCCCGTGACCGCCAGCTCGGGGAAGAGGACGAGGTCGGCACCGGCGCCGCGCGCCTCCTCGAGCCGGGCGAGGATCAGGGATCGGTTCCCGTCCAGGTCGCCGACAACCGTGTTGATCTGTGCGAGCGCGAGCCTCATCTGGTTTTCGCCTTTCAGTCGAAAACCATATCAGGCGAGCGCCGCGGAGATCGCGTCCAGCGCCTCCGGGTTCTCGACCGACGACATGTCGCCCGGATCGCGGCCGAGCGCCGTCGCCCGCACCGCCCGTCGCACGATCTTCGCAGAGCGAGTCTTGGGCAGCGCGGGGACGAAGACCACGCGGTCGGGGGCGAAGGCCTTGCCCAGATCGGCTGCGACGAGCCCGGCGATCTCCTCCTCCGACGCCGCCGAGCCGGGAGCGAGCACGCAGAAGACCCAGGCGACCTCGCCCTTCACCTCGTGCGGGACCCCGACCGCCGCCGCCTCGGTCACGGCCGGATGCGCGACCGCCGCCGACTCGATCTCGGCCGGCCCGATCCGCTTGCCCGCGATGTTCAGCGTGTCGTCGGAGCGCCCGTGGAGGAACCAGTAGCCGTCGGCGTCCACCGAAGCCCAGTCGCCGTGCGTCCAGATCCCGGGGAAGCGCCGCCAGTAGGTCTCGAGGTAGCGCTCGGGATCGCCCCAGAAGCCGCGCGTCATCCCCGGAAAGGGCCTACGGCATACGAGCTCGCCCACCTCGCCCGTGCCGGCCACCGAGCGTCCGTCCGGATCGACCACGTCCATCGCCATGCCGAGCGCGGGGCAGCCGACCGAGCACGCCTTGATCGGCTCCGCCGGCGACGAGCCGAGGAAGACCGCGCCGACCTCGGTTCCGCCCGTGATGTTGACGATCGGGACGCGCGAGCCTCCCACGTGCTCGAAGAGCCAGCGGTACGGCTCGGGGTTCCACGGCTCGCCGGTGGTGATGAGCACGCGCAGGGAGGACAGGTCCGCCCGGGGCTCCCCGTGCGGGATCAGGGCGCGAACGAGGGTCGGCGAGCAGCCGAGGATCGAGACCCGCTCCTCCTCGACCATTCGCCACATGCGGTCGACCGGCCAGTCCGGGGCTCCTTCCGCGAACACGAGGGTCGCGCCCATCGCCCCGCAGCCGACGACGGTCCAGGGGCCCATGATCCAGCCCATGTCGGTGGAGAAGTGGACGACGTCGTCGGGATGCGTGTCGGCCTGGTAGCACGCCTCGCGCGCGATCGAGATCAGGAAGCCGCCCTGGACGTGGATGACGCCTTTCGGCCGCCCGGTCGTTCCCGAGGTGTAGGTGAGCAGGTAGGGGTGCTCGGCGTCGACCGCGAGCGGCTCCAGCGTCCCGGGACAGGCGGCGACCTCGTCGTCCCACGGAGCGACGACGACGTGCTCGAGGGTGGGCGCCTCGCGGCGCGCCTGCTCGAGGATCGCGAGCATGGGGACGGCCTTGCCTCGCCGGAGCGACGTCTCGGCGGTGATCGCCACCTTCGCCTCCGAGTCGACCAGGCGCTGCGCGACCGCCGGCGCCGCGAATCCCGAGAAGACCGGGACCTGCACCGCGCCGACGTGGGCGCACGCGTGCGAGGCGATCGCCACCTCCGGCGACATCGGCAGGTAGATCGCGACCCGGTCGCCCGGCCGCACCCCGAGCTCGACCAGCCGCTCCGCCAGCCGAGTGACCGCGTCGGAGAGCTCTAAGAACGTCAGCTCCCGCCGCGCGCCGTCCTCGCCGCGGAAGACGGCGGCGGTCCGGTCGCTCCGCCAGCGGTGGACGCAGTTCCAGGCGATGTTCAGCTTCGCGCCGGAGAACCACGTCGTCCACTCCGGGCCGCGCGACGAATCGAAGACCTGCGTCCACGGCTCGAAGAGCTCCACGCCCGTGTCCTCGACCGCCGCGGGCCAGAACCACTCGGGCTCGTCGATCGACCTCGCGACCAGCTCGCGGTAGCTCGAGATCCCGTGCCTGCGCATCAGGCGCACGACGTTGAGGCGCTCGAGCACTGCTTCGGTCGGCGTCCAGACGACGTCTGTCACGCGGCCAACACTACCTCTGTTAGTCTGCACTAACAGTGCGCGCGAAGATCCTCGCCAGCTTCCTCGACGACGAGCATCGCAAGTGGTGGACGCTCGTCGCGGTCGCTTTCGGCCTGTTCATGATCATGCTCGACAACACGGTCGTGAACGTCGCCCTGAAGTCGATCCAGGACGACCTGAACGTCAGCATCGCCTCGCTCGAGTGGGTGGTGAACGCCTACTTCCTGACGTTCGCCGTGCTGATGCTCTCGGGCGGCAAGCTGGCCGACCGCTACGGCCGGCGCCGCCTCTTCATCATCGGGCTGGCGATCTTCACGGCGTCGTCTCTCGCGTGCGGCCTGTCGACGAGCGGCTCGACGCTGATCGCCTTCCGGGCGGTCCAGGGGGTCGGCGCCGCGATGATGAACCCGGCGACCCTCTCGATCATCACCGCGACGTTCCCGCCGAGGCAGCGGGGCACGGCGATGGGCATCTGGGTCGGCGTCTCCGCGGTCGCGCTCGCGCTCGGCCCGATCACGGGCGGCCTGCTCGCCGAGTACGCACACTGGAGCTGGATCTTCTTCATCAACGTCCCGATCGGGCTGATCGCGATGGTCGCGGCGCGGGTCGTGATCAAGGAGTCGAAGGACACCTCGAAGGAGCAGCGGCTCGACCTGCCGGGGCTCGCCTCGTCCGGCATCGCCCTGTTCGCGCTCACCTACGCCCTGATCGAGGCCAATAACAAGGGCTGGACGTCTGCCGAGATCCTCGCGCTCTTCGCGATCGCGATCGTCGGCTTCGCCGTCTTCGTCCTGCTCGAGCGGCACCAGCGCAATCCGATGCTCGACCTCTCGTTGTTCCGCAACCGGACGTTCTCGGGGGCGAACCTGACCATGGCGCTGGTCGCCCTGTCGATGTTCGGCGTCTTCTTCTACGTGTCGCTGTTCGTGCAGGGCGTGCTGCACTACTCGCCCGTGAAGGCGGGCGCGGCGTTCCTGCCCATGACGCTCTGCATCATCTTCTTCGCGCCGGTGGCCGGGAAGCTCTCCGACCGGATCGGCAGCCGCTGGCTGATGGGGACCGGGATGCTCCTGGTCAGCCTCTCGCTCGTCCTCTTCTCGCTCCTCGACGCGAGCTCCGACTTCTGGAACCTCCTGCCGGCGCTGCTCGTGGGCGGGGCGGGGATGGCGATGGCGATGACGCCGACGACCGCGGCGGCGATGGGCTCGGTTCCGGTGGACAAGGCCGGGGTCGGCTCCGGTGTCCTGAACAGCATGCGCCAGGTCGGCGGCTCGCTCGGCGTGGCTATCTCGGGCGCGATCCTCGGCTCGTACGCGACGTTCGTGGAAGGCTTCCAGGCGGCCCTGCACGTCTCCGCCGGCATCGCGTTCGCCGCCTCGATCGTCGCGTTCGTGACGGTCCGGCAGGTGTCGCACCAGCGGCAGGTCGCCGTCGAGATGGGCTGATGGCCGCGAGGCTCCCGGCCGAGGAGCGGCGCGCGGCGGTGCTGGACACCGCGTGCCGCGTCTTCGCGCGCTGCTCGTACCGCGGGGCGACGACCGCGGAGATCGCCAGGGAGGCCGGCGTCACCGAGCCGATCCTCTACCGCCACTTCGCGTCCAAGCAGGCGCTCTACCTCGCGTGCATCGAGACCGCGTGGCAGCGGGTCCGCATCGCCTGGGACGAGGCGGTCGCGGCCGAGCCCGACCCGCGCGCGTGGACCCAGGCGATGGCGACCGCGTTCTTCGAGTTCAAGGAGCAGCGCTCCGCGGTCGCCCAGCTCTGGCTGCAGGCGCTGACCGAGTCCGGCGACGACCCGGAGATCCGCCGCTACCTGCGGCGGCACCTGCGCGACGTACACGGCTTCGTGGCCGACGTCGTCGCCCGCTGCCAGGCGGCGGGGGCGATCCCCGCCGAGCGCGACGCGCGGGCGGAGGCCTGGATCTTCATCGCCGTCGGGCTGTTGACCGCCGTCGCCGGCCGCCTCGGCGGCCTGCCTGCGAACGACCTCGCGCGGATCAGGGCGTCGCGCCGCGCCTGGTTGACCGGCTCGGCCTCTTAAGACCGAGAGCCCCGGCTGCGGCCCCCGGGGCTCTCTTCTGATCAGACTTCCCCTGACAGCGGCCCTGGTCGTTCCTGCGGCGGGCGCTGTCGAAGTGACACGACTATAGAAGCCATGTCCGACCTTGTCAAGTAGGCAGATGAAGCATTTTCCGCTAGGCTTGCTTCACCAAGGAGAGGCGCATGGACAGGGCTATTCAGGGGACGCGCCCGGGACGGGCGGAGGGGAACGGTGAAGTCGGGCAGCGTCTCCGCTCGCTGCGGGTCGCCGCCGGGCTCACCCAGAGCCAGCTTGCGGGCGGCCGCTTCTCCAAGGAGTACGTCAGCCAGATCGAGCGCGGCAAGACGCGGCCGACGCCCGAGACGCTGGAGTGGCTCGCCGGGCAGCTCGACGTCGACCCCGCGTACCTGATCGGCGGCGTCAGCGCCGAGGAGCGCGGACGCGTCGAAGCCGCGCTGTCGCGGGCGGAAGCCCTGGCCGAGCAGGGGGAGCACGCAGCCGCCGCGGCCGCGTTCGCCGCCGGCCGCCAGGCGGTGGCCGCGACGGCGGCCGACGATCTCGAGCTGCGCTCGCTGCTCGGCGAGACCTCGGCGCTCGCGCAGTCGGGCTCGGTCCAGGAGGCGCTCGGGCTGCTCGAGCGTGCCCGCGACCTGGCCGAGCGGCCGTCGTTCTCCGACGTCGACCGAGCCGCCGTGCTGCTGCGGTTCGGCATGTGCCGCTACCACCTTTCGAGCATCTCGAGCGCGATCGCGCTGCTCACCTCGGCGCTGGAGCTCGCGGATCGCTCGAGCCTGCCGTGCGACCAGCTCCGCGGCGACATCCTCGACTGGCGCTCGCGCTGCTACCGCCGCCAGCGCGACTGGCAGGCGGCCCGCGAGGACGTCGAGCGCGCGCTCGAGCTGGCGGAATCCGCGCGCGACCGGCGGTCGGCGGCGCGGGCCTACTTCCAGGCGTCGCTCGTCGCCGAGCGCGAGGGCCACTGGCTGCTCGCCCGGACGTACGCGGAGCGCGCCCGCGGCTACTACGAAGAGCTGGAGGACCGGGCGAACGTCGGCCGGCTCCTGAACAACCTCGGCGGCCTGAACTTCACGCTCGGCAACCCCGGGCGGGCGGTCGAGCTGCTCACGAACGCGCACCAGGTCGCGCTCGAGGCCGGCGACGAGCCCGAGGCCGGTCTGGCCATGTGCTCGCTGGCACAAGTTCATCTGGACGTCTCCGAGGCGGCACTGGCCGAGGATGAGGCGTCGAAGGCGCTGACGCTCTTCGGCGACCGGCCGGACTACCTCCAGGGAATCGGCACCGCGCAGCTCGTTCTGGGCCGCGCGCTGCTCGAGCAGGATCGCTTGATCGAGGCTGAAGAAATGCTTGCCGCTGCCGATAGAAGCTTCGAGCAGTTGTCGTCGGTCAGCCACCGGGCTGCGGCCTGGGTCGCACAGGGCGATCTCGCACAGAAGCGCAATGCAGATCGCGAGGCGGCCCGCCTCTACCGGCGGGCAGCCGAGGCGCTGCAGGACTTCCGCTTCTAGCCGAAAGGAGACAAGCCGTGGTGGTCAAGGCCTATTCCGACGGCCCTCGCTAGTCGCGCATCCGGTCGCGGCCGGCCGGGATCTCGACTCGAGGAGGTGCATCCGCTGCAGCTCCTCGTCGTGCCGGTTGCGGCGCTGGCAAATCGCGGCTTGTAGAGGAAGCAAGAGTGGTGCCGGAGGCGCCGGGCGGGGGACGCTCGGCGCCGATCTGGCACGGTCCGTACGATCCAGTCGTGGCCGTGAAGCTGACCGAGCTCGTCACCTCGGGCGGCTGCGCGGCCAAGTACCCGGCGGCCCGGCTCCAGGAGCTCCTCGCGGGCTTCGTCCCGGCCGAGGCCGAGGACCTGCTCGTCGGCCTCTCCCCCGCCGACGACGCCGCGGTCTACCGTCTCGACGACGAGACCGCGCTCGTCTTCACGCTCGACTTCTTCCCCCCGCTCGTGGACGACCCGCGAGCGTTCGGGACGATCGCGGCGACGAACGCGTTGAACGACGTGTTCGCGATGGGCGGCCGGCCGCTGCTCGCGCTCTCGATCGCCGAGTTCCCCGAGGAGCTGCCGCAGGCGACGGTGACGGCGATCCTCGAGGCTGCCGACGAGCAGGTACGCGAGGCCGGCGCGATCCTGGCGGGCGGGCACACGATCCGGGACCGCGAGCCCAAGTACGGGCTGGCCGTGGTCGGGACCGTGCACCCCGACGGGGTCTGGCCGAAGTCGGGGGCGAAGCCGGGCGACGCGCTCTTCCTGACGAAGCCGCTCGGCACCGGGCTCGTCCTGCACGGCGCCCAGCGGGGCCTCGCAGGGGCCGCCGACGTGGACGCCGCGGTCGGCTGGATGACGTCCTTGAACCGCGACTGGGCCGACGTGCTGCGCGCCTTCCGGCCCAACGCGGTGACCGACGTGACCGGCTTCGGGCTGCTCGGGCACGCCTACGAGATGGCCGAGCGGAGCGGCGTGCGGCTCGTGCTCGAGGCCTCCGAGTGGCCGGTCCTCGACGGAGCCCGCGAGGTGGCCCGCGCCGGGGAGCGCACGGGCGGCGACAGGCGCAACCGCGACTTCGCGGCGGAGCACGTCGGCATCGGCGCGGCCGTCGAGGAGGCGCTGGTCACGGTCGGCTGGGACCCGCAGACCGCCGGGGGCCTGCTCGTCTCGCTCCCTGCCGACAAGGGCCCTGCCCTGCAGGCCGAGTGGGACGCCAGGAGCCTGCTCGCACGGCGCATCGGCCGAGTCGAGGCAGGCGTCGGGGTGGACGTGGTCTGACCCGGTCTACACTCGGACACGTGCACGTCGAGACCACGCGCCTGTCGCGGTTGCGCGCGTTCGAGCTCTCACCGGCCGCGTTCAGGCGGCTGGCGATCCTGTCGGTCGCCGCGCTGTGGCTGATCGTCTCGACGGGCGCCGTCGTCCGCCTGACGAGCTCGGGGCTCGGCTGCGAGCACTGGCCCGGATGCCAGCCCGGCCAGCCGTTCCCGGAGAAGGGCTACCACTCCTACATCGAGTTCGGCAACCGGATGGTGGCGAGCGTGACCATCGTCCTGACGCTGGCGCTCGCCGTCGGCTCGTGGCTGACGCGCGGGCTGCCGCGATGGGTGCGCTGGCTCGCCGTCGCGACGTTCGTGGGCACCGCCGCGCAGGCGCCGCTCGGCGCGATCACCGTCTACGCGCATCTGCACCCCGCGCTCGTGATCCCGCACCTCCTGCTCTCGGTCGCGGTGCTGGGCGCGGCAGTGGTCGTCGGCCTGGAAGCGGCCGCGCTCGGCCGGGGCCACGCGGAGCCCCTCGACCGCGAGCCGCGGCTGGCGGGCCTCGGAGTCGGAATCGCCTGCTTCGCGCTGCTCGCCTCGGGGACGATCGCCACGGCGGCCGGGCCGCACTCGGGCGGGAAGGACGTCTACCGGCTCTGGCGGCTGCATCCCGCGCTGCTGCTCCACGGCACCGCGGTCGCGGTCCTCGGCTGCAGCCTGATGTTCCTGATCGGGTACCTGCTGGCCAGGCGCTCGGCGATCGGCGCTCGCTATGCCGTCGGCGCGGTGGGGCTGGCCGGGCTGCTCCTCGTCCAGATGGCGCTGGGCGACATCCAGTACCGGACGCATCTCCCGTGGGGTCTCGTCCTCGTGCACGTCGCGGTCGCCGCGACCGTCTGGGCGGCCACGGTCGCGTTCGTCGCCCTGATGTGGCGGCCGCTCGCGGCCGTCGAATCCCGTTCGACGTAGACTGGACCGCTTCATGGCAGAGCTCCACGTCGCGCGCCGGCCGGCGCTCGAGCGGCCGGTCCTGATCGCCGCGTTCCGCGGGTGGAACGACGGAGGGCAGGGGGCGTCGCTCGCGGCCGGCTATCTGGCGAAGGCCTGGGATGCACGCCGCTTCGCCGAGATCGACCCGGAAGGGTTCTTCGACTTCCAGGCGACGCGCCCGCAGGTCCGGCTGGAGGAGGGGCTCACGCGGCGGATCGACTGGCCCGAGACGGTCTTCTACCACGCTCGGCCCGAGGGGCTGGGCCGCGACGCCGTCCTGCTGCTCGGCATCGAGCCGAACCTGCGCTGGCGGACGTTCTCCGGCCTGATCGTCGACTTCGCGAAGGAGCTCGAGGTCGAGCTGATGGTCACGCTCGGCGCCCTGCTCGCCGACGTCCCGCACACGCGCGACGCGCCGGTGACAGGCAGCGCGACCGACCCGAGCATGGTCGAGCAGCTCGGTCTCCAGGCGTCGCGCTACGAGGGGCCGACCGGCATCGTCGGCGTCGTCCACGACGCTTGCAAGCGCGCGAGCATCCCCTCGGCGAGCCTCTGGGCGGCGGTGCCGCACTACGTCTCGCTCGCTCCGAGCCCCAAGGCGGCCGCCGCGCTCTGCGGGCGGCTCGGCGACCTCCTCGGCGCCGAGATCGACACCGCCGAGCTCGACGAGGCGGCGGAGGCGTACGTCCGCCAGGTGAGCGAGGCGATCGCGACCGACGAGGAGACCGCCGCCTACGTCGAGGAGCTCGAGCGGCGGGCAGACGAGATCGACGAGTCGGACATCCCGTCGGGCGACACGCTGGCCGCCGAGCTGTCTCGCTTCCTCCGGGAGCGCGACGAGCAGGGCGGCAGCGGGCCGGCGGCGACCGACCAGTAGCCAGGGTCAGACCCCTTCCGGGGTCAGACCCTCCAGCTAGCCGAACGTGAAGGCGTAGGCCGAGACGCCGGGCGAGAAGCGCAGCTCCAGCACCGCGTCGTCGACCGAGCGGCCGTCGACGAGGGTGTACAGCCGGTCGGAGGTCACCTTCACCGCCCCGCGCGGCTTCCCGTCCACGAGCACGCGCACGGTTCCGTGGCCGCCGAGGACGAGGTAGACCTTGCGCGCGTTGTAGTGGAGCTCGAGACGGGCGTCCTTGCCGGCGACGATCTGTTGCGCGTGCACCGTCCAGCGGCCGCTGTAGGCGAGCTCGTCCGGGGCGAGCGCGGCCGGGAAGGCGTAGGTCGCTTCCTTGTCACGACGGATCGGCGAGCCGGCGAAGCGGTCGATCCGCGCCCAGCCCAGATACGACTCGGGCGTCAGCGTCCCCGACGGCGTCAGGTCCCGGAGCCGGTCGGACGCGGGCGAGGCGGGCTTCTCGCCGAGCAGGCTCCGGATCGTCTCCTCGGTCTCGCCGTACTCGCCCTCGCCGAAGTGCGCACGGCGAACGTGGCCGCTCCGGTCGATCAGGTACTCCGCCGGCCAGTACTGGTTGCCGTAGGCGTTCCACGTGCCGTAGCCGTTGTCGAGCGCCACGGGATAGCGCACGCCCAGGCGCTTCGTCGCGCCGCGGACGTTCGACGGCACGTGCTCGAAGGCGAACTCGGGGGTGTGCACGCCGACGATCACGAGACCGGCCTTCCGGTACATGCGGTCCCAGGCCTCGAGGTGGGGGAGCGTGCGCAGGCAGTTGATGCACGAGTAGGTCCAGAAGTCGATCAGGACGACCTTGCCGCGCAGCTGCGCCATGGTCAGCGGGGCGCTGTTCAGCCACTCGTCGACGCCCGCGAAGTCCGGTGCCGGCCCGTAGTCGGGCAGGCCGTCCGCTCCCGCGGCGGCCGCGGTCGCCGGCGCGCGCTCGGTGACGTTCTTCGTCCGCTCGAAGGCCTTCCTGCCGGACGCGCTCGCCTCGGTGTTGTCCTGGAGGAACTGCGTCCAGTTCGGCAGCCGCGTCTGGAGCTTCGTGTCGAGGTCGAAGATCAGGGCGAACCCCGACGCGGCCAGGATGACGCCGAAGGCGACGCGAAAGCGCTGGACGCCGACGCGCAACGCGCCCGCGGCGCGACGGCCGCCGATCGCGATCGCGAGCAGGACGGCCGAGACGCCGAGCGTGTAGGCGACCGCGACCGCGAACGTCTTGAAGCCGAACTCGTGGGCGGAGGCCGAGATCGTCACGAACCCGATCGCCGGTCCGCCGCAGGGGACGAAGACGAACCCGAGCGCGCAGCCGAGCAGGAAGCCGCCGCCGAGGTCCCCGGACGGGCGGCGCGAGAGCCGCGTGAGCGGCCGCTCGATCCAGACGCCGACCTGCGGGAAGATCAGCGTCGCCGCGAGCAGGAAGAGCATTCCGATCGACAGGTTCCGGAGCAGGTCCTTCGGCAGCCCCAGCGCGTCCAGGAGCAGCGCGGCGAAGAGGATCGAGACGAGGAACGTGAAGGCGAGCCCGGCGATGATCGCGAACGGGCGGCGGCGGCTCTCGCCCGCGCCGCCGGCGAAGACGATCGGCAGTACCGGCAGAACGCACGGCGACACCGCCGTGATCAGTCCTGCCACGAACGCGAAGACGATCGCGAGGACCATCGCTGACTATTCGGACGCGGAAGCCTGCCCGGTTGTTACGGATTCGTTCGCCTCGGCGGCGGGCTCCGAGCCGTTCTGCTCGGCTCCGCCCTGGTTCACCGGAGCCGCGGCCGGCTTCTTCTTCCGCCGGCGACGGCGGCGGCGGCCGGGGTGTGCCTTCGGCGCGGGGAGGTCGTCGGCGAGCGCGGTCGCGACCTCGCCGATCGAGCCGAGGGCCTCGCGGGCGGCCTCGAGATGGTGGTTCGCGCGCGGCGTGTACGCGTCGGCCGAGGCGAGCAGCGCGGCGGCCGTCCCGATCGGCAGGTCCTTCGCCGCCGCGGCGAGCTTGACCGCGTTCTCCTCGTGGCGCTGGCCGCGTGAGTTGGCGAGCGCGCCGAGCAGCCGCTTGGCCTCGGGGTACTCGGCGCTCGCCTTGCGGTCGAGCACCTTCCGCACCGCGCGGGCAAGCCGCCAGGTCCAGCGGGCGAGGATCTGATCGGGCGCGTCGGGCTTGCCCTCGCCGATCGCCCGGAGCAGGACGCGCACGCCCTGCACCCGGTCCTTCTCCCAGGGCGGTGCCTGCGTGACCAGGGTGACGAGGTCGTCGAAGCTCATTCGGTCGACCGGCGTCGAGACCCGGTCGGAGAGCGCCATCAGCCGGAGGCGCCGGTTGGCGTTCTCGGCCGCGCAGGTGAAGAGGAACTGGTCGAGCGCCGCCTTGCTCGCCCGCGCGCTCAGCTTCTCGACCAGCCCGACCCGGTCGTCGAAGCGGGCCTGGCGGCCGGCGATCCGGGCCCAGAAGCGCTGCTCCTCCTCGTCGAGGTAGCGCGGGTCGACGCGCTGCCACTCGCGCTGGATCACCGCCAGGCGGCGGTTGACGTCGGGCGTGACCGGGACCAGCCACGGCGCCGGCGACAGACGGCGGCGGGCGCGGCGCTGCACGCGGCGGCGCGGCGCCGGCGTCACGCGCGCCCCCTCGCGGTAGAAGTCCGCGCCGAGCAGCGAGTGCAGCGTGACCACGCGGTCGGAGTGCGTCGCGCCCTTCTGGACGAAGTCGACGACGACGCCCGCCTCCTTGCGCGGGTGCAGGCGCATGATCCGCCCGATCCGCTGCTGGTAGACACGGCGGCTGGCCGTCGGCGCCAGGTGCATGACGACCGTCGCGCGCGGCGAGTTCCAGCCCTCGGCGAGCAGCATCGCGTTGACGAGCACGTCGATCTCGCCGCGCTCGTAGCCGGCGAGGATCTCCGCGAGGCGAACCGGCGGGGTACGCCCGCTGACCGCCTCCGCCTTCAGGCCGGCGGCACGGAACTCCTGGGCGAGGTTGTAGGCGTGGTCGACGCCGGCCGCGTAGACGATGCCGGGCGTCGAGTCGAACCGGTCGCGGTAGAGGCTGGCGGCGGCCTGGTTGAGGGCGACGTGGTCGAGCACCTTGGCCAGCGCGACCTGGTCGAAGTCTCCGCCCACGATCGGAACCGAGTTGATCGCGGCCGCCGGTGGGACGCGCAGGCAGCGCAGCGGCGCGATCAGCCCCCGCCTCGCCGCGTCCCCCAGCGGGAGGTCGTCGACCGAGGCCGGGAAGACGTCCGATACCTGCTTCGCGATCAGCTGCTCGGTCGCGGTCATGCCGACGTAGACCGGCTCGGGGAAGCTGCGGATCGCCGCGCTCGTCTTCTCGCCGAGCGCCGTGTGCGCCTCGTCGCAGATGACCAGCTGGTACGCGTCGCGGTTCAGCTCCTGCACGTGCCGGGCGAACCAGGCGTACGTCTGGATCGTGATCGGGGCGCGCACGGAGGCCGTCCCCTTGCCGGTGATCTCCGGCGTGATCCGGTCGCCGTAGCCCTCGTCCTTCAGCTCGCGGTTGAACTGGCTGACCAGCAGCCGCCGGTGCGTGAGGATCAGGACGCCGATGGTGCGGGCCGCCTCGACGAAGCCGGCGGCGGCGATCGTCTTGCCCGACGCCGTCGGGTGGCGGAAGCGGTAGCGGCGAATCGCGCCCGGGTCGGTCTGCGGCAAGCTCTCGCCCTGTTGCTCGAGCTCCTCGAGCTCGTCGGCGGAGTCGCCGTTCTCCCCGTTCTCCTCGTACTCGTCCTCCTCGAACTCGTCGTCCTCGTCGGCGACCGCCTCGGGCTGGCGCTGCGAGGCGGCGATCAGCTCGGTCAGCATCCCGGCGAGCGCGTCGACCTGGTGTCGGCGCAGCTCGGTGCCCGACTTGAGGTGCGGCGGCTTCTCGCTCAGCACGCGCTCCAGCCCCAGCATCAGCGCGTAGCGGATCTTCCACTCGGAGGAGGGCTCCCGCGCCCCCGCGTCCAGCTCGGCGAGAGCGTCGTCGAAGGCGCGGCGGCGAGCGGTCCCGGGCGCGAGCACCTGGCCGGGGTCCTCGTCGGGATGCAGGAAGGGCTCGCCTGCCCACGCCGCGGCCCGCTCGGCCGAAGCAACGAGCGGGCCCGTCGCCTCAGGCGCGGTCAACGGTTGAGCGATCGTTTCCTGCATAGGGGCAGCGCCGATGCGCTGCGACTTCCGAGAGAGCGCCCGAAGCAAGGCCGGGCCGCGTTGCAAGCATAGCTGCTCGGGACGGTGGGCGAGCAGGGGCGATACTTGCGCCGTGACCGACTGGACGGCGCTCTACGAACGCGAGGCGGAGCGCTACCGCGACGGCGAGGCGCGGGTGAAGGAGGACATTCCTCGGTCCGCTCCCGACGCGGTTCGCGACGAGCGGCAACGCCAGCTCACCCGCATGGGGAATGCCGCCTGGGGAGCGGGCCTCTGCCTGCTGATGGAGGGGAAGGACGCCCGCCCGTGGCTCCGGCTGGCGGCCGAGCGCTGGCGCGAGAGCTACGCCGACGCGCCGCCCGGGAGCTGGGGCCGGCCGATCGGCGCGATCAAGGCGCTCGTGCTCGCCGGTGACCGGTCCGGCGCGGAGGACGCCGCCCGCTGGGCGCTGGCCGAAGGCGTGGCCGAATCGGAGTCTCCGATCGGCCGCTACGCCGCCGCTCTCGCCTGCGCGGTGCTCGGCGACTGGGAGCACGCCCGCATCAACGCCGACGCCATCCGGATCCGCGACGACTTCCCGCGGGACGTGGGCGACGCTCTGGCGATGATCGCCGCCGAGGACGTGGTCGGCTACGTCCAGGCGGTCGAGTCGGTGCTGGAGTCGTTCGAGACCCGGGACGAGTACCTGGAGGACGTGCCGGTCGCCGACACGGTGATCGTGCTCCAGGCGCTGGCCGCCGGCCGCAACATGGCGGCGGATCTGACGTCTGATCTCCTGCCGTGAGATCTCTGTGGAAGTGGCGGGCCGAGCGACGGGACCGGAAGCGCCGCAAGGAGGCCGAGCGCCTCGGCCAGGCCGATCCCGAGGAGCTCCGGCGGCTGCGCGAGCTCACCTCGCCGGTCAAGGCGCGGTGGGGGTACTACCCGAAATAGGGACTGACCCCGGAGGGGTCTGTCCCTGGACTAGACGCCGGCAGCGGCAGCCCGGTCGAGGACGGCGATCGTCCGCAGGCCGCGCACCAGGCTGGCGGGCGTCTCCGGCGATGGCTCGGCGGCGAACGCCCGGCGCACCGCCTCGGCCTTTCCTTCCCCGGTGACGAGGTAGACCATCGTCCGCGCGGCCGCGAGCACCGGACGGGTCAGCGTCACGCGCGGGACGAACGGCTCGAGGCCGGCCTCGGCCGGGACCGCGCGCCGCTCGGTCTCGTCGAGAGCCGGTGCGTTCGGGAAGAGCGAGGCGGTGTGGCCGTCGGGGCCGATCCCCATCACGGCGAGGTCGAGCGTGACGCCCTCGAGCGCCGCGTCGTACTCTGCCGCCGCCTCCTCGGGCTCGAGCTCGCCGCGGATGCGATGCACCTCGGCCGGCTCACGAGCCAGGCCGTCGAGCAGCGATTCCCTGACCGTGCGGTAGTTCGAGCGCCCGTCCGCAGGCGGGACGCAGCGATCGTCGATCCACCAGAGCTCGACCCGCCCCCAGTCGGGACGGAGGATGGCCGCCCGCTCGTAGGCCGGCCGCGGGCCTGAGCCGCCCGAGAGCCCGATGTGCCCGTCGGCCCCTGCCGCCTCGGCGATCAGACCCGCCGCGGTCTCGCCGGCCTCCTCGGCGGTCTCGACGATTCGGAGCTCGACGTCGGTCATCAGTCCGAGTCCGCGAGCTCCTGCGAGCGCTCCATGGCCGCCTGGATCGCGTTCAGGAACGCGGCCCGCACCCCTGCCGACTCCAGCTCACGGATCGCCCTGATCGTCGTCCCGCCCGGCGAGGTGACGGCCTCGCGCAGCTCGACCGGATGGACGTGCTCGTCGCGGAGGAGCTTGGCGGTGCCCAGCATCGTCTGGACGACGAGTTGGGTCGTCACCTCGCGCGAGAGCCCGAGCAGGAGCCCGGCCTCGATCATCGCCTCTGCGAGCAGCGCGAAGTAGGCGGGGCCCGAGCCGGAGACGGCGGTGACGGCGTCCATGTACGGCTCCGGCACGCGCACGACCGGGCCGAGGTGGGAGAGGCACTCCTCGGCGAGCGCGAGGTCCTCCTCGTTCGCGTGCGCGCCGGCGCAGACGCCGGCGATCCCCTCGTGCACGATCGACGGTGCGTTGGGCATGGCGCGAACGACCGGGACGGCCTCGGCGATTCGCGCCTCGATCCGCGCGGTGCGGATTGCGGCCGCGACCGAGAGCACGGTCTGGTCGGGTGCGAGCAGCGGTCCGATCTCCCCGAGGAGCGCCTCGATGTCCTGCGGCTTCACCGAGATCACGACGAGGCCTGCGCCGGCCGCCGCCTCGCCGTTCGACGACGTCGCCTCGACCCCGAAGCGGCTGCGCAGCTCGCCGAGGCGCTCCTCGCGACGGCTGGAGGCGACGACCTCCGACGGCTCGCGCCACTCCGCGCTGAGCAGCCCGCCCAGCAGCGACGCGCCGATCTTCCCGCACCCGAGGATCGCGACACGCCGGTTCACGGCTCGAGTCTACGCAGCCGGGTCCGTCGGTTCTCACGCGGCGCGTGCAACCGGCAGCAGGCCCTTCGCGTAGCCGGCGAGCAGGTAGACGCTCGCGAGCCCCGCCCATTCGCCGTAGGGCTCGAGCAGCTCGGCCGTCTCCCAGCCCTCGACGCGGTGGCCGCGCATGGCCGCGAGCAGCTTCACCAGCCCGAGGTCTCCCTCGAGGCCGCGTTCGAACCGGCCGAGGCCCTGGAGGCAGACGACGCCGACCGACCACGGGCCGAGGCCGCGCTCGCGCTGGAGCCGGTCGGCGACGGCGTGGGTCGTTTCCGCCTTCAACCGTTCCAGTTCGGTCGCGCGGGTCAGGCGGGCCAGGGTCGCGCCACGGCGGGCGTGGAGGCCCAGCCGGCGCAGCTCCGCCGGAGCGAAGCGGGCCAGGTCGGCGGTCGTGGGCGGGATGCTCAGCCCGTCGCGGCGTCCGGTGGCGGCGCGGATGATCCGCCGCTCCATCGCGCGCGCCTCGCTGGCCAGGATCAGCTGGCCGCACAGCGCGCGGAGCAGGGCGTGCGCGACGGTCGCGAGCCGAACGGGGCGCAGGCCGCGCAGCCGCCGGACGGCCGGGCCGAGGAGCGGGTCGCGCCGGAAGCGCAGCACGAACGGCGTGTGGTCGTCGTCCAGCCCGAGGCAGAAGCGGAGCTGCTCGAGCGCGTCCTCGCCGGTTGCGCGGACGCAGACGAGGCCGTCCGGGCGTTGCCACGCGACCGCGCGGCCTGCCGGGACGACCGCGTCGAGGATCCCGTCCTGGAAGCGGCGGGTGGCGTCGGAGGCGCCGCGCGCCGAGAGGGCGAGCGAGTAGGGGCCGCGAGGGCGCAGGTCGGCGGCGACCACCGGGCGAGCATAGTCGGCGCCCCGGGTGACCCCAGTACGCTTCGTCGATGCCTGACGCGGTCGTCGTCGGGGCGGGGCCGAACGGGCTGGCTGCGGCGATCGAGCTTGCGCGGGCCGGCCGGTCGGTGCTGGTGCTGGAGGCGGCCGAGACCGTCGGCGGCGGGATGCGGACCGCCGAGCTGACCCTGCCGGGCTTCCGTCACGACGTCTGCTCGGCGATCCACCCGGGCGCGGTCGGCTCGCCCTTTCTGCGCTCGCTGCCGCTCGCCGAGCACGGTCTCGAGTGGATCGAGTCTCCGGCACCGCTCGCTCACCCGTTCGACGACGGCACCGCGGCGGTGCTCGAGCGCTCGGTCGCGGCGACCGCGGCGGGGCTCGACACCGACGCTGAGGCGTATCGGCGCCTGCTCGGCCCGCTGGTCGAGGCGGCCGAGGACCTCGCCGCGGTCCTGCTCGCGCCGCTCAGACTGTCGCGCTACCCGTTGGCGGCAGTGCGCTTCGGTGCCCACGCGCTGCTCCCGGCGACGTCGCTCGCCCGGCGCCGTTTCGCAGGCGAGCGTGCGCGAGGGCTCTTCGCCGGCGTCGCTGCCCACTCGATGCTCCGGCTCTCGACGCCGCCGTCCGGCGCGGTCGGGCTCGCCCTTGCTTTCTTCGGTCATGCCTTCGGGTGGCCGATGCCGCGCGGCGGCGCGCAGGCGCTCGCCGACGCGCTCGCGTCGTACCTGCGCTCGCTGGGCGGCGACATCAGGTGCGGCCACGAGGTGGAGTCCCTCGCCGAGCTCCGCGGCACCAGGCTGGTGCTGCTCGACGTCACTCCGCGACAGCTCCTCGCCCTCGCGGGTGGCGGGTTGCCCTCTCTCTACCGGCGGCGGCTCGCGGGCTACCGCTACGGCCCCGGCGTCTTCAAGCTCGATCTCGCGCTCGACGGCCCTGTTCCCTGGCGCGCGGCCGAGTGCGGGCGCGCGGCGACCGTCCACCTCGGCGGCACGCTCGACGAGGTCGCCCGGGCCGAGTCGGAGGTCGCGGCCGGCGGGCACCCCGAGCGGCCCTTCGTCCTGCTTGCGCAGCAGACCCTCTTCGACCGGACGCGGGCCCCTGCCGGGAAGCACACGGTCTGGGCCTACTGCCACGTCCCGAACGGCTCCCGCGTGGACATGACCGGCCGCATCGAGGCGCAGATCGAGCGCTTCGCCCCGGGCTTCAGGGAGCTGATCGCCGCCCGCCATGCGCTGGGCCCTGCGCAGCTCGAGCGCTACGACCCGAACTACGTCGGCGGGGACATCGGCGGTGGCCTCCATGACCTCAGGCAACTCTTCACGAGGCCGGTCGCGCGCCGCGTCCCGTACTCGACGCCGCTCGAGGGTGTCTACCTCTGCTCGTCGTCGACCCCGCCCGGCGCCGGCGTCCACGGAATGTGCGGCTACTTCGCCGCTCGCGCGGCGCTCGCGGGGCGGTGACCCGGACCGGACATGGCCTTCCGAGTGGCGTTTGCAACCCAGTCTCTGAGACTGGACTGAAACAATTGCGTGACGCTTTCTCCACAGGGGTCCGCGGGAGCGGCGGGATACCCTCTGCCGAGCCTTGGAGATGCGCCGGACGTGGGACGCGCTCGCCGCCGGGGAGACCGCGGTGTACGTCGGCGACCCGGCCACGGGGGGAGAGGAGCTCGCCGGGCTGCTCGGGCGCCTCGGCGGCGATCCGCGCGGGGGAACCTGCGTCGAGGTGGGTTGCGGGCCCGGGCGGATGACCACGGCGCTTGCCGGGCGCTTCGACCAGGTGCTCGCGGTCGACGTCTCGCCGGCGATGCTCGAGCGGGCACGGAAGCACGTGGCGGCGAGCAACGTGCGGTTCGGCCTGGTCTCCGGGGAGCAGCTCGACGGCGTGGATCAGGGCGTCGCCGACGTCGTGATCTGCTACCTCGTGCTCCAGCATCTGCCGGCCCGCGAGGTGGTCGAGGCGTACCTCCGTGAGTTCGCACGCGTCCTCGCCCCGGAAGGCGAGGCCTACGTCCAGATCCCGGTGCTCGGCGCGGCGGGGCGCGCGTGGCGTGCCGTGCGCCGCCCCCTGGTCGCGCTCGGCCGCCGGCCCGACACGAGCGCCGCCTTCCGCGGCTTTCGCCTGACCCGCGGCGAGCTCGACCGTGCGCTCGACGCCGCGCAGCTGCGGGTGATCGCCGAGGACGAAGGCCCGTCCGCGTACCGCTTCAGCCGCGACCGCTTCCTGCGGCTCGCTCGCTGATGACCGCGCTCGCCCTCGTCGTCTACGGCGTGCTGCTCGCCGCGACCGCGGTGCTCGTCTTCCGGCGGCCGATCGTCGCGCTCTACGTCTTCGTGCTCGGCCTGCCGCTGCACAACATCGTCATGTCGCTGCTCTACGGCGGCGGCGTGCGCGGCCACGCGCTCGACGCCATCCAGGCCTGGAAGGAGATCGTGCTGGCTGCGGCTGTCGCCTCGGTCGCGCTCGCCGCCGTGCGCGCCGGCCGCCTTCCCTTCCGGCCGATGCTCGTGGACTGGCTGGCGCTCGCCTACGCCGTCGTCGTCGTCCTCTACGCGCTGATCCCGCAGAGCGCGCTCGACGGCGATGCGGGAGCGCGGGCGATCGCGTACGGGCTCCGCCACGACCTCGTCCTGGTCGCCGCCTACTTCCTCGGCCGCTCGGTTCCGCTGGACGTGCGCCGGGTTCGCTGGCTGGTCGCCGGGGCGGCGGCGGCGGTCGCGGCGTGGGGACTGGTCGAGGTCTACTCCGTTCCGATCGAGTGGTGGCGCCACTCGGGCGCGGTCGGCTACTTCCACCGCGAGCTCGGCTACGACTACCACGGCCCGGGCGGCCTGCCGGAGAACTTCGCGTTCAACACGAGCGGCGGCCTCTTCCGGCGGCTCGTCTCGACCTTCGTCTCGCCGCTCGCGACCGCGTACCTGCTCGTCGTCGCGCTGCTCCTGCTCGCCACCTTCAGGCGCGCTCGGCCGGTCGCGGTCGCGCTCGCGGTCGTGTGCGGCGCGGGCCTGCTCTGGACGTTCTCGCGCTCGTCGGTCGTCGCGCTCGCGATCGGCCTCGTCGTGCTCGCCGCCGCCCGCCGGCGCTGGTGGCCGCTCGGCGCTGCGGCTGCGGCGGTCGCGGTCGGCTTCGGCTTCGCCGCGATCTACCACGACGTCGCGCCGCGTACCCACTGGTTCGCGAGCGACCTGCCCTACCAGCAGGCGCAGGCGAAGGCGAAGGGGCCGCTCCCCGAGGGTAGCGGCCTGTCCGGCACGGTCAGCCTCGGCGAGCCGTCGATCAGGAGCCACCTCGACTCGCTGCGCGACGGGATCAGGACGGTGATCCACCACCCGCAAGGCTTCGGGCTCGGCAACGCTGGCACGACTGCCCAGCGCTTCGGCGTGAAGCTCGAGGCCGGCGAGTCGAACTACACGGAGCTGGGCGCGGAGGCGGGGCTCGCCGGCGCCCTGCTCTTCGTCGCCTGGAGCCTGGCGCTGTTCGCCGGGCTGGTGCGCACGGCCTGGCAGGGCGACCGGTTCGCCGCCGGAGTCGCCGCCGCCTTCGCGGCGACGCTCGCGCTGGCGGTCCAGACCGACGCGATCGGGGTACCGTGGCTCGCGTACGCGCTCTGGTGGCTCGCCGGAGCCCTCGTCTTCACCCGAAGGGAGGAGCGGAGATGGACAGCGTGATCGCCTGGCACGAGCTGTACACGAGCGACGTCGCCGCGGCGACCCGGTTCTACACCGAGCTGCTCGGCCTCGAGCTGGAGAGCGCCGACATGGGCGACTTCCAGTACCCGATGCTGCGGAAGGACGGCCGGTCCCACGCCGGCTTCTTCCAGAAGGAGCACGAGGAGATCCCCTCGCACTGGTATCCGTACGCGCTCGTCGACGACGTCGACGCCACGGTGGAGCAGGCCAAGAGCGGCGGTTGCGAGGTCCACTCGGGCCCCTTGACCGTGGCGGACGGGCTGAGGGTCGCGGTGCTCGGCGACCCGCAGCGCGCCACCTTCGGCGTGATCCACTGGGACGAGGAGCCGCCGGCCGGCGTGTTCGTCTGGGACGAGCTCCATGCCACCGACACCGTCGCCGCAGCTGCGTTCTACGGCGACCTGTTCGGCTGGAAGACCGAGCCGTTCATGGAGGGCTACGAGGCCTTCAACGCCGGCCAGACGACCGTCGCCGGGCTGATGCGGGAGCGCGGCGGCTCGCCGGTCGCCTACTGGCTGACGTACTTCGGGGTCGAGGACACCGACGCGACCGCGGCGAAGGCGATGGAGCTGGGCGCCGGCGTCGTCGTGCCGCCGGAATCGATGGAAGGCGTCGGCCGCTACGCGGTGCTCACCGACCCTACCGGGGCGGCGTTCGGAATCCACAAGGGCGAGTCGAGCTAGTCATCTAGCCGAGCCGCTCGGCCACGGCCCCCATCCGCTCGAACCGGGCGCCGGCGTCGAGGCAGTGGCCGATCAGCTCGTCGAGCATGGCGATCCGGTGCCCGCGGCCGATCACCTGCGGGTGCATGCAGTACGTGAGCACGCCGCCGTCGACGTTCGCGTCCATGAAGTCGACCTCGGCCTTCCAGATCTCCAGCACCTGGCCGGGCGGAGCGCCGCCCTTGCGGTACGGGTCGAAGTTGAACTGGAAGTGCACCCAGTCGTCGAGCTCGAAGCACATCGGCAGCTCCCAGAACCGTGCCTCGCGGCCGCGCTCGAGCGGCGACTCGCGCGAGACGCGGTCGCCGATTCGCGGCCGGAACGGTCGGTAGTCGTCGGTCATCAGGCTCGAGTCGTAGAGGAAGCCGAGCTCCTCGACCAGCTCGAGCGTGACCGCCGACAGGTCGGCCGAGGGCGAGCGGAAGCCGAGCGGCCGGACGCCCAGGCGCTCGAGCACCGCCCAGGCCCGCTCCATGTCGGCGCGCTCCTCGTCGGCCGCCTGCCCGCTCGGGTCGACGTGGGCGTAGGAGTGGTGGGCGACCTCGTGGCCGGCGACGAGGATCGACTCGGTCTCCGCCGGGAACGACTCGACGGTGTGGCCGGGAACGAAGAAGGTGGCCGGCACCTCGCGGCGCCGCAGCAGCTCGAGGATGCGCGGCACGCCGACCCGTGCTCCGTACTCGCCCCGGTTGAGCATCGCGGGCGTCACCCGCTCGTAGGCGAGCCAGACCGACAGCGCGTCGAAGTCGAAGCTCAGGCAGACGGTGCTGTTCGGCATCTCACCCGGAGTAGGCGAACGTGCTGACGTACGCGCAGTTGCCGGTCAGCTCGAACTCGAACGGCTCGTCGACGACGGCGAGCCGGTCGGCGTAGTACTCGGTCCCGGCGATGTGGTGACCGGGGATCGCGCAGCTGACGCGCTCGTCGGTCTCGAACGGGCGCGCAGCGGACAGCTCGATGGCGGTGCCGACGCGCAGCTCGTTGCCCCCGGGTCCGGCCCGGAGGTCGATGGCGGCCGGTCGCACCTCGATCAGCTCGCTGGGCTTGCGCACCCACGGCAGGCGCAGGACCAGCTCGCCGCCCCGCTGGCCGGTGAGGATCTCGGCCAGCGCCGTGCGCTGCTCCTCGCTGCCCCGCTCGTCGACGTAGACGACGAAGCTCCACGGCGAGCCCGGCTCGTCGTCGTCGTACCGGATCGCGAACGCGGCGGCGAGGCCGCCGAGGTCGACGCCGTCGGCCTCGCCCTCGCGAATCAGCCAGGAGAGCACGCCGTAGCAGAGGCCGTAGGTGGAGCGTCCGCCCGTGAGCGCGCCGACCGTCCGGCAGGGGCAGATCGCCTCGCAGTTGCACGACTCGAAGTAGTCGCCCTCGATGTGCCAGCCCACGGCCGGGACGGTAAACCACCGCAATCCGACTCGCCTGCTCGTGCGCTATACCTAGACCGTATGGCCAAGGCGGTCGAGCGCATCAGCCAGGTGACGATCCGCTTCGCGGGCGACTCGGGCGACGGGATGCAGCTCACCGGCGCCCGATTCACGAGCGAGACGGCCGTGCTCGGCAACGACCTCTCGACGCTGCCCGACTTCCCGGCCGAGATCCGGGCGCCGGCCGGCTCGCTGCCCGGCGTCTCCGGCTTCCAGATCCACTTCGCCGACCACGACATCCTCACGCCCGGCGACCGCCCCAACGTGCTGGTCGCGATGAACCCGGCGGCGCTGAAGACGAACATCAAGGACCTGCCGAAGGGCGGCACGCTGATCGTCAACTCCGACGCGTTCAGCGAGAAGAACCTCGACAAGGCCGGCTACGCGTCGAACCCGCTCGAGGACGGGACGCTCGCCGACTATGCCGTCCACTCGATCCCGCTGACGACGATGACCCTGGAGGCCGTGAAGGACTCCGGCGTGACCAGCCGCGAGGCCGAGCGCGCGAAGAACATGTTCGCGCTCGGGCTGATGTCGTGGCTGTACACGCGTCCGACCGAGTCGACCGTCGACGAGATCAAGGCCAAGTTCGCGAAGCGCCCGGAGATCGCCCAGGCCAACATCCGCGCCTTCCAGGCCGGCTACGCGTTCGGCGAGACGACCGAGGCGTTCGCCGTGCAGTACGAGGTCGCGCCGGCGCGGATGGCGCCCGGGGTCTACCGCAACGTCACCGGCAACCAGGCGCTTGCGCTCGGGCTCGTCGCCGCGTCGGTCAAGTCGAAGCTGCCCCTCTTCCTCGGCGCCTACCCGATCACCCCTGCGTCCGGGATCCTCGAGGAGCTCGCCGGGTACAAGCACTTCGGCGTCCGCACCTTCCAGGCGGAGGACGAGATCGCCGCCGCCGGCGCCGCGCTCGGCGCCGCGTTCGGCGGCTCGCTCGGGGTCTCGACCTCGAGCGGCCCGGGGATCGTGCTCAAGCAGGAGGCGATCGGCCTCGCGGTCACGCTCGAGCTGCCGCTCGTCGTCCTCGACATCCAGCGCGCCGGGCCGGCGACCGGCATGCCGACCAAGCCGGAGCAGGGCGATCTCCTGAACGTGATGTTCGGCCGGAACTCCGAGTCGCCGGTCGCGGTGGTCGCGGCCGCGACGCCCGGGGACTGCTTCGACGCCACCCTCGAGGCCTGCCGGATCGCGCTCACCTACCGCACGCCGGTGTTCATGCTCAGCGACGCCTACCTGGCGAACGGCTCCGAGCCGTGGCTGATCCCGGACCCGGACTCGATCCCCGAGATCGAGGTCGAGTTCGCCGACGCGCCGAACCAGGACGGCGCCTTCATGCCGTACCTGCGCGACCCGAAGACGCTCGCCCGGCCGTGGGCGGTGCCGGGGACGCCGGGGCTCGAGCACCGGATCGGCGGGCTGGAGAAGGCGGACGTGACCGGGAACGTCTCGTACGACCCGGACAACCACGACTACATGGTCCGGATCCGCGCGCAGAAGGTCGCCGGGATCGAGGTCCCCGATCTCGCGGTCGACCACGTCGAGGGAGCGAAGCTGATCGTCCTCGGCTGGGGCGGGACGTACGGGCCCATCACCGCGGCCGTGCAGAAGGTACGCGAGGCCGGCGGCAAGGTCGCGCAGGCGCACCTCCGCCACCTCAACCCGTTCCCGCGCAACCTCGGCGACGTGCTGCGCTCGTACGACCGTGTGCTCGTCCCGGAGATGAACCTCGGGCAGCTGCTCAAGCTCGTCCGCGCGGAGTTCCTCGTCGACGCGGCCGGCTACAACCGCGTGCGCGGGCTGCCGTTCACGTCGTCCGAGCTCGCCGAGGCGATGGAGGCTCTCCTGTGACGGCGGAGGGGAACGGGAACGGGCGCGTGGAGCTGACCGCGAAGGACTTCAAGACCGACCAGGAGGTCCGCTGGTGCCCGGGCTGCGGCGACTACGCGATCCTGGCCGCGCTGCAGGGCTTCATGCCGGAGCTCGGGATCGAGCGCGAGCGGCTCGTCTTCATCTCCGGGATCGGCTGCGCCGCGCGCTTCCCCTACTACATGCAGACGTACGGGATGCACTCGATCCACGGGCGTGCGCCGGCAATCGCCACCGGGCTGGCCGCGTCCCGGCCGGACCTGTCGGTGTGGGTGGTGACCGGCGACGGTGACGCGCTCTCGATCGGCGGCAACCACCTGATCCATGCCCTCCGGCGGAACGTGAACCTGAAGATCCTCCTCTTCAACAACCAGATCTATGGCCTGACGAAGGGGCAGTACTCGCCGACGAGCGAGCTCGGCAAGGTGACGAAGTCGACGCCGTACGGTTCGCTCGACTACCCGTTCAACCCGGTGTCGCTGGCGATCGGGGCCGAGGCGACGTTCGTCGCGCGCTCGATCGACACCGACCGCAAGCACCTGACACAAGTGCTGCGCCGCGCGGCCGCGCATCGTGGGACTGCTTTCGTCGAGATCTACCAGAACTGCAACATCTTCAACGACGGCGCCTTCGACGCCGTCAAGGAGCATCCCGAGAACCAGATCCGGCTCGAGCACGCACAGCCGATCCGTTTCGGCGAGGACGGCGAGCGCGGCGTCCGCCAGCGCGCGGACGGCTCGTGCGAGCTGGTCGACGTGGCCGAGGTGGGGGAGGACGCGCTGCTCGTCCACGACGAGCACCACGACACCTCGAGCCTCGCGTTCGCGCTGTCGCGGATCGCGCACACGCCGCAGGGCCCGGCCCCGTTCGGCGTCTTCCGCGACATCGAGCGGCCGGTCTACGACGAGCTGATGGCCGAGCAGATCGAGAGGGCGAAGGAGAAGCGCGGCGTGGGGGACCTGCGCGAGCTCCTCCACGCCGGCGACACCTGGACGATCTCGTAGGGACTGACCCCGACGGGGTCTGTCCCTAAAGAAACGGCGTAACACTCGGCCGGTCCGCGAGACTAGAGGGCATGACGGAGAAAGCGACCTTCGCAGCCGGGTGCTTCTGGGGCGTCGAGTCGGCGTTCCGGGCCGTTCCCGGGGTCACCGCCACCCGCGTCGGCTACACGGGCGGCCATACCGACGACCCGTCCTACTACGACGTCTGCTCCGACACGACCGGGCACGCCGAGGCGGTCGAGATCGAGTTCGACCCCGAGCAGGTCTCCTACGACCAGCTGCTCGACCTCTTCTGGCGCTCGCACGACCCGACCCAGGGCAACCGCCAGGGCCCGGACGTCGGCAGCCAGTACCGCTCGGCCGTGTATTTCCACTCGTCCGGGCAGGAGGAGCAGGCGCTCGCCTCGCGCACTCGCCTCCAGGCGGAGCTCTCGAACAGGATCACGACCGAGGTCGTTCCGGCCGGCGAGTTCTACGAGGCCGAGGACTACCACCAGCAGTACTTCGAGAAGCACGGCTACACGAGCTGCCACGCGGGCCTCGTCTCGGCGCGCGCGGGCTGAGCCCGCCCGGCTTCAGCGCACCCAGAGCTGGTCGAGGCACGCGGTCGTCGAGCCGTTCCAGTAGGACAGCCAGCAGGAGGTGTAGTTCCCGGTCCGGGCCGAGACGAAGTCGGTCGCGATGCCGGCGCGGATCACGACCCACGGAGCCAGGTCGGTGATCTCGTGGTCGATCTTCGTCCAGAGCCGCGACGCGGCCCGCGGGTCGACCGTCTGGAGCGCGGCGGCGTGCGAGATCTCGGCGTCGATGTGGCGGTTGCAGAGCTCGCTCCAGTTCGCATTCGTGCTCACCTTGCCGGTGTATGAACGACACGTGAAGAGCGGAACGAAGAAGTTGCTCGCGGCGGGAAAGTCCCATCCCCAGCCGCCCACGCCTGCCTGCCGGTCCGGACGCCAGGTGACGCCGGGGTGCGGGACGGTCCTGAGCCGGGCCCTGTAGCCGAGGCTGCGGAGCACAGAGACGATGTACTCCCCGTTCCGGTGGCCGATCGGGATGTCGAAAAACCAGACGGTGACCGGCTGACCTTTCGTCCCGGACGCCGCGACGAGGCGGCGCGCCCTGGCCAGGTCGGGCCCGGTGTAGGTGCCGGCCTTGTTCGGGTGCAGCGTGTACGGGCAGTAGCGGCGGTAGCCGTCGGTGTTCGGCGGCAGCACTTGGCAGCCGACCTCGGCGGTCCCGGGACCGCCGGCGAGCTCGATCAGGTGGTCGCGGTCGACGGCATAGTTGAGCGCCCGCCGGACGCGGACGTCGTCGAAGGGAGGAAGCCTTGTGTTCAGCCAGACCGCGGTCGAGGCGGCCTCGGGCACGCTGAAGAGGCGACTGGAGTAGCGCGTCCGCAAGGACGACGCAAGTGCGGGAGCCCAGGTCTGATCGGGGGCATCGGCGGTGAGGTCGGCCGATCCGCGCTCGACGGCGCGCACGGCGCTCTCGCCGGTGTACCCGTAGCGCACGACAATCCGGTCGGGGAAGCCGGCCGGCTGGGCGGCAGACGACCAGAGACGGAACTGCGGGTTTCGCACGAGTCTGATCACGCCGCGCTGCCCGGTGTCGTAGCCGGCGACCTCGTAGGGGCCGGTCGCCGGCAGCGGCGGTCGCGCGTCGAGCGGCGTGCTCGCCGGCACGGCGTCGGCGAGAGGCAGCGCGAGCTTGTAGAGGAAGTCGGGGTCGGAAGCGGTGAGGTGGAATACGACCGTGTTCGAGCGGGCATCGGTCACGATCCCCTTCGAGAGATCGCAGCGCTTCGGCCTCCGCACGCATCCGGTCGCACCCACGATTCCCGTGAGATAGGAGTTGGGCAAGCTGCTCGCGTTGGCGAGCAGCGCGCGCTCGATCCCGCGGCGGACGTCTTCCGGTTGCACGACTGCGCCGGTCGAGTAGTGGATGCCCGGGCGAAGCTGGAAGGCGTAGGTCCTGCCGCCGTTGCTGACGGTCGGGAGCGCCACTGCGAGGTCCGGCACCACGCGGTAGCCCTCCGCGCCGCCTGAGCGCCCGTAGCCGAGGAGACCGTCGTTGGTGAGCGTCAAGAGCTCCGCCTCCCCATAACCGGATGCCGGGTCGAGCGCCCTGGCGATGCCTCCCTGGTACGCGTTCGGGGGATTTGCCACAGCGATGGTCAGCGTGCCGCCGCGATGCGCGCTCGTCGCTCCCCGGACTGCCACGTACGCCCTGTCCACGCCGACCGCGACTCCCTGCGGCTGGTCGCCCACCGGCACGCTCTTAACGACCGTGCCGCTCTTCGCGTCGATCTTCGACAGCGTTCCCGAGAGTGCGTTCGAGACCCACACGCCCGTGTTCCCGGGCGCGACCGCCACGCCGCTCGGTCCCTCGCCGACCACAATCGTCGCCACGACCCGGCTCGTCGCCGGATCGATCTCCGAGACGGTCGCGTCCTGGCCGTTGGCGACCCATACCGCTCCAGGGCCGGCCGCGACCGCGGCGGCCCCGTTGCCGACGTTGATCCGGGTGACGCTCCCAGACTGGGGATCGACCCGCGAGAGAACACCCGCCGACTTGCTCGTGACCCAGAGGGCGCCGTCTCCGGCGGCGATCGCGTCCGCGCCGGCGTCGACCGGAATCGGCGTGTCCGTGTTCCCTGTGAGCGGGTCGATCCGCACGACGGCGTGGTCGACCGAACTCGCCACCCAGATGCCGCCGAGCCCGAACGCGACTCCGGTCGGACCGTTCCCCACCGCGATCCTGTCGACCACCTGCCCGCCGTTCGTCCTCGGGTCGATCTGCCAGACCGTGCCGTCGAGGCTGTTCGCAACCCAGACGAAGCCCCCTCCGACTGCGACCCCGATTGGTCCGTGCCCGACCCCGATCGTCTGCACGACCGTACTCGTCTTCGGGTCGATCCTCGACACCGAGCTCTGGTTGGGCATCGTCGCCCAGACGGACGCCTGCCCGTACGCGATCGAGCCCGGCGCCGCCTCCAGCCGAGCCGACGCCACGATGCGTCCGGTCTTCGCGTCGTAGGCGCCGACCGCGTTCGCATTCCCGGTTGCCGAGGCAGGTCCCCCCGAGCCGCCGCCTGGCACCACCACTGCGAGCACGTACGTGACCACTCCTGCGACCGCGAGCACACCGGCCACGGCGAGCGCCAGGACCTTGGGACGGCCGCGAACGACGCTGGCCTCGCCTCCGGTGATGTCCGGCTCCGGTGGAATCGCCTCGCTTGCCACAGCCGTCGCGGCGCGGGTCGGCGGGGTCTCGAGCAGCCCGCGATAGACGAACTCCGTCTCGGGTGACGGGTAGGCGCCGAGCTCTTCCGCGAGGAGCCGCCGGCAGCGCTCGTAAACCCGCAGTGCCTCGGCCCGGTTGCCGGCGGCTACGTGCGCGTCCATTAGACGCCTGTAGCCGGTCTCGCGAAACGGCTCGAGCTCGGTTGTCTGCTCAGCCCACGTCGCCGCTCCTTGCGCGTCCCCGGAAAGCAGGCACGCATCGGCCAGCACGCCCAGCGCGCGGACGCGGACGTCGGAGAGCTCGCGGCGCTTGCCGTCGACCCACGCGCCGTCCTCTCCGGGCAGGAAGGGCCGGCGCGTGAGGGACTCTGCGAGCTCGGCCGCCTCCCTCGCCCGCGCCGGGTTGCCTGCCGCAAGGGCGACCTCTGCGTCCTGCGCGGCGCTTGCCGCCGCCACGACGTCGACCCACGTTCCCTCGGGGAGCTCGAGCCGGTAGCAACCGAAGGCGCCGGACAGAGCGCCCGCGCCGTCGATGCCGTGGTCTGCCAGCAGGGTCCGGAGCTTGCTCACGAGCACGGTCAGGGACTTGTCCCAGCTCGCCGGGGGCGCCTCTCCCCACAGGGCCTCGGCGAGCTCGTCCCGTGGCACTGCGCGTCCCTGCTCGGCCACCAGATACGCGAACAGGAGTCGGCCCTGCCGCCCCGGAAAACCCCGCTCGTCGATCGCGTCGCCGTTCGCCTCGACTGCGACCCGGCCCGCAAGGAAGACCTTCAGCTGCGAGGGGCTAGCCATTTCCCAGCATGCATTTTGCCTCGATCCAGGGGGACATTCCTAGTCTCGCCGCGAGGAGTCGTGGACACGGTGCTCTATTGCGACTGCGGGTTCGAGGCTCGCGCGGCAGACGAGGAGGGACTCGTCGCGGAAGTCCAGCGGCACGCGCTCGAGGCCCATGGCATGGCGCTCACGCCCGACGAGGCGCTCCTGCTTGCCTTCCGCGCCGAGCTGGACGCGACCACGCAGGTTCCGACTCCCGGCCCCAATCGAGAGGAGGAGGCATGAAGTCGAAGCGGTTGATCGTCGTTCTCGTCCTGGCCGGCGCCGCCGCGGTTCTGGCGACGGTCGCGGTCGCGACCCCGGGCAAGGGCTCGACCTCGACGATCATGTCAATCGGGTCGCTGCAGGCGGACCTGGCGTACAACACCGGAATCGCCGCCGAGGCCAACGGGTTGTCCTGGAACGGCCGGCAGTACGCGGCAGACCAGCTGCCCGAGTTCCTGATGCGACTTCGGACCGCCGGCGTGACGAACCTCGGCGAATGGCTGAACCTGCACCCGGTGGTCTCGGCGAAGTTCGGAATGGCCCCGGTCGGGCTGCTGCACTCGCCGGAGGTGGTCGTGCAGCAGGCCAGGTTCGCACCGGGCGCGTACTCGGGCTGGCACGTCCATCCCGGCTACCTGACCGCGACGGTCGTATCCGGCCAGGTCGTCCGGTATCGCAGCGACTGCTCGTCGGAGACGTTCTCGGCCGGTCAGTCGTTCTACGAGACGGCGGCCAACCCGTTCACGGTCAGGAACGAGAGCACGGCGGACGCGGTCGTGCTGGTCACGTTCGTCGTTCCGGGAGGGACGCCGACCACGGGCCTGCGGATCGACAAGCCGCAGCCCACGACCTGCGCGAAATGAATCGGCAGACCACAGCTGCGGGCGCCCCTCGGGCGCTCGCAGCTGCCGCGGTGCTCACGGCGATCGCGATCGCCGCCGGCCTGACGGCGCCGAGCTCACGAGAAGACGGCAACCTCGCGGGCGCCACCGAAGGGTCGGTGACCGTTCGCCTTCGGCCCTCCGTCGTTCGACTCGGAGGACGGGCGACGATCGCCGTCAGCGGAGTCCGTGCCGGCGGTCTCGAGGTGCTCCTGGACGGCGCAACGGACGTCGGCGGCAGACAGCTCGCGTGGCGGTCGCTTCGACTGGTCAGGGGCGCCTGGCTCGGCACGCTCCCCGCGCCGGCCCTGCGCGGGGTCTATCCGATCGTGCTCCGTATCCACGCCCACGAGCTCAGGTCGGAGCGATGGCTGCTTCGGGTGTTCGCCCCCGGAACGGGCTCACGACCGTCGTTCGGAGAGCCGGTCGACGTCGCGCGTTGGTGGGTGCGCACCGTAGCCGGCGCGAAGCTCGTCGCGCTCAAGGCCTGGCCGCGGCCCGGCTTCGACCGGCGGGACCTGCGCTTTCATCGTCTCTTCGTCGTCGCGTACAGCCTGCGCGACCGACCGCGTATCGACGAGCGGCTGGGCATGTTCGTGACCGCCGTCCGGGACGGTTACGGCGGGCGCTGGCGGTTTCTCGAAGCGACGGTCTCGCCCTGATAAGACGCGTACTGGCAGTCGCGGTCGCGACGGTCCTGCTCGCCTCGGCCGGGACCGCACGTGCCGACGGCGACCCGGCCAGCGACGTCCTGCTCGGGCAGAACGTCTACTTTCCCTACCGGGCGCCGTCTCCGGCCGCACGTGCCGCGCTCGAGCGGGTCGTCAGCGCCGTCTACGCCCGCGGAGACCGGGTGAAGGTCGCACTGGTCTACGCGGTCGACGATCTGGGCGCGATCCCGTCCCTGTTCGGGCAGCCGGGCGAGTACGCCCGCTTCCTCGGAGTCGAGCTCGCGCTGTGGTATGTCGGCCCGCTGCTCGTGGTGATGCCGACGGGGCTCGGCATCTACGACGGCGGACGCCCGACGACGGCCGCGGAGCAGCAGCTGCGTTCCCTCTCCGCGACCGCAGGGAGCCCCGACGACCTCGCGCGCAACGCCGTGCTCGCGCTCCAGCGCCTCTCGTCCGCAGGCGCCCTCCGCTCCCCCGACGTCAAGCCGCCCCTCGTCACCGCTCATCCCGCTTCGGCGACGCGCGGCAAGACGACGAGGCTGCGCTTCGACGTCTACGACGACAGCGGGCGCAGCAAGGCGGTCGTCCGCGTGTACGAGCAGGACGCTCTTCTCGCCACCATCACCTCGCCGCTCGCCTTCGAGATCGGCACTCGCAGCGTCAGCCTGCGGTGGCGGGTGCCGGCCAGGCTGCGCAGCCGGCAGCTCCGCTTCTGCGTCGTCGCCACCGACCCGGCCGGGAACCGGAGCAGGCCGGAGTGCGCCCCGTTCCTCCGGCTCGGATAGCCGCTGACGAGGGAGTCGCGAAAGGAGCAGCAGATGCATTGTCCTCCCACCCAGCAGTGCTTTGACCGCCGCCGAACCGGCTTCGTGGTCGCAGTCTTGACGGCCGCCTGCCTGGCCGTCGGACTCCTCGCGCCGGGCGGCGCGGTCGGTACCGGGGCCGCACTCGCAACGTCGTTCTCGGGACTGACGACCCACGTGGCCGTCACCGTGACCGATTCCAGGTTCGTGCTGTCGAGGCGCAGCGCTCCCGTAGGAGGGGTCGTCTTCTCGGTCACCAACAGGGGCAAGAGCCCGCACAACTTCGAGATCGCCGGGAAGAAGACGCGGTTGCTCGCCCACGGTCGCTCCGCGGCCTTGCGGGTCACCTTCGCGAAGGGGGGCCGGTACCCCTACCGCTCGACGGTTTCCGGCCAGGCAACGGCCGGGCTGAAGGGGGTCTTCTCGGTCGTGGGCGCTCAGCGCCCGGCGCCCCCGCCGCCGCCCACCACGACGGCCACGACGACGACCGGCACGGTCGGTGCCGCGAACACGACCGTCGACGTCCAGATGCTCGACCAGAGCACCTCATCCACCGGCACCCCCGCCTTCGTCCTCTCTCGGCTGAGTGCGCCGTCGGGCAAGGTCACGTTCGTGATCACCAGCTCCTGCCAGGGCTGCAACTTCGACCTCGACGGCCTCAAGATCGGTGCCGCGCTCGCGCCGGGCCAGTCGGAGACGTGGACGGTTGCGTTACCGCCCGGCAGCTACCGCTATCACTGCGACATCTTCCCGAACGTGATGAAGGGGATATTCACGGTCACGCCCTAGACGGTCCGCTGCTCCTCGGCGACCGCGACCACCGGTGCGCGCCGGCGCGGCGGCCTGACGTCGCGCAGGCGCAGCACTGCGAACGCCGTCGCCGCCAGCCCGCACACGCCCGCGACGCCGAACGCCAGCTCGGTGCCGCCGACCTCGGCGAGCCAGCCTGCGAGCAGCCCGCCGATCGGCGTCAGGCCGGCGAAGGCGAAGAGATACAGGCCGATCACGCGGCCGCGCAGCCGGTCGGGCGCGGTCAGCTGCAGCACAGACTGGCTGTTCGCCGTCCAGGTCGAGAAGAAGAAGCCGATCACGAGCAGGAGCGCGCCTGCGATCGCCTCGTTGCGCACGGGCGCGAGCAGGAGCATCGCGACGCTGAAGCCGCCGGCGCCGAGCACCAGCGCCTTCCAGCTCGCGCGGCTCAGCGCCGCGGCGAAGAGCGCGCCGGCGAGTGCGCCCGCGCCGAAGCATGCGAACAGCACGCCGAACACTGCCGCCCCGGCGTCGAGCGTCCTCGACGCCAGCACCGGCAGCAGGACACGGAAGTTGAAACCGGTGCAGCTGACCACCGTCACCATCACCAGCACGGTCAGCACCGCCGGCGTCCGCCGCGCGTAGCGCAGGCCCTCGCGGATCGCCGCGCCCGTCTTCTCCTTCGCGGAGCTGCGCTCGACCGGAAAGAGCTCGGAGACGCGCATCAGGAGCAGCGCGGTGAGCACGGCGAGGAACGAGCCGGCGTTGATCGCGAAGCACCAGCCGGTGCCGACCGCCGCGATCAGGAGCCCGCCGACCGCCGGCCCCACCACGCGACCCGCGTTGAACAGCGACGAGTTGAGCGCGATCGCGTTCGGCAGCTCGGCCCGGCCGACGAGCTGGAACGTGAGCGCCTGCCGGTTCGGGGAGTCGAAGACGAGCGCCGCCCCTCCGAGGAACGCGAGCACGAAGTACGGCCACGTGTGCGACACACCGGCGAAGGCGAGCACGGCGAGCGCTCCCGCGACGACCATCGAGACGGTCTGGGTGACGATCACCACGCGCCGGTTGTCGAACCGGTCGGCCGCCACGCCCGAGAACAGTCCGAAGGCGAGGAACGGCAGGTAGCGGGCGAAGACGAGGGCGCCGACGTAGAACGGCGAGTGGGTGAGGCCGAGGATCAGCCACGGCAGCGCCGTGTCCTGCATCCACGTTCCGGTCACCGAGACGATCTGGCCGGTGAAGTACAGGCGGTAGTTCCGGTGCCTGCGCAGGCTCGAGAACGTGCGCGAGTTGAGCGCGAGCAGGGCCGCCGTCACCGCTCCTCCTCCTGGAGCAGCCGGGCGAGCGGCTCGACCGCGTCGGCGACCGCGCGCTGCTCGGCCGGGTCGAGCCCGTCCAGCCGCTCGGCGAGCCAAGCGGTGCGGCGGCGCCGCACCGACCTGAGGACGCGGACGCCCTTGGGCGTCAGCGCGAGGCGGATGCGCCGTGCGTCCTCGGGGGAACGCGTGCGGACGACCAGGCCCGCCTTCTCCAGCCGGTCGAGGTAGCGCGTCATCGACGGCGCCGAGATGCCTTCGCGCGCGGCCAGCTCGCGCACCCCCAGCTGCGGGTGGTTGCGGATCTGTGCGAGTAGCGCTGCCTGCCCGCCGGTGATCCCCTCGGCGTGCGCCTCGCGCCGGAGGTGGCGGTTGAGCATCAGCAGAACCGGGCGCAGTCGATTCGCAAGCTCGACGGAATCGACCACGCGTACGGACATTTCGTTACCTATGGTAACGAATCGCGAGCCGATCGTCAGGTCACCGTCAGCGCCACCTGGCGTCGCGAGCGCCGGGTTCCTGCGTCCCCGGCAGTGACAGGCTCGAGCCTGTCACTGCACTACCCGCGGCAGAGGCGGACTGCCTCGGCGTAGGCGGCCTCGTCCGTCTCGCCGCCCCAGACGCCGCCGACCTTGAAGTCCGGCTCGCCGATCAGCACGCCGTCCGCGCGCTCGTAGAACTCCTTCACGTTCGCGAGGCCGATGCCGCTGCCGATCAGGACCGGCAGCTCCACCGCCTTCTTCACGGTGTCGAGCCGCTCCCGGGTCGGCGGGATCGGGCTCCGCGGCCCCGAGACGATCACCGCGTCGACGCCGCCGCGTTCCGCCAGGTCCTGCGCCGCGTACTCGATCGGGACGTCGAACAGCGGGTGTGCGTGCTTCACGTGCACGTCGCCGAAGATCAGGACGTCCGACCCGAGCGCCCGGCGCAGACGGGCGAGCTCGGCCGCGCAGCCCTGGACGATCCCCTGGTCGGTGACGTACGCGCCGATCACGACGTTGCAGCGGATGAAGTCGGCGCCGCAGACGTGCGCGATCGACAGCGCCTCCGTGCACGCGTTGCGGAGGATGTTCACGCCGACGTGCATCGACGTCGCCCGGCGCACCTCGGTGACGAGCACAGCCATCGCCGCCACCGTCGCCGCCGGCACGTGATCGCGGAAGAGCGGCACGTCGCCGACGTTCTCGACGATGCAGGCGTCGAGGCCGGCCGACTCGAGCTTGCGTGCCTCCGAGAGGGCGAAGGCGACGAGCTCGTCCATCGAGCGGTCGTTCTGCGGCGCCGAGGGGAGCGCCGGCATGTGGATCATCCCGAGAATCGGCTTGCGCGCGAGCAGCTCGTGCACGGCGGTGATCCTACGAAAGGCCGAAGGGGCCCGTCGCGGGCGGCGCTACACCCTGTTTCCCCGTCAGCCGATCGGAGACAAGCTCGCGTCCGAACCCACCGGCCCGCCGACAATCCGGTCGATCAGCGTCATCGTCCGGAGCGCGTCCGGGAGCATCGATGCGGGCGAGGTCGGGCGGCGTCCTGCTCGGACTGCGTCGATGAAGTGGAGATCTTGCGACCAGAGCCCGGGCCGGTATTCGGTGTCGACCGGGTCGACCGGGATCGGGTAGCTGCCCTTGCGATCGACGAGGGTGCCGTCGAGCGGGGGTTCCCACTCGACCCAGCCCTGCTCGGCGATCACCTTCAGCCGGAACTCGGGACCGTGGGTGTCCCAGAGGTCGAGCTGGACGGCGACGACGCCGGCGCCGTAGTCGTGGACGACCGCGAAGGACGCGGCCCGGTTTCCGCTCGCGGCGTTCTGCCAGGCGTGGCTGTGCACGGTCCGGGCATCGCCCATCACGTACCGGAGCAGGTCGACGCCGTGGATCGAGTTGCGGAGGTAATACCGGTCGTACTCCCACTCGGGGAGCCGCGCGGACAGGCGGTCCTCCGTGATCCGCCCCGGGATCTCGAGGATCGCGCCGCGGATCGGACCGAGGTCGGCGAGCGCCGCCAGCCCGTGGTCGACGATCGAGTAGAAGCGCCGGTTCATGGCGACCATGCCCCAGGTGCCGGCCTGCTCGGCCGTGCGAGCGAGCCGGGCCGTGTCCTCTGCTGCCAGCCCGGCCGGCTTCTCGAGCAGGACGGGTCTGCCGGCGGCGAGCACGCGCGCGGCGACATCGGCCATCGCGGCCATGGGCACGACGACGACGAAGCAGTCGAGATCGTCCTGGGCGAGGAACTCGCCGGCGTCGCTGAACACGCGCTCGATCCCGTGGGCAGAGGCCGCCTCTGCCGCGCTCGGTCCGCCCGTGGTCAGCAACGCGGCGATCTCGACCTGGTCCAGGCTCGAGAGCACGCGCAGGTGCTGCCGCCCGTACTCGCCTGCGCCGACCATGCCGACCTTGACCAGACGCTTCGGGCCCGGCTGCTCCGAACGCGCCCAGCGGGGCACGCGCGCTGCCCGCCGGCTCGCTCGCGCCGCCGCCTTCTTCTCGGCCTTCGTGGGCGGCGGGGGCAGCAGCCCGAGCTTCCGCTTGAGCGCCGTCTTCGTCTTCGCGGAGAGAAAGCTCGTCGCCATGCTCATGCGATCGGCAGCTCGAGCGCGGCGTCGTCGGGGCCGAGAGGCAGCGCAACCGGCTCGCCGCAGCGGCCGCTCGAGAGGAACGCGCCGGCGAGCACCTCCAGGCCGTCCAGTGCCTCGCCGAGCGTGCACGGGGCCGGTCCACCCCCGCCGGTCAGTGCCCGGAGGGTGGCCTCGAACCACTCGGCCGAGCCACCGTCTGCGGGGATGGTGCGCTCGCCGACGAACGCGCACGCCTCGGAGGCGGGAACCCGTACCGCACCGCGCTCGCAGACGACCTCGAGGCCGGCGCCCTCGCCGCCGCACGACCCGGACAGGTCGATCGTGGCCGAGACACCGTTCGCGTAGCCGACCTCCAGCCGGCCGGCGGGATCGGCGAACGCCGCACCGAGGCGGGTAAGGCGCGACGTGGACGCGAGCCGTGCCGAGACGCTCGCCGCCGGTGCGCCGGCGAACCAGCCGGCGAGGTCGATCCAGTGCGACCCGATCATCCCGACCGGCTCGGGCCCGGAGCTGGCGAACGCGATCGAACGGACCGGCCCGAGCGCGTATGCGACGTCCACCGCCGCTGCGTACATCGCCGAGCAACGACGCTGGAAGCAGACGCCTGCCCACAGGATCCGGTCGACGGCCTGCAACAAGCGGGCGGCCGCGACACTGGACGCGAGCGGCTTCTCGACGAGCAACGGGCCCTCGTACCCGGCCTCGATGAGCGTCATCGCGACCGGCACATGCCCCGGCGCGGTCGTCGACACGAGCACGAGCCCGGGATCGAACAGCATCAGCTCCGCCGGATCGCGAACGAAAGGGACGCGCAGGTCGTAGTGCAGGGCCTGCAGTCGCGCGTGCGCGGCCGGGGAGCGGTCGCAGACCGCAGCGACCTCCCACTCGCCGGGCCATCTGGAAAGTACCTCGATCTGGTCGAGCCCTCGCCGGCCCAACCCGGCGATGCAGACGCGCATCGGCGTCCCGTCCACGTGCCGATCGTACGGCGTCGAGACGACGGATTCTCAGGCACGTCTCACCTGCTCCTCTTACCGTGCCCGCCTGACGAACCGACCCGACGACGAAAGGAGAGCCATGTCCAATGACCCGACGCTCTCGAGACGCGGCCTGATCGGCGTGCTCGGAGGCGGTGTCGCCTCGGTTGCCTTCGGCGCCCGGGCGCTCGACGCCTTCGGCGCAGGCGACGCGAACGTCGCCGCCTGCGTTCTCACGCCCGAGGTGACGGAGGGGCCGTACTGGATCGACGACACGCTGACCCGCCACGACGTCCGCGAGGGGAGGCCGGGGCTGCCGCTCGTGCTCGCGTTCACGATCCTGAACGCGAAGACGTGCAGGCCGATCAAGGGCGCCGACGTGGAGATCTGGCACGCCGACGCCTCGGGGAACTACTCGGGCTTCGACGGCGGCTCGGCCGGCGGTCCCCCGGGAGGCGGCGGCTCGGGCCCGCAGACCAGAACGCGCTATCTCCGCGGCCACCAGCGCTCCGATGCGCTCGGCAAGGCGACCTTCCTGACCATCTTCCCCGGCTGGTACCGGGGCCGGACGCCGCACGTCCACATGAAGGTGCACGTCGGGAGCGCCGACCGGGTCGTCCACACCGGCCAGGTCTTCTTCGACGAGGCGATCCAGTCGTCCGTCTACCGGAGCGGCGCGTACGCGAGCCGGGGCCAGGCCGACACCTCGCACGCGCGGGACATGATCTACGCCCGGGCCGGCGGCTCGCGGGCGGTGGTCAAGCTCGGCCGGCGGCTGCGCGGCGCGCGCGGCTACGCCGGCAGGATCGTGATCGGGGTGGCGACCACGTAGCTCCGACCGCTATGGTCGCCCCGATGGCGGTGACGCCCCAGACCGGCCGTTGGGAGGAGCTCTTCGCAGCCCGGACGCGTGGCGACGTCGGCGAGGGAATCGCGTTCGTGCTCGGCTTCCTCGGGCGTCCCGACCTGATCTCGTTCGCGGGCGGCTTCCCCGACCCAAGGACGTTCCCGCGCGAGCGTGCGTCGGCGCTGCTGGCCGAGTTCGCGGCGACGGGCGAGGCGACCGCCTTCCAGTACACGCCCACCCGCGGCCTGGCGGGCACGCTCGACGCCGTCGCCGGACGGCTCGAGGCCGTCCAGGGCCGCCGTCCCGCCGACGACGAGCTCGTGATCACGAGCGGCGGCATCGAGGGGCTCGAGCTGATCTGCAAGACGTTCCTCGACCGCGGCGACTCGGTCGTCGTCGAGGGGCCGACGTATCTGGGCGCGATCATGGCGTTCCGCGGCTTCGAGGCGGAGATCGCCACCGTGCCGATGGACGAGGACGGGCTCGAGGTGGACGAGCTCGAGCGGCTGCTCGCCGGCGGCCTGCGGCCCAAGCTGCTCTACACGATTCCCGACCACCAGAACCCGGCCGGCGTGTCGCTGGCGACCGAGCGCCGCGAGGCGCTGGTCGAGCTCGCGCGGCGGCACGGCTTCCTGATCGTCGAGGACGTCGCCTACCGCGAGCTGCACTTCGGCGAAGACGCGCTGCCGAGCCTGTGGTCGCTCGCGCCGGACACGGTCGTCCAGGCAGGTACCACCTCGAAGACCTTCCTGCCGGGCGTCCGGCTCGGCTGGGCAGCCGGGCCGGCGGAGGTCACCGCGCAGCTCGTCTCCGCCAAGCAGAACACCGACCAGTGCTCGGGCGCCCTCGGCCAGCGGATGCTGGAGGAGTACATCCGCCGCGGCTGGATCGAGGAGCAGCTCGTGGAGTCGCGTGCGCTCTACCGCGCCAAGGGCCAGCGCCTGCTGGGCGCGCTCGAGCGCTCGATGCCGGACGGCGTCACCTGGACGCGCGCGGCGGGCGGCTTCTACTCCTGGCTGACGATCCCCGGCTGCGACACCACCGAGCTGACCGCCCGCGCGGCCGAGGCCGGCGTCGGCGTCGTCCCGGGGGCGCTGTTCTACGCCGACGGCCGCGGCGGCGAGAACGTCCGCCTCTCGTTCAGCATGGTCGACGAGTCGCTGATCGACGAGGGCATCGACCGGCTCGCAGCGTTGCTCTAGCACCGGCGCAAGCAACAATCGGCGCGACGTGAGAGGGTACGAGCCGAGAGGTCGTCAGGTTGCCGTGGAGGAACCACGGCTGTGCTGCGGCCGGATCGGAGGTCTCATGCACGGTCGTTTCGCCAGGTACACGTACACGGGCGAGGTCGAGGAGCTCGCGCGGAAGGCGGAGGACGGACTCCTCCCGATCTTCCAGTCGCAGGCGGGATTCAAGGCCTACTCCGTTGCAGAGTCCGACGGGGAGATCATCTCCTTCAGCGCCTGGGACTCCGCGGAGGCGGCCGAGGCGGCCAACGCCGCCGCCGCGGAATGGGTCGCGGCGAACCTGTCCGGCCAGCTCGACTTGAAGGAAGCGCGGGTGGGCGAGATCTTGTTCGCGACCGCTCTCGGTGTCAGCACCAAGGCAGGCGCGACCGCGTGAACCGAGCCGACCCGCGCCGGAGGGCCGCGTCGTGGCTCCTTCGGCGCGGGTCTAGCCTCTGAGGTAGGAGTCCGAGCCGTCGAACCAGTCGGCGCGCGGCGGCGAGAAGATGTCGACGTCGAGCGTGTCCTCGAGCGCTTCCGCCCGGTGGGGCACATGCGGTGGGATGTGCAGCACCTCGCCGGCGTGGACGTCGAGGACCTCTGACTCGTCGTCGCCGAGCCAGAAGCGGAGTGCTCCTTCGAGGATGTAGGTGAGCTGCTCGTTCTGGTGGGAGTGCGTGGGGACGACGCAGCCTTTGTCGAGGTAGACGTGCCCGAGCGTCATCAGCTCGGCCGGGATCAGCCGCCGGTGCAGGTCCGGCTTCAGCTGCTCCTTCGGAATGTCGTCCCAGCGATAGTGGATCGCGCCCGTCCCGGATGCCTCGCTCCCCATGGACGTGCATCCTCGCAGGTCTGCCGCCGGCCGGCCAAAAGGTGTGGCCAACCGAACCCGAAGACGCCTGCTGTCCTCCTTCCCGCGACATCCGGCGGATGTGATCGTGCGTAGGACAGCGAGACGGAAGGAGGCCGACATGACGGCGCAGGCATTCGACGAGCAGTGGGTGGAGCTGGCGGACCGGATGAACGACGGGCTCGACGTCCGCCTCTACTGGCACCGCGGCGACGGCCGGGTGAAGGTCACGGTCACGCGGATGCACACGGGGCGGATCGCCGAGCTTCGCGTGGCACCCGGCGACGCGATGACGGCGTTCCACCACCCCTTCGCCTACAAGGCTCCGGCGCCGGCTCGCCAGCGGCTGCACGCCTAGCCATCTAGCCGCGGACCCGGCGCAGGAAGGTCTCGAGCAGGCGCTGCGCGGCCAGCAGGCCGCGCTCTCCTCCCGGCGTGCTGGTCGCGAGCACGCCGGTGTACACGCTCCGGCGGAAGTAGATCGTGCTGTAGGTCACGCCGCCCTTGGACTCCTGGTTTCCGTAGGCCTCGTCGGCGCCGGCCACCCGTGCCTTGACGTTCTTCGGGCTCGCGTGCATGTGCGCGAAGTTCTGCTTCGCGAGCGCGGCCGAGCGGGCGGGCGAGAAGTTGAGGGCCACCCCGTAGTCGAAGCCGCCCTCCGCGGTGCGCCGCCCCGCCCACTCGCAGATATATGCGTGACCGAACGTGCGGACCGCCGGTGACGTCGCCAGCGGGCCGGTCAGCACCTTCGACTTCCAGAACGGGTCGAACGAGGCCTGGAGCGCCTTGCAGGCGTTGAAGCCGCCTGCGCCGCGCGCCACGCCGGCGGAGAGCGTCGCCGCCAGCACGAGCGTTGCGGCGAGCGCGGTCGCGGCGGGTCGGGTCGTGAGACACATCGTGTCACTCCTCCTTCGCGGACGGCTGCTCGACGAAGAGCAGCCCGAGTTGGTGGTCGACGAGGGTGCCGTCGGCGGACAGGAGCAGCTGCGAGGCAATCGAGCCGCTCGCAGCCGCGAGCCGCCCGCGGCCGCCGGTCACGGCGCAGACGGCGGTACCGTGTCGCAGTCCCGCGGCCGGGCTCTCCGCGAGCGCTCCGCTCGCGTGGAACGTGACCGCGTCTTCCGGGGAGAAGGCGATCTCGCCCGCGCACACGAACGTCCCGTCCTCGTCGAGCCGGAGCTCGCGCCGGCAGACGGCCTCGACGCCGGCGGGCACCGCTGGGCCGTCGGCCGACGCGTCCGCTGCGTCTCCGAGCGCGCGGACGAACGGCGATCCGGGCGCGCGCGACTCCGACCAGAGGCGGCGACCGTCGACCGGGACCGCCTCGCCGCGGAATCGCAGTGCGTAGGCGACGGGCTCCGGCATCGCGTCCCACGCTAGGAGGGCGGCGCGCGGAGCGCCTCCGTCGAACTACTGAAGCTGCGCGGCCGATTCGCCTGCCGCGCCGATCGGTCTGATGCCGTCGGCGGCGAGCAGGGCCGCGAGTTGCGTGCGGTTGCCGACCTCGAGCTTGCGGTAGGCGTTCTGGAGGTGCGTCTCGATCGTGCGCGGGCTGAGGTAGAGCAGCGCGGCGATCTCGCGGTTTCGGAGGCCCGCGGCCGCATGACGCGCGATCCGGAGCTCCTGCGCGGTCAGCTCGTCGGTGCGGCGCGGCTGCCGCGGGCGCTCGTGGCCGCTCGCCGCCTCGAGCTCGCGCCGTGCGCTCTCCGCCCAGCCGCCGGCGCCGAGCGCGTCGAAGCGCGCAAGCGCGCGCTCGAGATGCGGGACCGCGTCGGCCGAGCGCCCGGCCCGGCGCAGGCGCTCCCCCCAGCAGAGCTCGATCCGCGCGTGCTCGAGCGGATGCGGAACGTCCTCGAGCAGGTCCGCCGCGGCCGCGAAGGCAAGGTCGATTCGGGCTTCGGGGACGAGCAGGGCGCGAACGCGCGCCAGCCGCGCCCGTGGCCGCGCGAGGCCGCTCGCTTCGACGCCGGGCGCCGCGGCGTCGACCAGGACCGCCGCATCGTCCCGGCGGCCGGCGTGGACGTACGCCTCCGCGAGCTCGAGCGGGATCTGCCGGTACCAGAGGAGGATGCCGCCGCGCTCCAGATGCTCCGCAGCGGCCTCGAGCTCGCCGATCGCCTCCGGCAGGCGCTGCGCGATGCAGGCGCGGCCGAGGTGGTACCCGCGGATGAGCGGGTCCTGCTCCGGTGCGAGCGTGCCGCCGATCGCGGCGAGCGCCTCGCGGCAGCGATCGGGATCGCCGCGCTCCGCCTCGACCGCCGCCCGGAACGTGCGGGCCTCGACGACGCGCCACGGCTCGCCGATCTGCTCGGCGAGCGGAAGCGCCTCCTCCGCCCAGGCGGCCATGCCGTCGATCCGGCCCGTCGTGTGCTCGATCGCGGCGCGGGCGTAGAGCCCGAAGCACTCCGACCAGACGTCGCCGCTCCAGCGCGCCTCGGCGAGCGCGCGGTCGCTCAGCCGCCGGGCGTCCTCGTCGTGCTCGTGCAGGGCGAGGCAGTAGGCGATCCAGTGCGGAGCCTCCGATCCCGCTCGCAGCTCCGGGTAGCCGAGGAGCGCGACAGCGCGTTCGAGCAGCGCCGCATCGGTGCCATCCGGCGGCCTGCCGCTGCTCGTCCTCGCGGTCAGGAGCGCATTGGCCGCTTCGAGCCCCGCGCGCCGATCGTCGTCGGGCGCGAGCTCGAGGGCGCGCTCGGCGAGCGCCAGAGCCTGCTCCGGCTCGAGCCGGAGGTCTGCCGCCTGCGCAGCCGCGGACACCAGGCGCGACGCAAGTCCCGGCTCCGTCCCGTCCGCGAGGTCGGCCTCGTGCCGGAGCAGCCCCTCCGCGTCGACCAGGGCCAGCCGGCGGAGGAGCCCGTGGCCGCGCTCGAGCTGGGCCTCCGCCCGCGAGCGCACCGTCTGCGCGAGCGGAAGCGCGCGGTCGATCAGCTCGTCGGCCCGCTCGAGCCGGCCCGAGAGGCGCCAGGCGCGAGCGGCGGCGAGCAGCCGGGCGACTTCGCGCTCGGGATCGGGCGTGAGCGTCGCCGCCCGCTCGAGCGCGTCGGCCTGGGCGGCGAGCCCGCCCGAGACGCCCGCCTCGGCGGCTGCCTGCTCGAGCGCTCGCGCGACCGACTCGTCGGCGCCGTCGGCCGCCTCGGCGAGATGCCAGGCCCGCCGCGCGCCGTCCATCACCGCGGCGAGCCGTCCGTGTGCCTCGCGCCGCGCCTCGGCCGTCGCCTCGCCGTAGACGGCTGCCCGGAGGAGCGGATGCCGGAGCTCGAGCCACGGGCCGCTCCGCGAGAGCAGACCCGCGCCCACGAGCTCGTCGAGCGCTTCCGTAGGTGCCCCGAGCCGGGAGGGCAGGCTCGGGCCCGCCTCGCCCGCGCACGCGAGCAGGAGCAGCAGCTCTCGCGCCTCGGCGCCGAGCGTGGCCACCCGCGCGGTGAACGCGCGCTCGACCAGCGGCCCCGCAGCGAGCGCCGGCGGCAGCGGCTCACGGCCCTGCAGCTGGCCGCGCGTGAGGAGACGCGGGAGCTCCACCAGTCCGAGCGGGTTGCCGCCCGTGACCCCGATCAGCCGGTCGGCGACGTCGTGCGCCAGCACGCCCGCCTCGCGCTCGAGCAAGGCCTGGGCGTCGGCCTGCCCGAGCGGGTGCAGCTGAAGCCGGTCGAACGTCGGCTCGTCGGCGAGCAGGCAGGCCTCGTCCGTCCGTGCACCCGCGAGCAGCGCAATCCGCTCGCCGGCGAGGCGCCGGCCGGCGAAGCGCAGCACCTCCTGCGACGGCTCGTCCACCCAGTGCGCGTCGTCGACGACGACCACGAGCGGGCGCCGCTCCGACGCCACCGAGAGCAAGGCGAGCGTGGCCGCGCCGACGACGAACGTGCTGCTCTCGACGGGCTGCCCGAGCTCGAGGACCCCCCGCAGGAGCGCTGCTTGCCTCTCCTCGAGGGCGTCGAGGGCGTCACGCACCGGCCAGAGCAGGGCCATCAGCGTCGCGTACGCGACCCCGCGCTCCGCTTCGATCCCGGTCGCCTTCAGGGTGCGCGACTCGCTCGACCTCTCGCTTGCCGCGGCGAGCAGCGCGGTCTTGCCGATCCCGGGCTCGCCGACGACGACCAGCACGCAGCCCCGCCCCACCGCGCCTGCTCGACATGCCGAGGAAACCTTCGCGAGCTCCTCCTCACGACCGACCAGCGCGGTGCGCATGCTCGAAATATCGCGCCTCTTACGTCCCCCAGCCCTGGTGCGGGGCGTGGTCGCCCGGCTCGAAGAGCCAGGTCTCGCGCAGCTCCTCGCACCGGCCGTCCGCGGCGAAGCGGAGGAAGAGGATCCCGACCAGCGTCACCTCGGCGCCGCCGCTCAGCATCCTCACCCAGAACTCGACCGCGGCCCGCCGCCCGTCGGCCGATTCGATCGGCCGGCCCAGCCGCACGTCGACGCGGTCCTGCGTGGAGGTCACGTTCGCCCAGTAGGAGCGCACGCCCTCGGCGCCCTCGTGCGCGGCCTGGAGGGGATGGTCGCGGTAGAGGCAGTCGTCGGTGAACAACGCCGCCGCTGCGTCGGCGTCGCGGTCGCGCCACGCCTGCGCGTAGGCGTCCGCCCATTCCTGCACGGTCACGACGGGAGCCTACTCGGCGAGGGCTGCGCGGAGGATCGCCTCGGCCGTCCAGCGGAGGACGTCGAGCGCCTCGTCGTCGTCGAGGCCGCAGACGTCCTTCATGACCACCATCGAGTCGCCGCCGAGCGTGAGCGCGAGCGCCGCTCGGAGCCGGCGCCTCCGATCCTCGGGAAGCTCGTCGAGTGGCCCGAGCGCCGTGTCGAGCCAGCGCATGCGGCGGCCTTCGCGGACGGCAGGCGTGTCGTCGCCTGAACGCTTGTTGCGGAACCACGTGTCCAGGTAGACCCAGAGGGCACGCCGGAAGTGCTCCTCCTGTCGGAACGCGACCGGGTTGAAGGCGTCGAGGAGGGCCAGCACCCGTTCCTCGACGTCGTCGCCGGTCAGTTCCTCGAGCGCGGCCTCGGTTGCCGCGACATCCGGGGTGACGCCGGCCACCTCGACCTCGAGCGATTCCTGCGTGGGGAAGTAGCGGTAGGCCGTCGCTCGGGCCACGCCTGCTGCGGCCGCCGCCTCGGCCACGGTCGGGGTCGCGTCGTGCGCTGCCCGATGCTCCTGGGCGGCGGTGACGATCGCCGCCCGCGTGCGCGCCTTCTGGTTCGCCCTCGGGTCTTGACGAGCTGCACTCATAGCCTTACTATACAGATCCCATGACGAGATTTTTCTTGTCATGGGACGAGTCCACTCATACACGAAAGGAGCTGACATGCTGATCACCGAGACCGACAGAGGCCTGGGTCGCGTGGTAGGCCCGGGCGACGAGGCCTGGGATCGGGCCCGCGGCACGTTCAATCTGCTGGACGACCAGCAACCGGAGGCGATCGCGTTTCCGGCCGACGCGCGGGAGGTCGCGGCGGTGGTCGCCCACGCGCGCGACCGCGGCCTGCGTGTCGCCGCCCAGGCCACGGGTCACAATGCCGCCCCGCTCGGCTCGCTCGAGGGAACGCTGATCCTGAACACCTCCGCGCTGACGGGCGTCTCGATCGACGCCGATGCACGGCGGGTGCGCGTCGGTGCGGCGACGAGGTGGCAGGAGGTGACGCCGCGTCTCTCCGAGCTCGAACTTGCGGCGCTGCACGGCTCGTCGCCGGACGTCGGGGTCGTCGGCTACTCGTTGGGCGGCGGGATCGGCTGGCTCGCCCGCAAGCACGGGCTGCAGGCGAACGCGGTGACCGCGATCGAGCTCGTCACCGCCGACGGGGAGCTGGTGCGGACCGACGCCGAGGTCGAGCCCGACCTGTTCTGGGCGCTGCGCGGCGGCAACGGCAACTTCGGCATCGTGACTGCGATCGAGTTCGCGGCGCTCCCCCTGCGCGAGCTGTACGCCGGCGCGATGTTCTTCCCGCTCGAGCAGACGTCGCCCGTTCTCCACGCCTGGACCGAGCTGCTGCCGACGTTTCCCGAGGAGCTGACGTCGTGGGCGAGCGTCATCCACTTCCCCCCGCTGCCGGAGATCCCCGAGCCGGTCCGCGGCCGCGCGTTCATGATCGTGATGGCGGCGTTCCTCGGCTCGGAGGCGGAGGGACGCGAGCTGCTGCGTCCGCTGCGCGCGCTCAGCCCCCGGCTGGACACGTTCGCGACCACGCCGCCGGTCGGGCTGAGCGACCTGTCGATGGACCCGCGAGACCCCTTGCCGTTCCGGATGGCACACGCCCTGCTCGACGAGCTGCCGGCGGCTGCGATCGAGGTCGTCGGTCAGGTCGCCGGCCCCGGCTCGGCGCTCGCGCTCGTCGAGTTCCGTCACCTGGGCGGCGCCCTCGGCCGGCACGAGCCGGGCGCCGGAGCACGTGCGACGCTGCCGGGCGAGATCTGCATGCTCGGTCTCGGCGTGGTGCCCGAAGCGAGCGCAGAGCCGGCGGTCGTCTCCGAGCTCGCGGCCATCTCGGTCGCGCTCGCACCCAATCACGTCGGCGACTACCCGAACTTCGTCGACCGGCCCTCGGACGCGAGCGTCTTCTTCGACGCCGACACCTGGCAGCGTCTCCGGCAGGTGAAGGCGGCCTACGACCCGGAGGACGTGTTCAAGGGCAACCACCACATCCCGCCGGCGGCGCCCTCGCAGGCCGACGGAGGATGCTCGTAGGATGTCGCGACCGTGACCATGACCCGCGAGGAGATGGACGCCCTGGTCGACGAGCACTTCCGATTCGAGGCGCAGGACGACGTCGACGGCGTCCTGCGCACGCTCGCCGAGGGCGCGATCCACGAGGTCGTGCCCTCGCCGTTCGGCGCGATCGACGACCCGGCGCAGCAGCGTGCGTACTACGAGCTCCTCTTCAGCTCGATCACGGGCGAGAGCGTCGAGCCGCTGCGCCGCTACTACGGCGACGGCTTCCTGGTCGACGAGTCCCTCTGGCACGGCCGGATCGAAGACGGACGCCCGTTTCTGCTCGACGGTCGAAGCGGCGAGGTCAGCTTTCGTCTCCTGCACGTCTTCGAGTTCCGCGACGGGAAGATCTGCCGCGAGCAGGTGTGGTGCGACCTGGCGGCAATCCAGCGGCAGCTCGGCGTCGTCGGCACCGGGGTTGCGTGAAGGCGAAGTAGACCGGAGCGACGGCGATCCTGACCGGCCCATTCAGAGCCGGGTGAGGGAATTCCCACCGCCACGTGGCGTTTCCTCTTGGAAGGTGCGCGACGAAAGGGAGTCACGATGAACGCAGTGCAAGCGCTACCGCCCGGCCCGGGTCGTTGGGATCACGCCACGCCGTCGGATTGGGCGGAAGTGCTGGCGACCTTTCCCGTCTTCTCCGGGCTCACTCGGCGTCGACTGCGGAAGCTCGTCCGGCAGGCGACGTTCGAGGAGTATGGACCCTGGGAGACCGTCATCCAGAAGGGAGCATCAGGAGACTCGCTGTACGTCATCCTGGGTGGAGCGGCGAAGGCGACAGGAAGACCGGCATCACGCGCGCTCCGTACCGGCGACTACTTCGGAGAGCTGAGCCTCCTCGACGGTGCTCCGCGGTCGGTAAGCGTGATCGCGACGAGCGAGCTCCATGTGCTGAAGCTGCCACGGCATGCCTTCCTCGACCTCGCGCAAGATCCCGAGGTCTCACTGAAGATGCTGCGTACACTCGGCTCGCAGATCCGCCGGCTGGAGGCGGCACCGACGTAGTGTCAGTGACGCAGGAAGTTGCCGTCATAGTCCAGACGGTCAAAGCCAGGTGCTCAATCGTCCCTCGACTGTCTCGAGAAGTCTGCTAGGTGAAGATCCTCGAGCCGGCACGTAGCGCCTGAATCGTCTTAGTTCGCCATTCACGCGCTGCAGCATTCGGCCTGTGGGCGCCTTGTTCGTCGCCCTGATCGGGTCGCAGTGACGCGTCGTGAAGCCTTCCTGCCCTACTTCATGTGGCGAAGCGACAGCGGCGGAAGGACGGGAGCGACGAGCGTCTCACTGGCACCGTTTTCAGGGCGCGGCCCAGTGGTAGTAGACGTCGAGGCTCATCAACCCAAGTGGGGAATCTGGGGTGCGGAGAGGCGTCTTTGGTGGGTGGCCCGTGCGGGCCGAGGTTGTCGAGCAGGCTGCGGTTTCCGATCAGGCTGCGGAAACCGTTGAGGAGCGGCCGGCGTTACCGCCGCCTGGGCCTCCTGTCGAGCCTCCGCCGGAGCGCGAGTTGTGGCCATGGCTTCTGGTCTTGCTCGTACTGGTTCTCGCCGGCGTTGCCGTTGTCTACTTCGCAACGCGCGACGACGCGAACTCAAAGCCTCGGTCAGCGGCCCCGGCACCGGTACAGCCGGCTGTGGCAGAAGATCCCACCACCACCGCTGTTCGAACGCCGGCACGGCCGGCACGCGTGACGGTGCCCAGGCTTGTCGGTCTTTCAGCGCCCCTCGCTTTGACGCGCTTGCGGCAACTCGGGCTCACAGGGAGTACCCACAGCGTGTTTTCCGACAAGCCCCGCAATGTGGTCGTTGCGCAGAAACCCGGATCGTCGCGGAAGCTCGCGAGAGGCGAGACGGTGAACTTGAGGGTCTCGAAAGGGCCGCGGTCGGTTGCAACTCCCGACGTCGTCGGCCAGACGGTCGCCGATGCGATGAGCACGCTGCGAGCTCAGGCCTTCGAGCTTCGGATCGTACGGGTCCCAAGCGTCGAGCCCGCAGGTCAGGTCGTGGCTCAACACCCGAAAGCAGACGCGAAAGCTCAGCCGGGAACCGTGGTTCGCCTGAATGTCTCGGACGGCACGCAAGCCACTCCGACAGGCACAGAAGGAACGCCGACAACGTCCGCCGACACCGCGACGAACGTAGAGACGGCTCCAACGACGAGGGCCGCCCCGGCGAACGCGAGCGCCCTCGTACGAGTGCCAGAGCTCGAAGGCAAGAAGGTGATCGACGCGCGGCGACTCGCCCGGCGGGTCGCGCTCGTCATCGAAATCAGGCGAGTTCCTAACGCCCAGCCGCTCGACACAGTGATCTCACAGGCGAAGAGACCCGGCACCCGGATCGAACGAGGGACGCACCTGCTGATCACCGTCTCGACCGGGCCGCAGCCGTCCACCGCGACAACGTCCTCGCAGTCGCGATCCCAACCGATCGCCGTTCCCGACGTGACCGGAGAGGACGAAACCATGGCCACCCAGGATCTCGACAACGCCGGGCTCACCGTTCGCGTCGTCGATCGCGACACGCCGGACGCCACCCAGGACGGACTCGTGATCGAGCAGACCCCAGACGCGAACCAGCAAGCGCAGCTGAATTCGACGGTCACCATCTACGTCGGCCGCTACGCGAGCAGCTAGAGGCGCGGGCCAAAGAAGCTACATCGAGCGTTTCTTCCGCAGCAGCTCGTCGAGCTGGGCACCCGCCAAGAACACCGCCGCCGAGACGAAGAGGTAGCTGGTCAGGACAAGCAGCGTGGTCAGCGTCCCGATGGGCGACTTGAAGTCGGCCACGTAGGTCACCCAGAGTCGGAAGAGCAACGAGGCGACCACCCACGAGACGATGATCAGCCCCGCGCCCAGGGTCGCCCAGCCGGTATCGGGGCGCTGCGCCGGCGCGAAGCGGAGCAGCAGCGCAACCACGGCCGCGACGAGCAGGAGCGCGGCCGCCCAGCGCACAAGACCGAGCAGGAGTCCGCGCGGCCCACCGACCACGATCAGGACGGAGGCGAACAGGCAGCCGCCGGACACCGCGCCGAGCAGCACCGCGGTCGCGACCCGCTCGCTCCACGGGCGCCTGTCCACGACGTCGTGGATCTGGTCGAGCGCCTCGATCACGGCCCGCATCGCAGCGGTCAGGTACCAGATCGAGAGCACGACCGAAACGGCGATCAATCCAGCGGTGCCGTGGTCCAGGATCTTCCGAACCGTGCTGTCGATCCCGTGGAATACCGCGGGCGTAAGGCGGTCGTGCAATGCGGGGGCCGCATGCTGCGTCCACAGCTCTCGGTGCCCGGTCGCCCCCAGCACTCCGAGTGTGAGCAGCGTCAGCGGGACGAAGGCGATCAGCCCCTGGAATGCGATCGCCGCCGCATACGTCAGGAGGTTGTGCTCGACAAAGGCGGCCCAGATCCGCGCGACGACGTCGTTGCGCCGGAGGGCACGCGGCATGCCGAGAATGTCCCCTCGCTGCCTCGCGGGGAAACGGTCGGGCGCCCAGGGACGCGACCACGGCCCGTCGCGCCCGATGCGGATCGCCGTAACCGATGCACACGCGACGTCGTATTGCCAAGAACAGAAGCGTGACTGCAGCCCCGCCGCAGACAAGGGCAGCGCCCGCCGAGGGCGGGCGCTGCCGAGGCATTCTGCGTGATTTGTTCAGTGACTCCTACGTGATAGCGCGGCCTTCAACTGGCTCTTGTTCATCTTCGAGCGTCCCTTGATGCCGAGGCTCTTCGCTTGCCGATAGAGCTGTTCCTTGGTCCGATCCTGCCCGATGGCCATATGAACGACCCCCTTTCGATTCGCTGTCCCCGAGCCGAGCTCGGCGCTTACCCTCACGGCTGGCTCATAAACGACGTCCATGCGGCCGGCGCGGCTTGTCCTCTATGCCACTAGCAGCCAAGCGCACAGGAACGGGCACCTGCGCCGTGAGAGCCGCCACGCTCAGGCCCACTCTGGAGGCGGTGCACACCCGCGGCTGTCTGATGCGGGATGCGGTCTAGCTGGGCTCGGTCTCTGCGAGCGGCGGGCTGGCCGAAGCAGTCGCTAGAGGAGGCCTTGGCTGTGTTCGATTCTGCTCGCGCTCCTGGTTGACCTCGACGCGGGCGGCTTGCCAGGCGGCCCAGTGTCCGGAGACGAGTGCCCAGAGGGAGAGCGCGGACACGTAGGCGACGCTGGTGATCCAGCCCATCACGATCGAGACCGGGATCATCGCGATCCAGAACACGGTCAGCCAGCCATTTACGCGCCGCATGAACTTCGGGTCTTCCTGGACTGACGCCCACAGCGACTTCAGCATCTGCATGAACCGTTTACTACCCAGACGAAGCAGCGCTCACGCGTATCGCCATTGCGTACCTCGTGACGTTTACATCTCTTTCGGTCGTGAAATATCCCTCGTCGGCAAGGCCGGAACTCTCGAACTGCAGGCCTGCCTCTTTTTCCGCCTTCGAGGAGGTGCATAGCGTGGTTCTGCTTTGGGTGCTCGCTGCGTTGCTGCTTCTGTTCGCAATTGTCGGTGGCGTCGCGATTTCCAAGTTCCTGTTTTTCGTTCTGATCATCGCCGCCATTCTGGCGCTGATCGGATTCTTCACTCGAACGGCCTGAAAGCTGGAGAGGATAGGTTCAATGGGTGTCGGAGTTAGTTTGATCTTGATAGCCGGCGGAGCGATTCTCGCCTGGGCTGTCGATGTGAGCACGTCGGGCTTCAACCTGAACACGGTCGGCTACATCCTGCTGATCGTCGGCATCATCGGGCTCCTGCTCTCGCTGATCTTCTGGTCGAGCTGGGCAGGGCCCGGATACTTCACCGGCTCGCGCCGTCGGGTAGTCGACGAAGACGTGGCTCGCCCACGCCGGCGGATCATCGAGGAAGACGTCTAGGCGCAGGGATTCTCTTCGGGGCGACTGAACCTACTCAGTCGCCCCGTATCTTTCGTGCAATCTCCTGTGAGCGCATTGATCACACCCCTCCGACCAGCAGAACGAAGAGCGGTCCACACGGATGGTGTTGACGGAGCGGTTCGGGGCAACTCGGTACGTCGCGGGCCGTAGGCCGTCGTTCAGGGAGACTGAGCTCAGGAGCTACCCAGAAAACCCTTGGACTGGCATTCATGCTGGGCGTGAGTTCCTCTATGACCTTCGCCATCCGCTGCTCTTCGGTTGACGGGTGATCGCCCGGCTCCGGGGACAGATCCCGCAGGTCGGCAGGCAGCAACGCTACCCGGCCTCGCACTGATGATCGTTGGCGGGCTGAATCCGGCATGGCGATTGTGGTCTACGCCGTCGGTTGGCTCTGACCTCGGCGTGAACACTGCGCGGCGGTGAAGGGAGGGCTGACGCCAACTCGGCGCGCGACCGCGTGTCGATCCGCGCTGCTCGGGTACCGCTTCTCGGGTACCGCTTCGCCGGGTTTACCGACGCACAGAGCGAGCGCGTCATCTTGGAAGGAGGATCCGTGTCGGAGCGTGCGGATCAGTTCGAGGAGCGCGACGAAGAGGAGCAAGGCAGCGAGAGCGGAGGCCAGGATCGTCGGGAAGGCATCGAGCGACGCAACTGGGAGTCGGGTACGGGCACCGCCGGCCAAGGGGACGAGCGCGGCGATTCAGGACAAGGCCCGGGGTAGCGTCACCGACCAGGAAGGTCGTCAGGCGTCGTCTTGCTCGGTTCGACCGGTTCGAAAGTGATCGTGCCCGAGGTGTACTTGCCGTTCACTGCTCGCCACGACAGCAACCTGTCGGGCTCTTGCTGTGAGATCTCGGCTGCCACGTGTGCGGGTTCATACCGTCCCGTCCCGCCGCGCGGGTGGCGGAAGGTCCGGCCGTCTATCGGCCGTCGCTCGAAACGAGGAAGGCCCCTTCAGGGGCCTTCTTTCTCTGATCTGCAGGGGATTTTCCAGCGGGAGCGACGGGACTCGAACCCGCGACCTCCGGCGTGACAGACCACTTCAGCCACGGCCACATGGACGACGACTGATCCGATATCCGTCTGATCACAAGCACTTTCGAGCTCGAGCGGATCAGCTCCGCATGGCTGCATAGGCTGGTCCGGGACGTTTGCTGCCCGTTTGCTGCCCGCGTCGCCCCTACCACCGAGCGACGACGCAGGGAGCCCGGGCAAGCCCGAGCTGCCCCTCAGGTATTCGTCGCGCCGCGCGATAGCGCAGTGCGGATGCTCCAGCGGGAGGCGCGGTGGTGGATCCGCCGTTGTCGGTGTGGCCACGGGCGGGCCAGCGGCCGGCCGGCTGGCGCGGGGCGGTAGAAGCGGCGCTTACCGAGCTCGAGTAGCAGCAGGTAGGTCGGGATCATCAAGGCGATTGCCGCGAGGAGACCTGCCGGGAGGGCGGTGAAGCCGAGCGTGTGCGCGAGCGGCGAGAACGGGAGCCAGATTCCGATCGCGACGACGGCGAGCGTCGAGGCGAGGAGCGGCGTGCTTGGGCGGCTGCGGAAGAAGGGGACGCGTCGGGTCCGGATCGCGAAGATCGCGAGGCTCTGGGTGGCGAGCGACTCGACGAACCAGCCGGAGCGAAACAGCGCGGCGTGCGCGTCGAAGACCCAGAGCAAGATGGCGAAGGTGGCGAAGTCGAAGAGCGAACTGATCGGGCCGAAGAAGGTCATGAAGCGGCGGATCAGACGCATGTCCCAGTGGCTGGGGCGCCGGAGCTGCTCGGCGTCGACGTTGTCGGTCGGGATCGTCATCTCGCTGATGTCGTAGAGCAGGTTGTTGAGCAGGATCTGTGTGGGGAGCATCGGCAGGAAGCTGAGGAAGAGGGAGGCGGCGCCGGCGCTGAACATGTTCCCGAAGTTCGACGAGGTCCCCATCAGCACGTACTTGATCGTGTTGGCAAAGATGCGCCTGCCCTCGCCGATCCCGGTCGCGAGGATGTCGAGGTCCTTGTCGAGCAGGACGACGTCGGCGGCGTCTTTCGCGACGTCGGTTGCGGTCTCGACGGAGACGCCGACGTCTGCGTCGTGCAGCGCGACCGCGTCGTTGACGCCGTCGCCGAGGAAGCCGACTGTCGTCCCGAGCGCGCGCTGTGCCTTGATCACGCGTGACTTCTGCTCTGGGGTGACCCGCGCGAAGATCGTCGTCTGCGGCAGCGCCGCGGCCAGCGCCGCGTCGTCGAGTCCGTCGAGCTGCGAGCCGGTAAGCGTGCCGCGCACGTCCAGGCCGAGGTCGGCGCTGACCTTGGCGGCGACCCGGTCGTTGTCCCCGGTGATCACCTTGACCTCCACCTCGAGCGTGTGCAGGCGCGCGAGCGCCTCGGCCGCGTCCGCCTTCGGCGGATCGAGAAAGGTGAGGAAGCCGACGAGCTCGAGATCATGCTCGTCCTCGGCGGTCAGGTTGGTCTTGCCGTCGGCGGACCGAGTGGCGACGGCGACGACTCGGCTGCCCGCGGCGAACTGTTCGTCCAGCACCGCCTGCGCGCGCTCGGCTGGCGGAAGGCTGTGGGCGAGCACGACTTCGGGCGCGCCTTTCGCGACGATCTCGCGGCTCCCGTCGGGCCGCTGCACGAGGACCGAGGCGAGGCGGCGCTGGTAGTCGAACGGGCGGGCTGCGATGCGCTCGAAGCCTTCGAGGTCGAGCTCCTGCGCGGCGGGTGCCTCCCAAAGCGCCTGGTCAAGGGGATTTCCGCTGACGACGCGGCCGTCGCGGACGATTGCGTCGTTGCAGAGCAAGCCGAGCCGCAGCATCTCGCCCGAGGACATCCCGGCGCGGTCGAGCGCGTTGGCGAAGCTGATCTGGCCCTCGGTGAGGGTGCCGGTCTTGTCGGTGAAGAAGACTTCGATGTTGCCGAGGTCCTCGATCGCGACCAGCCGCTTGACGATCACCGACCGCTCGGCCAGCCGCCTGGCGCCGGTGGAGAGGCTGACGGTGACGATCGCCGGCAGCAGCTGCGGCGTCAGTCCGACCGCGATCGCGAGCGCGAACAGGACCGAGCCGAGCAGCGACCGGCCGAGCGCGACGTTGACGACCAGGATCGTGGCGGCGAGCACCGCTGTGACACGGACAAGGAGGAACGAGAAGTCGCGCAGCCCGAGCTGGAACGCCGTTTGCGGCTGGCGCTCTCCGAGCTGCAGTGCGATCGCGCCGAAGGCGGTGCGGCCGCCGGTCTGGACAACGACGCCGCGGCCGCTGCCCGAGCGGACGACGGTTCCCATGAACGCCGCCGAGGGAAGCTCGAGCGGCGACGCGGAGATGGTGATCGGCTCCGCCTGCTTGTCGGCCGGCAGCGACTCGCCGGTCAGGACCGCCTCGTCGCACTCCAGCCCCTGGGTCTCGAGCAGCCGCAGATCGGCCGGCACGACGTCGCCGACGCCGAGCCGGACGACGTCCCCGGGCACGAGCGCCGTGACATCGACGGCGACGTCGCGGCCGTCGCGGAGAACGAGCGCGGTGTGGCGCAGCTGCGAATGCAGCGCCTCCACCGCCCGCTCGGAGCGGTACTCGTTCACAAAGCCCAGGCCGATGCTGAGCCCGCTGATCAGGAAGATGATCAGCGCATCCGTACCCTCGCCCACGAAGGCCGACGTGAGCGCCGCGGCAAGCAGGAGAAGCAGCAATGGATTGCGCAACTGCCGCACGAGCACCGCGAGCGGGCGCGCACCGTGGCTCCGTAGAGCGTTCGGGCCCACGAGCGCGAGCCGGCGCTGCGCCTCTGCAGCCGAGAGGCCCTGCTCACTCGACTGCAGCGACTCCAGGACCGCTGCCGCCGGCATGCGCGAAGCGGAAGCAAGATCAGGCTCCCGGCCACTCGCGCGGGGTTTCGAAGCCACCGCCATCTCGACATCGTCGCAGCCCGCGCGTCTGCCTCCCTCGCAGGCCAGGGCGGCGCACGACTCGGTCGTCCAGAACACGCACGCGATGGGCGAAGTCGCTCGAGTCGCGTGTGTTCATTGCGCCAGCGCCGTAGGAGTCGGCGCCAAGACGGCTGCCCGGTGAGCCTGCGGCCTTTCCGATGGCCTATCCGCGGACGCCCCGATTCCTTTTGGCTCGAGTCGGGTGATGGTCCAGGCTCACGCCAGGAGGCTTGTATGGCCGCAACGCCTCAGCTCGAGGCTCCGCGGCAGGCAGAGACGGCGCTTTCTGCGCGGGAGTTCGCGCCGTTGATCGAGCTGGCCGGCGTCGAGAAGACGTATCGGATGGGTCGCGTCGACTATCGGGCGCTGCGCGGGATCGATCTGGTGATCGGGGCGGGCGAGTTGGTCGCAATCGTCGGCCCCTCCGGGAGCGGCAAGACGACGATTCTCAACGTGGTCACCGGGATCGACCGGCCGACGGCGGGGACGGTGACCGCAGACGGGCGGCGGATCGACACGCTAAGTGAGGAGGAGCTGGCGGTCTGGCGTGGCGAGCACGTCGGCGTCGTGTTTCAGTTCTTTCAGCTGCTGCCGACCCTGTCGGCGCTCGAAAACGCGGTCCTGCCGCTCGACTTCGCGCGTTGCGGCTCGAAGCGGACGCGATTCGAGCGTGCGCGCCACAATCTGGAACTAGTCGGGCTGGGCGACAAGTGCGACCATGTGCCGGCGGAGCTCTCGGGCGGTGAGCAGCAGCGGGTGGCGATCGCGCGCGCGCTCGCCGCGGATCCGCAGTTGATCGTCGGCGACGAGCCGACTGGCAATCTCGACAGCGTGACCGCTGCTTGCAGGACAAACGGAAAAGACGGGAGCGACGGGACTCGAACCCGCGACCTCCGGCGTGACAGGCCGGCGTTCTAACCAACTGAACTACGCCCCCGAGGGCAGGACAGTGTAGCCGCGGCGCGAGCGACGCAGCCGTCAGCGCGGCGTGCGCGCGAAGGGTCTCAGGCGGAGTGCGGCGTCCGCGATCAGCGCGGCGGCGACGGCCACGCCGGCTCCTCCGAGCAGCAGGCCGGCCAGACCGGCCCCGACCACGAGCGATCGCCTCATACAAGTAGCAATCGGCATCAGCCGCCCGGTCCTTGAGCCCCCTACGTGTTCCTTTTCGCCGGGAGGGCGGTACTATGGCCGCGGCGGATTCCTGTGGGGGTGAGCTGCGGTGCGGCACCATTGGCGCGAACTCGACTATTGGCGCTGGCTCTGGCGTCAGCGGATGCCCGGCGCCGCGAAGCTGGCGATCGGGGTGCTCCTGCTTGCGGCCGTCCTCGCCGGCGGCTGGTTCGCGGCCGACAGCCTCACCGCCGCGTCGGCGAGCAACCAGGCCGACTCGCTCATCCTCGAGACGACCGTGAACAAGGTGGTCACGGTGCACGAGAAGGGCAAGCTGGTCACGAAGGTCGTCCCCACCGTCAAGCGGGTCGTCCGCGTGCGGGCCAAGACGGAGACGCAGATTCAGACCGCCCACGAGACGGATCTGCGCTACGCGACCCGCGTCGTGACCACGCCCGGCGGGGTCCGGCTCGTTCGCCGCGTGGTGACCACCCGCGTCCCGGTCGTGACGACGAAGACCGTCAAGCAGAACGGCAAGACGCGCACGGTGAAGGTGACCACCCTCGTGCCCACGACCAAGACCGAGACCCAGGTGCGGACCGAGACCCAGCGTCAGACGGTCACGAACGTCCAGACGCAGGCGCCGAACACGGTCACGGCGGTGTCAACGCAGAACCGCACGACCACGCAGACCCAGACACAGACGCAGACCCAGACACAGACGCAGACCCAGACAGTCACCACGACGCAGACGGTGACGCAGGTTCAGACTCAGACCGTGACCAACACGCAGACCGTGACCGACACGCAGACGGTCACGAACACGGTCACGGTGACGGAACCGGCTGTCACGGTGACGGTCTCGGTTCCGTCGGTCTAGGACAGCGGGGGCCTACGGCCCGCCGCGAACGTAGATCACCTGGCCGCTGACGTAGCTCGCGTCCTCCGAGCAGAGGAAGGCGATCACGCCGGCGATGTCCTCGGGCTCGCCGATGCGCTTGAGCGGGGTCTCCTCGGCGGCGTGCTTCTGGAAGTCCTCGAAGTCGACGCCGATTCGCTCGGCCGTCTGCCGGGTCATCGCGGTGCTGACGAAGCCCGGCGCGACGCAGTTCACGTTGATGTCGAAGCGGCCGAGCTCGATTGCCAGCGTCCAGGTCATCCCCTGGATGCCCGCCTTCGCGGCGGAGTAGTTGAGCTGGCCGCGGTTCCCCTGGGCGGAGCTCGAGGAGATCAGGACCATCTTCCCGCCGCCGTGCTGCGTCATGTACGCCTGCGCGGCCTGTGTCGCGAGGAAGGTGCCGCGCAGGTGCGTGGCGATCACCGCCTCCCAGTCGTCGTCGGTCATCTTGAAGACGAGGTTGTCGCGGATGATCCCGGCGCAGGTGACGAGGATGTCCAGGCCGCCGTGCTCCTCAACCGTTCGGGCGACCGCGGCCTCGACAGCGTCGCGGTCGGTCACGTCCGTCTCGACGCACAGGCCGGCCACGTCGTCGTCGAAGGCGAGGTCGGCCGCGGTCACCTTCGCGCCCTCGGCCGCGAAGCGAGCGACGGTCGCCTTGCCGATCCCGCGCCCGCCGCCGGTCACCAGCGCCACCTTGCCCTCGAACCGATTCACGCCGCGTAGCCTATTCGGCCGTGCACGAGAAGCGCATCGACATCCGCTGGCGCGACCTGGACGCCTATCGACACGTCAACCAGGCCGTCTACCTCACGTATCTGGAAGAAGCTCTCGATGACTGGATCCGCGGCGTGCTGGGCCTCGGCGAGGGCGAGGTCTGGCACTACGTGGCCGCGCACGTCTCGATCGACTACCGCAACGAGCTGCGGCTCGACGACAGGCAGGCGGTAGCGAGCGTTCGGCTCGAGCGCGTCGGGACGAAGAGCGTGACCGCCCGGGCCGAGCTGCGCGCGCCCGACGGCCGGACGGCGGCGGAGGCGGAGATCGTGATCGTCGCCCGCGACCCCGGGACTGGTGCGTCGCAGCCTCTCACCGACGCCGAGCGGGCGGCGTTCGAGGCGGCGTGAGGGGGCCCGCCGCGCTCGCGGTCGCCGTGCTGGCGCTGCTGACCGCCGGCTCGGGCGCCGCAGCCCCGCCGGCGCTGGCGGGGCAGCATCCGTGTCCCGGGCTCGCCGGCTACACGTGCTCGACCCTGGCGGTTCCCCTCGATCGCAGCGGTCGCGTCAAGGGGACGCTCCGCCTGGACGTCGCGGCGGCCGACAACGCGAACGCCCCGCGCGGCGTCCTCCTCTTCCTGACCGGCGGGCCCGGGCAGCCGGGCGTCTCGGCGGTCGCGAAGGTCGCCTCGAGGCTCGCGCCGGTGCTCGCCTCGTACCGGCTCGTGATGTTCGACCAGCGCGGAACCGGCGGCTCCGCGATCCGCTGCCCGCAGCTCCAGTCGCAGGTGGGAACGTCGGACATCGCCGTGCCGACGGCGGCTGCGGTACGGGCCTGCGCCGCATCGCTCGGCGCCGGCCGGGGCCTCTACTCGACCGCCGACACGGTCGCCGACCTGGACGACCTCCGGCAGGCCCTCGGGGTCGAGCAGTGGACGCTCGACGGCGTCTCCTACGGCACCTTCGTCGCCGAGCGGTACGCGGTCGCGCACCCGAAGAGCGTGAAGGCGCTCGTGCTCGACTCGGTGCTGCCGCACGTCGACCCGCAGGCCGACGATGCTCTCTACCTGACCGGCCTGCGGGCGACCGCGCGGGTCCTCCGCGCCGCCTGCGCCGACCTGCGCTGCGGCTTCGATCCGGCCGACGATCTCGCCTGGGTCGTCCGCCACGGCATCGCTCCCGTGCCGCTCTGGGACGCGATCGTCACGTACGAGTTCGTCGATCCCGAGTACCAGCGCATGCTGGAGGCGATCCACCTGGCTCGGCACGGGAACACCGGCACGCTGCGGACGCTCGTCGCCCAGATCCACCAGGCCAGCGGCGCGCCCGCCGAGCTCTTCAGCGCCGGGTTGCACGCGGCCACGCTCTGCGCAGACCTGCGTTTCCCGTGGGCGACGACCACGCCGATCGCGCGCCGCCCGCCGCTCCTCGCACGGCGCGTGAAGCCCTTGCCGGACCGGGCGTTCTGGCCGTTCACCCGCGCGACGGCGACGGGTGACGGCTTCGTCAAGACCTGCCTGCCCTGGCCCGTCACCCCGGCCGTTCCGAGCCCGCCCGCCGGCTCCCGGCTTGCGTCGGTGCCGGTCCTCCTGGTCGACGGCGACCACGACCTGTCGACGCCGCTCGAGTGGGCGCGCGAGGAGGCGCGGCTGGCTCCGCGCGGCAGGCTCGTCGTCGTCCACGGCGCCTCGCACTCGGTGCAGACCCGCGAGCCCGGCCGTGCCGGCCGCGCCGCGGTCGAGGCGTTCCTGCTCGGCCCCGAGACGGCGTGAGCTGCCGGAGAGCGCGTGAACCCGCGCCGCCCGCGTTAGGCTCGGGTCATGCAGCTGCGCGACTCGCCGGAGGAAGCCGCATTCCGTGACGAGGTTCGCGCCTGGCTGGCGGACAACCTGACCGACGACCTGCGCGGCCGGCGCGGCGGCGCCGCGCGGTTCGAGGAGTGGGGGCGCGACTGGAGCCGGCGGCTGGGCGAGGCCGGCTACGCCGCGCTGACCTGGCCGAAGGAGTACGGCGGCGGCGGCGCCCCCTACTCGCACCAGGCGATCCTGCTGGAGGAGCTGGCCCGCGCGCAGGCGCCGGGACACATCGGCGTGATCGGCCTCGGCATGGCGGGGCCGACCATCATCGTCCACGGCACCGACGAGCAGAAGGCGCGCTACTTGCCGAAGATCCTCTCGGCCGAGGAGATCTGGTGCCAGGGCTTCTCGGAGCCGGGTGCCGGCTCCGACCTCGCGTCCGTCCGCACGCGCGCGGAGCTGCGCGACGGCCGCTACGTGGTCAACGGCCAGAAGGTCTGGTCGTCCTACGCCCACCTGGCCGACTGGTGCATCCTCGTCACGCTCGGCGATCCCGACGCGCCGCGCTACCAGGGGCTCACGTACCTGCTCGTCGACATGCACTCGCCGGGCGTCGAGGTGCGGCCTCTGACCCAGATCACCGGCGAGGCCGAGTTCAACGAGATCTTCTTCACCGACGTCGAGGTGCCGGTCGAGAACGTGATCGGCGAGCCGGGCCAGGGTTGGCAGGTGGCGATGACGACGCTGATGCACGAGCGGGCGGCGCTCGGGTTCGCGCTGTCCGGCGCGTTCGAGGTGGCGGTGCGGAAGCTGCTCGAGCTCGCCGGCGGCCGGGAGCTCGACGACCGGCTCTGCGACCGGATCGCCGAGACCTGGATCGAGCTCCAGGCGCTGAAGTGGACGAACTACCGGGCGCTGACGCGGCTGATGGAGACGGGTGCACCGGGGCCGGAGGCGTCCGTCCCGAAGCTGCACTGGTCGGAGGCGAACCAGCGGCTCGGCAAGCTCGCGCTCGAGCTGCTCGGGCCGGAGGCGCAGGTGATGGACGGCGACGGCTACTGGCAGTGGCTGCAGCTGCGGAGCCGCGGCAACACGATCGAGGCCGGCACGTCCGAGATCCTGCGGAACATCGTCGCCGAGCGTGTGCTCGGCCTGCCGAAGGGGCGCTGATGCACTTCGCGTTCACGCCGGAGCAGGAGGCGCTGCGGGCCGAGGCGCGGCGCTGGCTCGAGGAGCGGTATCCGCCCGAACGCGTCGCCGAGCTGGCCGACTCGGAAGCGGGGTGGGACCCCGCCTCGTGGAGCGAGCTCGCCGAGCTCGGCTGGCTGGGAGTGTCCGTCTCAGAGGAGGAGGGCGGCGCGGGGCTCGGCTTCCTCGAGGAGGCGGTGCTGTTCGAGGAGCTCGGGCGCGCGCTGTACCCGGGGCCGTACTTCTCGACCGTCGCGCTCGCGCTGCCCGCGTTGTCCGCCGAGGACCGGGCCGCGGTGGCCGCAGGCGAGGCGCGCTGGTCGGCTCGGGTCGACGGGCTCGTCCCGGACCTGGCGCTCGTCGACCGCGTGCTCACCGCCGACGGGGCGGTCGCCGCCGAGGGCGAGGCGGTCGCCACGATGGACGCGACCCGCCGGCTCGGGCGCCTGGCGACGGCGGCGGGCGACGCGGCCGTCGAGCGGCCGCGCCTGCGCGCGGCGCTCGCGCTGGAGGCCGTCGGGATCGCGCAGCGGGCGCTCGACTGGGGCGTCGAGCACGCGAAGGGCCGGCAGCAGTTCGGCAAGGCGATCGGCGTCTACCAGGCGGTCTCGCACTCGCTTGTCGACGCGTTCATGGCCACGGAGCTCTCCCGGTCGCTGGCGTACTGGGCGGCGTGGTGCGTCGCCGAAGGGGATGCCGAGGCGGCGACGGCTGCCGCCGCCTCGAAGGCGTACGCCGCCGAGGCGGCCGTGTCCGCCTGCGAGCGCTCGATCCAGGTGCACGGCGGGATCGGCTTCACGTGGGAGCACCCGCTCCACCGCTACTACAAGCGGGCGCAGTGGATCCAGGCGTTCGACGGCTTCCCCGCGAAGCAGCGGGCGGAGATCGCGGCTGAGCTCCTCGCCTGAACGTACCGTCCTGATCACGGGCGCGTCGTCCGGCATCGGCGCGGCCTGCGCGCGGCGCCTGGCCGCCCGAGGGTGGGAGGTCTACGCGACGGTACGCACGCCGGGAGAGGCTCCCGAGGAGACGACCGAGCTCCTGCTCGACGTCACCGACGGGGACGCGATCGCCTCGCTCTCGTTCGAGCGGCTGGACGGGCTCGTCGACAACGCCGGGATCGGCATCTCCGCGCCGCTCGAGGACCTGCCGCTCGACGAGCTCCGCCGCCAGCTCGAGGTCAACGTCGTCGGCCAGCTGGCGGTCACGCAGGCGGTGCTGCCCGCGCTCCGGGCCGCGCGGGGGCGGATCGTGATCATGGGCTCGATCGGCGGCCGCAGCGCCCTCCCGTTCCTCGGCGGCTACGCGATGACGAAGCACGCGCTGGAGGCGATGGCCGACTCGCTGCGGGTCGAGCTGGCACCCGACGGGATCGAGGTCTCGATCGTCGAGCCGGGGACGATCGCCACCGCGATCTGGACCAAGCCGCAGCCGCTCGCCGGCCGCATCTCCGACCGCTACCGGCCGCGGGTCGACCGCTTCCGCCGGGTCGCGGCGTCCAGATCGAGCCGGGCGGCACCCGCAGACCGCGTCGCCGCGGCGGTCGAGCACGCGCTCACGGCGGAGCGGCCGAAGACCCGCTACGTCGTCGGCCGCGACGCGAGGATCCGTGCCACGATCGAGCGGCTTCCCGACCGGCTGCGCGACCGCGTGTACCGGCGGGCGTTGCTCGGTGAGTGAGCGCCGCTTACGATCCGGATGCATGCGCGGCCAGATGATGGACTTCCAGCTGACGCTGCCCCACGTGCTGCAGCGCGCGGAGACGTACTACGGCGACAAGGAGATCGTCACCAGGCTCCCCGACAAGAGCTTCCACCGCTACGGCTACCGCGACCTGGCGCGCCGCTCGAAGCAGCTCGCGGTCGCTCTCCACGGGCTCGGGCTGGAGCGCGGCGACCGGGTGGCGACCCTCTGCTGGAACCACTACCAGCACATGGAGTGCTACCTCGGGATCCCCTGCGGCGGGCTCACGCTGCACACGCTCAACCTGCGCCTGCACCCGAACGACCTCGCGTACATCGCCGGCCACGCCGGCGACAGGGCGGTCGTCGTCGACCGGGCGCTCCTGCCGCTGCTCGACCAGTTCCGCGGCGAGACCGGGATCGAGCACGTGTTCGTGGTCGAGGACTCCTACGAGGAGCTGCTCGCCGGCGCGTCGGCCGACGACTGGGCCGATCCCGAGCTCGACGAGAACGAGGCGGCGGCGATGTGCTACACGAGCGGCACGACCGGCCGGCCGAAGGGGGTCGTCTACTCGCACCGCTCGACCGTCCTGCACGCGCTCGGCGTCGGCGCGAGCAATCCGCTCGGAATTGGCGTCGGCGAGGGCGACGCGATCCTGCCCGTCGTGCCGATGTTCCACGCGAACGCCTGGGGCTATCCGTACCTGGCGGCGATGTTCGGCTCGAAGCTCGTCCTGCCGGGGCCGCACCTCGATCCCGAGTCGCTGCTCGACGACTTCGTCCAGGAGGGCGTGACCTGGGCCGCCGGGGTGCCGACGATCTGGATGGGCATCCTGGCGCTGCTCGACGCGAATCCCGGCCGCTGGGATCTCTCCCGGATGAAGGGGATGCTCGTCGGCGGCTCGGCGGTGCCACGCGCGATGATCGAGGCGTTCGACGAGCGCCACGGGCTGATGATCGCCCACGGCTGGGGGATGACGGAGACGTCGCCGGTCGCGTCGGTGGCCGCGCTGCCGGGCGACCTGGCCGAGAGCGACCCCCAGACCCGGTACGACTACATCGCGCTCCAGGGGCTGCCCCTGCCGCTGGTCGAGCTGCGCGCCCGCGACGCCGACGGCAACGAGATCCCGTGGGACGACGAGGCGATGGGCGAGCTCGAGGTGCGGGGGCCGTGGGTGGCGGCCTCGTACTACGACACGCCCGAGCAGGCCGACCGCTGGACGGACGACGGCTGGTTCAGGACCGGCGACATCGTCTCCATCCACCCGCACGGCCACGTCCACATCCAGGACCGGACGAAGGACGTGATCAAGTCGGGCGGGGAGTGGATCAGCTCCGTCGCGCTCGAGAACGCCCTGATGGGACATCCGGCGATCGCGGAGGCGGCGGTGATCGCCGTGCCGGACGAGAAGTGGGCGGAGCGTCCGCTCGCGGTCTGCGTGCGGCGCGAGGGGCAGGCCGTGACGGGCGGCGAGCTGCGCGAGTTCCTCGCGCCGGACTTCACCAAGTGGTGGCTGCCCGACGCGTTCGTGTTCGTGGACGAGATCCCGAAGACGGCGGTCGGGAAGTTCCGGAAGACGGCCCTGCGCGAGATGTTCCCGACCGTGCCCGCAGACGAGCCGGCGCACGAGCCGGCAGCCTCCTGAAGGCGGTCCTGCTCCGCGAGCTCGGCGGGCCCGAGCGGCTCGAGCTCGCCGACGTGCCCGAGCCGTCGGGTCCCTCTGTCGTCCGGGTGCGGGCGGCGGGCGTGAACTTCATGGACGTGCTGGTCCGGCGGGGCGACTACCCGCAGCCGCCCGAGCTGCCGGCGGTGCTGGGCGGCGAGGTCGCCGGCGAGCTGGACGGCCGGCGCGTGATGGCGCTGCCGCGGACGGGCGGGTACGCGGAGGCGGTGGCGGCGGACTGGGTCGTGCCGCTTCCGGACGGCGCCTCGTTCGCGGAGGGAGCCGCGTTCCTGATGACCTTCCTGACCGCGTGGATCCCGATGCGCCGGCAGGCGCGGATCTCGGCGGGGTCGACCGTGCTCGTGCACGCGGGTGCCGGCGGAGTCGGCTCGGCCGCGATCCAGCTCGCACGCCGGCTCGGCGCAAGGGTGGTCGCGACGGCAGGCTCGGAGGAGAAGCGGCGGTTCACGCTCGAGCTCGGCGCCGAGGAGGCGTACTCGTACGAGGAGTTCGGGGACGCGGTCCGCGCCGACGTCGTCGTCGACCCGGTCGGCGGCGAGGTCTTCGCCGCGTCGCTGAGGGCGCTGACGCCGCTCGGCACGCTGATCGCGATCGGCTACGCCGGCGGCCTGTGGGCGAAGCTCGACCCGGCGCTGGTCGTAGGGCGCAACGCCGGCGTCGCCGGCTTCTACCTGGGGAGGCTGATGCAGCTCGCCCCAGAGGTCGTGCGCGAGGCGGCCGACGAGCTGGTCGGGCTCTGGGCAGACGGCGCGATCCGGCCGGTCGTCGGCGCCGAGTTCCCCCTCGCCGAGGCAGCCGCGGCGCACGCGCTGATCGAGGACCGCCGTCACGTCGGGAAGGTCGTGCTTGTTCCGTAGCGCGCTCGTCACCGGCGGGGCGTCGGGGATCGGGGCCGCGGCCGTGTCGCTGCTCGAGGCCGAGGGGTGCGAGGTGCGGTCGCTCGACCTCGCGACCGGGTTCGACGTGGCCGACAGCGCGGCCTGGACGAGCGTCGAGGCGGTCGACTTCGCGTTCCTGAACGCAGGCGTCGCCACCGGCTCGAACGAGATCGGCGCCCTCGGCGACGCCGAGTACCGGCGTGCCCTCGGTGCGAACGTCGACGGGGTCGTCTTCGGTACGCGCCGGATGGCGCAGGTGATGGAGCCGGGCTCGGCGATCGTCGCGACCGCCTCGCTCGCGGGGCTGGTGGCGATGCCGCTCGACCCGATCTACACGCTGACCAAGCACGCGGTCGTCGGCTTCGTCCGCGCGGTCGCGCCGCAGCTGGCCGAGCGCCGGATCACGATCAACGCGCTCTGTCCGGGATTCGCAGACACGCCGATCGTCGAGCCGGCGCTGCGCGAGTGGGTGGACGGGCAGGGGATCCCGCTGATCTCCCCCGAGACGGTCGCCGCCGCCGCGCTGGCCGCGGCGCGCTCGGGCGAGACCGGGCAGGCCTGGGTCGTCCAGCCCGGCCGGGAGCCGCTCGTCTACGAGTTCCGCGGGGTGCCGGGGCCGCGATGACCGACGTCTTCCGGACTCCCGACGAGCGCTTCGCCGACTTGCCCGGCTTCGCGTACGAGCCGCACTACGTCGACCAGGACGGCCTGCGCATGCACTACCTCGACGAGGGCGAGGGCGATCCGGTCCTCTGCCTGCACGGCGAGCCGACCTGGTCGTTCCTGTACCGGAAGCTTGTTCCGGGGCTGTCCGCGGTCGCGCGGGCGGTCGCGCCCGACTACTTCGGCTTCGGCCGCTCCGACAAGCCCACCGACGTGGACTGGTACACCTTCGACCGGCACTGCGCGTCGATCGTCCGGCTGGTCGAGGAGCTCGACCTGCGCCGGTTGACGCTCGTCGTCCAGGACTGGGGCGGACCGATCGGGTTGCGGCTCGCGGTCGAGCAGCCGGACCGGGTAGCGCGACTCGTGATTCTCAACACCGGCGTCGGCGGGGGCCGGGCGCCGAGCGACTCCTGGCTTCGCTTCCGCGAGGTCGTGCGGACGGCCGGGGGCGATTTCCAGGCGGGGCGGCTGATCCGCCGCGCGGCCGTGCGCGGGCTCGCGGACGACCTGGTCGCCGCCTACGACGCGCCGTTCCCCGTGCCCGAGGCCAAGGCCGGCGCGCTCGCCTTCCCCGAGCTGGTTCCGACCGAGCCGGATCATCCGAACACGGCGCCGTTGCTCGCGATCCGCGAAGCGCTGCGCTCCTGGGAGAAGCCGGCGCTCGTCCTGTTCGGCGACTCCGACCCGATCTTCCGGCCGGAGGTGGCGGATGCGATCTCGCGGCTGATCCCGGGCGCGCTGCCGGCCGAGCTGGTCGAGAACGCCGGCCACTTCGTCCAGGAGGACGCGGGCGAGGAAGTCGAGGCCCGGATCGTGGAGCTCCTCGCGTGATCGCCGACCTCCGGCGCGAGTTCGGCGAGGCCGTGCTCGACGGTCTGCCCGCGGAGTACCTGACCGACTTCACCCGCGCCCCGGGTCGCGCCGACGCGGTCGTGCTTCCCCGCACCGCCGAGGAGGTCGCCGCCGTGCTCGCGTGGTGCTACGGGCGCGACGTGCCGGTCGTGCCCCGCGGCGGCGGGACCGGCGCGGCGGCGGGTGCAGTTCCCGACGGCGGCGTCGTCCTGGCCCTCGACCGGCTCGACCGCGTGCGTTCGTTCGAGCCGGAGCTGTGGCGCATCGAGGTGGAGGCGGGCGTCCCGACCGGGCGCCTGAAGCAGCTCGTCCGCGAGAGCGGCCTGATGTTCGCCCCCGACCCGGGCGCACCCGAGCAGTCGCAGATCGGCGGCAACATCGCCACGAACGCGGGCGGGCCGCACGCGTTCAAGTACGGCGTCGTCGGCGACTGGGTGACAGGCCTCGAGGCTGCGCTGCCGCCGGGCGAGCTCGTCTCCGTCGGCGGCCCCATCCGCAAGGACGTCGCCGGCTACGACCTGAAACGGCTGCTGGTCGGGTCGGAGGGCACGCTCGGGATCGTCACCGCCGCGTGGCTGAAGCTCCTTCCCGCGCCGGAGAGCGTGCTGCCGGTCGCGGTCTTCCACCGCGGGACGGCCGAGGGCTGCGCGGCGCTGCTGCGTGTGGTCGGGAGCGGGATCGTCGCGGCGGCGCTGGACGTGCTCGACGCGGAGACGCTCGCCTGCGGGGCCGCATCGTTTCCGGGCGGCGTGCCCGAGGGCGCAGGCTTCGTGCTGCTCGCCGAGGCAGACGGGTCGCGTTCGGAGGCGGAACGCGTCCGCGCCGAGCTCGTGGAGGCGGCCGGCGAGGACGCCGTCGGCGTCTACGCGCCGGACGAGCGCGAGGGCGTCGACGCGTTCTGGCGCTGGCGTTCGGGCCTCGCGTTCGCGGTGCTGGCCCGGCGCGGCGGGGTGGTCGCCGAGGACATCGTCGTCCCGCTCGACCGGGTCGAGGAGGCGATGGACGAGACGCTCGCGATCGGCCGGCGGCACGACCTCGTCGGCCTCTCGTTCGGCCACGCCGGCGACGGGAACCTCCACTCGGCGTTCCTGGTCGCGCCGGACGATCCGGCCGAGCTCGAGCGGGCCGTGCTCGCGGTCGAGGATCTCTTCGACGTCGCCGTGCGGCTGGGCGGCTCGGTCTCGGGCGAGCACGGGCTCGGCCTGCTGAAGCGCGGCCAGCTCGCCCGTCAGTGGGGCGACCGCGCGCTCGACCTCCACGCGGAGATCAAGCGCCTCTTCGACCCGAAGAACCTCCTCAACCCGGGCAAGAAGCTCGCGCGCCCGCTCCCCGGCGAGGCTCACGCGCCCGTGGCGACCCGAAGCTGACCTTGTAACACAGTGTTACTTGCAGCTTCGGCGCGGAGTTGCCACACCCGCGTCGCAGTTCGGCGGCCACGATTCCGGCGTGGTCACCATGGCGCCTCGGATCTCGCATCAGTTGATCGAGGCGATCGTCCGCTTCGACGACCGCAGCCGGCCGATCGCCGAGACCTACCGGCGCGTCGGCGCCGAGGCCGAGCGGCTGGGGCTGACGAGGCCGAGCTACCAGCGCATTCGCGAGCTCGTGCACGAGGCGCGGAACATGCGTCCCCGGCTCACCGTCTCCGACCTCCTCCGGATCTTCTGCACGCCGCTGAAGGGAACCGACGACGGCCTCGCGCGGCTGGCGGAGCTCGGAGTCCGGCCGATCCCGAACTGGGGGCTCGACTCCGAGAGCCGAAGGCCGCCCTAGTGACACTGTGTTACAAGGGCTTTCGGCTCTCGGAGACCGGAGCGGTCGGAACTTCGGAGGCTTGGCCTACGAGAATTGCCAGGTGCCGCCGGCTTCGAAGGTCTTCAGGATTCGCCGGCTGACGACCATCCGGTGCACCTCGTCCGGGCCGTCGTAGATCCGGCCTGCTCGCGCTATTGCCAGCATGGTTGCGAGCGGCGTCCGGTCGGTGAGGCCGAGGGCGCCGTGGACCTGGACCGCCCGGTCGATCACCTCGTTCAGCACCCGCGCGGCGTAGAACTTGATCAGCGAGATCTCGACACGCGCCTCGTCGCCGGCGTCGATCTTCCTCGCCGCGTCGAGGGTCAGGAGCCGGCAGGCCTGGATCTCGGCGGCCGAGTCGGCGATCCAGCCCTGGACGGTCTGCTTGTCGGCGAGCCGCCCGCCGAACGCCTCGCGCTCGAGCGCGTACGAGCACATGAGCTCGAACGCCCGCTGCATCTGGCCGAGCCAGCGCATCACGTGGTGGATCCGGCCGGGCCCGAGCCGCTTCTGCGCGATCCGGAAGCCGTCGCCGCGCTCGCCGAGCAGGTTCGCGGCGGGCACCCGCACCCCGGAGTACCACACCTCGCAGTGCGTCGACCAGCCGCGCCCGCGGTGGCCCGACACGGGCACCGGCTCGATCCGCACCCCGGTCGCGTCGGCCGGAACCAGGATCTGCGACATCCGCCGGTGCGGCTCGGCGTCCGGATCGGTGACCGCCATCACGATCGCGAACCCCGCGCCCTCGGCACCCGACGAGAACCACTTGTGCCCGTCGATCACCCACTCGTCGCCGTCCAGCACCGCCGTCGTCCGCAGCCCGGTCGGGTCGGCGCCCGAGACCTCGGGCTCGGTCATCGAGAAGAACGACCGCGTCTCGCCCTCGACCAGCGGCCGCAGGAATCGCTCCTTCTGCTCGTCGGTGCCGAACATGAACAGGATCTCGCCGTTGCCCGCGTCCGGCGCCTGGCAGTTGAAGACGAGCTGCGCCCAGACCGAACGGCCGATCTCCTCGTTCAGATCCGCGTACGCGAGGAACCCGCGGCCGGTGCCGCCGGCCTCGGGCGGAAGGTGCGGCGCCCACAGGCCCTCGGCCTTCGCCCGCGAGCGCAGCCCGCGCATCAGCTCGTCGGCAGCGTCGTCCTCCCGAGCCAGAGCCGGCTCGGCCGGATAGACGTGCTGCTCCATGAAGGCCCGGTACCGCTCGCGCATGCGGACTAGCATCGCACGGAATGCGCCTCGGATTCGCCATGGGCTACGCGCCGCCGGGCACGAACCCGACCGAGCTGATCGAGCTGGCCCGGGAAGCGGAACGGCTCGGCTACGACTCGGCGTGGGCCGCCGAGGCCTGGGGAACCGACGCGGTCACCGTGCTCGCCTGGCTCGGCGCGCAGACGACGACCCTGAAGCTCGGCGCCGGGATCATGCAGATCCCCGCGCGCACGCCCGCGATGACGGCGATGACCGCGGCGACGCTCGACCTGATGTCGGGCGGCCGTGTCCTGCTCGGGCTCGGCACGTCGGGCCCCCAGGTGGTCGAGGGCTGGCACGGGCAGCCGTTCGGCAAGCCGCTCGGCCGCACGCGCGAGTACGTCGAGATCGTCCGCGCCGCGATCCGCCGCGAGCTCGTCGAGCACGACGGCGCCCACTACGCCGTCCCGTACAGGGGCGCCGACGCCACCGGCCTCGGCAAGCCGCTGAAGCTGATGCTGCGGCCCGAGCGCGCGGAGATCCCGATCTACCTCGCCGCGATCGGCCCCAGGAACGTCGCCCTCGCGGCCGAGATCGCCGACGGCTGGCTGCCGGTCTGGGTCTCGCCGGAGAAGCTCGCCACCGTCTTCGCCGAGCCGCTCGCCGCCGCCAGGCCGGGCTTCGACGTCGCCGCCTTCGGCGTCCCGGTCGCGATCTCGGACGACCTCCAGGCCGCCCGCGACTTCGTCAAGCCGCACCTCGCGCTCTACGTCGGCGGCATGGGCGCCAAGGGGCAGAACTACTACAACGCCCTCGCCGCCCGCTACGGCTACGAACGCGAGGCCGCCGAGATCCAGGAGCTCTACCTCGGCGGCAAGAGGATGGAGGCGATCGCCGCCGTCCCGGACGCGCTGGTGGACGAGGTCGCCCTCGTCGGCTCGCGGGAGCGGATCGCCGACCGGCTGGAGGCGTGGAAGGAATCGCCGGTCGCGACCCTGCTCATCCAGGCGTACGACCCCGCGACCCTGCGCACAGTGGCAGAGTTGCTGCTGTGAAGCCGAGCGAGCTCTTCGACCTCTCCGGCCGAACGGCGATCGTCACCGGCGGCGGCAGCGGCATCGGTCGGCAGATGGCGACCGGCCTGGCCGAGGCCGGCGCGAACGTCGTCCTCTGCGCGCGCAAGGTCGAGCGCTGCGAGGACGCGGCGGCCGAGCTCGAGGCGCTCGGCGTGCGCGCGCTCGCCTTCGCCTGCGATGTCCGCGATCCCGACGACGTGAACGCCGTCGTCTACCAGACGCGCGTCGAGTTCGACCGCATCGACATCCTGGTCAACAACGCGGGCACCTCCTGGGGCGCCTCGGCCGAGGACCACCCGCTCGAGGGCTGGCAGAAGGTGATCGACGTCAACCTCACCGGCGTCTTCCTCTTCGCCCAGGCGGCCGGCCGGGCGATGATCGAGGAGGGAGGCGGCAAGATCGTGAACATCGCGTCGGTGGCGGCGTTCGGCGGCGCGCCGCCGGAGCTGATGAACGCCGTCGCCTACAACGCGTCGAAAGCCGGCGTCGTCGGGTTCACCCGCGACCTCGCGACCAAGTGGGCGCGGCACGGGATCAACGTCAACGCGATCGCGCCCGGCTGGTTTCCCTCCGACATGAACAAGGTGCTGCTCGACGCCCGGCCCGACGCCTACCTGGAGCACATCCCGCTCCGGCGCTTCGGCGGCCCGGACGACCTGAAGGGCGCGGTCGTCTTCCTCGCCTCGCCGGCGTCCGACTACGTCACCGGCCAGGTGGTCGTCGTCGACGGCGGCCAGTCGGCGTGGTGACCGAGGAGCAGGCGCCGCTCCTCGTTCTCGACGCGGTCGAGGCCTTCCTCGACGAGCACGGGCTCGGCTCCGGGCCGGTCACTGCGAGCCGGATCGGCGAGGGCGGCGGCTCGAACTTCTCCTTCCTGCTCGAGCGCGGCGGCGACCGCTTCGTCCTCCGCCGCCCGCCGCGGCCGCCGCTCCCGCCCTCGGCCCACGACATGGTCCGCGAGGCGCGGCTGCAGCTCGCGCTCGCGCCGCACGGGATCCGGCTGCCGACGATCCGCGCCGTCTGCGACGACGAGCGCGTGCTCGGCGTCCCCTTCTACGTGATGGAGTTCCTCGCGGGGCCGATCGCCACGAGCGAGCTGCCGCCTGGCCTCGAGGCCGAGTCCGCCCGCCGCGCGCTCGGGCTCGACCTCGTGGATACGCTGGTCGAGATCCACGCCGTCGACGTTCGCTCGCCCGGCGTCGCCGACTTCGTGCGCGAGGGCAGCTACCTCGAGCGGCAGGTGCGCCGGTTCACGCAGCTCTGGGACGTCAACCGTACGCGCGAGCTGCCCGACGTGGTCGAGGTCGGGCGGTGGCTGGCCGCCAACCTGCCCGAGCCCGCGCCGCTCGCCGTCGTCCACGGCGACTACCGGCTCGGGAACATGATCCTCGCCGCCGACGACCCGACCCGCATCCGCGCGGTGCTCGACTGGGAGATGGGCGCGGTCGGCGATCCGCGCGCCGACGTCGGCTACCTACTCGCCACCTACAGCGAGCCGGGCGGCGAGCAGAACCCGCTCGGCACCTCGCCGGTCACCGCGTCGCCGGGCTTCCCGACCCGGCGGGAGCTGGCCGAGCGCTACGTCGAGCGCAGCGGCCGCGACGTCGAGCCGCTCGCCTGGTTCAAGGCGCTCGCGCTCTGGAAGGCCGCCGTCTTCTGCGAGGCGATCTACGGCCGGTACATCCGCGGCGAGCTCTCGGCCGAGGACACCCACGCCGCCCGCTTCGAGCGGGGCGTGCCGCTGCTCGCGAACACAGCGCTGGCGTTCGTCCGGGAGGGTCAGGCTGAAGCCTGACCCTCGACGCGGAGGGGTCAGGCTCGAGCGAGCGGCTTGCAGGCGGCTGCGAACCCCTTCGCCGCCGAGGTCAGCAGCGGGTAGATCTGCCGCGCGTGGGTCGCGTTCCCCTCGATCGTCGCGACGTTTGCGACGTTCGAGTGCACGGCGCGCTTGACCCCCGTGATCGTCGAGCGCCAGAAGAACAGCTGCCCCTGGTACTTGCTCAGCGACGCGTCGCACGCGCCCGCCGTCTTCTTCTGGAACCGCTGGAGCGTCGAGGAGAGGTTCAGCGTCTGCGTCAGCTCGAGGTCGGCCGTGTTCCCGAAGCAGCGCTGCATCGCCCGGGCATCTCGCGAGCCCGTCGTGCTGGACAGGCAGGAGCGGAACCGCGCGACCGACTTGGGCGTCTGTCGCGAGAAGGAGGCGTACGCCCTCTGGTAGCCCGCCCACTGGATGTTGCTCAGCCGCTGCGGTGTCGCGGCCGAGGCCGGGCCGAGCCAGGCGCCGAGCGCCAGGACCGCCGAGACCACTGCGACGATCGTGCCTCTCACGCTGCGCAACGCTATCGCAAGATCGCCTGCGTCTGGGTGACGCGCGCGACCCGGCGACCGGCGGCGTCCAGGAGATCCGTGTCGACGACGATCGTCGTCTTGCCGGCATGGAGCGGGCGCGACACGGCCTCGACCCAGCCCTCCCGAACCGGCGCGAAGAAGTTCGTCTTCGACTCGATCGTCGCCGTCCCGGTCGCCCCGCCGGGCAGGTTGAGGTACGCGCAGAGGCCGCCGGCCGAGTCGGCGAGCCCCATCAGCGCGCCGCCGTGGAGGAACCCGCCGGCGGTGCAGAGCTCCTCGGCCCAGTCGAGCCGCGCCCGCACCTCCTCGGGCGACGCCGACACGACGTCAAGCCCGAGGAACGCCGCGAACGGCATGGCGGATCGAAGCTGGTCGAGGTCGGGCATGAAGGTCGGGGGCGGGCGACCGAGCCCGCCCCCACGAGCAACGAGCTAGCCCCTCGGCCGGGTGTCGGTCAGCTGGCCCATCGGGGACCAGGTGCCGTTGTTGAACCTGATCAGCTGCTGCTGCGAGATCGGGAAGAAGTCGGTCTTCCCCGTCTTGGTGACGACGCCCGGCAGCAGGAACGGGTTCGACTTGTCGTTCATGTTCAGCACGGCCTTCATCAGTCCGGCGCGGGTCGGGTTCGGCCCGGCCGCCTTCAGCGCCTGCACGAAGGTGTACGCCTTCGCCATGCCGTAGATGTAGAGCCCGTCGGTGACCTTCGCGTTGGCCGGCGCGTACTTGGCCATGATCGACTTGTAGAGCTTCATGCCGGCGTCGTTGGCCCACGACGGATTGGCCGGGTCCTTGGTGTAGTAGGTGCTGATCGAGCCGTTCACCTCGGCCGCGCCGGCCCGCGCGACCGCGATCCCCATGAACGTGTCGGTGGCGGAGACGGAGTTCAGGAAGATGTTCTGCGGCTTCCAGCCGACCGCCGCCATCGTCGCGTAGGTGCGGATCGTCGGCGTCGGCGTCCCGAAGATCATCAGCGTGTCGACGCCTGCGCGGCGCAGGGCGATCACCTGGTTGGTGACCGACGTATCGGTGACCTCGAAGCCCTGCTGGCTGGCGATCTGGCTCTTGTGCGAGCCGAGCCCGGCCTCGAGCCCGTTGATGTAGTCGCGGCCGTAGCTGTCGTTCTGGTAGATGATCCCGATCTTCGCGTTCGGCAGGTTCTTCGCGATGTAGCGGCCGTAGATCGCCGCCTCGGCCTGGTAGTCGGGCTGCCAGCCGACCGTCCACGGATGCTCCTCGTGCTTGTCACGCGCGCCCCACTCGGTCGCGCCGGTGGAGACGTAGATCTGCGGCACCTTCTGCTGGTTGGCGTACGCGGTGACCGCCTCCTGCGGCTCGGTGCCGAGCCCGCCGACGAGCGCGAACACGTGGTCCTGCTCGACCAGCTGCTTCGTCTTCTGCACGGTGAGCGCCGGGTTGTAGCCGTCGTCCACCGCGTTGAACTTGATCTGGCGGCCGAAGACCCCGCGCTTGCCGTTCGTCTTCTTCGCGTTCACGTAGCTGAAGTACGCCTGCATCCCCACCGGGATCGGCGCGTAGCTCGACGCCGGCCCGCTGAACGGGAACGTCCCGCCGATCGAGACGATCTTCGCCGTGACGCCCGGTGTCGCCGTGCTCCCGCCCATGGCCCCCGGGAGCGCGACTGCCGCTCCGATCGCGACGACGCCGAGGGCGACCACCAGTCTTCTCATCTCCGCTCCTTCTCGAAGTCACGCTGTCGCGCGTGAGTCGGCGCGACTGTACCGCCACTTCCTTAGACGTTTCAACCCGTTCCCGAGTTGGTGGATGAGGCCCGCTGCGCCGCCCGGCATCAGGAAGAGCACGGCCAGCAGGATCAGCCCGTAGAACACGGTCGACTGCACCGTCGCCTCGTTGTAGTGCAGGTGCTCGGAGAGGTGCTCGGCCCAGCTGGGCGCGAACTGGATGAACACCGCGCCGAACAGCATCCCCTCCAGCGAGCCGAGCCCGCCGACCACGGCGCCGGTGAGCAGCAGGATCGAGAGCGAGACCGGGAAGGTGTCGGGGTTGACGAAGGCGATCGCGATCGCGAGCAGCGCGCCGGCAACCCCGGCGTAGGCCGCAGCGATCCCGAACGCGAGCGTCTTGTACCGGGCCAGGCTCACGCCCGAGGAGACGGCGGCGATCGGGGCGTCGCGCACGGCGCGGAAGGCGCGGCCGAGCTGCCCGCGCAGCACCAGCCACGCGACCCCGAACATCAGCCCGGCGATCGCCCAGGTCAGGTACGAGAGCCACTCGTTGGTCGAGAGGCCGCCGATCGGCGACGAGGGCAGCGCGATCGTCTTGCCCTGGCCGCCGCCGGTGAAGCCCTCGAAGCGCTTGGCGACGAGCGGGATCGAGGTCGCCAGGCTGAAGGTCGCGAGCGCGAGGTAGACCCCGGAGAGCCGCAGCGCCGGCAGCCCGAACAGGAAGCCGAACGCACCGGTGAGGATCCCGGCGACCGGGATCGTCCAGTAGATGCCGACGCCGTAGTTGACGTTCAGGATCGCGGTCGTGTACGCGCCGATCGCCATGAACGCGCCGTGGCCGAGCGAGATCTGGCCGTTGTAGCCGGTGAGGACGTTCAGCCCGACGATCGCGATGAAGTAGATGCCCACGAACGCGAGCCGGTAGTTGAAGTAGTCGTTGAACGCCTTCGGCAGGAAGACGACGAGCAGCGGCACGGCGGCCAGCGCGAGGACTCGCCAGAGGATGCGGTTCGCCCCGAACGGGCTCACACGCGCCTCACCACGACCTGGCCGAAGAGGCCGGCCGGCCGCACGATCAGGACGAGCATCAGCACCGCGAGCGCGAGCGGCAGCTGCAGCTCCGTGCCGAGGAACGACGACGCGTACCCGCTGAGCAGGCTGATCCCGATGCCGATGATGAAGGCGCCGACCACCGAGCCGATCGGGCTGTCGATGCCGCCGAGCACGGCTGCGGCGAAGGCGTACGTGAGCACGATCAACATGAAGTTCGGATCGAGCTCGAGCTGGCTGGCGGCCAGCATCCCCGAGACCGCGCTCAGCACCGCGGCGAGCCCCCAGCCGATGCTCAGCATCATCGCCACGCGGATGCCGAGCAGCCGGCTCGTCGCCGGACCGACCGCAGAGGCGCGCATCTGGAGCCCGAGGCGGGTGAAGCGGAAGAAGAGAAACACGAGCGCGACGCAGATCAGCGAGATCACGATCACGGTCAGGTCCTGCTTGTTGACGATCACGCCGCCGACCTCGAAGTGGTCGCCCGGCGCGAACGGCGACGGGCTGCGCAGGAACTTCACCTCCGGCGACCAGATCCAGCCCGCCAGCCCGTTGAGGATGATCAGCAGCGCGATCGTCGCCATCACCACCGTCAGCTCCCCGGTCCGCGAGAGCGGCTGGATCACGACCTTGTACGTGGCGGCGCCGCCCGCGAACGCGATCAGGAGGGTCAGGAAGAACGCGGGCCAGTACGGGAGCCCGTGGTGCGTGATCAGCGACCAGGCGATGAAGGTGCAGAACATGCCCATCTCGCCCTGCGCGAAGTTGACGATCCCGGTGGCGCGGTGGATCAGGACGAGCGCCAGCGCGAGCGTGGCGTAGACGCCACCGTTCGCGAGCCCGACCACCACGTACTGGAAGAACTCGCTCACCCGCTCACTCAGTAGCCCAGGTAGGAGGCGCGGACGCCCTCGTCGCGGGACAGGTCCTCGCTGGAGCCGCTCATCGCCACGCGGCCGACCTCGAGCACGTAGGCCTGCTGGGTCGAGGCGAGGGCGATGCGCGCGTTCTGCTCGACGAGGAGCACCGTCAGCCCCTCCTGCTGGTTGAGCAGGCGGACGACCCGGTAGAACTCCTGCACCGCGGTCGGCGCGAGCCCGAGCGACGGCTCGTCGAGCATCAGCAGGCGCGGCCGCGCCACCAGCGCGCGGGCGAGCGCGAGCATCTGCTGCTCGCCGCCCGAGAGCGTGCCGGCCTGCTGCTTGCGGCGGCTGGCGATGCGCGGGAAGTGCCCGAGCGCCGCCTCGGCGTCGCGCTTGACCGCGCGCCGCTGGCGCCGGATCGACCCGCCGAGCAGGACGTTCTCCCACACGGTCAGCTCGGCGTAGATGCCGCGGCCCTCCGGGACGTGGGCGATCCCGAGCCGGGCGATCGACTCGGGCGCGCGGCCGGCGATCCGCTTCGAGGCGAACGCGATCTCGCCCGTCGTCCGGACGGTGCCCGAGATCGAGCGCAGCGTGGTCGTCTTGCCGGCCCCGTTCGCGCCGAGCAGCGAGACCGCCTGGCCCTCCTCCACCGTGATCGAGACCCCGTGCAACGCGCGAATGGGACCGTAGCGGGCCTCGACGTTTTCGAGCTCGAGCAGCGCCATCGCGGAGGCCGATCATAAGCCGGGCGCCTCCAGCACGCCGACGGACGCCTGCCGTTCGGGTGGTTCCGGCGCAACGCAGGGACAGGCTCAAGCCTGTCCCTGCTCGAAAGAAGACGCCGATCGTCTGGCAATCTGATGGGGTGGCACCGACTGACCGTCCGAAACCGAGGTTGCTGTCTGCTGCTCGATTCCGTGAGCTTCTCGTGAGCGCGCCTCGGGTCGACGACAAGTTCGCCGAGGACGTCCGGCAGACCCGCCGCGAGGCGAGCCTGGCGCGGAAGAATCCACGGCTGTTCTGACCCGACCGCTCAGCCGCTGCGCTTCTGCACGAACGCGCGCAGATCCTTGAGCAGCATGAGTAGGTGAAGCGGGTCGGTCGGCGACTCCTCGAAGCCGTACTGCAGGTACCAGGCCTTCGCCGCTTCGTGCTTCGCGTGCACCAGCAAGACGCGGGCGCCGATCGACTCGGCTGCCTCGAGACAGCGAAGCATGGCGTCCTGGAGCAGAGATCGGCCGAGTCCGGCACGCTGGTGCTCCCGATGCACGGCGAGCCGGGCAAGCAGGACGGCCGGTATGGGCCTCGCCCGTGGCTGGCCTCTGAGCGCTCGCTCCGTTGCGTCCTCCGGCGCGACCTGAGCAGCCGCCAGCGCGTAGTAGCCGACCACCGTCGTCCCGTCTCCGGACGTCGTGACGAACACGCGAGCAGAGCCCGAGGCGTGAGCGTCGCGTGCATGCCGCGCCAGCCAGTCGTCCAGGGCCGGCTCGCCGCAGGAGAACTCGTCGAGGCGGTGGCTCCTGTCGAGCGGCTCCGGCGGCCGGTACGGCACCGACTACGCGTCGCTGAAGACGCTCGGGCTCGAGAACAGCTTCTCGAGTCCGGGGTTCTTGCGTGGCGGGCGGTCGAGCAGCTCGACGAACAGCTCCCACTGCTCCGGCGCCAGTGCGAACGCCGATCGATCCGCCAGCAGGCGCTCGGCCTCCAGGGTCGCTGCCTCGACCACGAACTCCGTGAGCGTGCGGTGCGAGGACGCCGCCGCCTGTCGTACGAGACGATCGGTCCCGGGCTCGACGCGGAAGTCCCAGCGCTGCTTGCTGTCGGCCATGGAATCAGTGTACACACAGTGTCCGTACAAGTCCGCTGCGCAGGCAGGGCCGCAGCGAGGGTACGAGGGCAGTGACAGGTTTAAGCCTGTCACTGCGGTTGCGCGGAGGAGTCGATGGGGCCGTCGTCTAACCCAGACACGTGACCAGGCTGGACTGGATCCTGCTCGCGATCGTCGCCGTCGCCGGCCTGGTCGGGTTGCGCAAGGGGCTCGTCGCCGGCCTGCTCGCGATCACCGGGATCGTCGCCGGCGCCATGGTCGGAGCGCGGCTGGCGAAGGTCGTCCTGCCTGGCGGCTCGCACTCGCCGTACGCGCCGCTCGTCGGGCTGGCCGGCGCGGTCATCGGGGCGGCCGTGCTGGAAGCGGTCGGCTCGATGGTCGGTTCGCTGTTCCGCTCCGGGCTGCGCTTCCCGCCGCTGCGGGCGCTCGACAGCGCCGGCGGGCTCGTGCTCGGCGCCGCGGCCGGCCTCGCCCTCGTCTGGGTGTTCGGCGCAACCGCCCTGCTGCTCCCCGGCCAGCCCACGCTGAGGCGCGACGTCCAGCGCTCGGCGCTGATCGGCCGCCTGAACTCGATCGTCCCCTCCGACGAGATCCTGCACGCACTCGCCCGGGTCGACCCGTTCCCGTCGATCGCCGGCCCGGAGATCCCGGCCGGGCCGCTCGACGGCCCCATCGCGGGCGACCGGGCCGTGCGGGCGGCGACCGCGAGCGTCGTCCGCGTCCTCGGCTCCGCCTGCGGCCTGGGCATCTCCGGGAGCGGCTGGGTGGTCGCTCCCGACCTCGTCGTCACGGCCGCGCACGTCGTTGCCGGCGAGCGCTCGACGTCGGTCGTCCCGCCGGGCACCGAGCAGCGGCTCGCCGCCAGTGTGATCGGCTTCGACCCGAAGAACGACGTCGCGATCCTCCGCGTCCAGGGGCTCTCCGCCAGGCCGCTCAAACTCGCCGACCCCGAGGAGAAGCGCCCCGTCGGGATCGTCGGCTATCCGCTGAACGGCCCGCTCGACGTCGAGCCGGGCCGCGTCGGCGCGACCGAGAAGGTGCTCGCCGAGGACGCGTACGGCCACAGCCCCGTCGAGCGCACGATCACGAGCCTCGCTGGCGTCGTCCGCCACGGCAACTCCGGCGGCCCGGCGATCGACAGCGATGGTCGTGTGCAGCTGACCGTGTTCGCCTCACGGGTCGGCGGCACCGGCGGCTACGGGATCCCGGCGAGCGTCGTCCGGAAGCTGCTCGACAAGGCATACGCCCCGGTCTCGACCGGCGAATGCGCCCCCTGATCTCCACGCTGGTGTAGACTATTCGTCTACATGAAGACGACGACCATTCGGGTCGCGGCCGACACCCGCGACCGGCTGAACGAGATCGCTCGCCGGCGAGGTGAGCCGGCAAGTGACGTGGTCGCCGCCCTCGTGGAGGAGGCCGACGACCGTGCCCTGCTCGCAGACGCCTTCTCAGACTGGGAACGCCTGTGCGACGACCCGGAGGCGATCAGGGCGTATCGCGCAGATCTCCGTGAGCTTGAGGCATTCGAGACGTCGCTACCCGACTATTGAGCCCGGAGGTCCGACAAGGGGACGTCGTCTGGGCGGATCCCGATCCGACGCGTGGATCCGAGCAGGCAAAGCCCCGACCGTTCGCGATCGTCTCGGTCGACCAGCTCAATCGCTCCAGACTCGGCATCTCGCTCGTTATCCCGTTCACCCGGACGGACTTCTCCAACGCCCTGCACCTCGCGGTTGCGCCCCCGGAGGGCGGACTTCGGGAGCGCAGCTTCGCGATGCCCGAGCAGCTTCGGACGCTGTCACACGAGCGCGTGACCCGCAGGCTGGGAACTCTGCGGCCGGCGACACTTTCGGAGCTTCTCCGCCGCTGCCGTCTGCTTCTTCGCGAGTCGGAGTAGGTTGGCCAAGAGACGGCGTCTGCGCGTCCTGGGCGGCGTATCCGGCGTCGTGCGTTACGGCAACTCCGGCGGCCCGGCGATCGACAGCGACGGCCGGGTGCAGCTGACCGTGTTCGCCTCCCGGGTCGGCGGCACTGGCGGCTGAGCAGGTGCTGACGCTGAGGCGGCGGCGGTGGATCTGCGTGGTGACGATCGTGCTGCTCGGCCTGGTCGCCTCGGGCTCGGACGGAGCGGAGGCGATGCCGGTCGCGCGCTCCCCGTTCGTCCTGCGTCAGATGGCGAGTGGCCTGCCCGGGGCGGTCTTCGTCGCGCCCGCTCCGTCGGGCCTGCCCGGCCGGTTGTACGTCGTCCAGAAGAGCGGCCGGATCATGGTCGTCGACCGTGGCCGGACGCAGCCGAGGCCGTTCCTCGACCTGCGCGGCCAGGTGGCCCGCGGCGAGCTGCGGGGGCTGTTCTCGGTGGCCTTCCATCCCGACTTCCGCCGCACCGGCGAGCTCTTCGTCAACTACGTGGGCCGCGACGGCGACATCTACGTGACGAGGTTCCGGTCGGTCCACGGCGTCGCCGCCCTCTCGGTCTCCGCAACCCCCGGCGGATGTCGTTCGACCGCCGCACCGGCGACCTCTACATCGGGGACGTCGGCGAGACCCACCGCGAGGTGGTGGGCCGGCTGCCGAAGCGGTTCCGCGGAACCGCCAACTTCGGCTGGCCCGGCTGGGAGGGCTCGGTTTCCACCGCACCGGCACCGGCCGGCCTGCCCGGGCGCGTGCTCTCGCCGCTGCTCGAGTACGCACACGAAGGGAAGCGCTGCTACGCGGTCGTCGGCGGCTACGTGTACCGGGGCGCCGACCTCCCGAGCCTCGCGGGCCGGTACCTCTACGGCGATCTCTGCGGCGGCGTCTGGAGCGCGCGGATCGCCGGCGGGGTGGCCCGGGCCCGGCGTGCGGAGCGGCTGAGTCCCCCTGGCAGTTGCTCGTCTCCATCGGCGAGGGCACCTCGGGCGAGCTGTACATCGTCACCCTCGAGGGTCGGGTCTACGAGGTCTCGTCGGGCTGAGGACGCGACGAGCGACGGGCGGTAGGGTCAGTCGCTGATGGGCTTTATTTCCATGAATATGTAGATAAGAGGGGTACTTTTATACATCGTCGTGCTACGATCACGAATCGTGGCCCTGAACGACGAGATGATCGGCTTGCTCAACCCGTGGTGGACCGATTCTCACTGGCGAGAGACGGATCCGCATCTCCAGGCGCTCGCGCGCTCGGAAGTGGTGCTGCCCGCCCCCGGCTTCGTGGAGGGGCTGGAGGTCGGTGACCGTTCGACCCACGTAGTCCGGGGCCCTCGGCAGGTCGGAAAGTCGACAGGCTTGAAGCTGCTCGTTCGCCGTCTGCTCGACAACGGCACCGACCCGCGTCGGGTCGCCTACCTGAATCTCGACCTGCTCGAGGATCAGCCGATCCAAGAGGTCGCGGCGTCTGTCGTCCGGGCGAAGCAGCTCGCAGCTACCGGGGACGAATCGTGCGTGCTCATGCTCGACGAGGTCACGACGGTTCCGAAATGGGCGCGCGCCGTCAAGGCGGTCTGGGACGCGGGCGTCACCCGTCGCGACACCGTCGTCTGCACGGGCTCCTCGGCGGTCGACCTCGCCGAGCAGGAGCTCGAAGCGTTGCCGGGACGCCGACGAACAGGACTCGACCATCTCCTCTTGCCGCAGTCGTTTGCGTCGTTCGCCCGCGCCGTCGACTCGCGCATCCCGCCATCGCCTGAGTCGACCATCGCCGAGATGCTGGGAGCCGAAGAACGGACGCTGCTCGAGCGTCACCGAGCGTTCGTGCCAGTCTTCAATGACATCCTCGAGCGTTACCTCGTGTTCGGCGGTCTTCCCGCCGCGATCGTCGAGGCAGCGGAAGGGGCGCGCGACCCTTCGCGTGAGGTGAAACGCGTCATCTGGGATTCCGTGAGCCGCGAAGTACGGAAGCGGGGCGCAAGCGAGCCTGCGTTGCGTGCGCTGCTGGAGCGGGTGATTCGCTCGCTCGGCTCGAAGACGAGCTGGCCGACCGTCGCCCGCGAGCTGGACATGGCGCTCGGTGGCCGCAAGGTGCCTCCCGATGCTCGCTCGGTCCGCTCATACGTCGAGTTCCTGGGCCTGTGCTACGAACTGATGACGCTCTACTTCTGGAAGACCGGTTCGGGCACGAACGACCTCAGCCGCGACAAGAAGCTCTACTTCGGCGATCCGCTGCTGCAGACGGTGGTACTCGATCACACGCCCGGCCTCGACCTCGACCGAGCTGCGACCGTCGAGAACGTGCTCGCGCTGGCCCTCTACCGGCGCTACGAATCCGTCGAACGTCAAGCTGACGGCTTCACCGCTCCAGATGAGCTCCACGTCTACGAGACGAGCGCGCCGCGCGAGATCGACTTCGTCTGCCGACAGCGGCGCGACGCCGAGCTCGTCGAGGTCAAGTTCCAACGGAACGTGTCGTTAGCGGCGACGCAGACGATGCGCAGAGCCTTTCCGAGCCGCACCGGCATCGTCGCCTCGATCGACTCATTCGAGCTCGGTGACCAGTTCGCTGTGATCCCTGCGTCCCTCGCGCTCTGGGCACTGGGATAGCGACGATCGCCGGGCGCAACTGTGACGAACTCGAGACTGTTTCGGCGCGGTCTCAGCGCTACGAAGAGGCCAGTTCGGGTTCGAGTCCCGCGCCCTCCGCCGACTGACGTCTACGATGCGCACGTCACTCGTGTGCGAAGGCGTGGCCTTCGCTTCAGCCCCGGCGGCCCGCCTGCGGGCCGCCGGCGTTTAGCCCGCGATCAGCTCCAACACCGAGAGCGGTTTCTTGTACGGCGCGACCACGTAGACGCCGGCCGCTCGGTGGCGGGCGGCGGCGAGCAGCTCGCGCGCGTGCGCGAAGCCGACCTCGGTCTCGCGCGGGCCCGCGTCGCGCAGCCGCTCCTGGAGGTCCTCGGGAACGACGATCCCCGGCACCTCGTTGTGCAGGCGCAGCGCCAGCCGGTAGCTGGTCAGCGGGAAGATCCCGACGATCACCGGCACCGGTGAGGGGCCGCCGAAGCGGTCGAGGAACCGGTCGAGCTGCTCGAGGTCGTAGACGATCTGCGTCATCGCGAACCGGGCGCCCGCGTCGACTTTGCGCCGGAAGCGGTCGAGCTCGAGCTCCGGGTCGTCGGCGTTCGGGTTCAACGCGACGCCGGCGAAGAACGAGGTCGGCGCGTCGATCGCCTTGCCGTTGAAGTTCTCGCCCTGGTTCAGGTGGGAGACCAGGTGCGTCAGCCCGATCGCGTCGATCTCGTAGACGCCGCCCGATCCGGGGTAGTCGCCGACGTCGGGCGGGTCGCCGGTGACCGCGAGCATGTTGCGGATCCCCTCGGCGTGCGCGCCGAGCAGGATCGCCTCCAGCCCCATCACGGTGGTGTCGCGGGGCGTCAGGTGCGGGATCGTCTCGATCCCGACGATCCGCTCGATCGCCGCGGAGACGATCAGCGGGTTCATCCCGACCCGCGCGGTGGCGTTGTCGTTGACGTCGACGTAGGCCCCGATGCCGGCGTCCCGGATCGCGGCCGCGACCTCGACGAGCCCCGCGTAGTTGGCGCCGAGTGGCGGGTCGATCTGCACGGAGACGACGAACCGGCCTTCCCGAAGGTCCTCTGCGAGCTGCGTCTCGACCTCGTCCTGATCGACCGCCGACGCGAGCTCGCGCTCGGCGACCTCGAGCGGCGCCCGCGGCGCCCGCTGCTCGTCGAGCGCGGCGCGGATGGTCGCGATCTCCGTCGGTGTCGTGCCGCAGCAGCCGCCGATCACGGTCGCGCCCAGCTCCCGGGCATGGGCGGTGAACTCGGCGAAGTACTCGGGCGACGAGTGCGGGTAGATCACCCGCCCCCCGGACATGCTGGCGAGCCCGATGTTCGGGAGCGCCGCGAGCGGCAGCGCGGTGCCGCCCATCGCCTGGAGGGCGGTCAGCGCAGAGGCGGGCCCCGCGCCGTGGTTCGCACCGATCGCCGCGACGTCGAGATCGGCCAGCCGTTCGGCCGCCCGGGCCGCTCCGACGCCGCCGATCGTCTCCGCGTCCTCGCCGAAGGTCATCAGCGCGACGATCGGCAGGCCCGACACCGACCGGACCGCCTCGATCGCGGTGACGAGCTCCTCCAGGTCGAAGAACGTCTCCACCATGAGCAGGTCGACGCCGCGGCCCGCGAGCAGCTCGGCCTGTTCGGCGAAGTGGGGGCCGCGATCCTCCGGCCACGCCTCCTCGCTCTCCCCGAGCGGCCCGATCGAGCCGGCGACGAAGACCTCGCGGCCCGAGACCTGCCGCGCGTCGCGGGCGAGCTTGACGCCGGCCTCGTTGATCGCGACGAGGTCGTCCTCGAGGTAGCGCGAGGCGAGCTTCGGCCGGTTCGCCCCGAAGGTGTTGGTCTCGATCAACTCGGCGCCGGCGTGGATGAAGCTCAGGTGCAGCGAGACGACCGTGTCCGGCTCGCGCACGTTCGCCTCCTCGGGGCAGCGAAGCCGCGGCGCGGCCGCTGAGACGAGCGGCCCCATCCCCCCGTCGGCGACGATCGGCGGCCCGCTCCGGATCCGGTCGAGGACGCTCGCCATGGCGTCCCACTGTAGAGACGGTTCGCGCTCATGTGCCTGGGCGGAGCTGCCGATGGAGAGTCGACTCTCCTCTGCAGGGACTGACGGCAATCATTCCTGTGGCCCAGGGAGTCGAGGCTACGGGGGAGGCCTCGCCGGCTCCCCCGTAGCCCTCGTGCTACGACCAGAGCTCCGACTCCTCGCGGGCGGGGCGGCGTGCTTCGACTCGCGTCTGCTGGTCGGCACGCACGTGCTCGTACCCGTAGGCGTACCCGTAGGCGGCGGTGGTCGCCGCGCCGGTGACGACGACCCCGAGCGGTTTCGCCTGGCAGTGCGTCAGTGCCCGCTCGAGCTCGCGCAGCATCGGCCGGCGCACGAGGTTCAGCCGGGTGACGAGGAGCAGCGCGTCGACCTTCGACGCCAGCGTGAGCGCGTCGCCGATCCCGAGCATCGGCGCCGAGTCGATCAGGACGAGATCCGCGCGGGCGGCGAGATCGGCCAGGACCTGCCCGACGGAATCCGAGCCGATGAACTCGCCCGGATTGGGGGGCAGGGTCCCGGCCGGAAGCACACGGAGCATCGTGTGGCACCTGCTCGCACCGTTGCCCGTCGACGATCCGCCTGGGCCGCTCGCCTGCTCCTCGTCCAGCAGCACGGGAATCAGGGCTTCGCCCAGCGTCACGCGCCCGAGGGCGACGTCGGTCAGTCCGTCGGCGCCAACGTCGGGGAACAAGGTGCGGAGGTAGGGGTGGCGGAAGTCGAGGTCGACGAGGATCACTTCCCGGCCCGCGCGCGCTGCCGCGACGGCGAGGTTGGCGACGGTGGTCGACTTGCCCTCGCCCTCGACGGCGCTCGTCACCATGATCGTCTTCGCCTTACGCTCGACGTTGGCCAGGTCCAGGTTCGTCCTGAGGATGCGGTACGGCTCGGCGTAGATCGACTCGGGCTCGTCGACGATCGCCAGTCGGCCCGAAGCGCGAAGCGCACGCGGCGGCTGCGGGATCTGGGCCAGAATCGGTAGGCCGAGCCGCCGGGCGACGCTGTCGGCGGTCCGCACGCGCGTGTCGAGCGCTTCGATCAGGAAGGCCAGCCCGATCCCGAGCAGGAGCCCGAGTCCGAGGGCCAACGCACCGTTTCGGGCCGGTCGGGGCTGGGTCTGCGAGGCGCCCTGCGCGGGCTTGATCAGCGACGCGTTCGACGTCTGGAGCGCCTCCATCGTCGCCAGCTGCTGCTCCTTGTCGACCAGGCTGGCGTGCAGAGGAGAGCGCCGGTCGCCCCCCGACTCGAGCGCCCCGATGCGGTCGAGGACCTCCCGCCGTGCACGCGTGAGGGCGGCCGTGTCGAGCTCGCCGCGGTAGTCGATGTACGCGCGGCCGTAGAGCGTGGCCAGCCGTTCCGCAATCGACGGGTGGCGGTTCCAGACGGTAAAGACGAGCAGGTCGGCGCCCTTCTTGACCGAGACTGCAGACGTCGCCAGGAACTCGGCCGGCGTCATGTTCTTAATCCCGGCACGGGCGGTGGTGCGGCGCGCCACCTCGGGCACCTGGGCGAGGTCTGCCTGGGTCTGGGCGAGGCGCGCCGGGTCGCCGGCCAGGGACTGGTCGTTGGAGTTGTTCAACAGCGCAGCGAGGTTCTGGCGGCTCAGCAGCACCTCCGCCGACGCCTGGTAGCGCGGCGTCTGGAGCAGCGAGAGGGCGATCGCCACCGCGGGCACGATCACCAGCGCCAGCAGGACGAGCCACTTCCTGCGGCGGAGGGCGGCGACGTAGTCGTGCAACGACGACCCGTCGTGCATCAGCAGATCACCGCCATCCGGACCGAGTGCCGACAACGCGGCCGACCCCTCGGCACTCCCCCGTGCTGCAAGCCGTTCCCCTTCCCGTCTCTCCCCGACCGGTAATGGGCAAGTCCCATCCTAGTAGCCCCGGAGCAAAGCGTGAAGAGGCAATCGGCAAAGCTGGTCCTCGTCCACCGCAGGCCGTTGAAGTCCGAAAAAGCCCGCTCTACGATCAGATGATGTACGAGCTATCGCGAATCGGCGGCAGGTGATTCCCGTTCTCGTCGGCATCGGGGTCGCACTCGTGGCGGCGATCGTCGTCGGGCTGGTCGTGGCCACCCGGAGAGCTCGAACCTCGTCCGCGCGCAAGCCCGCCCCGGCGCCCGCCGCAGGCGCGCCAGGCCCCGACCCGCGCGCGGTGGCGGTCATCCGCGACGCGGAGCGCGCGCTCACCGAGGCGAGGCGCCGCGCGGCCGCGATCGTCGAGGAGGCCGAAGCGAAGGCAGCCCAGATCGCCGCCGACGCCGAGGCGGCGCGCGAGGAGGTGCTGGCCCAGGCGCGGCAGGAAGCCGGCCGCGAGGCCGCCGAGATCCGCCAGGACGCCAAGCTCACGGCGCGTTCCATCCTCGAGGAGGCCGCGGCAAAGGCGCGCGAGGTCGCCGCTGCCGCCGAGATCGACCGCGCCCGGAGCGAACGCGCGCTGGTGCACGAGCACGAGCTGGCGGCCGGCGTTCGCCGCGAGCTGACCGAGATGGTTCGCAACCTGCTCGACGAGGTCGAGCGCGGCCTGGAGACGACCGACACGAACGGCCAGGCTTCGGGCGGACACGAGGAATCGCCGCCCGTCCGCGGCGCGGAGTAGCCCGCACCGGCGCAGCCTTTTCGAACTAGACCAAGAGACCCATTGCAGACAGGCCGAGGCGCGCACACAATCAGACCATGGCCGACGATTCCTCGACCGCGCGCACGACGGCTTCGCTGCCCGTCGTCAGGCGCGGCTACGACTGTGACGCGACGAACTCGCTCGTCGACGAGCTCCAGGCTCGTCTGACCATGGCGCTCGCGGAGCGCAACGCCGTACGGATTCGGATCGCCGAGCTGGAGCAGCAGGTGATCGAAGCCGACACCCGCAAGCAGGCTGTCGCCGAGGCGCTCGTGCTCGCGAGCCGGTACCGGACCGAGAGCGAGCGCGAGACGGTCGAGCTCCAGTCGGAGAGCCGCCGGAGAGCGGACGAGATCGTGCGGGCGGCAAGGACAGAGGCCGAGCGGATCGTCGAGGCGGCCAGGGTGAGGTCCGGCAATCTCGAGGACGAGCTGCGGACCGCGGGCGTGCTCGCCGAGCAGACCCACGCGCAGCTCGCCGCGTTCCTGGAGTCGCTCCGCCGTCTCGACGCGAACGGCGGTAACGGCGACGGGTGGGGGATTCCGACCGACCAGCCTGCCGGGGCGTTCGCCGACTAAACCACTTCGTCGCGACGTGCCCTCGTCTTTTCGACGCGGTTTCCGCCGCGTGGGCCCGAGTAGTGCGCTCGGACACGAGACGCGCTAACGTGCGCGAATGAAAGAGCCTGCAGAGAGGCGAATTCTGGAAAGGGAGGGGGAGGCGTGATCTTCCGCGTCCTCGGTTCGGCCGCGGCCGTCCTGGCGGTTTTCGCAGCTTGGCCCTTCAGGCGCGGCACGCCGCGTCCGGCCGAGCGCACCGACGCCGGCCAGTCGACCGATCTCGACGGACGCGACTGGATCTACGGCGACGGGCCGACGCGAAAGGGCGCGGGGCGCGCTGCGACCCCGGTCCCGGAGACGACCCCCTCCGGTCCCGAGCCCGCCGCAGAGGACGACGGCGCGACCAGGGAGCAGCTGCTCGAGGAGACGCGGCAGCGGGCGGAGCTCGAGGCGAGGGCGATCGTGGAACGGGCCGAGCAGGCGGCCCGCGAGATCGTCGCCGCGGCCGGACCGGCAGAAGGCGAGACGAAGACGGAAACGGACGATCCCGCCGGAGACGGGGTGGTCGACGAGGGCGAGGAGCGGGCACGCGAGCTGCTCGCCGCCGCCAGGGCTGCCGAGGCTCGGGTCGCGAACGAAGCCGGGCGCGCCGGCGCGCTGCTGCTGGAGGAGCGGGCAAAGCTGGCAGCCTTCCTCCGGGAATTGCTCGAGGAGGTCGAAGGTGGAGGCGCGCTCGGGCCCCAGGTCGTCGACCTGGAACAGGCGCGAGAGCTCAAGAAGAGCGTCGGCAACAGCGAGTAGCGAATCGCGGAAAGGGCGGCCCAAAGAAACCTGATTTGCCTCCCGGGGACATCCGCGTTTAAATCCAGGTTCGAAGGTACGGTTCCGCGGGAATGGGGAACACGGCCGGGGGAGGGAGAAATGTACGTCGTGGGGAGGCTGCGGCAGCAACGGGGAGATCCGTCGGGCCCGACTGACGTCGGGTTGGAGCCGCTGTGGCCTAACGCCGACGAACAGGTCGCCGACGAGGAGCAGAGGCTGCTCTCGGCGGTCGACACGCGGACGCGCGAGCTGATCGAGGCGCGGCGGGGGACGCACGGCCGGAGCTGGCTGATCCGCAGGTGGCTGGTGGCCGCCGACGTGATCGCGCTGACGGCAGCATTCCTGCTCGCGGTCGGCCTCACGCAGAACTTCGAGCGCTCGGCCTGGGTTGCCCTGGCGATCTTCGCCGCGTCGCTCGGGATCTGGGTGGCAGCGGCCAAGCTGCTCGGGCTGTACGACCGCGACGACCGCGGGATGGACTACTCGACGGTCGACGACGTCCTCCACGTCTTCCTGCTCGTCACCGTCGGCGCCCTCGTGCTCAGCCTGACGACGGGCTACACGGACTCGAGCATGGCGCGGGTCCTGCTCTTCTGGGGACTCGGCGTCACGTTCGTCCTCGGGGGACGGGCGGCGGTGCGCGCGCTGTCGCACAAGAGCCGCTCGTACGTCCAGAACACTGTCATCGTCGGAGCCGGGGAGACGGGCCAGCTCGTTGCCAGGAAGCTGCTCCAGCATCCGGAGTACGGGATCAACCTGGTCGGCTTCGTCGACGCCGAGCCGAAGGCGCGAAGGGCGGATCTTCGCGATCTCGTCGTCCTCGGCGGGCTCGAGGACCTGCCGGAGATCGTTCGCGTCCTGGGGGTCGAGCGGGTGATCATCGCGTTCCTCCGCGAGGACACCGCGAAGACGCTGGAGCTGGTCCGCATGCTCAAGAACTACGAGGTGCACATCGACATCGTCCCCAGGCTGTTCGAGGTCGTCGGTCCGAACGTGGACGTGCACACGCTCGAGGGGCTGCCGCTGCTCGGTCTGCCGACGCCGAAGATGAGCCCGTCCTCGCGCATGCTCAAGCGCGGGCTGGACATCGTCGGAGCGAGCGTGGCGCTCGTGCTGACCGCGCCCTTCTTCCTGGTGATCAGCCTCGCGATCTGGTGGGACACCGGCGGGCCGATTCTCTTCCGGCAGGTGCGGCTGGGCGGCGGCATGAAGGAGTTCACGATCCTGAAGTTCAGGACGATGAAGCAGGGAACCGGCGACGCCGAGCACCGGGAGGCGGTGAAGAGCGGTCTCAACGGCGACGCCCCGGAGGGCTCCAACGGCCTGTACAAGGCCGAGCAGTCCCACGCGGTCACCCGTGCGGGCGGCTGGCTTCGGAAGACGAGCCTCGACGAGCTGCCGCAGCTGATCAACATCCTCCGCGGCGAGATGTCGCTGGTCGGGCCCCGGCCGAGCCTGCCCTACGAGGTCGACCACTTCGCCCCGCACCACTTCGAGCGCTTCCTCGTCCCCGCCGGGCTCACCGGCCTGTGGCAGGTGACGGCGCGGGCCCAGACGTCCTGGGCGGAGGCGCTCGACATGGACGTCGCCTACGTGCGCGGCTGGTCGTTCGGCCTCGACTTCTGGCTGCTCTGCCGGACGCCCTTCCAGGCCTACCGGCTGAAGACCCGCTGACGGGGGCCTCGCCCTAGGCGGCGGCCTGCGCGGCGCCGAGGGCCTCGGCGACCGATTCGATCTCGTCCTGCCGGAGCTCGGGGAACATCGGCAGCGAGAGGAGTTCTTCGGCCCACCGCTCGGTGACCTGGAACCGCTCGGGCTCGAGCCCGAGCTGCTCCAGCGCCGGCTGCCGGGCCAGCGGGATCGGGTAGTGCATGCCGGCCGCGATGCCGCGGGCGCTCAGCTCCGCTCTGAGGCTCTCCCGCTCCGACGAGCGGACGACGTAGAGGTGGAAGACGTGCTCGGCCCACGGGGCGGTCTCGGGCAGGCGTAGTCCGCAGCCGGCCAGGGCGGCCCCGTACGCCCCGGCGTTGGCCCGGCGGAGCTCGTTCCAGCGATCGAGGTGCGCGAGCTTCACGCGCAGCACGGCCGCCTGGATCGTGTCCAGCCGCTCGTTCCAGCCCTGGACCGTGTGCAGGTACTTGCGCGACTGGCCGAGGTCGCGGAGCAGGCGGACGCGCTCGGCGATCTCGTCGTCGTCGGTCGTCAGCGCCCCGGCGTCGCCATAGGCGCCCAGGTTCTTGCCCGGGTAGAAGCTGAACGCCGCGACGCGGCCCAGGCCTCCCGTCCGCCTGCCCTTGTAGCGGGCGCCGTGCGCCTGGCAGGCGTCCTCCACGAGCGCGAGGTCGTGCGCGCGGCAGAGCTTGAGCAACGGGTCGACGTCGGCGGGCTGCCCGTAGAGGTGCACCGCCACGATCGCCCGCGTCCGCGGCGTGACGGCGGCCGCGACGGCGTCCACGTCGAGCGTCGCCGTGTCCTCGGTGCAGTCGACGAGCACGGGCATCGCTCCGAGCCGCAGCACGGGCAGCACGCTGGCGATGAACGTGTTCGCTGGCACGATCACCTCGTCGCCCTCGCCGACGTCGAGCGCTTCGAGCGCGAGCTGGACGGCCGCGGTCCCGGAGCCCACTCCCACGCAGTGGCGCGTGTCGCAGTAGCCCGCGAACTCCTCCTCGAACCGCCGCAGCTCCTCGCCGAGGATGTAGTCGGTCGAGGCCACGGCCCTCAGCAGCGCCGCATCGATCTCGCCCTTGATCGATCGATACTGGCGGTCGAGGTCGACGAGGGGGATCGTCAACGCCCGAACGGCGCCGGTTCCAGCGGCATCGGCATGCCCCCGGCGCGCAGGGACGCAGTGGCCGTCTCGAGCAGCGAGACCACGCGCCGGGCCGAGGCGCCGTCGGTCTCGGGCGCGGTTCCGTTCAGGCAGCAGTCGGCGAAGTGCGCCAGCTGCACCCTGAGCGGCTCCGTCCCCGGCACCTTCGGCGCGTGGATGTCCCCGTCGCGGATGAGGGCTTTGAAGTAGCCGAAGTCGGCTCCGCGGCCCTCGTCGGAGGCCGCCTCGTAGCTCGCTCCGCGGTCGAACACCTTCACCTTCTCGACGGGCTCGACGTCGTCGAAGACGATCATCCGCCGGTCGCCGACCACCGTCACGCGCCGCACCTTGTGCGGATCGAGCCAGGACACGTGCGCCGCACCCATCGCTCCGCTTTCGAAGTCGACGTGCAGGAAAGCGACGTCCTCGAAGCCCTTGCGCAGGAACGCCTGCCCGGTCGCAAGGGCGGCGACCGGGTTGCTGTCGATGAGGTAGAAGAGGATCGAGAGGTCGTGCGGCGCCAGGTCCCAGAGGGCGTTCACGTCGGTTCGAATCGGCCCCAGGCCCGTGCGGATCGTGTGGCAGTAGAGGACCCGGCCGACCTCGCCGTCCGTGATCAGCTCGCGCATCATGCGGATGCCGGGGTTGAAGATGAACGTGTGGCCGACGGAGAGCACGAGGCCCGCCCGGTCCGCGGCGGCGATCAGCTCGTCGCACTCGCCGGTCGTCATCGCGAGCGGCTTCTCGCAGAGGACGTGCTTGCCGTTCTCGAGCGCGGCCAGGCTGAGCGTGTGGTGGGTCGACGTCGGCGTCGAGACGATGACGGCGTCGACGTCGTTTGCCTCGATCACGTCGGCCGGATCGCGGCTCGTCCGCACGCCGGGGTAGCGGGTGCGGATCAGCTCGATCGCGTCCTGGGAGATGTCGCAGGCGGCGACGAGCTGCGTCTCTCCGAGCTCGGCGGCCAGCCGCGCGTAGTGCGGCCCCCAGTAGCCGACGCCGATGAGGCCCAGCCTCAGCGTGTTGACGTCGTCGTCTCTCGGCCGCCGCGGCGCCGTCCGGGTCCCGGTCGTCGGAGCGTACGCCACGGCCTAGCCCTCGCCCTCGGGGGCGCGGCCGGCCGGCCGCGCCGGGTTGCCCGCCACGACGACACCCGGCTCGACGTCACGCGTGACGACTGCGCCCGCGCCGACGAGCGCCCCGCGTCCGATCCGGATGCCGCCGAGGATCGTCGCTCCCGAGCCGAGCGTCGCGCCGCGCTCCACCGTGGTCGGCAGGAGCGTCCAGTCCCCCTCGCCCTGCAGGCGACCGTCCACGGCCGCCCGCGGGTACTTGTCGTTGACGAAGGTCACGCCGTGGCTGACGAAGACCTCGTCCTCGATCGTCACGCCGGTACAGATGAACGAATGACTCTGGATCTTGCAGTTGGCACCCACCGTTACCCCCCCCTGAATCTCGACGAACGGTCCGATGCGCGAGTTGTCGCCGATTCGACAGCCGTACAGATTGCTGAAAGCGTAGACGACGACGTTCTTCCCGAACGCGACGTTTTCGATCAGGCGATAAGGTGCCTCGTTTGCAGGGGCATTTGCCATTCCTCTCATGATGACAGCTGTTCGGCGGCGCGCCACGCTCCGCACCGAAATCCGCGCGGAGCGCACTGCGGGCGGCTGACCTCGGCCGGATGACGTCGATCGGAGAGGCGGTGTCGCGCCTGCGCGCGTGGGGCGAAGCGCGCGACTGGAAGGGCTACGACCCCTATGACGCGCTGAACAGCCCCGCGGCTCCTGCCCTGTCCCTCGGCACCGCCCTCGGCCGCAGGCTCGTCACGCAGGCCGTCAAGCTTTCCCCGGCCAACCTGCGGCCGCTGCTCGGGATCAGGCCGGACTGGAATGCGAAGGCCGTCGGCCTGGTCGCTTCCGGCTACGCGCGGCTGTGGGCGGCGACAGGCGACGAGACGTGCCGGCGGGCGGCCGGTCGCTGGCTCGAGTGGCTCGAGCAGCACCATTCCGGCGATGCGTCCGGGCTTGCGTGGGGATACCACTTCGACGTGCAGACGAGGTTCTTCTTCTACCCGCGCGGGGCGCCGAACACGATTGCCACCTCGTTCGTGGCCCAGGCGTTCATGGACGGGTGCGACCTCCTCGGCGACGAACGCTGGCGGGCCGCCGCGGAGTCGGCCGCCCTGTATCTCGAGCGGAGGATGTACGCGCCGGGCGGGTACTTCCGCTACCTGCCGGAGAGCAGCGACCTGATCCACAACGCGAACCTGCTCGCCTGCGCCGTGCTGGCCCGCACCGGCTCCGGCCCCGGCGAGGCCGTCGAGCGGGCGCTCGAGACGTCGTTGCGGGCCCAGCGCCCGGACGGCTCGTGGCCGTATGCGGCCGGCGACGTCGGCACCTGGGTCGACAACTTCCACACTGCCTACGTACTCGAGTCCCTCGCACTGTGCAAGGAGCGGTTTCCCGCCGTCGAGGAGGCGCTCGAGCGAGGTACCGCGTTCTGGGAGCGCGAGCTCTTCCTCGCCGACGGCCGGCCGAAGAACGACCTCGAGCACGTCTATCCGATCGACGCCCACTGCTACGCCAGCGCGATCGACGCCTGGCTTGCGCTCGGGCGGGTCGCTCCCGCGCGACGGACGGCGCTGCTGCTCGTCGAGCGCATGCTCGCTCCGGCCGGGTACGTCTGGTTCCAGGAGTGGCGGCACTGGACGAACCGCGTCCCGTTCGTCCGCTGGACCACCGCGCCCGGCTTCCGCGCTCTGGCGGGCCTGATGCTGGCGGAAAGAGACGATGCGGATCTGGATCGACCTCGCTAACTCGCCTCACGTCGCGGTGGTCGGGCCCGTCGTGGAGCGGCTCGCGGGCGAGGGGCACGACGTCGTCCTGACGGCGCGCGACCACGCCCAGACGGCCGAGCTGGCGCGCTCGCGCTGGCCGAGCGTCCTGGTCGTAGGCGGTGAGAGCCCGCCCGGGCGGGCGGCCAAGGGAGCGGCGATCGCCGGCCGGGCCAACAGCCTGCGGCGCTTCGCGCTTGAGCGCCGCCCCGACGTGGCCTTCTCGCACGGCTCCTACGCGCAGATCGTCGCCGCCCGGGCGGCACGGGTTCCGGCGGTGACGATGATGGACTACGAGCACCAGCCCGCCAACCACCTCAGCTTCCGGCTCGCGCAACGAGTGATCGTCCCCGAGGTCTTCCCCGAGGCGGCCCTGCGCCGCTACGGGGCGCGGCCCAAGAAGGTGATCCGCTACCCGGGGTTCAAGGAGGAGCTCTACCTCGCCGGCTTCGCGCCGTCGGCACAGGTTCTGCACGAGCTCGGGCTCGACGCCGCGGCCGTCGTCGCCGTATTCCGGCCTCCGGCCGACGGCGCGCTCTACCACCGGATGGCCAACGAGCGCTTCGACGACGCCCTTCGCCTCGCCCTCGACCGCGAGGACGTGCAGATCGTCCTCCTGCCGCGAACCACGGAGCAGCGCGCGCGCTACGAGGCGCTGCGGCCGCGTGTGCGCGTGCCGCAGCAAGCCGTCGACGGCCGCTCGCTGCTCGCCGCCGCCGATCTGACGATCGGCGCCGGCGGCACGATGAACCGGGAGTCGGCCGTGCTCGGCACGCCCACCTACACGGTCTTCGCGGGCCGCCTGGCCGCCGTCGACGCCGAGCTGATCCGGCTGGGCCGCCTGCACGACCTGCGCGAGCCCGGCAGCCGGCCGCGCTTCGAGAAGAAGCAGCCGGGCTCGGGGCTTCGCGCCGAACACGCCGAGGCGATCCTCGCGGCCGCGCTGCGCGGGATCGGCTCGGTCACGCGGCGGTGAGCGCGGAGAGCGCGCGAGGCCTACGTGAGGTCGTAGGCCACGGTGCCGTCCTGGTTGAGGACGATCCCGAGGAGGTTCACGTCGGCGAGGGCGACCTTCCGCAGCGCCGAGAGGAGCGGACGGCGTCGCCCGGTGCGCTTCGCCACCATCGCCAGCGCCGTTCCGGTGTTCGAAGAGATGCTCGTCGCGTCGGCCGCCGCGTGCACGGGCGGCGTGTCGATCACGACTGCTTCGTACTG
>DATBLE010000028.1:0-31526 GCA_036555585.1 Gaiellaceae bacterium
AGCCCGCGCGGACCCGCGCCGCCGTCGGCCTCGCCCTCGCCGCCACGCGCTACGCCCCCGTGCCGGAATTTCAGCCCCCCGTCTACAGGATGTGAGCATGGAAACCGAACGGCTGCGCGTGGAGCTCCGCGACGGCGTCGCGCGCGATCCCGCCCGCCTCGTACTCCTTGCCGACCATGAAGCCGGTGATGTTCTGGAGGAAGACGAGCGGGATCCGCCGCTGGCAGGCGAGCTCGACGAAGTGCGCGCCCTTCCGGGACGACTCCGCGAAGAGGACGCCGTTGTTCGCGAGGATCCCCACCGGGAAGCCCTCGATCCGGGCGAACCCGCAGACGAGCGTCTCGCCGTAGAGCGCCTTGAACTCGTGGAAGCGGCTGCCGTCGACGATCCGGGCGACGATCTCCCGCACGTCGACCTGCTCGCGGAACGTCTCCGGGATCAGGCCGTAAAGGTCGGCGGGATCGACCTCCGGCTCCTCCAGGGCGGCGACCTCCCAGGGCGGGGAGGGTCTGGCCCGGCCGAGGTTCCTCACGACCGACCGGGCGATGGCGAGCGCATGCTCGTCGCTCGTCGCGTAGTGGTCGGCGACGCCCGACTGCCGCGTGTGCACGTCGGCGCCGCCGAGCTCCTCGGGCGTCACCTCCTGGCCGGTCGCGGCCTTCACCAGCGGCGGACCGCCGATGAAGATCGTCCCGGTGCCGCGGACGATCACCGTCTCGTCCGACATCGCGGGGACGTAGGCGCCGCCCGCGGTGCACGAGCCCATCACCACCGCGATCTGCGCGATTCCCCTGGCGGACATGCGCGCCTGGTTGAAGAAGATCCGGCCGAAGTGCTCGCGGTCGGGGAAGACCTCGGCCTGGAGCGGCAGGAAGGCCCCGCCGGAGTCGACCAGGTAGATGCAGGGCAGCCGGTTCTGCTCGGCGACCTCCTGCGCGCGCAGGTGCTTCTTGACGGTGAGCGGGAAGTAGGTGCCTCCCTTCACGGTCGCGTCGTTCGCGACGACCACGCACTCGCGCCCCTCGACGACCCCGATCCCGGTGACGATCCCGGCCGACGGAGCCTGGCCCTCGTACACGTCCCAGGCGGCCAGCGCGGACAGCTCGAGGAACGCGCTGTCCGGGTCGACCAGCAGGTCGACGCGCTCGCGCGCGGTCAGCTTCCCGCGCGACCGGTGCCGCTCGACCGACCTCTCGCCGCCGCCCCCGGCGACCTGCGCGGTCCGCTCGCGCAGCTCGGCGACTAGGCCGGTCATGCGCGCGCTCCGGCTGGCGAAGAGGTCGCCGTCCCGCTCGACCTGGGAGGTGAGCACGGCCACGGCGTGAGCCTACTCGGCTCTACCGACGTGGCGTGAACGTGACCTTCAGCTTGCCCGTGAACGTCTCCGTGCAGGTGGGTGCGAGCACGCCGAAGTGGCACGGGGCCGAGCGCGTGACCGGCAGCCGTCCGGTGTTGATTGCGAACCCGGCGCCGCGCTCGAGCTGCGTGAGGGGCGCGAAGTCCGAGGCACGCCTGGCGGTGACGGAGACGCCGAGCCCGCTGATCGGGTCGACGTCCGCCCAGGTCAACCCGTCGTGGACGAGGTCGGGGACCGGCGATCCGCCGATCTCGATCCAGCGCGGCTCGTCCGAGTAGCCGTTGCACTGCGTCTTCTGGTCGCCGTCGGTCGTCTTGAACAGCTCGTTGCCAGCCGCCAGCGCGAGCTGCGAGCCGAGCCGGAGCTCGAAGCCCGCGGACGTATGGGAGCCCGAGACCAGCAGCAACGACGCGAGCCCGGCCGGCGAGACGTGCCCGTGGCACGGGCCCCACGGGCTGTCGCGGTTGTGGCTGTACGTGAACGTCACCCTGGTCGATCCGGGCACGGCCCGGCCGGTGGCATTCAGCAGGACGAAGGTGCTGCCGGCGGCCTCCTTCTTGACGGCCACGTTCCGGTAGACGGAGGTCCAGGCGAGCTCGACGTCGACCGAGCCGTTCGTGTTCTTCGTGGGCTTGGTGTCGCCGGAGTGCCGCTGAAGGGTGTGGGCGTCGCCCACGACCGTGACGTCGTAGTGGTAGATCGCCTGGCCCGAACGGGACGCGCCGCCGCCGTTGCCGCCGCCGTTGCCGCCGCCACCGCCGCCGCACCCGCTGCCGACCGCGACCTGGCCGGTCCGCGTGCCGTCGACCCGGTAGGAGAAGCAGCCGGCGCGAGAGAAGCGGACCGTCTTGCTGTGCCCGGGCGAAAGCGAGAAGGCCCCGAAGGCGCCGGACGTGCTGACGACCCGGTGCACGCCCTTCCCGGCGTTCGCCCACCGAACGGAGTCGCCGACATGGATCGCGACACGCGCAGGGGCGATCGCGGCGTCCGTGAGCACCACTGGCCGGCTCACGGTCGCGCCTCCACCGCCGGCGGCGGCGAGCGCCGCCAGCACGGCGCCGAGCGCCGCGAGCCGCCTCACCGGACGGTCGCCGTCGCGGAGAACGGGCCGAGCCTCGCGACCACGCGGTAGCCGGCGGCCGCGGCGGCCGGCAAGGCGAACTTCCCGCCCGCCCCGCTGAGTCCTCGACCGGCAGCCGTCCAGCCGGCGCCCGCCTTCCGCTGCAGCCTCACCGGCACGTTTCGGAGGCCGCCTCCGCAGTCGCCCACGACGCCCGTGATCCTCCCGGCCGTGCGGTGCGCGGTGACGTGAGCGTCCGGCAGCGGCCCGTCGAGGGCCACTTCCTGCGCGGCCGCGACGGCGTGGTCGTGGTTCCACTGCTTCGCAGGCGTGGTGCCGACGAGGTACTCGCCGCCCGTTCCGGTCGTGTCCGCCGCCGGCGCGCCTGCGTAGAAGTCGATTGCGCCGAAGACGCCGTGACACAGCGGCAGCGCGAGCACCGCCTCCCACCGCGCGGAGCTCGAGATCGGCTCCTGGTAGACGGCGAGCTCGCCGCCGATCGCCCCGACCGCCTTCCCGGCCAGGACGCGCGGCACGCGGACGGCGTGCGTCTCCGCGTGGGTCCAGCTCTGGTGCACGAGCGCGTGCTGCACCATCCCGGCGAGCGACACGACGTGGAACTCCTTGTTCTCGAAGTCGGAGCGGAAGCTGAGGTCCGCCCGACCGGGCGTCGAGGACTGGCCGGAGCTGTAGGTCGGCCCCTGCCAGTCTCCCTGCTCGCCGTCGAACCTCGACTGGGTGTAGTCCTCGACCACGGGCACCGCGACGTAGAGCGCCGACGAGAGGCCGCGGGTCGTGTTTCGCCCGCCGACGCCGACCTTGACCCGATCGACCGTCGCCGCCCAGACGGAGGCCGTGGCAACGCAGGCGGCCAGGCAGGCCGCCGCGACCGCGGCTGCTCGCCTGCTCCGCAATGCACGGTGAGCCTAGTGCATGCGGGCCGATTCTTTCAACGGTGCAGCACCGGCCATGGCTCAGCTTTTCGAAGACGCTGCCGATAGAGAGAAGTGCCGGTGCGGCCTGCTGGGAGAGGCAGAAGGCAGATCCGCACCGGCTTTTGCATGCGTCCGCACACCGGAGATCCGGTGCGTCCTCGCGGCCGCAGGCGCAACAGGGTAGCGATCCTTTGCTGCGGCCGTCACCGCGCCGTCACTACGATCCGGCGATGGCGCGCCGCCCGCTCTCCGAGGTCACGCGCGAGCTGACCGGCGTCTGCATGGGGCGCCGTCCCGCCGACGTCGTCGTCCGCGGCGGGCGGATCGTCGACGTCCACACGCGCGAGATCGTCGACGGCGCGGACGTCGCGATCGCCGGCGGGCGCGTCGCGATGTTCGGCGACGTCGGCCACACGATCGGGCCGAGCACCGAGACGGTCGACGCCGACGGCGCCTACCTGGTCCCCGGGCTGATCGACACGCATCTCCACGTCGAGTCGGTGATGGTCACGGTGACGAGGTTCGCCGAGGCTGTGCTGCCGCACGGGACGACGACCGCGTTCATCGACAACCACGAGATGGCGAACGTCTTCGGGCTCGAGGGCATGCGCTGGATGCTCGAGGAGGGTCGGGAGCTGCCGCTGAAGGTGTTCCTGGCGGTGCCGTCGTGCGTCCCTGCGCTCCCCGGGTTCGAGGACGCCGGCGCGGCACTGGGCCCGGACGAGATCCGCGAGGCGCTCGACTGGGACGGCGTCGCCGGGCTCGGCGAGATGATGAACATGCCCGGAGTGCTCGAGGGCGACGAGAGCGTCCACGCCGCGATCGCGGCGACGCTCGAGCGCAGGAAGCCCGTCACCGGCCACTGGAGCCTCGCCGGCATCACCGACCACCGGCTCCAGGCGTACATCGCCGCGGGAGTCGACTCCTGCCACGAGACCACCTCGCGCGAGGACGCGCTCGCGAAGCTGCGCGCCGGCATGTGGGTGCAGTTCCGCGAGGGGTCGACGTTCCGCGACGTCGAGGCGCTCGCCGCCGTGCTCACCGAGGACGGAGTCGACCCGCGGCACTGCCTGCTCGTCACCGACGACGTGCTCCCGGAGACGATCGCCTTCGACGGCCACATGGACCGCGTGCTCCGCCGGGCGGTCGAGGCCGGCATCGACCCGCTGGTCGCGATCCAGATGGCGAGCCTGAACGGCGCGGAGTACTTCGGCCTGCGGCACGATCTCGGCTCGATCGCCCCCGGCCGGATCGCCGACATCCTCTTCGTCGAGGACCTGCGCGACTTTCGGCCGCACCGCGTGCTGGCCGACGGGCGGGAGCCCGGCGTGCTGCCGGCCTACGAGTACCCGCCCGAGGCGTATCGATCGATCCGCCTCGGACATCTCCTGTCCGAGGCCGACCTGCGGATCGAGGCCCCGGGCGACACCGCCCGCGTCCGGGCGATCGGCATCGCCTCCGGCCGGGTGACGACCGAGCATCTGCTCGTCGAGCTGCCCGTCGTCGAGGGCGCAGTGAGTACCTCGATCGAGGCGGACGTCGCGAAGCTCGCGAGCATCGAGCGCCACGGCGGCCCGGGGACGGTCGGGCTCGGCTTCGTCAAGGGGCTCGGTCTCAGGAGCGGCGCGGTGGCGAGCTCGATCGCCCACGACAACCACAACCTGCTCGTCGCCGGCATGAGTGACGCGGACATGCTCTTCGCCGTCGACCGCCTGGTGGAGGCCCGCGGCGGCATGATCGTCGTCGCCGACGGCGAGGTGCTCGGGCTGGTGGAGCTGCCGATCGCCGGCCTGATGACGGACAGCCCGGTCGCCGAGCTGGCCGAGCGGATGCTCGCGCTCGAGGATGCCTACCGGCAGGTCGGCTCGCCGATCGAGAGCCCGGCGATGATCTTCTCGTTCCTCTCGCTGGGCGTGATCCCGGCCCTACGGCTGACGAACCGCGGGCTGGTCGACGGCGTCACGTTCGAGCTGGTCTCGCCGCTCGCCTGACTACTTCGCGCGCCGCTTCTGCTGCGGCGCGGGCATCCGGCCCTTCTGCATCCGCTCCATCGCCCGCCGCTGAGCCCGGTTCGCGGGCTGCTGGTCGAGCGCGCCCTGCTGGCCCGCGGCCTCCATCCACGCCTTGCGCTCGTCCGCGGTCAGCGTGCTCAGCGCTCGCTGGGCCTGGTTCGGGTCGCGGTCGGCGCCGGCGCGCTTGAGCTTCTTCATCGCCGAGCCGAGCTCGGGGTTGTAGCGCTCGATCGCCGCCTGCGACATCTTCTCGATCAGCCGCCTGAGGATCGGGACCTTCGAGGCGAAGGCGACGAGCGGGCGGAGGTACCTGCCGCCGCGGAAGCGCGAGAGCACGACGAGCGTGCCGAACAGGAGCAGCAGGAAGCCGAGGACGAACAGCGGGATGAAGTAGAGGAACATCGGAGAGATGGTATCCAGCCCGCCGGTCCGTCAAGCTGCCGACGTGCGTGCGATCGACCGCCGGGAGCTGATCGCGGCCGCGGCCGGAGCGGTCGCCGCGGGGAGCGCGCTCGGGCGTCTCGCCGACGCGCTCGCGGCCGGGCCGGACCCGCGGGTGAAGGAGCTCGCGCGCCTCGTCTCGGGGCCGGTGCTGGCGCCGGGCTCGAGCGGCTACGCCGCCGCCCGGCTGGTCTACAACGAGCGATTCGACGGCGTGCGCCCGCTTGCGGTCGTGCGCGTGAACGACGTGAAGGACGTCCAGGCAGTGGTCGGGTGGGCGCAGCGGAACGGCATCGCGATCGTCCCCCGCTCGGGTGGTCACAGCTACGCGGGCTGGTCGACGGGCACGGGCGTCGTCGTCGACCTCGGCCGGCTGCGCGGGATCCGTCTGGAGGGCAAGAGCGCGGTGATCGGAGCGGGGCGGAGGCTGATCGACGTCTACGCCCCCCTGGCCGGCAAGGGCGTGACGATCCCGGCAGGCTCGTGCGCGACCGTCGCCCTCGGCGGGCTCGCCCTGGGCGGCGGCATCGGGCTCGCCTCCAGGAAGCTCGGCACGACCTCCGACAACGTCCAGTCGCTGCGGATCGTGACCGCCGACGGACGTCTGCTCACGTGCGACGAGCGGCATCACGCCGACCTCTTCTGGGCCTGCCGCGGCGGCGGCGGCCGCAACTTCGGGATCGTCACCGACTTCCGGCTGCGAACCGCGCCGGTCCGGAACGCCTCCTACTTCTTCGCCACCTGGCCCTGGTCGGCGGGCCCGACGATCGTGCCCGCCTGGCAGCGCTGGGCGCCGCACGCGACCGACGACCTGATGACGCTCTGCCGGCTCTCGACCGGAACGGCCGCACCGGCCCTCCAGATCTTCGGGCAGTACTTCGGCCCCGAGCAGCATCTCCGGGCCTTGCTCGCTCCGTTGACCAGGGCGGCCCCGCCGGTCCGCTACTCGAGCGGCACGTCCTCCTATCTCGACCTGATGCTCCGCTGGGCGGGTTGCCTGGGACAGTCGTCGGCCGCCTGCCACCTGGTCGCCGAGCACGGCACCCTCGGGCGCGCGACGTTCGCCGGCAAGTCCGACTACGTGAAGAAGCCGTTCACCGCCGCCGCCGTGCGAACGCTGCAGCGGGGCCTCGAAGTCCGCCAGGGTGCGGGACACGGCTCGGGCTCGGTGATCCTCGACTCCTACGGCGGCGCGGTCGCGCGGGTGGACCCCGGCGCCACCGCCTTCGTGCACCGCAAGGTCCTGCACTCGATGCAGTACCTCGCCTACTGGAACGCGCCACGCGACCAGGGCCCGTCGCTCGGCTGGCTGCGGGCCTGGCACGGCTCCATGCGTCCGTACGTCACGGGCGGCGCCTACGTCAACTACGCCGATCCCGATCTCGTCCACTGGCAGAGCGCCTACTACGGCTCCAACTATCCTCGGCTCGTGGCGGTGAAGAAGCGCTACGACCCGGACCGGCTGTTCCGGTTCCCGCAGGCGATCGGATCGTGACCACCGGCCTGCACGACGACTTCCAGCGCGACGGCGCCGTCTGCGTGCGCGGCGCGTTCTCGCCCGAGGACGTGGCGCTGGTCGAGCGCGGCATCGAGCGCAACCTGGCCGAGCCGAGCGAGCGCGCGAACGTCGCCAGCCGCCCGGACGACCCGGGACGCTTCTTCGAGGACTTCTGCAACTGGCAGCGGATCCCCGAGTTCGAGCAGTTCGTCCGCGAGTCGCCGGCGGCCGAGATCGCAGCGGAGCTGATGGGCTCGCGCCGGGTGCGGCTCTTCCACGACCACCTGCTGGTGAAGGAGCCGGGGACGCGCCAGCGCACGCCCTGGCACCAGGACCAGCCCTACTACAACGTCGGCGGCTTCGACAACTGCTCGCTGTGGATGCCCGTCGACCCGGTCGACCGCGAATCGACGGTCGAGTTCGTCGCCGGCTCGCACCGCGGTCCGTGGCTGATGCCGCGGACGTTCATGGACGACGAGGCGAAGTGGTTCCCGGAGGGGAGCCTCCAGGAGCTGCCGGACATCGAGGCCGACCGCGACGCGTTCGAGATCCTCGCCTGGGAGCTCGAGCCCGGCGACGCGGTCTTCTTCCACATGCTCACGTTGCACGCCGCCGGCGGCACGACGCGCCGGAGGCGGGCGTTCTCGGTGCGGTTCCTCGGCGACGACGCCACGCACGTCCCGCGGCCCTGGAAGACGTCGCCGGAGTTCCCGGGCCTGGCCGACGAGCTGCCGCCGGACGTGCCGATGGAGCACGAGCTGTTCCCGGTGCTCTGGCCGACGGCGTGAGCCGAGGGAGTCCGGGGCTACACTGGCCCGTGCACCGAGGGGCGTAGCTCAGTTGGTAGAGCGGCGGTCTCCAAAACCGTAGGTCGGGGGTTCGAGTCCCTCCGCCCCTGATTGTCCGGATCAAGCCGAGAACCAGCTCGGCGAGACGGTTCCTCGGCTCTCCGAGGTCGATAGGGGTGGATCTGGAGCGCGTCCGCTGCTACATGAAGAGAGTGCAGTACGCGCTCTACGGTTGCGATCAATGCCAGGAACGCCGCGATTGGGTGGACGAGATTCCACCGCTCTGGTGGACTCGCGACGACTGGTGGCCGGTGTGCCACGGTTGTCAGAGCTCGGAACACGTCCATATCCGGACGCCGCTCCAGCCCGTCAGCACCTAGCGGGACGAAGCGCCGCAGCTCAGCCGGCGCTGTTGGAGAACGAGTCGGATAGGCCCGCGGTCGCCAGCGGTAGCGACGCGTCGAAGAATGCCTCGAACGTCTCCCCCGACGACGTGAGGCCGTCGTAGTCCCCGAGGAACGGCCCGCCGGCGTCCGGCGCGGTCAGGTAGTCGAACGAGCCGGTGGTCGTCAGCCGCGTCTCGCCCCCGGCTGCCCAGCTCGCCGGGTCGGCGCAGTTGGACGTCGAGCCGTGGCAGTGGGCGATGAACGCATCCGTCAGCCCCGGCTGCGCCGCGGTTGCGTTTTCGAGGTCGTAGTAGAGGAGGCCGACGGTGCCGCCGGCCGAGACGTGGATCTGCGGCACGAACGCCGGCGTGTCGCCGGGCGACTGGTCGACCCGGACCGGCGCCGACCAGTGGAGCCCACCGTCGGTCGACCGCGAGAGCGCGATCTTCGACGCGCCGGTCGGGCTGAAGCGCTGGTCCTGCCAGACCGCGTAGAGCGTCCCGTCCGGCGCGGCGGCGAACTCGGGCAGGAAGTCGCTCGTGCGGAGGTCCCGGCCGGCGATGCTCACCGACCCGACCTGCTGGTCGGAGACGATGATCGGCCGCGACCAGGTGGCGCCGCCGTCAGTCGAGCGGATGACGGCAACGCTGGTCGACGAGCGCTGGTTGTTGCCCTTTCCGCCCTTGGTGAGGATCAGGGAGAAGCCGTCGACCAGGACGCCGTTCGCAACGACGATCTGGTTGCCGATCGTCTGGTTCTTCTCGCCCGGGTCGAAGATGGGACGACCGTTGCTCCACGTGACGCCGCCGTCGGTCGTCTTCGAGAACATCGCGGGCCCGCGGAAGGCCGGCGAGACGTTGAAGGCACCGGGGTTCGCGTTCTGGCTCGGCGAGACGAGCCGGTCCCAGACGGCGTACGCGACGTCCGGGCTGGACGGGTCGGCCGTGATCGTCTCCTTGTCGTTCAGCACCGTGGTCGACGGGTCGAGCCGAGCCGTCACCGGTGTCTGCCATGTCTCGCCGCCGTCGAGCGAGCGGCTGACGAGGATCGCGCTGGCGCCGCCGAAGGCAGGACCGTTCGCGTTGAAGGAGTCGGCGATCGCATAGACGATCGTCCCGTCGGCCGAGAAGCTGAGCCAGGGATCGGTCGTACGGTCGAAGAAGCCGGGCGACCCGCTCGTGGCCCCCTGGCAGATCGTGAACTGCGGCTGGCTCGAGGCAAGCTGCCAGCTTGCGCCGCCGTCGTTCGAGACGACGACGACGTTGCCGTTCGCGCCGCCGTCGTTCCAGCGGTCTTGCTGGAACATCGCGACGAGGTGGGCCGGATCGGTGGGGTCGACCGTGACGTACGGCTCGACCTCCGAGTCCGGATAGTTGACGCTGCCGGCCGCGGTGGACGCGGCGACCTTGGCCGCGCACTCCGCCGACGTGCCGGCGAGAGGCATGTCCGGCGCTCGCACGAGCGCACCCGCGCTGAACGTGGAGGCAGCGGCAGCCGCGGCGGCGGCGAGCGCCAGGACCGCGCTCGCGAGCAGGAGCACGCGACGACGGGGGTGAAGGGCGACTCTCATGCTCGACCTCCTTCAGTCGACGACAGGCACGCGGCGCCTGCTCCCCGGCACCGTGACAAATGGCACGACTGCACGCCTCCCCAAAAAGGGGGACGCCCTGGCGAAGAGACGACCACCGTTCAGGGCGCCTTGCCTGGCTGCCCGCTGTCGTTTCGCGCATCGCGAAAGGGGTAGCCACGTGCGACTTCGACCACGGAAAGGGGACACATGGGACTCCTGGGCACGACAATCGAGTCTCCGCGCGAGCTGTACGTGCACAAGCTGGGCGCCGCGCTCAAGATGGAGAACACGATCCTGGACATGCTTCCGCAGCTCGAGGAGCACGCAAACGACACGAAGCTCAAGCAGGCGTTGCGCGAGCACTACGAGCAGACTCAAAGGCACGTCGCCAACCTGGGGCAGGCATTCGAAGCCCTAGGCGAGGAGGTGGACGACTCGTCCTGTCCGACCATCGAGGGCCTCGAGAAGGAAGGGCAGGCGACCCTGAAGATGGTCGACGACCGGCTGAACGATCACGTGATCGTCGGCGGCGTGGCCGAGACCGAACATCACGAGATCGCCGTCTACGAGGGCCTGATCGAGAACGCCGAGGCGATGGGTGAGGATCAGGTCGTCTCGCTGCTGCAGCAGAACCTCCAGGACGAGCAGGCAGCGCTCGAGCAGGCGCAGGCGATGGGCCGACAGCTGGCCGCCGAAGCCGCGCGCGCTGCCTAGCCGCGAATTCGGAACGCATTCATCCGGGCCTCTCGCCAGGCCCGGATGAAGCTGCCGAATGGTGCAGCCGGCTTACCGGGTCCGGGAGCGTTGCGCCGGAGCGGTCTTGCGGGCTCTGGGCCTCTGCCGGCCCGAACTGCTGCTCCTCCGGGTGCCGTTGGAGCCCGTTCGGCGAGAGGTGCCGGTCGGCGCCGAGCTGCCTGTCTCCTGAACGCGAGCCATGAGGTCGTCCGGAAGCTCGGCTGCGCGCGTCCGGGCCTCGTCGATGATCCCCCGAGCCTGGCGGGCGAAGAAATCGCTCCTTACGACGGCGTACAGCGCTGCCCCCGTGGCCGGCAGCAGAATCCATCTCGTGCCGTGTGCGCTACGACGCTTGCCCTTTCCTTCCGCGGCGTCGGCCATGTTCGAGAGCCGCTCCGCGTAGTCGATCATTTGCTCCGAAAGTCTGTGGATTGCCGACATCGCGTTGGGTTCCTCCTCGTCTTGGCGTGCCGGACTTCTTTCCGCGCGGTTGATACCAAAACGTCGGGTGGCCGCACCTCCCGAGCCGGCCTCGACTAGCGGCGTCCGTTGCGCCGCACCGAGTCGAGGACCTCAGCTCCCTCGTTGATGCTGCGAACCGCCTCGGCCAAGCCGTCTTCGGCGGCAACCGCCCGGAAAGGGGCAGCGCTCGACGCCGGCGTGAGCAGGACCGTCGCGTCGAGACGCAAGAGCGGAATGCCGAGAAGGCGGGCACGGACGGACGCCTGGACGAGTGCTCCCTCGGACAGCCGTCTGCTCCGGTCGGCAGCCGGCGTCAGCGCGACCCAGGGAGAGGTCTCGACGCGAGCGCGCTTCACGGGTCCACCTCGATCCCGCGTCGGCGGCCGATCGTCGTGATCGCGTCGACCAGTTCGTCCTTCGTCATCTCGCTTCGCTTCCGAATGCCGAGGCTGGCCGCAAGCTCGACCAATTCCGGCTTCTTGTAGGTATCGAGACCGTCCGGGCCGCGTGCGGCCCGCTTGGCGTTGGCCGCCGCTCGCGCTCGCAGGTCGTCGGCCACCGTGACGCGCGCGTCTGCCCGGATCGCCCGTTGCTTCGCTTCTTCGTCGAGTTGCCGGGCCCGACGATTGGCTTCGTCGGCTGTAGACCGTGCAGCTTCGGCGGCCTCGTCGGCGAGTCGCCGCGCACTCGCAAGGGCCTCGGTAGCCTCCTGGACGAGAACCTTGGCTTGCCGCTGGGCTGCCTCGGCCTCGTCTTCGGCCTGGGCCAGCTCGTACTCGACCTCTTCCTCGACTTCGTCGCGCTGCTCTTCCGCGTCCGCCTCGGCGGCCTCGCGCTCGCGCCTGACGAATTCCCGAGCCGACTTCTGAGCCTCCGCGACTCGCTGGTCGACCTCACGGCTCGTGCGACGGACCACTTCCTCGAGACGGACGCGACCGTGCTCGCTCACCGCATGAGCGCGTTCGGCGAGCGCCTTGGACTCTCGCGCGGCCTGGAGGGCTCGCTCTTCCGCCTCGCGTGCGCGCTCCGAGGCGGCGCGTGCGCGCGTCGCGTAGTTCTCCACGGCGTGGCCGGCACGTCTGTCGTAGATCTCCGTGACCTTCCGCCCGTTGTCGTGTGCGCCGACCGTGCCCTCGATCGCCTTCATCAGCTCGGACAGGAGCCAGGCTGCGTTCGACGGGATCTCCCGGAGCCCAGCTCGCGTACGCTCGAACACAGACATCGACCCCCCTGGGGCAGCTCCGTAGGGTGGTACAACTCTTTCGCAATGCCCGCCTTCCCTTCCGGGGCCTGGCGAAACGTCGGGCCGGTCGTTCGTTGCGCTCCGCAGGTGTCCAGGTGGGCGCCCATGGGTATCGGGGAGCGGTCTCGGGGGGCATCCTCGTGATCGCCGAGCTCGTGCCGGCGACGGCGCATCCGCAGATGTAAGGCGGGAACCGAATGCGAGCATTCACGGTCAAAGCGAAAAGTCTCGACTCAGCGCAGAGTCTCTTCGACGCCCTGCGCCGCTTCGACCCGGCACTCGAGGGAAGCCCGAGCGAGGGGTACTCGGTCTCGGTCGACGTCGGGGCGAACGACCGCCGGCTCCTCGATGTCCTCGAGGCCATCCACCAGCATGTTCAGGAGCGGGATGACACGGCGCGCGTCGAGCTCGATGGGAACCGTTACACCCTCCGCCCGACGTAGCCGACGCATAGGGCTTCGGGCTGCATCTTGCTCGGTAGCCTGCCCAGATGCCACGGGGCGTCAGGCATCTGCTGCGTGAGCTCACGGCACGCGCGGTGAGGGAGCATCTCCGCTCCCAGGTCGAGGACAGCGCCGGTTCGCCCCAGCTGACGAAGCGGGAGGTCGAGCTGGTGCGCTTCGTGCGCGAAGGAGAGTTCGACTGGGATGCCTACCTGGCCGAAAGCTCCGACTCCGCCGGTCGCACTCCGGGGACGCCCTAGGGCGGGATATGGCTTCGATGCGGGCAGTCGTCGCCGAGCGGCCCGACGGCCCCGACGGGCTCGTCCTGCGCGAGGTGCCGCGTCCCGAGCCGCGCCCCGGCTGGGCGCTGGTCAGGGTCGAGGCGTTCGGGCTCAACCGGTCCGAGTACAAGACGCTCAAGGGCTATGCCGGCGACGCGGTGAGGTTCCCGCGGATCCTCGGCATCGAGCTGGTCGGTGTCGTGGACGCGGTCCACGGCGATGCGCCTGCCGTGTCCCCGGGGACGACCGTCGCGGCGCTGATGGGCGAGATGGGGCGCGCGTTCGACGGCGGCTACGCCGAGTACGCGCTGGTACCCGAGCACCAGTTGATCGCGCTCGACACGACGCTGCCGTGGGAGGTCCTCGGCGCGCTGCCCGAGACGTTCATGACCGCCGCCGGGTCGCTCGAACACCTCGGCCTGCAGGAGGGCGAGACGCTGCTGTTGCGCGGCGCGACGTCCTCGGTCGGGCTCGCCTGCCTCGAGCTCGCCCGCGCAGCCGGCGTGCGCGTGATCGCGACGACCCGTAGCGAGGCGAAGCGCCGACGGCTGACCGAGCTGGGCGCCGAGGGCGTCGTGCTCGACGGCGACGGCTTCGTCGAGCGCGCCCGCGCTGCGTTTCCGGCGGGTGGCGCCCACGGCGCCGTCGATCTGATCGGGGGCCCCGCGGTGCTCGAGACGCTGTGTCTGCTGCGCCCCGGCGCGACGGCCTGCAACTCGGGCTCGCTCTCCGACGTCTGGGTGATCCCGGAGTTCGAGCCGATCGCGATGATCCCGTCGGGACGCAAGCTGACGGTCTTCCATTCCGACGTCGTCCACGACGCGCGGGTCGGCGGCCCGCTCCTACGTGCCGTCGTCGAGCAGGTCGAGCGCGGCGAGGTGACGCCGCAGATCGACGCGGTCTACCCGCTCGAGCGAACCATCGACGCACACCGCCGGATGGCGGCCGACGAGGCGACCGGCAAGCTCGTCGTGCTGACGCGCGCCTGACCCACGCGGGCTTCTCGGACCTCAGAGCGTGCCCGCCGGCGCTAGTACCACTTGCCCCGGGCGAAGCCGCCGAAGAAGAGCAGCCCGATCAGGGCGATGATCAGGCCGATCCACCAGTGGCCGAGCAGGATCGCCAGGACGATCCCGACGATCACCAGGATCCCGCCGAGGCTGATTCCTCCGATGTGCGCGTCTCGCATGCCTGCCTCCTCCTCGTCGATGGGTGGCGGCCGGGTACCCAGCGCCGCACGCGCGGACACCTCCGTCTCGGCCGCGTGGCGTTTGTCGAGAGCCGCCTGACGGGAAGACCACGCATACGGTGCTCGCGCGGGGATGACCACGGACGACCTGATCATCCTCGACGGGGGGGACGTTCTTGTGCTCGTCTCCGAACGCGGACGTCGACGACGGCGCCGGGCAGGAACTCTTCTATCGCGACGTACGTCATCTCTCACGCTGGTTGCTGCGCGTCGACGGCCGGGTGCTGGACGCGATGACGAGCCGCCGCGTCGACTACTTCTCCTCCCGCGTCGTCGGCAAGCCGGAGGCGAGCGACGGCGACCGGCCGGCGCTGACGGTGCGCCGCGACCGCTTCGTCAGCGAGGGCGTGCACGAGGACGTCGTCGTCGAGAACCTCTCGCGAGAGCCGCGCACGGTCGAGGTCGAGCTGAGCTTCGCCGCAGACTTCGCCGACGTGATGGAGGCCCAGGAGGAAGGGGGCGGCCAGGGGAAGCTCTGGCAGGAGCCGGCCCCTCGCTCGGTGACGCTCTGGAGCGATCGCGACGGGTACCGGCGGGGAACCGTCCTGACCTTCAACCGCAAGGGGCGGGTGGGGAAGGAGCGGGCGACGTTCACGCCCACCCTCGCTCCCGGAGAGCGCTGGTCGCCGTGCGTGGACATGACCCCGGTCGCCCACGGCCGCCGGTGGCCGCCGCTCCTGCACTGCGGCGCCTTCCACGAGCACGCCTCGAAGATGCCGCTGTCGCTCGACGAGTGGCTCGAGGCGGCCCCCGCGCTCGAGAGCGACAACGACGCGCTGGAGCGCACGTACCGCCAGAGCCTGCTCGACCTCGCCGCCCTCCGCATCCGCCCGGACGAGCTGACGATCAGGTGGGCGATGCCGGCCGGAGGCCTGCCGTGGTTCATGACCGTCTTCGGGCGCGACAGCCTGATCGCCGCCTACCAGGCGATGCCGTTCCACCCCGAGCTGGCGAAGGCGACGCTCGAGGCGCTCGCCGAGCTGCAGGCAGAGGAGTGGGACAGCTGGCGCGACGCCGAGCCGGGGAAGATCCTGCACGAGCTCCGGCGCGGCGCCCTGGCCGAGACCGGCCGCATCCCGCACACGCCGTACTACGGCTCGCACGACTCGACCATGCTCTGGCTGATCGCCCTCGACGAGTACGAGCGCTGGACGGGCGACACCGCGTTCGTCCGGCGGCTGGAGGCGAACGTCAGGGCGGCGCTGGCGTGGCTGGAGGGCCCGGCCGACCTCGACGGGGACGGCTACGTCGAGTACCGGAAGCGCTCGACCTCCGACAAGGCGCTCGACAACCACTGCTGGCGCGACTCCGACGACTCGATCCTGTTCGCCGACGGCCGTCCGGCACAGCCGCCGATCGCAGTGGCCGACCAGCAGGGCTACGCCTACGACGCGCGGCTGCGAGCGGCCCGGCTGCTGCGCCAGGTCTGGAACGACGAGGAGACGGCGGAGCGGCTCGAGGCCGCCGCGGCGGAGCTGAAGGAGCACTTCGACCGCGACTTCTGGAGCCGGTCCCGGCGGCACTACGTCCTCGCGCTGGACGCCGAGAAGCGGCAGGTCGACTCGCTCACCTCGGACATCGGCCACCTGCTCTGGAGCGGCATCGTGGAGCAGCGGCGCATCCGGCCGACTGCGCGGCGTCTCATGCGCCCCGACCTGTACAGCGGATGGGGGATCCGCTCGATGTCGGCGTCGGAGACCGGCTACCACCCGCTTGCCTACCACGGCGGGACGGTCTGGCCGCACGACACCGCGCTCGTCGCCGAGGGCCTCCGCCGCTACGGCTTCCGCGACGAGGCGGCGACGCTCGGCAAGGCCCTGCTCGACGCGGCCGAGGCGTTCGGGAACCAGCTCCCGGAGGTCTTCGCCGGCTTCGCCCGCGACGAGACGGGCATGCCCGTCGAGTACCCCGACGCGCTCAAGCCGCAGTCCTGGGCGGCGGGAGCGCCCCTGCTCGTCCTCCGCACGCTGCTCGGTCTCGATGCCGTCGACGGCAAGCTCCGCTGCGTCCCGCACCTGCCGCCGGACCTGCGCGTCCTCCGGCTGCGCGGGCTGCGCTTCCGCGGCCGGCTCGTCGACCTTCCCTGAGCGGCGACCTCAGGCGGTCCCGGAGATCGCGCTCCCGAGGAGCAGCTCGCACCACTGCGCAGGCCTGTCCACGCTCTCCGCGGTCTGGACGCACAGCCAGAGCGTCGGAGCGCCGTAGTCGTTGATCGTCATCAGCAACTCTCCCGCCTCGGCGTTGGCGGGCAGCCGCATTCCCTCCGGCACTGCCTCGGTCGGCTCGGCAGGGCGGCGTTCCGCCGTCTGGCTCATCCTCAGCGGCTCGATCTTGAGCTGTGCGATCAGGCTCGCATTCGGCTTCGGATGCGAAGAGAGGACGGCGCCGTAGCCGTCGTCTCCGCGGCCGCGCAGGCCGATGCTGCCGATCCCCATGACGCCGGTGGCGCCGTCCGCCCTGCCGAGGACGCCGGCGACGGTGCCGAGGCCCCGCACCCCGGTTTGCCCCTTTCCCTCGACGCCGGTCCCGGACGGTGGGAACGGCTTCTCGTCACCCGGCGCCCCGGCGTCGAAGGTGTGGGCCTCGCCGCGCACGGCGATTCCGTTCTCGTACGCCTCGGCCCGAATCCCGTCGACGTTGCGGTGGAAGTTCGGATCGAGCCCGCCGGGGCGAACCCAGAGCAGGTAGTCGCCGTTCATCGTTCCGTCGGCCGTGCCGACGTTGAGCGTGGTCGCGGTGTCGGTCCAGTTGTCGTCTCCGAGGCTGAGATCGCCCATTGGATACGTCCTTTCGATCGGCCCTTGGCGGGCAGAGCAGACGGCAACCAGAGTCTCCCACTCCCCCGACTTCGTGACAACCGCTACGTCGGGTTTCCCGCCCGGGAGCGCGGAAAGACGGTCCGGGCACTGTTCTCACCCGACCGAGGAGGCCGAATGGGACTCGACGACATGCTCAAGGGCCAGCTCCAGCAACGCCTGGGCGAGCTGAAGCCGAAGCTCGTCCAGGAGTTCGACGAGCTGACCGATCAGGACGTCGACGACGCGGGGAACGACCCCGACAAGATCGTGGACACGATCCAGCAGAAGACCGGCCAGCCGCGCGAGCAGGTCGAGCAGCGCGTGCGCCAGGTCGCTCAGACGTAAGGCGGCGGGCTCCGGGGCAGGGCTTGCCCTGCCCCGCCTACGTCGAGCCTCAACCTCATCGAGTTGTAGAGCTCATGGGCAGCTCCGCCTCGATGGTGAGCGTCTTCATCTGACTTCTCTCGCTGCGTGCGCCCCTCAGGACCTCGCGTCGTCGAGGCTCGAGACGACGTGGACGCCGCCCACCCGGGCGGCGTAGGCGAGCGCCACCTGCTCCACCTCCGGGTCGGCGGTCGCACAGGCGGGGCCGACGATCGTGGCCTGGAGGCCGAGCTCCCGGGCGTCGATCGCGGTCTGGACGACGCAGCTTTCGGTCGCGGCGCCGAGCAGGACGACCCGCTCGACCTCCGACTCCTCCAGGATCAGCGCCAGCGGCGTCCGGTCGAAGGCGGAGTAGCGGGGCTTGAACAGGAACCGCTCCTCCGGGCGAGGCTCGAGCGCGGTGACGACGTCTCCGCCCAGGCCGCGGTCGATGGCAGAGCGCACGAACGACGGCCGGTCCCCGCGCCAGTCGCCGAGCGCGTCGTTGGCGTAGACGATCGGCAGCTCGTCGTCGCGGCGGGCCTGCTCGAGCGTCTCGACCATCGCGGGGAGCCGCGACCTGAACGACGCGAGCAAGGCCTCGCCGTCGTCGTGGTCGAACTGGTGACGACGTCGACGACGAGGAGAGCGTCGCTCACGCGGCGGCGCCGGGCGCGACGCCCGCCGCCTGGAGCGACGCCTCGGCGGCCGCGGGCAGTGCGGCCCAGAGCTTCTCGGCCGCCGTGCGCTCCTCCTCGAGGATGCGCTCGGCGGTCGAGGTGGTGGCCTCGTCGCCGGAACGCGTCGCTACACGCTTCAGCTGCTCGTAGCCGCCGATCTCGAGATGCTCGAACGCGTATGCGAAGCCGACGAGCTTTCCGGGCGTGTCCGGATGGGCCGCGAAGAACGAGCCCCAGTTGAGCGCGCCCAGGCGCATGAGGGCGTCCTTCAGCGACGACGGGTCGCCGCCGAGGGCGTCCAGCCTCTCCTCGACCAGCTCGCCGTGCCGCCGGGTCTCCGCAAGATGGGCGACGAAGAGTTGCGCGAGCTCCCCGTCGCCGAGGAGGCCCTGACCGCGTTCGAGCAGCCCGCTCGCCTGCTCCTCGATCGCGTGGGCGTCGGCGAGGTACTTCGAGAGCCGGTCCTGGAGGTCGGCGCTTCCGACCGAACGGAGGGACGCGTCGACGGAAAGGTCGAAGAGGCCCGACAGCCGGTTCATCATCGCCTGCTCCTGATCGCGGATCCGGCCTGCGACCCGGGCGGCCTCCGGCTCGCCGGCGCGCTCGGCGACCAGCCGTAGCAGCTGGTAGGACGCGCGCTCGAGCGCCTCGTACGACAGGGCGTGCGTCATCAGCTTTCCGGGCGTGTCGGGCTGGACGCGGGCGAAGAGGACGAAGCCGACGCCGCCGGCCGCCATCACCGCGTCCTTCACCCGCGACGGATCCGCGTCGCGCGCCGCCAGCAGGTCGCGGATCGCCTGCTTCTGGCCCTCGGTCTCCTGCAGGTGGTCCTCGAAGGCGGCCGCGATCTTCGGGTCGCCCGCGATCCCGGGCGCCCGGCGCAGCTGGGCGAGCGCCTGCTCCTCGATCGAATGTGCGTCCGTCAGATACCTGGTCAGCTGTGCCTGCAAGTCGCCCATCGACGCTCCTCGGCTCGAACGACGCGAGGAACTGGTGTTCCCGTGCCGGAGGCGCGAAAACCCGTCAGCTCGGCGCGATCACGGTGACGTCCGCCGGGCCGCGCGAAGCTCGACCGGGCCGGCGGCCGGTCGCGCCCGTCAGGCGGCGCTGCATGACGACAGTGGTGCCGTCGGCGCCGGGCCGCACCTCGACCGAGTCCATCAGCTGCCCGATCAGCAGGAAGCCGAGCCCGCCCTCCGAGCGCTGCCGTTCGGCCTGCCAGGCTCCGTAGTCACGCACCGAGACCGTGACGGTGTGGTCGGCGATGCTGCCGTCCACGTCGATCGTGCGCGAGCTGGGCTCGCGGGGGTGCTCGACGGCGTTGGCGAAGGCTTCGGTCACCGCCAGCAGCACCTCGAAGACATCGTCGCCGGCCGCGCCCACCTCCTCCAGCCAGATGCTCAGGCGGTCGCGCAGGTCGCGGGCGACCTCGGGCCGGGCCTGAAAGCGGAGTTGCAGCGAGGCGGGTTCCAGGGCTCGCATGGTCACGGGCGTCGCTTGCGCGGCAGGTGTTAGCCGTTCCGTGAGAGGTCGAAACCGCGCTCAGAGCCCGCCGGCGAACAGGTAGCGCGGATGGGGGGCGACGTAGCCCCCGAGCTCCAGGACGACCTGCGCGTGCCGGCTCAGCGGGATCGAGCGCGGGTCGCCGCGCCACCGCCTTCCCCCAACGAACGCGAGCAGCGGCGCGCGGGTGCGGAAACCGGCGAGCTGCGCAGGGCCGAGCCGCTGTCCCCAGAGCCGGAAGAGGTCGCCGAGCGTCGCGCGCGTGCCCCGGCGGACCTCGATCACCCCGGTCGGCTCGCGCGTCCGCAGCGCGTATGAGCAGCGCCCGGAACGGGCGACTCCGATCCTGCTTGGCACGATCACCACCCGCCGGCGCACGAACAGCTCCAGGTGGATGCCGAAACGGCGGTCCCGGCCGCCCGTGCACCGGAAGCGGCCGATTCGGGCACCGGCGAGGACGGCCGGCGGGGCGGCGGCAAGGCGATAGCCGGGGCCCACCCCGATCGGCCAGGGCTTCACGTCGGGCGGAAGCGACGAGCCGCCCAGCGCCAGTGCGACCGCCAGCGCGAGGATCATGCCGGTCGCCGCCGACGGACCCGCGCCAGCAGGAACGCGATCGCTGCCAGGACGACGACGCCCAGGGCCGCGACCGCCACCCAGATCCAGGTGGACGAGCCGCCGCCGGTCGAGGACACGACCTTCTGGCTGCTGCCTTCCTCGCCGCTCGTCAGGTCGCGCACGAGGGTTGCTGCCGTCCGCACGAGGCCGTCGGCGCCCTGCTCCACCTTCGCGTGCAGGACCGAAGGGTCGGCGATCAGCCGGCCGCGCTCGGACAGCCCCGCGCCCTGGGGCATGACGACGAGCAGCTTCCCGCTGTACAGGAACTGGAGCTCGGCGCCGAGGAACCGCGCGTAGTAGAGCGGGTTCCCGAAGAGCGACGGCACCCCGCCGAGATCTCGTCTGGACGCGATCACGGCGACCTTGATCGGCCTTCCGCCGGCGCGGGCGCCCCTCGTGGCGCTCCTCAGGTCGTCGGCGGCGGCCCGCGAGACGTGCTCGTACGGCAGGAAGACATCCCGCACGTACAGGGTGTCGCTCGCCGGGTCGGCGTCGGCCCGCGCCGCGGCCGCGAGCCCTGCGACCAGCACCGCCGCCAGCACCATCGACCACCCGAGGCGAGCCACCGGGTGTGATCCTAGGGCTCTACCGGCGGACCAGGTGCTTCACCTCGAACGACTCGGTCGGCGGCGGGCCGGCCTGGATCGCCTGCTCGCCCAGGGCTTGCCGCACCGCGGGCAGGAGCTGCTCCTCTCTGAAGCGGTCGGCCAGCTCCTGCGACTCCCAGACCGTCACCGAACGCCACCTGCCGTTCTCCTCGCCGGCGGCGTGGACGATCAGCCCCTCCGGCGGGTCGTCGTCGGCTCCCGCTGCCGCTGCGACCTTCTCGTAGTCGTCCCAGGTCGCTTCTTCAGCCTTCTGGATCACCACGTACGCCATGCCCGACCTCCGCTGGCTCGACTGTGGACGGGCTGAGGATGACACGTCCCGGCCCGGTCCGCCGGAGGGGCGCTGTCCCGTCGCCACGATCTACCATCGCGCCGTGGCCGCCCCAGCCCAGCGCCGCGCGCTCGGCGCGCTCTTCTGCGCGCTCGCTCTCGCCTTCGGCGGAATCGCCGCCGCCGCGGCCGCCGCGGGCCAGTGGGTGATCCTCGCCGCCGCCGCCGCCCTCACGCTCTGGATGGCCGGGCTCGCGCTCCGGGCACTCCGAAGCTGAGGAAATCGCCGAGCCGCGTCGTATCCTCTAGCCCGACAACCTGTGGCCGTCGAAGACACCAAGCCGCTCTGGCGCGAGTTCAGGAAGACGGGCGACCGCGCGCTGCGCGATCGGCTCATCCTCACCTACGCGCCCCTCGTCAAGTTCGTCGCCGGCCGGCTCGGCAGCGGCCTGCCTGCGCACGTCGACGAGGGCGATCTCGTCTCGTACGGCCTGCTCGGCCTGATCGGCGCGATCGAGCGCTACGACCCCGACCGCGACGTCAAGTTCGAGACCTACGCGATCTCGCGCATCAAGGGGGCGATCATCGACGAGCTGCGCGCGATGGACTGGGTGCCGCGCTCGGTCCGGGCCCGCGCGCGCGACATCGAGCGTGCGATCGCCGTGCTCGAGGCGAAGCTCCACCGCGCCCCGACGGACGAGGAGATCGCCGAGAAGCTCGGGATCTCGACCGACGAGCTCGACGACAGCCTCACGGACATCTCGCGCTCCTCGATCGCCGCGCTGGACGAGCTCTGGACGGTCTCGTCCGGGAGCGGCGACCAGGTCTCGCTGATCGACACGATCGAGGACACCTCCGGGCCGCAGCCAGCGCAGGCGCTCGACCAGACGGAGATGCGCGAGGCGCTCGGCGAGTCGATCGCGCACCTGCCCGAGCGCGAGAAGCTCGTGATCACGCTCTACTACTACGAGGAGCTCACCCTCCGCGAGATCGGCGAGGTGCTCGGCGTCACCGAGTCCCGCGTCTCGCAGCTGCACACGAAGGCGATCCTGCGGCTGAAGGCGCACCTGGCGGGTACCGCCGCGGCTCGAGTCACCGCCGACGACTGAGGGTCAGGCTTCAGCCTGACCCTGCTGTCCGCGCTGGCGGCGCTTCGAACCGCAGGGTCAGACCCCTCCGGGGTCAGACCCTCCGGCCGGGCGATCCGGCGCTTCGAACCGCAGGGTCAGACCCCTCCGGGGTCAGACCCTCCGAGATAGCATCGCCCCGACAGCTACCGAGGAGTTCACACGCGCATGCCTGCTCAGGAGCCCGGAAAGATCCGCAACGTCGCCGTTGTCGGCCACCGAGGGACGGGGAAGACCTCGCTGGTCGAGGCGCTCCTCTTCCAGGCCGGTGCAGTCAACCGCCTGGGCACCGTCGAGCAGGGAACGACGGTCTCCGACTGGGACGACGACGAGAACCGTCGCCAGATGTCGCTGTCTGCCTCGCTCTGCCACTGCGAGTGGCAAGGGCGGAAGATCAACCTGATCGACGCGCCCGGCGACGCTGGCTTCCAGGGCGACACGATCGCGGCGCTCCGGGTGGTCGAGGGCGAGCTGGTCGTGGTCAGCGGCGTGATGGGCGTCGAGGTGGGAACGGGGCGGACCTGGCACCGCGGCGAGGACAGCCAGGTCGCCCGGGTCGTGGTCGTGAACATGCTCGACCGCGAGCGGGCCGACTTCTTCCGTGCGCTGGACGGCGTTCGCTCGCAGCTGTCGCCGAGCTGCGTGGCCGTGCACATCCCGATCGGCGCGGAGCACGAGCTGACCGGGATCGTCGACGTGCTGCACATGTGCGCCTACACCAGCCCCGAGGGCGGCCGCGAGGGCGGACGCACGGAGATCCCGGCCGAGCTCGCTGACCTCGCCGCCGAGTACCGCGAGAAGCTGCTCGACGCGGTGGTCGAGACCGACGAGGGACTGATGGAGCGCTACCTGGACGGGCAGGAGCTCTCGGACGAGGAGGTGGCGAGCGCGCTCAAGGACGCGGTCACGCGCGGCGAGGTGTTCCCGGTCGCCGCCTCGGTGGCGACGAAGAACCTGGGCACGACCGCGCTGCTCGACCTGCTGGTCGAGGGCGTCCCGAGCCCCGCGAAGAAGGGCTCCCCGGTCGAGCTCGAGGGTGCTTCCACCGGCGCGTTCGTCTTCAAGACCATCGCCGACCCCTTCGCGGGCCGGATCAACGTCTTCCGGGTCGTGAAGGGAACGGTGACGACGGACACCACCCTGAACAACACGCGCCAGCATTCGAAGGAGCGGATGGGCTCGCTCCTCGTCCTCCAGGGCAAGGAGCACACGCCAACCGATGCGTTCGGCGAGGGCGACATCGGCGCGGTCGCGAAGCTGAAGGACGTCATGACCGGCGACCTCATGCTCGACAAGGAGGTCGAGGTCGACGTGCCGCGCTTCGACTTCCCCGAGCCGGTGATGAGCTTCGCGATCACCCCGAAGGCGAAGGGCGAGGAGGAGAAGCTGGGCCAGGCCCTCCGGCGCCTGACCGAGGAGGACCCGACCTTGGTCATGCGCCGCGACCAGCAGACGGGCGAGCAGCTCCTCGCCGGCCTCTCGCAGATGCACGTCGAGGTGGCGGTCGAGCGCCTCCGGCGCCGCTTCGGCGTCGAGGTCGACCTCCACCAGCCCCGAGTCCCGTACCTGGAGACGATCCGCTCCGAGGCGCGCGCGCAGGGCAAGTACAAGAAGCAGACGGGAGGGCGCGGCCAGTACGGCGACTGCCACATCGTGCTCGAGCCCATCGCCGAGGGGGTCGGCTACGAGTTCGTCGACAAGATCGTCGGCGGCGTGATCCCGCAGGGCTTCCGGCCCGCCGTCGACAAGGGAATCCAGGAGGCGATGCAGCACGGCGAGCTCGCCGGGGCACCCGTCCAGGGCGTCCGCGTCCTGCTCGTCGACGGCTCGTACCACACCGTCGACTCGTCCGAGATGGCGTTCAAGATCGCCGGCTCGATGGCGTTCAAGGCGGCCTACGAGAAGGCGAGCCCGGTGCTGCTCGAGCCGATCATGGAGGTCGAAGTGACCGTCCCCGACGACGCCGTCGGGGCCGTCAACGGCGACCTGAACTCGCGCCGCGGCCGGCTCCAGGGGATGGAGCCCGCGGGCGGGATGACCTCGATCAAGGCCGAGGTGCCGATGGCCGAGATCCTCACGTACTCGCAGGCGCTGACCTCGCTGACCGGCGGCCGCGGCGACTACCACATGCACTTCCTCCGCTACGACGAGGTGCCAACGCACATCGCCCAGAAGATCATCGAGGAGACGAAGCGCGCCCGCGAGGAAGAGAAGGTCTGAGGCCTGGCGGGTTTTCCCTGCACTCGCCTATAGTTGGCGAGCCGTGAGAACGATGAGGACGATGGAGGCGAAGCAGTGCGCGATCTGCGAGCGCACGCTGCTCGTCGGCGAGCGCCCGCTTCGTTTCGCGCCCGACGGGGTCGACGACTTCGTCGACGTCTGCGTGCTCTGCCAGGACGTCGCGCTCGACCACGGCTGGGTGCGCGAGGGCAGCCCGCTCGGGCCGGCCGTCCGCCACGCGCGGCGCCGGCGCTCGCTCAGCCTCGCGGCCATCTTCGGAGCGCAGAAGCGCCCGGCGGCCGAGCAGATCGTCGCCGAGCCGATCCTGCGCCGCCTCTCGTCGGAGGAGCAGGCCCAGCTCGAGGCGGCGGCGCTCTTCAACGCGAGCGACGCGGTGCGGACGGTCGACGGGATCTCGCGGAGCCTGGGCGACCCGCAGGCGAGCATCGTCGTCCTCCCGGGCCCGAACACCGAGGTCGTGATCACGATCGCCTGGGAGATCTCCTGGTACCAGTACCGGATCAGCCCCGGCTCGTCCCAGCCGGTCCGGCTGGCCGAGCGCGGGCTCGAGCCGGGCGAGCTCGACCCGAAGTTCGCAAGCTGGAACGCCCGCATCGAGCCCGGCGCGGGCATCCTCCCCGACATCGAGAATGCGCTCTAGCTTTTGTCCTGACCCCTGGTATCCGACCGATCCATTCGTACAATGAGATCAGTGGGGACCTGGGGCTGATGATCTACTGCGTGATTCCGCGTGCGCTCGAAACCGAGCTCTTCGACCGCATGGTCGCCTACTACGAGGACAACCCGAACGTGACCGTGATCGTCGATCGCCGTTCGGGGCCCGACCGTCGCCGCGGGAAGGCCTACGGCGGGATGCGCGAGCTGCGCGACCGTCGCAGGCTGCGGGCGGCGGGCACGTTCCCCTCGGTCGACGTCCCGTAGCTAGAGTGGCCGCCGGATGGCGGTCGGCACCGAGACCTTCAGGAACTTCGTCGGCGGTGAATGGGTCGACGCCGCGTCCGGAGAGAGGTTCGAGAGCACGAGCCCCGCGACCGGCGAGCTGATCGGCTCGTTCCCGAAGTCGGGCGCGGAGGACGTCGACCGCGCGGTCGAGGCGGCCAAGGCGGCCTTCGAGGAGTGGCGGCTCGTGCCGGCGCCCGCTCGCGGCGAGATCCTCTACCGCTTCGGCGCGCTCGTCCGGGAGCACAAGGAGGAGCTCGCGCTCCTGATGTCGCGCGAGATGGGCAAGGTGCTTCCCGAGGCCGGCGGCGACGTACAGGAAGCGATCGACATGAGCTTCTACATGGCAGGCGAGGGCCGTCGCCTGTTCGGGCAAACCACGCCCTCGGAGCTCCGCGACAAGTTCAACATGAGCGTGCGCATGCCGATCGGCGTGGTCGGCGTGATTACGCCCTGGAACTTCCCGATCGCGATCCCGTCGTGGAAGATCGCGCCCGCGCTCGTCTGCGGCAACACGGTCGTGTTCAAGCCCGCGACAGACACGCCGGCGCTCGGCGAGCGCTTCGTCGAGCTGCTGGTCGATGCCGGCGTTCCGCCCGGCGTCGTCAACGTCGTCCACGGCGGCGGCGGCGCGGTCGGCGAGCGGCTCGTCCAGCACCCGGACGTCCCGGTGATCACGCTGACCGGCTCTCGCGAGACCGGCGTCGCCGTGATGCGCTCGGCGGCGGACAACCTCAAGCACGTCCACCTCGAGCTCGGGGGCAAGAACGCGGTGATCGTCCTCGACGACGCCGACCTCGACCTCGCCGCCGACGGGATCATCTGGTCGGCGTTCGGCACGTCGGGCCAGCGCTGCACCGCCGCGAGCCGCGTGATCGTGCACGAGAAGGTCTACGGCGAGCTCCAGTCCAAGCTGGTGGGCGCCGCCGAGAAGCTCCGGCTCGGCCCGGGGTGGGAGGCGGACACCGACGTCGGACCGGTGATCAACGAGCAGGCGCTCGAGAAGATCCACTCGTACACGGGAATCGGCCGGGACGAGGGCGCGACGCTGCTCACCGGCGGCGAGGTCGCCGCCGGCGACGGTCTCGACCGGGGCTTCTACTACCGGCCGACGATCTTCGCCGACGTCGAGCCCGGGATGCGCGTCGCGCAGGAGGAGATCTTCGGCCCGGCCACCGCGCTCATTCCCGTGAAGGACGCCGACGAGGCGATCCGCGTTGCCAACGGCGTCCGCTTCGGCCTCTCCTCGTCGATCTTCACCCGCGACGTGAACACGGCGTTCCGCGCGATGCGCGACCTGACCACCGGGATCACCTACGTGAACGCGGGCACGATCGGCGCCGAGGTGCACCTGCCGTTCGGCGGGATGAAGGAGACCGGGAACGGCCACCGCGAGGCGGGCCAGGCCGCCCTCGACGTCTTCACCGAGTGGAAGTCGATCTACGTCGACTACTCGGGGAAGCTGCAGCGCGCCCAGATCGACACGTAGGGCCTGTCGGTGCGGTTCGCCGCGCTACGAGTACTCGCGCGCCAGCGTGCGGTGCAGCTCGACCTGGTCGACCACGACCAGGCTGACCTTGCCGCCGAGGAGCGCGCGCAGCTCGTCGCAGGCGCCGACGTCGGTCGGGTCGGCGACGCCCACGAGCAGCCGGTTGTCCTCGAGCACGCGGATCGGGATCGCGCCGCGCTTGCGTGCTTCGCCGCCGGGCAGACGATCGACGGCCGCAGGGTCGATCTCGGCGGCGTCCAGGTCGACGAACTCGAGCTCGTACTGCTCGGCGAGCGCTCGGGAGATGGCGGCGGACTCGACCCAGCCCCACTGGACGAGCAGCTCGCCGAGTCGGAGCCCGGTTCCCTGCTGGTCGATGAGGGCGAGCTCGAGCTGCTCGTTCGAGATCAGTCCCTCCCGCACGAGCAGGGCACCCAGCGGAAGCCATGCGGGCTTGTGGGCGTGCAGCATCACTTGCTCTATCGGCGGGAGGCCCCTCCGGCTAAACCCCTGATGAACGAGGGATGTTGTCCGGCCTGCCCGCGACGATTATTGAAGACATGAGGAGCGTCCCGAACAACGACGAAGCGCGGCTCGACCGGGCCCTCGACCGCCTGGCCGAGCACTGCGAGCTGACGGCGCGGCGAGCGGCCGTGATCGAGGAGCGGCGTGTCGTCGTGCGGGCGCAGCTCGAGCACGAGCTCGGCTCCGAGCTCACCCGCAAGCTCCTCGTCGGGCTCGCGCCCGCCGCGTAGCGCGCGGGTGAAGGCGCGCCTCTTCACCGACGGCGGGGCGCGAGGCAACCCCGGCCCGGCGGCCTCGGCGTTCGTCCTCGAGGCCGAGGACGGAACGGTGCTCGAGGCGCGCGGCACGGCGATCGGGATCGCGACCAACAACGTGGCCGAGTACCGCGCCCTCGTCGACGGCCTCGCGCGCGCCGTGGAGCTCGGGGTCGGCGAGCTGGAGGTCGTCTCCGACTCGGAGCTGGTCGTGAAGCAGATGCGCGGCGAGTACCGCGTCAAGAACGCAGCCCTCCAGGCGTTGCACCGCGAGGCGGGCGCACTCGCCGCCCGGCTCGGGCGGGTGACCTACACGGCGGTGCGGCGGGAGCAGAACGAGCTCGCCGACCGGCTGGTCAACGAGGCGCTCGACTCGGCCTCGTACTAGCCACCCGCGCGGGGGCCGGTTCCGGGAGCCGGGGCTATACTGACCGCCGCGCGGATGTAGCTCAGTTGGCTAGAGCGTCTGCTTGCCATGCAGAAGGTCGTGGGTTCGAGTCCCATCATCCGCTCCTCTGAAAGCCCTGCCCTGGCGGGGCTTTTTCCTACGTCCCCATAGCTCCGACTTAGGCAAAGCGCATTTGGCCTTCTTCAAGTTGGATCGTTCCCGTCTCGACGTCGACGAACACCCCGGCATGTCTGGTGCGACGACTGTCGGAAACGCCGATCCAAACGGACCATCCGCAGATCTTGACAGTTGGTCGTACTACGAGATGATAGTTAGTACACGACGGGAGATCGAGGAAGGGGCGAGAGAATGCGAAGGAGTGCGCAGGCGTTCGTCGGCGTGTCCGGGCGACCGATCATCTATCAGCTAGCGGCCGCGGCGATCGCGGTGATCGTGACCAGGTCGGTCGGACGCCAGACGACGTGCAAGCGCAGCGACGACTCCCGGGTCGCCGACGGCTGCACGACCAAGACGAGGCTGTCGTGAATTCAGTCTGGTCTGTCGGAGGATCTGCTTCGGCCGGACGGCGCCTCCTCACGTTGTTCTGCGCCGCCGTGATCGTGCTAGTCGTGGCGGGGTCGGCCGGTGCGGACCAGAGCTACTCGGATCCCCAGGGGGACGCGGGAGTCGGCACCGATATCGTCACCGTCACAGTCCGCAACGATTCGGCCGGGAACCTGGCCTTCCAGGTGGCATCGGCGAGCCCGATCGTTCCGAACCACGCGATCGCGATCTTCATCAACGCCGACCGGAGCACAGCGACAGGCGCGCCTCCCGCGGGTGACGACTATGTGATGTTCGGCGGCCCGGCCACCGGCGTCTTGTTCGGTGTCTGGAACGGATCCCAGTTTGCCTTGGCCACTCCGTCGAGCTACCGAGTCGGCGCTGCCACATCGAACATCACGGACTTCCGGATCGCCAAGGCCGACCTCGGCAACACGTCCGGGTTCTATTTCGCGGTCCTCAGCGCCAGCATCGATCCGCCTGATCCGAACCTCCACTTCTGGGACTACGCGCCGAACTATGGGGAGTTCTCGTACACGCTGACGACGCCGCAGACACCGCCTCCACCGGCGACGACCACTGCGGCGCCTCCGCCGCCGCCTCCGCCTGCGCCTCCGCCTCCTCCGCGTCTCAACGCCTCATTCGATGTCCGGACGGGCCCGCGGCGTGTGGGACAGGCGATCGCCTTCACGGCACGACACCCCGGGTATCAGTCGTATGAGTGGGACTTCGGTGACGGCCGCTACGGAACGGGTCGAGCGACTTCACACCGATACTCGAAGGCCGGTCATTACACGGTCACGCTTACGGTGGAGAACACGCAGGGAACGGCCCTCTCCGAGAAGGTTATCGCCGTAGGTTCCCTGACGGGTGATCTGTTGCCCACCGTCTTCGGCCATTCCGGCCGAAGCCACAAAGATCCGGAGTACAGTCGCGCCGCCACTCTCTTCACGAAGACTCTCCTCGAAAACGGAGGGCAACGGTCGGTGTTCTGCTGGAACGCCGGCGATTGGACAGCCCTGAACGGCCCTAAGTCGGCCCTCACCGAAGGTTTCGTCGAATTCCGAAGCCCGCGGCAGGTCAACCTGGCCCCAGATGTTTGCCAGACGCTCGAGCTGATTCGATACAAGCACCCGCGACCTCCCGCGACTCTCACGACCGCAATCGGTCTTCTCATCTTCACTCACGAAACCCTGCACACGATGGGTATCGGCAACGAAGCTGTAGCGACCTGCTTCGCGCTTCAATTGGCGCCGGTCATGAGTCAGCGTCTCGGGGCCGGCTACGGCTACGGCTACCAGCTGGGTAGGTTGCTGGCCGCTTGGTACCAGCCTCGGAACCTCGCTCGTGGCTACTGGAGTTCGGAGTGTCACGACGGCGGCAAGCTCGATCTCTACCCGAAAGACAAGGGCTGGCCGTAATCCGCCGCCGGTATGAGCGGGGGGCTGACGCCGCGAAGATACGCGATTCGCAAAACCTCCGACCTGGCCCACTGGTGGCACGGGCCTGCTCGGGCCGCGGCCTTGAACTGCGCCGGCCTAGTGCTCTCGCCGGCGAAGCAAACGCGGCGCGCAGGTGCGCTGAGTGCCGCTGAAGATGGCCACCGCGACGCCGGTGCCGATGGCGATGGCTGACAGCAAGCCGCTCGTGAAGTCGGCGACTGCCCAACCGACCACCAGAAGGACAACGAGCACGACTGCGACCACGGCGCTTCCACGCGCCAGGCCGCCACGATTCAGTCGGCGCATACGACCCCCCTCATGATTGACCGTCTGACCGCCCTCCGTGCATGACGGAGTGCGTCTCAGCCACCGTAGCGGATCAGTCCGAGCCGCTAGGAAAAGACCCAGGTTGCGGGGATTTTTCATCTCTGCCGAGCGACGACGATCGCTCGATCAAGGGATGGTGCCCGGCTCGTCGTGCTGGCACACTCGGCACACGTGCTCCTGCGCGGACTTCTCCTGTTGGCCGTCCTCGTGGCCGGGATCTTCGTCGGGCTCAGGCAGTTGACGAAGAGCGGCGACGAGCAGCCCGCGTCGTCATGCGGAACCGCCCAGGCCTGCGTCACGACCGCCCGCGTCCTGCCGGGCGGCTGGCCGGGGTCGGCGCCGTAGGGCCGGACGGCTGATCTGGGAAAGCCCGAAGACGCGCGCTTTCTCTTTCTAGGCTGGTTGGCCAAAGGTCGAGCACGAGGAGCCTTCCGCGGGTTGCAGGAGCAGGCCTTCGTGACGTGCTCGGAGGAGAAGCGGATGGGCGCGTCCTACATCAGCGACGCGCCCATCAAGCCGTCGCGTTAGTTCCTCTTAGTTGTCGACGATTGTGATCGCGCCCGGCCCGAGCTCGGCGTACGTGAGCGGGACGGTAAAGAACCCGGTGAAGTCGCAAAACAGCGGCTCGAATTGCGCTGGGATCGCGACCACACTGACGGCGTCTCGGACATTGTGATTCGGTGGATCGAAGTTCTCAAAGCCGACGACCCCGACGTAATCGAACTCGTTGCCGGTTGGGCCGAACTGTGGCTGAGCGAGCTTCCCGATTGCGACCGCTGTTCCGGCAAAGATACGCAGACAGCCGCCAGACACATTGCCTGCGAGCGTGCGATGAACGCTTACCCCGGTCGCTTGGCTGACGAAGTTCGCGTCCAGTGTCACCGTGCCGCTCGGGTGCTCACCGTTAGCACCCGAACGCGCCTGCAACCT
>DATBLE010000029.1:0-31570 GCA_036555585.1 Gaiellaceae bacterium
GATCACCAACCAGGCCTGCACCCCCGGCACCCCCAACAGCGACACCGCCACCCTCACCTACACCCCCACCGCCGGCTACACCGGCCCCGACAGCTTCACCTACAAGACCTCAGACGGCGTCACCGACTCCAACACCGCCACCGTCACCATCACCGTCAGCGCCGGGTCGAGCTCGGACTTCTTCCCGGCCAGCATCTCGTTCACCCGCGGGACGGTCACCGGCGGTGACGTCTCGAGCCTGAACGCCGACGACAACGTCTACTACCAGGTCGGCTCGACCGGTGTCGCGAACCCGGAGGTGGATTGGGTCGCGACCGTCAACGGCGTCCCGACGAGCCCAGGGTCGATCCGCGTCGTCTACTCGGCCTTCAGCTCGCCGCCCACGACCCAGACGGTCTGGATCTGGCGCTGGACGACGAGCAGCTGGTCCCGCCTCTCACAGGGCACGCTCGGAACCGGGGAGACGAAGCTGACCCTGCAGCCCTCCGGCAACGCGAGCGACTACGTCAGCTCGTCGGGCGTGGTCCGGGTCCGGGTCCGGTACGGCGGTACGACGTCACCGTTCAGCACCAGCAGCGACCTGCTCGACATCAGCGTCACGTAGCTCGACCGTCCGAGTCGCCCTGCCCGGGCGCGGAGAGCCCGTCTACGTCTCGTCGTCGGAGCTGAGCGGCTCGCCGATCCGCTCGGCCAGCGCCTGCGCGGTGAGCGGAGGCCCGTCGCCCTCGCCCCGCAGCTCCTCGACGGTGACGTCGCCCGAGGTGAAGATGCGCGTGCGCGGGATGATCCGGCTCGGCCGGTTCTTGTCCCAGACCCACACGTCCTCCAGCTCGACCTCGAACAACGGGTACGCCGGCTGGATCCGCGGCTGCAGCTCCACCTTGTTGCAGAGGTACGTCGTGTCGGGCGTGAGCACGCAGTACCGGAAGAGCGGGAAGACCGCCGCGTACTCCTTCTTCAGCTGGAGCTCGAGATCGGCCTCGAACTCGTCGAGCTCGTCGAGGTGCGACATCAGGACGATTGTAGCCCGGCCGCGAGGTCGGCCAGCGGGCCGCGGCCCGGGACGACCAGCTCGGGGTCGAGGTCGGCGAGCGGCTCGAGCGCGAACAGCCGCTCGTGCAACCTCGGGTGCGGGATCTCGAGCCCCGGCTCGTCGATCTGCTCGTCGCCGTACAGGAGCAGGTCGAGGTCGATCGTGCGCGGCCCGAAGCGCGGGCCGTCCCGCGTGCGGCCCAGGCGCCGCTCGACGTCGAGCAGACGGTCGAGCAGCTCTCGGGCCGAGAGCTCCGTCTCGACGGCCGCAGCCGCGTTCAGGAAGCGCGGCTGGTCGAGCACGCCCACCGGCTCGGTCTCGCGCACAGCGGAGACCTGCACGATCTCGACTCCGGGCTCGGAGCCGACCTCCCGGATCGCCGCCCGGATCGTCGCCTCGCGGTCGCCGAGGTTCGAGCCCAGGCCGACGTACGCCCTCGTCATCGAGCCGGCGGGCGCCGGTCCGCGGTCGCCGCCGACCACGCGGCGTCGATGCCGGCGGGGCGCGGCTTGCGGACACGGACTCGCACCCCCGTGACGGGCAGGCGCGCCACCAGCTCATCGGCGACCGCAGCGGCCAGCGTCTCGATCAGATCGAAGCTCCGCGAGCCGGACACGTCGCGGACGCAGTCGGCGACCAGCCGGTAGTCGACCGCCTCGTCGATCGAGTCGGTCGCGGGCTCGTCCACCTCCAGCTCGACGTCGTAGAGGAAGGTCTGCCCGTCGCGCTTCTCCTCCTCGAGCACGCCGTGGCGGCCGAAGACCTCCAGACCGTGCAGCTCGACGATCACGGGACTGTCCCGCACTTCGGGACAGTCCCTAGGCGTACCGCCACCGTCAGCGCTTCGACGGTCTCCCGCACGTCGTGCACGCGCAGGATCGTCGCGCCGCGCTCGTAGGCGACGACGGCGGCGCCGATGCTCGCGGCCACGGATCCGGTGGTCGCCTCCGGGTCACCCAGCATCCGGCCGAGCGAGCGCTTCCGCGAGAGGCCGATCACCACGGGTCGCCCCAGCGCGAGCAGCACGTCCAGCCGCCGGACGAGCTCGACGTTGTGCTCGACGGTCTTGCCGAATCCGATACCGGGATCGAGGCAGATGCGCTCCTCCGCGATGCCCTGGTCGACCGCGAACGCCAGCCGCTCCTCCAGGAACGCCGTGACCTCGCCGGCGACGTCGTCGTAGCGGGGGTCGAGCTGCATCGTCCGCGGCTCGCCCTGCATGTGCATCAGGCAGAGGTAGGCGCCCGCGTCGGCGACGACGCCGGCCAGGTCGGGATCGCCGCGGAGGGCGGTGACGTCGTTGACCAGCTCGGCGCCGAGCTCCAGCGCGCGACGGGCGACCCCGGCCTTGGCGGTGTCGATCGACACGGGCGCTCCTGCGAGCGCTTCGAGCACCGGGACGACGCGCCGCAGCTCCTCGTCCGTCGAGACGCCCTCGGAGCCCGGGCGCGTGGACTCGCCGCCGACGTCGACGAGCGCCGCTCCGTCGTCGAGCATCCGGCGGGCGGTCCCGATCGCGTCCTCGGCTCGGAAGTTGACCCCGCCGTCCGAGAAGGAGTCGGGCGTGACGTTGACGACGCCCATCACCGACGGGCGAGGGAAGCGATCCTCGATGCGCATCGCACAGATCGTAGGGACTGTCCCCGCAGGGGACTGTCCCCACAGAGCCGCAGCGCGACCAGCCGGTAGGGTCAGACCCCTTCGGGGTCAGACCCTTAAGCTCCGCGCATGCGCGTCGCGGTGCTCGGCACGGGGATCATGGGTGGGCCGATGGCCCGCAACCTGGCCGCGGCCGGGCACGAGGTCGTCGCCTGGAACCGCACCCGCGAGAAGGCGGAAGGACTGGGCGCGACCGTCGCCGACACGGCCGAGGAGGCGGTCGAGGGAGCAGAGGCGGTTCTGACCATGCTCGCCGACGGGCCCACCGTCGAGGCGGTGGTGCCGCAGCTCGATCCGGACGTGCTCTGGATCCAGTCCTCCACGGTCGGCGCCGCCGAGACCGACCGCTTCGCCGCTCGCCACGCTCGCTACCTGGACGCCCCGGTGCTCGGCTCGCGGCCGGCCGCCGAGGCAGGCGAGCTGCTCGTGCTCGCCGCCGGCGCCGACCGTCCCGGGGAACTGTTCGACGCGATCTCGAACCGCGTGATGTGGCTCGGCGACGAGCCCGGGGCCGGGACGAAGCTCAAGCTGACGATCAACCTCTGGATCCTCAACCTGGTCGAGAACCTCGGCGAGACGATGGCGCTCGCGGAGGGCCTCGGCCTCGACCCGCGCTGGTTCCTCCAGGCGATCGAGGGCCGGCCGATGGACTCGCCGTACGCGCAGATGAAGGGCGAGAAGATCGTCACGGGCGACCTCTCGCCGGCGTTCGCCCTGAGGCTGGCGGCGAAGGACGTGGGGCTGGCGGTCGAGATGGCCCGTGGCGCCGGCGTCGACCTGGGGCTCGGGCCCGTGACGCTCGAGCGCATGAGGCGTGCGATCGAGCTCGGGCACGGCGACGAGGACATGGCCGCCGCCTGGTTCGCGACCAGGAATGGCTCGGCCGACTGAGCCGGGCGAGGTGTTGACCGCTCACGGCAGGCGTGGTCTGATGCCGTGTCCACCTGGATCCGGAAGGAGTCTGCATGAGTGAGGCAGCAGCAACCCCGGCGCCGCCCGCGGCGGCGGCAGCGCCTCTGGGCAAGCCGCGCGGCGTGGCGTTCGTGATCATCATCGGGATCATCACCTTCGGCATCTACCTCCTGTACTGGGCGTACAAGACGGGCGAGGAGATCAAGCGCTACTCCGGCGAGGGCCTCGGCGGAGTCCTGTGGCTGGTGATCTGGCTCGTGGTCGGCATCGTCATGTGGTTCGTCTCGCCGTCCGAGGTCGGCAAGCTCTACTCGCGCGAGGGCCAGCCTCAGCCTGTCAGCGGCAAGACCGGCTTCTGGATGCTCATTCCGCTCCTGGGCTTCATCATCTGGATGGTCAAGGTCCAGGGCTCGCTCAACCGCTTCTGGACGAGCAAGGGCGCGACGGCGTAGACCGGTCTCGTGTGGGCGGTCTGCGAGCGGCCGCCCACCCCGCCTCAGGCAGCCCGGGCCCGCTGCGCGGGCTCGATCCCGCGCGCGGACCAGGTCCCGCCGGCGGCCAGGATGCCGCCCGCGAGCGCGAGCCACGCACCCGTCTGGAGGTCACCGAGGCTGTGCAGCGCCACGACGACCGGGTCGAACGCGACCAGGCCGAGGAGGACGAGCGTCAGCGCCGAGTCGAGCCCTCGCGTCCGCACGCCCGCCAGCGTCGCCAGCCACGCGGCCAGGCAGAGGATCGCGAGGGCCAGCATGAGGATTCCCAGCGTGTGCCCGAGCGGGCCGTTCCAGTAGCTCGTGTCCTCCTCCGCGGAGAGGAAGATGCCCGGGAAGACAAGCGCGATCCCGACTCCGGAGACGAGCGTCGGCAGCGAGATGCCCGCCGGCGTCGAGCCGGCGGCACCGGCCAGAAGCAGCGCGGCGGCCGCGCCGGCGGCGATCAGCGCGCCTCCGGCCAGGCAGAGCCACATGCCGGCCCTCGTCTGGTCCCAGTCGTCGAAGGCGGTCACTGCGGGAAACCAGGCCCAGTAGCCGACCAGGAAGGCGCCGACCGCGAACACCCACCCGTCCAGTGGGTACCCGGCCTGCGCGGCGGCGACGAGGAGCAGCGCGAGCGCGCCGAGCCCGAGCCCCGTCCAGGCCACGGTCCCGTCGAAATCCCAGTAGCTCGTCGTCTGGATCGCGTCGAGGAAGAGGCCGACGATCGCCAGGATCGCCCCACCGGCCGCGACCAGGCGTGCTGCGGTTGTCGTGCCCACCCTGTCTTCTAGCGGAGCGACCGCGCAGCGGTCGATCTGCTAGGGCTTCGCGCCCTCGGGGGGCGGCGGCTGGGAGAGCGCGCCGGGCAGCGGGAACGGCTTCGGCTGCGGCTTGGGGCGCTTCTCGCGCTCGGGCGCCGGCTCGGGCTCGGCCGTCGGCGGCTCCTCGCGGAACACGTCCCCCTCGGGCTCGCCGGCGAGCAGCCGCTCGAACTGGTCCTTGTCTATGGTCTCGCGCTCGATCAGGATCGCCGAGAGCTGGTGCAGCGCCTCCATGTGCTCCTGGAGCACGCGCTGGGCCGTCGAGTGCGCCTCCTCGATCACGCGGCGGATCTCGTCGTCGATCTCGCGGGCGATCTCCTCCGAGTAGTCGGGCTCGGCGCCCATCTCCCGGCCCAGGAACGGCATGTCGTGGTTGCGGCCGAGCACGCGCGGGCCGAGCTTCTCGCTCATCCCGAAGCGCATGATCATCTGCTTCGCCGTCGAGGTGACCTGCTCGAGGTCGTTCGCGGCGCCGGTGGTCACCTCGTGGAAGACGAGCTCCTCCGCGGCGCGACCGCCGAGCGTCATCGCGAGACGGTCCATCAGCGCTGACTTGGTGGTCAGGTAGCGGTCCTCGCGGGGCAGCGAGATCGTGTACCCGAGCGCCTGGCCGCGGCTGATGATCGAGATCTTGTGCACCTCGTCGGTGTTCTCGAGGTAGTGCCCGACCAGGGCGTGGCCCATCTCGTGGTAGGCCGTGATCTTCCGCTCCTCCTCCGAGAACAGCCGCGTGCGCTTCTCGGGGCCGGCGATGACGCGCATGATCCCCTCCTCGAGCTCCTCCTGCTGCACGACCTTCTTGCCGCGGCGGGCGGCGAGCAGCGCGGCCTCGTTGACGAGGTTCGCGAGGTCGGCGCCGGTGAACCCCGGCGTGCCGGCGGCCAGCGTGTCGAGGTCGACCTCGGTCGCCAGCGGCTTCCCCTTCGCATGCACCTCGAGGATCTTGCGGCGGCCGTTGCGGTCGGGCCGGTCGACGACGATCTGCCGGTCGAAGCGGCCCGGGCGCAGCAGCGCCGGGTCGAGGATGTCGGGCCGGTTCGTGGCGGCGATCAGGATGATGTTGTCCTTCAGCTCGAACCCGTCCATCTCGACGAGGAGCTGGTTCAGCGTCTGCTCGCGCTCGTCGTGACCGCCGCCGAGGCCGGCGCCGCGATGGCGGCCGACGGCGTCGATCTCGTCCATGAAGACGATGCAGGGCGCGGCCTGCTTCGCCTGCTCGAAGAGGTCGCGGACGCGCGAGGCGCCGACGCCGACGAACATCTCGACGAAGTCGGAGCCCGAGATCGAGAAGAACGGCACGCCTGCCTCGCCGGCAACCGCGCGCGCGAGCAGCGTCTTACCGGTTCCGGGCGGCCCGTACAGCAGCACGCCCTTGGGGATGCGCGCGCCGAGCGCCTGGAACTTCTTGGGGTTCTCCAGGAACTCCTTGATCTCCTGGAGCTCCTCGACCGCCTCGTCCACGCCGGCGACGTCCTTGAAGCCGATCTTGGGGCTGTCGGGCGCCATCCGCTTGGCGCGGCTCTTGCCGAAGGACATCACCTTCGAGCCGCCGCCCTGCATCGAATTCATGATGAAGAGCCAGAAGCCGAGCAGGATCACGAACGGCAGCAGCGACGTGAGGATCGACCACCAGGGGGACGAACCGGTGCCCTTGGAGTCGAAGGTCACCTTCTGCTTCTCGAGCAGGTTCTGGAACTGGGTGGCGGACTGGTCGCTCGGGTAGTTGACCTTGATCTTCTTCGCGTCCTGGTCGTTCAGCGTGGCGGTGATCTGGAGCTTGCTCGGGCTGAAGACGACCTCCTTGATCGAGCCCGGGTCGTTCTGCACCAGCTGGATCAGCTGCGAGTAGGTCTGCTTCTCCGTCGCCTTGGACGTGTGGATGAGCGTCTGGCTCGCCAGGTAGACGAGCAGGACGATGACGATCAGAGGGAAGAGCGCGCTGCGGAAGAAGCGGTTCACTGGTTTTTCCTACGCCCAGGGTAGCAAGGAGGATTCTTCGGCCCGTTGTGCCCGAATCCTGTCCTCTGTCACGCCCCTTCGGGCATCAGGTCGTCGCTCAGGACGCCGACGTAGGGCAGGTTGCGGTAGCGCTCCGCGAAGTCGAGCCCGTAGCCGATCACGAAGCGGTTCGGGATCTCGAAGCCGATCCAGCGCACCGGTACGTCGATCTCGCGGCGGGCCGGCTTGGTCAGGAGCGCGCAGACCTCGAGCGACGCGGGCTCGCGCGACTCGAGGTTCCGCATCAGGTACGAGAGCGTCAGGCCGGAGTCGATGATGTCCTCGACGACCAGGACGTTGCGGCCCTCGATGTTGATGTCGAGGTCCTTGAGGATCCGCACGACGCCGGACGAGTCGGTCTGGGCGCCGTAGCTGGAGATCGCCATGAAGTCGACCTCGCAGGGGACGGTCAGGTGCCGCATCAGGTCGGCCATGAAGAAGACGGCGCCCTTGAGGACGCCGATCAGCAGCAAATCCTGGCCGGCGTAGTGGGCGGACACGGCCTCGCCCAGCTCGGCGATCCGCGCGCGCAGGGCGTCCGCGTCGATCAGGACCTCGCCGACCGCCCGTTCCAGCTCCGTCTTCATCACGTGCGACTCACCCGCACCCGCTCATCCTCCACGATCCCGGGCACCGCGACAACCTCCTCCGCGCTCGCGACGACGGGCCAGTCTTCGCGCTCCGCCCGCGGGACCTTCGCGTCGACGAGAACGTCCTGCAGCTTGCGCCGGCGGCCCCGGAGCCGGTCGCCGGGACGCCGGGCCCGGACCACGAGGCCGGGCTCGTCGCTCTCGATCACCCATGGGCCCCAACGGACGGGGCCGTCGTCCAGCGAGATCCGGTCGTACTCGCGCACGGCGCGGATCCCGCGCCCGAGGTCGCGCGATCTGGAGCCCGCCCGCGAGGCCAGCAGCTCGAGCAGCGTGTCCTCCATCGCCCTCGGGAGCCGCGGCCGCTCGTCGGCGAGCCGCCGGATGTTCTCCTCGGCAGCCGGGTGCAGCCGGCGGAGGAGCGGGACGATCTCGTCGCGGATCAGGCCGCGGAGCGTGTCCGGGTTCGAGGAGTCGTCGCGCGGCGCGAGGACGTGGGCGGCGCAGTACGCGGCCGTCTCGTCCCGCCAGACGCCGAGCAGCGGCCTGACGACGCCGTCCTCGCGTGCAGGCTTGATCCCGCGCGTGGAGCCGCTGGCCGCGAGGCGGTAGAGGACGGTCTCGACCTGGTCGGAGGCGGTGTGACCCGTGGCCCGAAGCCCCAACCCGCGGGTGAGCTCGTAGCGGAGGTCGCGGAGTTCGGCCTCGGTGCGGCCGGGGGAAGCGTCGATCACCTCCGCGCCGAGCGATTCCCGGCAGAACTCGGCGTCGGCGTCCGACTCCCCGCCGCGGAGGCCGTGGTTCACGTGCACCGCCGAGACCCCGTAGCCGAGCGCGCCGAGCGCGTGCCAGAGGCACGTGGAGTCGGGCCCGCCCGAGACGAGGCAGACGATCTCGCCGCCCGGCGCGATCAGCCGGTGACGGCGGATCTGGACCTCGATCCGCTCGAGTACGTCCACACCGGCCATTGTGCCCCGGATAGGCTCCGTCGGTGCTCGACCGGTCGACGGAGTTCGGACAGCGAGCGGCGCGGCGCCTGGACGAGGAGATCATCGGCTGGCTGACCACGGTCTCGCCGGAGGGCCAGCCCCAGCCGATCCCGGTCTGGTTCCTCTGGAACGGCGACCGCTCGATGCTGCTCTATTCACGGCCGGACAAGCGCAAGCTGGCGAACATCGCCGCGAACCCGAAGGTCAGCCTCAGCCTCGACTCGGACGGAATCGAGGCCGACATCGTCGTCGTCTGGGGGGAGCTGCACGTGTCGAGCGACCCGCCGGCCGACCGGGTGTCCGGGTACGTCCAGAAGTACGAGGGCCGGATCGCCGCCCTGAGCTGGAAGACGCCCGACGTGTTCGCCGCGGACTTCAGCGTGCCGCTGCGGCTCGAGATCACCCGCATCCACGGCTGGTAGCGCAGGGCGGAACAGCTAGCGTCGGGCCCTGATCCTGGCCCAGTGCGAAGCCGCCTCGACCGCGGCCCAGCGCACGAGCCACGCGACGATCGCGAGCTTCAGCGCCCGCGTCAAAAGATCAGCGACCGGTACGAGATCGTCCGCCGCATCCCGATCGCCTCGTAGACGCGGATCGCCGGCGCGTTCTCCGGGCGGACGAACAGGCAGACGCGCGGCGCGCGCTCGAGCAGGCGGCGGCAGAGGTCGCGCATGCCGCGCTGCGCGTACCCGCGCCCCCGGGCGGCCGGGTCGACCCAGACCTGCTGGAGCTGCACGGCCTCCGGCGTCCAGGCCGACGCCTCGGCCTTGAACAGGATCGTGCCCTCCTCGAGCCAGATCCAGGAACGCCCTTCGCCGATCTGGGCCTGCGTCCGCCAGCGGAAGCCGTCGGGGTCGCGGTCGAGCGGGTTGAGGCCGATCTCCTCCTCGTGCGCCGAGGCGCAGGCCGGCACCAGCACCTCGAGGTCGGCCAGGGTCGCCTCGCGGAGCCCGCTCTCGCCCGGGACCGGCGGCCTGTCGATCAGGTAGACGGGCTGGCCCGGCCGGTCCTCGCGCGGGGTCGGCATGTACCGGCGGGCCGCCTCCCAGAGCTCGTCGACCGCACCCTCCTCGCCGATCACCATGCGCGCCCTGCCCGAGGCGGCGGCGCGCGCGAACGCCGCGCACCCCGTTCCCGACGGTACGACGTTGACCCCGACGTGGCAGAGCGCGGTCAGCGAGCCGTTCTCGGCGAGCGCGACGAAGCGGCCGAGGCCGCGCCGGGCCACGTCCTCCAGGAACACCCGCTCGACCGGATCCTCCGCGCAGAAGGACAAGGTCTGGCTCAGCGACGGCTCGAAGGTCCGGCTCACGTGCCCCTGCTTATACATCCTGGTGGTGGATAGGCTTGCGCGGCGATGCCGATCCATCTGCGAGGAAACCCGGGCGACTACGCCGAGGGCTGCCTGCTCCCGGGCGACCCGCTGCGCGCCAAGTACATCGCCGAGACCTTCTTCGACGACCCGGTCGAGGTGAACCACGAGCGCGGGATGCTCGGCTACACGGGCACCTTCCGGGGCAAGCGCGTCTCCGTGCAGTCGAGCGGCATGGGCTGCCCTTCGGCCGGGATCGTGATCGAGGAGCTCGTCCAGCTCGGCGTGAGGAAGATCCTCCGCGTCGGCACCTGCGGCGGCCTCCAGCCCGACATGACGATGGGCGACCTGATCGTGGCGGTCTCGGCGACGCCGGCCGACCGGACGCCGATCAACCTGATCGGCGGCGAACCGCACGCTCCGACCGCCGACTGGGAGCTCGTCCACGGAGCCGTCCACCACGCGAAGGAGCTCGGCAAGAAGGTGCGGGTCGGCGGTGTCGTCTCCAGCGACGTCTTCTACAACCCGGACGGCGGGCAGTACCAGCGCTGGTCGGACCGGGGCATCCTCGCGGTCGAGATGGAGGCCGCCATGCTGTTCACGCTCGGCGCCCTGAAGAAGATCCAGGCCGGCTGCCTGCTCACCGTCAGCGACGTGGTGGTCGAGGGCGAGTTCAAGCGCATCACCGACGAGGACCTGCGCACGGCCGTCGACCAGATGACGGAGCTGGCGCTCCTTGCCATTTCGGACTAGCGTCCGAAATGGTTAGAAGTGCCTTCTAACCTTCGGTGATCGCGCAGCGATCGGCGAAGGCCGTCTTCCTGGTCAACCCCGCGTCGGCCGGCGGGTCGACCGGCCGCCGCTGGCCGGAGCTCGCCCACCGCGCCGCCGCCCTGGGCCTGCAGGGGGACGCGCTGTTCTCCGAGCGCCCGGGGCACCTGCGCGACCTGGCGAGGCTGGCGGCCGAGGAGGGGGCGGGGCTCGTCGTCGCCGTCGGCGGCGACGGTACCGTGAACGAGGTCGCCTCGGGCCTGCTCGGGACCGACGCCGAGCTCGCCGTCGTCGCCCGCGGCACCGGCGTCGACTTCGTCCGCACCTACGGCATCCCGACGAAGCTCGACGACGCCGTGCGGGTCGCGCTGCACGGCGGCACGCGGGAGATCGACGCCGGGCGCGTCGCCTTCCGGACGTGGTCGGGAGAGCCCGGGGAAGCGTGGTTCGTCAACGTCGCCGGCGTCGGCATGAGCGGCGCGGTGGCGAAGCGGACGGACGAGTCGTCCAAGGCGCTGGGGGGAAAGGCGTCGTACCTCTGGTCGACGTTCGCCGTCTTCGCGCGCTGGCAGAGCACCGAGGTGCACGTGGCGGTCGACGGCGAGCACCGTTCAGGGCGGATGCACGAGGTGATCGTCGCCAACGGCCGCTTCCTCGGCGGCGGCATGAAGATGTGCCCGGACGCAAGCCCCGACGACGGCCTCTTCGACGTGCTCCTGATCGGCGACGTGACCAAGCGCGACCTCGTCCGGACGATGCCGAAGGTCTACCGCGGCACGCATCTCCCCCACCCCAAGGCCGAGCTGCTGCGCGGCTCGACCGTCGCGGTCGAGTCGACGGAGGCGCTGCCCGTCCAGCTCGACGGCGAGCAGCCGGGGACCACGCCGGTGCGCTTCGAGGTGCTCGCGCGGGCCCTGCGGCTGCGAGTCCCGGTCTAGCTCGAGGCGGACTTGCCGGAGCTGCTCGCCGCCGGCTTCCGCCTGCGCGCCGTCGAGGTCGCCTTCTTCGCGGCCGGCTTGCGCTTGGAGAGCGCGTCGAGCCGCCGCTCGAGCTCGGCCACACGGCGCTCGAGCGGGTCGAGGCTGCGCATCCGCTTGCTCAGCTCGTCGACCCGGGCCAGCAGCGAGTTCATCGCCCCGACCACTTTCGAGCCGCCCGGGAGCTCGCCGATGAACTTCTGGAGCGCTTCCTCGCCGCTGTCCGCCAGCCGCTGGAGCACGTCCTTCTGCTGCTGCTGCTTCCGCTGGGCCATCGCCGGGGAGGATAGCGGGACTCGGACCTCTCTACGGGTGGATGGTCACCGGCGTCCCTGCAGGGGTCACCGCGAACAGGCGCATCAGCGTCGCGTTCGGTACCCGGATGCACCCGTTCGAGGCCGCCAGCCCGATCGACCAGGGCGCATTCGTCCCGTGGATGGCGATCGGGCCTCCCCGGGCCCAGCCCGTGGCCACCGTCGAGAAGGCGGAGACGCCGAGCACCGCCGGCCCGTACGGCCCGTCCGCGTCCGAGACCCTGATCCGCTGGCTCACGAAGTAGCGTCCGATCGGCGTCCGCGTCGCGGACGAGCCCACCGCGACCCGGGTCGTCAGGACGAGCTGCCCGCGGCGGTAGAAGGAGAGCGTGCGCCGTGAGAGGTCGACTGCGATGCTCGTCGTCACCCTCGCGACGTCGACGGCCGCCGGTCGGACGTAGCCGACCGCGCCGTTGGGGCGGATCGGCAGCTTCACGCGGTACCAGGACGCGGCGCACGCCTTGTTCACGATCGCGCCGACGATCCAGAACGTCGTCGGGTACCGGCTCCAGGTCAGCCTCGGGAAGACGGCGAGCGGCCCGCGGTCCTGCCGCCGGTAGACCGTGATCCGGCCACGGGCCTCGGCCGAGTACGCGGCGGCGGGCGTGCCGACCGGGTGGAGGACGCCGCCGCGGCACTGCGGAGTCGACGCGACGGCCGGTGCCGCGGTCACGGCCGCCGCGGTCAGCACCGACGCGCAGAGCAGGACGGCCGGAGCACGTGCCACGTTGCACATTGTCTCAGGTTCGCGGCGCCGGCTTGTCGAGCAGCGCGACCGCGGCGGCGAACGTCTCGGCGGCGGAGGCGTCGATCTTCAGGTCGGCGCGCCGGTCGTACGGCGTCGATCCACGGTTGACGATCGCGAGCCGCCCGCCTGCCCCGAGCGCCTCCTCGGGCAGGCCGGCGACCGGGTAGACCTCGAGCGACGAGCCGACGACGAGGAACAGGCCGGCAGCCTGCGCCAGCCAGGACGCCTGGTCCATCGCTCCCGAAGGAAGGAGCTCGCCGAACATGACCACGTCGGGCTTGAGCACCGCCCCGCACCGGACACAGGCGGGCACGGGCAGCAGCTCGACCACCCGGTCGAGCTCCTCTCGATGCGCGCACGCGAGGCAGACCGCCGACCGGATCGAGCCGTGCACCTCGAGCACCCGCCGCGAGCCGGCCGCCTGGTGGAGGCGGTCGACGTTCTGCGTGATCACCGCCTCGACCAGCCCGCGCCGCTCGAGCTCGGCGAGCGCGAGGTGCGCCGGGTTCGGCCTGGCCTCGGCGAGCACGTCCAGGCGCCTGGCGTAGAAGTCCCACACCTTCGCGGGATCGCGCCGGAACGCGTCGATGGTCGCGTACTCCATCGGGTCGTACCGCGCCCAGATGCCGGTCCGCGAGCGGAAATCGGGAATGCCGCTCTCGGTCGAGACGCCGGCGCCCGTGAGGACGACGCACGGCTGCGCCTCTACGATCAGCCTGGCGAGATGCTCGGCGGAGATCCCTGAGTTGTACGCGAAGCTGGCAGTCGGGCTGGTGGTGCTCGCCGTCGGGACGTCGCCGCGGACGGGCAACGGCGGCGTGACGCTCGGGCTTCCCGCGGGCTGGCATTCGACCCGCCCCGACCAGGGCAACATCACGCAGCCGCTCACCCGGATCGTGGTCTCTTCGGGCTCGATCCGGCCACGACTCACCGGCACCTGCCATACCCAGGTCGCCGACTACACGTTCCCCGCGACCTCGGTCGCGATCGTCGTCGTCGAGTGGACGAAGCCGATCGGCGGGATGAAGATCGGCACCGGGCCCGGACGACCACGGCACTTCACCGCGGCCAATCTCCCCGTCGCCCGGCCGGAGATCGAGTGCTTCGCCGGCCGAGGCGGCTCGGCCCAGTGGGCCGAGCGAGGTCACTCGTTCGCGGCGTACATCCTCCTCGGCCGGAAGGCTCCAACGAGCCTGGCCGCACGTGCACGCGCGGTGCTCGACACGCTCCGCGTCTCCTCGCGATAGTACGAGCCGTGGACGGGTACCGCTTCTCGACCGAGATCACCGTGCGCTTCGCCGAGACCGACGCGCAGGGGATCGCGCACAACGCCTCCTACCTCGTCTGGTACGAGGTCGCGCGCATCGAGTACCTGGCCCGGTTCCGCGGCGGCTACAAGTCCATCCAGGAAGACGGCCACGAGGCGCTGACGATCGAGTCGCACGTCCGCTACCTGAGACCCGTCTTCTTCGACGACCGGGTCGCCGTCAACGCACGCTGTGTCGACCTCCGCGGCGCTCGCTTCCGGTTCGAGTACGTGCTCGCGCGCGGCGACGAGGTGGTCGCCGACGGCTGGACGCAGCACGCCGTGGTCGACCGGGGGACGCTGCGGCCGACGCGCTTCCCCGCCTGGCTCGCCGAGGCGATCGCCGCGGCGGAGCTTTAGGGCGTCGTCGCGGTCGGCGTCGTGGCAGTCGCCGCCGTTCCGGTGGCAGCGGGCGTGCCGTCGGCGGTGGTGGCGGTCGCCGCCGGCTCGGTCGAGCCGGGCACGAGGTCGGTCGGCAGGTAGTCGCTGGGCTTGATCGCCGGCTTCGGCTTGGGCTTCGGCTTCGTCCCGACCCGGATGACCGCCTTGTCGCCGACGTAGCTCGAGTACCACGTGTTGTCGTAGAGCAGCTTCCCGTCGGCGTCGTAGACCTTCCGGTTCACGCTGGTCGACAGGGGCGGCGAGCCCTGCTGGTCGACGACCTTCTGGCCGACCAGCAGCGTCGGGTCCTTCACGAGCTTCTGCGGGACCGGCCCGGTGGTGACGAGCGGCGCCGTCTCGCTGACCACGCGGCGATGCTGCGGTGTCCCGTAGAGGTTCACGGTCAGCGAGCTGGAGCTGACGAACGTCCGCAGGAGCAGCCAGTGGCCCGTGTCGTTCACGAACTTGAGGTCGGTGTCGGGGTAGTTGACGGTCGCGTCGCGGCCCTGCGGGTAGTGGCTGATGTAGAGGGCGTGGTTCGTCCGCGCCGTGATCGGCAGCCCGCCCTCGTAGGCGGCGTTGAACACCGTGGTCGAGACCTGGCAGGTGCCGCCGCCGAGTCCGTTCTCGAGCTCGCCGTTGATGATCACCGGCGCCTCGAGCAATCCCTTGGCCGCGTTGCGCTCGCCCGTCGTCGCGTTGAACGAGAACTCCTTGCCGGGCGCGATCAGGGTGTTGTCGACGAGGTGCGAGACGACCTGGACGTTGTGGATGCGGTTCGGCACGCCGCCGTAGTAGGTGGTGTAGCTGGAGTAGAGGCCCGTGATGCCCATCGCCATGGCGTCCGCGGTCGTGCGCTTGGCCGGCTGGGTCGCGACCGAGATCGGCGCCGTCCGGTCGACCCGGCTGGTCGCGGCTGCGAGCAGCGCGGCGGCGGTCGCGGGAACGTCGAGAACACGCGCGTCGGTCGAGGGCCGCACGCGGATGCCGTTCGTGGTCACGACGAACTGCGCGTCGTGCGCCGGCGTGTCGACCACCTTCTGCTTCGCGCGGAAGAACGCGTCGGCGGCGGGGCCTCCGATCCGCAGCCTCGTCGCGCCGTTCTTCGGGAGCTTCAGCAGCGTGGCGATCCGCCAGCGCGGAATCCGGTAGCGCGTCGGGCCGAGCGTGAGCACGACGGGCGCCGAGACGGCGACGCGCGTCCGGGCGAGCGCCGTGGCGAGCTTCGCGTTCGTCACGCGCGGCCGGTCGGCTCGCATCGGCAGCTCCACCGGCGTGCCCCGGGAGAGCGAGGCGAGCGCGGCGACGACAGCGGCGCCGGCCGCCTTGCGGTCGAGCACCTGCCCGGCGGCGGCCGGGACGATGGCGGGCGTCAGGCCGTGGCGCACGATCGCCGCCTCGCGGTGCGGCCGGTCGACCTTTGCGGCGATCCGCGCCAGCTCGGCCTTCAGAGCCGCCTGCCGGTACGTGGCGCCGGCGACGACGTCGCCGCCGAAGACGCGCAGCTTCATCCGCCGGAATCCGCGCAGCGGCCCGAAGCCGTCGCCCTTGTCGCGGGCCGCGGCGACCGCGGCCGCCCAGTCGGGCTTCAGGCCGAGGCTCGCCGCCGAGATGGTGAACGTGCGGCCGGCCGCGACGAACTCCACCGGCTTGGCCAGGCTGACCTGTGCCCGCCGCTCGAGGGTCTTCGTCGCCTGCGCTGTCGAGAGGCCGCCGACGTCGACGCCGTCGACCCGGACTCCCTGCGCAAGGGTCGAGGACGACCCCGCGTACACGATCGCGACCCCGACCACGCCGACGACGAGGGCGACGGCGGCCGCGAACACGAGCCGCTTGATCCGCCGCGCGCGCGCTTGACGCCGGCGCCGCACGTAGTACGGCGAATGGGTGACTCCCGCCTCGAGACGCAAGGCGAAAAGTCTACCCATGCCGCAGGCGGTACTTACTCCCCCGAGAAGGTCGGCCGCTCGCCCTCGAGGAACGCGCGGACGCCCGTCTGCGCATCGGCCGACCCCAGCACCTCCCGGAACGCCTCGGCCTCGACCGCCGGGCCGTCGGGAGACCGGGCGGCCCTGATCGCGCGCTTGATCCCGCGCAACGCGATCGGCGCCTGGCGGGCGAGACGCACGGCGTAGTCGCGGGCCTTCGCCTCGAGCTCCTCGGGCTCGACGAGGAAGTGGACGATCCCGTCCTCGGCCGCCTGCTCGGGCGAGAGCTGGATCCCCTTCATGATCAGCTCGGTCGCCCTCGCCGGACCGACGATCCAGGTCAGGCGCTGCGTCCCGCCGGCACCAGGCAGCAGGCCCAGCCGCACCTCGGGCAGGCCGATCAGCGCACCCTCGACGCGTGCGGCGAAGCGGAAGTCGCAGGCGAGCGCGAGCTCGAGCCCGCCTCCGAGCGCGTGCCCGTTGATCGCCGCGATCGTCGGCTGCGGGACCTCCGCGAAGCAGGCGAACACCTCCTGCGCGAGCAAGGCGCGCTCCATCCCCTCCTCCCCGATCCGCTCGAACTCGCGGATGTCCGCGCCGGCCATGAAGACGCCCTCGAGCGCACTGCGAACGAGCACCGCGCGCGTCTCGGAGTCGGCGACCAGCTCGGCGGTCGCCTCCGCGAGCTCGGTGACGACCTGCTCGTCGATCGCGTTCAGCGGCGACCGCTCGAGCGTGAGCACGGCAATCCGCTCGTCGGGGAAGCGCTCGAGGCTGACGACCCGCGAGCTAGACATCGCTGCGCCGGATGTAGCCGGCGATCACGTGCCGCTGGATCTCGGATGTGCCCTCGACGATCTGGAACACCTTGGCGTCGCGGAGCCACTTCTCGACTGGGTGGTCGCGCATAACCCCGGCCCCGCCGAGCACCTGCACGGCGTCGGTGGCGACCCGCATGGCCGTGTCCGCGGCGAACGCCTTCGCGTAGGAGCCGATGAGGCCGGCGTCCTCGCCGGCGTCGAGCGCCGCGCACGCGCGCCAGACGAGCAGCCTCGCCGCCTCGATCTCCATCGCCATGTCGGCGAGCTTGAAGGAGACGCCCTGCCTCGCCAGGATCGGCTTGCCGAACGCCTCGCGCCCGCGAGCGTAGTCGCACGCGTACTCGAAGGCCGCTCGCCCGACGCCGACCGCGCCGGCGGCGACCTGCGGTCGCGAGTGCTCGAAGAAGTCCATCGCCACCGCGAAGCCCTCCCCCTCGGCGCCGAGCAGGCGGTCGGCCGGGATCCGCGCGCCCTCGAGGACGATCGAGCCGGTGTACGAGGCCCGCAGGCCGAGCTTGCGCTCCTTCCGGCCCGCGCTCACGCCCGGGTCGCCGCCCTCGAGCACGAAGGCCGAGATCCCCGCCTCGGCCCGTGCGAAGACGATCGTCAGCTCGGCGATCCCGCCGTTCGTCACGTAGCACTTCTCGCCGTCCAGCACCCAGGAGTCGCCGTCGCGCCGCGCCGTCGCGCGCATGGCGTTCACGTCCGAGCCGGCATGCGGCTCCGTGAACGCGATCGCGGCGAGGCACCCGTCCTCGGACGCGAGCCACCGCAGGTACCGCGCCTGCTGCTCCTCGGTCCCGAACCGGACGAGCGGCCTGACGGGAAAGAGCGTCGCGTTGATCGTCGCGGCCAGGCCGGCGCAGCCCCACGAGAGCTCCTCGGCCACCAGCGCTGCCGTGACCGCGTCGACATCCGCGCCGCCGTGCTCCCGCGGAATCGAATACGAGGTCAGGCCGAGCCGAGCCGCCTTGCCGAGCAGGTCGGGCGGGAACTCGTCGCGCTCGTCCCAGTCGGAGGCGATGGGCCGCAGCCCGTTCGCAGCGAACTCGTGCGCGAGGTCGCGGAGCTCCCGCTGCTCGGCCGTCAGCGTGAACGAGATCCCCTCGCGGGCCACGCTCACCATGTCGCCGAGTATCGCAGGACGCATTGGTCAGCTCGCGGTGGCCGGCATGCCACTCCGCTCGCCGGCGACCGAGCCGGCGAGCGCTGACTAGAACGTAAAGAGTTCGATTCCGCCGCTCACGTTCAACCCAACCCCTGTGATGTAGGCGGCCAGGTCGGAGCAGAGGAAGGCGATCGCGTTCGCGATGTCCTGCGGCTCGCCGACCCGGCGGAGCGCCGTGCGCTTGACCATCCGCTCGTTCATCTCCGGGTTGCCGAACGAGAACGCCTCGGTGCCGATGATCCCCGGGACGATCGCGTTGACGGTGATCCCGTGCCGGGCTCCTTCGAGCGCCAACGACTTGGTCAGCCCGAGCAGGCCCGCCTTCGTGGTCGAGTAGCTCGACTGGCCGAAGCCGCCCAGAGTTCCCGCGACCGACGCCATGTTCACGATGCGGCCCCAGCCGCGCTCCTGCATGTGCGGCCAGACGGCCTGGGCGCAGTTGAAGGCGCCGGTCAGGTTCACCCGCAGGTCGCGCTCCCAGAGCTCGGGGCTCTGGTCGCCTAGCTGGGCCACGTGGTCGAGGGTGCCGGCGTTGTTGACGAGGATGTCGACCGAGCCGAGCTCCTCGACGGTGCGCGCGACCGTCGTCGCGACCTGCTCGCGGTCGGTGACGTCGCACTTCACCGCCGCCGCCCGGCGGCCGATCGCCTGGATCTCCTGCGCGGTCGCCTCGGTGAAGACCAGGCCCTGCGCCCGCGCGACCTGCGCGAGCGGCCCGTAGCGCTCGGCCTCCTCGTCGGTCGTCTCGGACTCGACCTGGATGTCGGCGATCACGACGTCGGCGCCGGCGCGGGCGAGCGTCAGCGCGTCGGCCCGTCCGAGCCCGCGGGAGCCGCCGGTGACGAGCGCCACCCGACCGGAAAGGTCGATCTCGAGGGACATCAGTCGCGAGGGATCAAAACATCCCTGGCGATCACGAGCCGCTGGATCTGCGAGGTGCCCTCGTAGATCTGGTACAGCTTCGCGTCCCGCATCAGCTTCTCGACCGGGTACTCCTTCATGTAGCCGTAGCCGCCGAAGATCTGGACGGCGTCGGTGGTCACCTCCATCGCCGTGTCGGCGGCGAAGCGCTTGGCCATCGACGAGTAGAGCGTCGCCTTGCGGCCCCAGCCGTGGTCGAGCATCCACGCCGCCTGCCAGGTCAGGAGCCGCGCGGCCTCGATCTTCGTGGCCATGTCGGCGATCAGGAAGTTGACGCCCTGGTGCATGGCAATCGGCTGGTCGAACGTGACGCGCTCCTTCGCGTACTCGCAGGCGTGCTCGAACGCGGCGCGGGCGACCCCGATGCCGCCGATCGCCGTTGCCGGCCGGGTGGAGTCGAGGGTCTGCATCGCGATCTTGAAGCCGTCGCCCTCCTCGCCGAGGCGGTTGGCGGCGGGAACGACGGCGTCGGCCATCGCGAACGCGGACGTGTCCGTCGAGCGCTGGCCCATCTTGTCGAGATGCTTCTCGACGGTCACGCCGGGCGTGTCCATCGGTACGACGAACGCGGACAGGCCGCGGTGCCCGGCGGCGGCATCGGTCTTCGCGAACACGACCGTCCAGCTCGAGTAGCCGGCATTCGTGATGAACGTCTTCGAGCCGTTGAGGACGTACTCGTCGCCGCGTCGGGTCGCCGTCGTCTTGATCCGCGCGACGTCCGAGCCGGCGTCGGGCTCGCTCAGGCCGAAGGAGCAGAGGATCGGCTCCTCCAGCAGGGGAGGCAGCCAGCTCCGCTTCTGCTCGTCGGAGCCGGCGATCACCACCGGCGCCGCTCCGAGGCCGTTGCAGCCCAGCGACGTGCCGATGCCGGAGCAGCCCCAGCTGAGCTCCTCGGCGACGAGCACGCCGTCGAAGAGGCCGAGCTCCGGGCCGCCGTATTCGGCCGGGACGTGGAGGTTCATCAGCCCGACCGCGTGTGCCTTCTCGATCACGTCGGCCGGGTGCGTCATGTGCAGGTCGTACTCGGCCGCGCGCGGGCGGATCTCCTTCTCGGCGAAGTCGTGCGCTAGCTCGCGCAGGGCGCGCTGCTCGTCGGTCAGGGAGAAGGACACGCCCTCGGCCACGCCGGCTCCGGCCTCAGACCGCTCGGCAATCGACATCGTGCTCGCTCCTCGCTCGATTGACTGGTCAGTCAATGGTACGGAGCGGCCCGAGACGCTGCAAGCCCGCCGGCTCGATCGGCGGCGGCGTCGGGCCAGGCTCCGGCGGGACGCTCTCGCCGGCCCGCCCCAGCAGCGCCGCTCCCGAGACGACGGCGACGAATGCGGCCACCCGTAGGAGACCGGCTGCTCCGCCCGGCAGCCCCTCGTGGAAGACGACGGTGCCGGCCAGAATGGGCAAGGCGTTCGTGAGCAACGTGGCGACGCCGGCCGTGGACAGCGCGCCGCCGCGCTGGAACCCGAGCTGGAGCGCGACGAACGCGAGGCCGTGACACGCCAGCACGGCGACGACGAAAACCGCCGCGACAGCGCCGCCCCCGACCGCTCGGCGGCGCGAACCCGCGGTAGAGCCAGAAGCCGTAGGCGTAGCGGTAGACGCCGAGGGCGCCGACCGCGACGAAGGCGAGGACCGCGACCACGACGACGGCCGTCCTCGGGACCCGGCCGCCGATCGGCACCGTCTCCTGGCGCGCCGCCATCTGCTCCGGCTTCGGTTATAGGCGCAGCGCCGTTAACGGCGGGTTGCGGCTGGTTAAGGCTCGGAGTAGATCGCGGAGGACGGCGCCTCGAGCCGCTATCACGTCAGGGTGGTCGCGACGATCCTGGCGGCGTTCGTCCTCGCGTCCGGCGGCCACGGGCGGGTCGGGGAGGGCTCCTACCGCTCGCGCGCCCTGAGGGGCACGCTCCCGTTCGCGGTCTGCCTGCCACCCGGCTACTCGACCTCGCACGCGCGCTATCCGGTGATCTACTTCCTGCACGGGCTGCCGGCGTCGCCGTACGCGTTCCGCGGGATCGGGTTCGTCGCCGCCGCGCTCGACGCGCTCGGCCGGCCGGCGATCGTGATCGCACCCCGCGGCGCGCGCGACGGCGACAGCGATCCCGAGTACCTCGACTGGGGCAGCGGCCGCAACTGGGAGACGGCGATCGCGACCGAGCTTCCCCGGTACGTCGACGCCCACTACCGGACGATTCCCGGTCGACGCGGCCGCGCGCTGGTCGGGCTCTCGGCCGGCGGGTACGGCGCCGTGCTCCTGGCGATCCACCACCTCGACGACTTCTCGGTGATCGAGTCGTGGAGCGGTTACTTCCGGCCGACGAACCCGGCGGGCACCGCGGTGATCCCGCACTCGCCCGCACAGAGCGCGCACGCTCTCGTGCCGCAGCTTCGGGCCGACGAGAGCAGGCGGCCGACCTTCTTCGCGTTCTACGTCGGCGCCGGGCGACAGGCGGTTCCGCGCGGAGAACGAGCAGCTCGACCGCGAGCTGAGCGCAGCGGGCGTGCCGCACGTCTTCCGGATCTATCCCGGAGCGCACGACCAGTCGGTCTGGCGGGCACACACCCGTGCATGGCTATCGCTTGCGCTCGACCACCTCCGGCGACCGGCCGGGCGATGACCGGCCGTGTCGCCGTCACGGTCGCCGGGCTGGCGCTGGTGGGAGGCCTCCACGGCACCCGCGCGATCCCTCCGGGCTTCCGCCGGATCGCGAACGGCCCCGACGGCGGCACCGTCGTCCAGGGCTGGATCCCGAACCCGGCCGTGCCGCGCTTCTTCCGCGCGACGGTGGTCTACCTGCCGCCGGGCTACGACCCGGCGCGCCGGTATCCAGTCGTCTACCTGCTTCAGGGCTTCCCGGGCTCCCCGTACCAGTACGTCGACGGCATCGAGCTGCCCTCCTACGCCGATCCACGGATCGCAGCAGGCAGCTTGCGGCCCTTCATCGCCGTGGTCCCTCCGGCCGGCATCGACGCGTATCACGGCGACTGGACCGGAGTCTGGGAGCAGTATCTGGTCCATGACGTCGTTCCCTGGACAGATGCGAACCTGCCGACGATCGCCGCCAGGAGGGGACGCGTTCTGGCCGGCCTGTCCGCCGGTGGTTTCGGTGCGGTCGACATCGGGCTGCGCCATCCGCAGCTGTCCTCGACGCTGGAGGCCTGGATTCCGTCCGCTGCGCGCGGGCGCGCTCCTGCACGCCCGCCCGGCGGGGCTGAGGGCACATGATCCGAGCCTTCTGGTCCGACGCGAGGCGCCGCTGCTCCGTCCCTGGGCACGCGTTTCTTCCTCTCCTCCGGCACGACGCATGACCGACTGACTGCCGCCGCGACCAGGAGGTTCGCCACCGAGCTCGGGAAGCTGCGCCTCCCGCACCGACTCTGGCTCGGTCCGGGCGGCCACGACGGGCGCCTCTGGCGCGCCCAGCTGCCCGCGGCACTCGGGTACGCCTTCGAGGGCCAGAGCCTAGACTCCTCGGCGTGGACTTCGAGCTCACCGACGAGCAGCGGCTGATCCAGGACACCGTCCGTGCCTTCGTGGACGAGCGCGTCCTGCCTGTCGCCGTCCAGAACGACATCGACCACAAGCTCGACCTGGAGCTGATCGAGGGCATGGCGGAGCTGGGGATCCTCGGGATCGTCATCCCCGAGGAGTACGGCGGCTCGGGGCTCGACTTCGTGGCCGAGGCCCTCGCGTGCGAGGAGATCGAGCGCGGCGAGGCGGCGTTCCGCACCTTGATCTCGGTTCACGTCGGCCTCAACTCGCTCTCGCTGCTCCGGTACGGAAACGACGAGCAGAAGCAGCGCTACCTGGTCCCGCAGGCGAGGGGCGAGAAGCTCGGCTGCTTCGGCCTGACCGAGCCGGGCGCCGGCTCCGACGTCGCCGCGATGCGGACGAGCGCGCGCCGCGAGGGCGACACCTACGTCCTCAACGGGCAGAAGAACTGGATCTCGTACGCGACCGTCGCCGACCACCAGCTCGTCGTCGCGAAGACCGATCCGGAGGCGGGGCACAGGGGGATGACGGCGTTCATCGTCGAGCGCCAGTGGCCGGGCGTGACCACGCGCGAGCTCGAGAACAAGCTCGGGGTCTGGGCCGGCTCCACCGGCGAGCTCTTCTTCGAGAACGTCGAGGTCCCGGCGGAGAACCGGCTCGGCGAGGAGGGCCAGGGCTTCGAGGTGGCGATGCACTCGCTCGACCACGGCCGCTTCACCGTCGCCGCCGGAGCGTGCGGCGTCATCCGCGCCTGCCTGGAGCGCTCGGTCGAGTACGCCCGCGAGCGCGAGACGTTCGGCCAGCAGATCGGCCGCTACCAGTTCGTCCAGGACCTGATCGCGAAGATGGTGCTCGGCTACGAGACGTCGAAGCTGCTGGTCATGCAGGCGGCCTGGATGAAGAACGAGCAGAAGCGCTCGACCCGCGAGACGTCACTGGCCAAGTGGCACGCGACCGAGTCGGCGTTCGAGGCGGCCAACATGGCCATCCAGGTGCACGGCTCGTACGGCTACTCCGCTGAGTACGGGATCGAGCGCTACTTCCGCAACAGCCGCGCCCCGATCATCTACGAGGGCACGACCCAGATCCACAAGATGATGCAGGCCGAGCACGCCCTCGGCTACCGCCGCCTGAACGGCCACACCGGCGAGATGTCCCCGCTCGTCTCGTGGGGGCCGGCACTCAGCAGGGTCTGACTTCCGTCTGACCCTGCAGCTCGAATCGCCGCGACCGCGGACAGCGGGGTCAGGCTGAAGCCCGACCCTCGGGCTCCTCGCCCGCGAAGTAGTCGAGCTCGGCGTTCTCGTCGAGGATCCTGCGGATGCCCTCGCCGAAGATCCCGACCTTGCCGCCGTCGGGATAGAAGGCGATCTCGCCGGCCGATTCGCGGTCGGACGACAGCAGGAGGAACCGGACCGGCTCCTCGGTGTCGTTACGGATCGAATGCGCTCCCTCCGGGCCCCGCCTGAAGACGACGACGTCGCCTGCCGCCAGCCGCCGCTCGCCCGCGGGGTCCCGCAGGGTCGGCTCGCCCCGGAGGACGATCAGCCATTCCTCCTCGATCACCTGCCAGTGGTACGGGAAGGTGCGCTGGCCCGGCGCGAGCTCGTACAGGGACGCGCCGATGCGCTCGGCGCCGAGCTTCTCGCCGACGGGCAGGCGCTTCCACCGCCAGCCGGGCCGGTCGCGGCCGCCCTCCCACTCGTCGCCGAAGATGTTCACGGTCACGTCTCGCCGTCCCAGTAGTCGACCGCGTCGCCGCGGCGGAAGTTCAGCCGGTCGGCGTCGTGGCTTCCCCGGGGCCCCGGCCGCGAGCCGACCTTGTCGCTGTCCGGATAGACGACCACCGCGGGCCAGACCTCGTGCGAGAGCATCAGCACGCGACCGGGCCCGTGCACCGCGTGCGCCCCTTCGGGCGAGCCGGGGAAGCAGACGACGTCGCCCGCGCGCAGCGGCTGCTCGCCGTCCGGTGTCCGCACGACCGGGGTGCCGGCGACGACGACGAGCCATTCCTCGACACCGTCGTGGTAGTGGTAGGGGAAGATGCGCTCGCCCTCCCGGAGCTCGTAGAGCGCAGCCCCGATCCGGTCTCCGCCGATCGCCTCGTCGACGGCGACGGAGCGGCTCGCGTACCCCGGCCGGGCTTCGTCGCCCCGGGCCTCGAGCTCTCCGGCGAAGACGTTGAAGCGCCGCACCGCTTCATTCTCGCGAAGACTTGATCCTGAGGCAGCCGACGCCCACGATAGGGGACCCAGGGACGAAAGGAGCTCGATGGCGCGCCTGTCGCTCGGCAAGCCGTTCGCGAACGCGGCGGAGAAGGTCGACAAACGATGGCACTGGCACAAGCTGCCGACACCCCTCGGCATCCTGGTGCTGATCGGGATCCGCGATCGCCTGCGCGAGCAGAATCTCCACGACACCGGGCTCCCCGACGGCGAGCCGCCGGCCTGGGACGAGCGGCACCTGACCGCGCGCACCGTCGACGGCACCTACAACAACCTCCAACGGCCGCGCATGGGCGCGGCCGGCACCAGGTTCGGCCGCAACGTCCCGCTCGAGCACACGCACCCGGAGGAGCTTCCCCGGCTGGTCGAGCCGAACCCGCGCACGGTCAGCCGCGAGCTGCTCACGCGCGACGAGTTCGTCCCGGCGACCACGCTCAACGTCCACGCCGCCTCGTGGATCCAGTTCGAGGTCCACGACTGGGTCTTCCACGGCCACGACCCCTCCGGCCGGCAGTGGCAGATCGAGTGCGCAGACGACGATCCGTGGCACGAGCATCCGATGCGGATCGACGCGACCAAGCCCGACCCGGACCGGGACGGCGACGGCCGCCCGGCGACCTGGGTGAACACCGAGACGCACTGGTGGGACGGCTCGCAGGTCTACGGCGGCACGGCCGAGGACGCGAAGACGCTGCGGACGGGCGAGCTCGGCAAGCTGGCGATCGACGACCGCGGCCTCCTGCCCGAGGGGCTCGAGCCGAAGGATCCCGACTACACCGGGGTCCCGGGCGCGCAATGGGTCGGGCTGACCGCCCTGCACAGCCTGTTCACGCGCGAGCACAACGCGATCTGCGACCACCTGCACGAGCGGCATCCGGAGCTGACGGACACCCAGCTCTACGACAAGGCGAGACTGGTTCTGTCGGCGTTGATCGCGAAGATCCACACGATCGAGTGGACTCCCGCGGTGATCTCGCACCCGACCACGGTGCGGGCGCTGAACGTGAACTGGTGGGGCGTGCTCGGCGAGCGGTTCGACAAGCGGTTCGGCCGGAAGACGTCGAACGACGTCGTCCGTGGGCTCGTCGGCGCTCCGACCCGGTTGCACGGCGTGCCCTACTCGCTCACGGAGGAGTTCGTCTCTGTCTACCGCATGCACCCGCTGATCCCGGACGACTACACGTTCCACTCGGTCGCGACGGACGAGGTGCTGCAGGAGCGGAGCTTCCGCGAGCTCCAGGCGCTCGAGGTTCGCGAGCGGTTCACCGAGCTCGACATGGACGACGTCTTCTACTCGCTCGGAGTCGCACATCCCGGAGCGATCCAGCTCCACAACTTCCCGCGCGCGCTCCAGGAGTTCCACCGGCCGGACGGCACGGTGCTCGACCTCGCGGCGATCGACATCCTGCGGGTGCGCGAGCGCGGCGTGCCGCGCTACAACGAGTTCCGGCGGCTCTTCCACATGGAGCCGGCCCGCACCTTCGACGAGCTGACCGACAATCCGGAGTGGGCCCGGGAGCTCGAACGGCTGTACGGCGACCCCGACCGCGTCGACCTGATGATCGGCATGTACGCCGAGCCGAAGCCGGCCGGGTTCGGCTTCAGCGACACCGCCTTCCGCGTCTTCGTGCTGATGGCCTCGCGGCGGATCGAGGCCGATCGCTTCCTCACCGTCGACTACCGTCCCGAGGTGTACACGCAGGCGGGCCTCGACTGGGTGGACGAGAACACCATGCGCTCGGTGCTCCTCCGCCACTTCCCCCGGCTGGAGCCGTCGCTCGCCGGGGTGGACAACGTGTTCGCGCCGTGGAGGCGTGTCCGGTGAGCGCCGGGGCGGCAGCCGAGCCCCTGGAGCTCGCCCCCGGGCTGTGGGCCGTCGGCCAGCGGCTCGGCGGCCACGTCCACGCCTTCCTCTGCGACGACGGCAGCGGCGAGCTCACCCTCGTCGACACCCTGTTCGACACCGACGGGGCGCGGATCCTGCGCCTGATCGAGCGGCTCGGACGCAGGCCCGAGGACCTGAAGCACATCGTGATCACGCACGGCCACCGCTCCCACCTCGGCGGCATGGCGCGGCTGAAGGAGCTCTCCGGCGCACAGCTGTACGCGCACGAGTGGGAGGCCGACATCCTCGAGGGCGAGCGCAAGGCGCAGCCGGTGAGCCTCGTCCCCGGACGGCCCTACCGCGCCTACGTCCCCTTCCAGCTCGGCCTGGCGCTCGGGCTGGGCAAGCACCCGCCCGTGGTGGTCGACCACTTCGTCGCCGGCGGCGACCGGGTCGGCCCGCTCGAGCTCATCGACGCGTCCGGCCACTCCCCGGGACATCTCGCCTTCGCCTGGCACGAGCGCAAGGCGCTGATCGCCGGCGACGCGGTCGCCACGTGGCCAGACGAGATGCCGGGCTGGCCGGCCTTCAACCTGAACGAGCGGCGGCACCGGGAGGCGCTGCGGCGCCTGGCCGAGGTGGACGCCGACGTCTGCGGAGTCGGACACGGCGCTCCGATCACACGGGACGCCCGCACCCGCGTGCGCGACCTGGTCGATCGGTTCGCCTGAAGATCAGCCCGGCTGCGGCTCCGCGTTGCCGCTCCCCTGCTCGTGCGGGATCAGGGACGCGACCAGCGGGATCGCGGCCAGCACCGGCAACGCGCAGACCGGCCACAGCATCTCGTAGCCGTCGGTCGCCGACAGGTACGGCTTCATCACGTCGATCATCACCCCGGCGACGAGCGGCCCGACGAGCAGCCCGAGCCCCTTCGTGGTCGTCGCCAGGCCGGAGATCGCGCCGCGGTGCTGCGCCGGCATCAGCTTGAAGAGCAGCGCCCACGAGAGCGTCATCACGGTTCCGCCCGCCACCGCGACCGGGAGGATGAAGCCGTAGTACCAGCTGTGCCACTCGGTCGCGAGCCCGGCCGCGAGCAGCCCGGCGCCGTAGACGATCGACGCGACCAGGATCACGCGGGCGAGGCCGTAGCGGTTGCCGAGCTTCCAGGAGCCGAGCGCGGCGATCACGTAGCCGACCGCGACGGTCGCGAGCACCGCCGACGACGTGGAGAGCGGCTGTCCGAGGCCCTTCGTGATGTAGAGGACGACGAAGGTCCGCATCGCCGCGAACGTCCCCTCCCAGGCCGCGTTCGCGAACAGGAACCGGCGCACCTCCGGCACCTCGCTGAAGACGGCCCAGCTCGTCCGCACGTAGCTCCGGACGCCCCGGAATACGCGCGACCCCTCGGTGTCCGCCTCCTGCACGAGGGCGACCACCGCGCCGCAGGCGGCGGTGGTCACGAGGGCGGCGAGCAGGAACGGGGCGGGGTCCCAGACCTTGAAGAGGAAGCCGCCCCCGACGAGCGCGATCCCGAGCGCGATCCCGCGCAGCACGTGCTGCACGCCCTGAGAGCGGCCGTACATGCTCTCGTGCAGGACGTCCGGGTACAACCCGCGGTAGGGCGGCTCGTAGACGTAGTAGGCGAAGAAGAACGCGAGGACGATCAGCGTCATCGTCCAGATGTTCGGCATGAAGGCGACGATCGCCAGGCAGAAGCCGATCGGCCACAGCGCGGCGAGCATGAACGGGCGACGCCTGCCCATCGGCGTCTTGAAGGTGTCGCTCCATGGACCGATCACGAGCGGGAGGGTGAGCGCGAACGCCCCCTCGGCGGCGAGCACCGCGGCGATCATCGTGTTCGAGTCGGTGAACTTCTCCAGCAGCGGCGGCAGATAGGCGGCCGTCGTCGTGATCGAGAACGCGAGCCCGAAGGCGCCGAGCCCGAGGATCCAGACGAGCCCGCGCCGCGTCGTCACCGGACCGCCATCCCCTCGCAGACGACCTCGACGACCGTCCGTTCGGCTCGCTCGACGTCCCCGTCCCGGTCGGGCAACTGGCCGAGCACCCAGCCGGTGAGGATCTCCTCGATTGCGCCGTAGAAGATCCAGGCGAGCAGGCGAGCGTCGAGGTCGGTGCGGAAGACCCCCTGCTCCTGGCCGCTCGCGACGATGCGCTCGATCGAGGCGAACGCCTGGCCGAACTGGTCGACCTTCGTCTGCACCTGCGGGCTCCGGCCGATCTCCCGCACGAGGACGCGGACGAGGTCCGGGTCGCGTCGCCACGAGCGGAGCAGGATCGCAGCGACGTGGCCGAGCTGCTCGCGTGGAGGCTCGTCCCCTTCCTCGACCCCGCGGAACGCCTCGAGCACGTCGCCCCACGAGTCCCGAAACACCGCCTCGAGCACCTCGTCCTTCGACCTGAAGTAGTGGTAGAGGAGCCCGTGGGCGACGCCGGCCTCCTCGGTGATGTCGCCCACGCGGCAGTCGTGGTAGCCGCTGCGCGCGAACACACGAACGGCCGCGTCGAGGAGCAACCGGCGCTTCTCCTCCTGCGCGATTGACCGGTCAGTCAAGGCTCGCCCATAGTAGAGGGCGTGCCTGCTCTCGCCGGCATCCTCGTGGTCGACTTCACCTGGTACCTGCCGGGACCGTTCGCCAGCCGAGAGCTGGCCCGGCTCGGCGCCCGGGTGGTCAAGGTCGAGCCGCCGGAGGGCGACCCGATGCGACCGACGGCGCCGGCCTGGCACGACGCGGTCAACGCGGGTAAGGAATCGGTCGTCTGCGACCTCAAGTCCGCGGACGGGCTGGCGCTCGCGAACGGGCTCTGCGCCCGCGCCGACGTCGTCCTCGACGGCTTCCGTCCCGGCGTCCTCGACCGCCTCGGGCTCGTCGTCCCGGAGAGGGCGGTCCTCTGCTCGGTCACCGGCTTCGGGGTGGGAAACCGGCACGAGCAGCGCGCGGGCCACGACGTCAACTACCTCGGCTGGGCGGGCGCGCTGGCCGACACGGCTCCGGCGATGCCGCCGGTGCAGGTCGCCGATCTCGCCGCGGGCGGCCTCGACGCGGCGCTGGCGGTGGTCGCGGCGTTGCTCGAGCGGGAGCGGACCGGGCGGGGGAGGCGGGTCGTCGTCTCGATGACGCACGGCTCGCACCGGCTCGTCGCCCACCGGCTCGCCGGTCTGCCCGAGCGGCTGCTCACCGGCGGCATCGCCTGCTACCGGATCTACTCGACCGCGGATGCCCGGTGGCTGACGGTGGGGGCGCTCGAGCCGAAGTTCTGGCAGCGGCTGTGCGAGGTCGTCGGCCGAGCGGATCTGGCCGAGCGCCAGTTCGACGAGGACCAGGAGGCGGTCGCGGCCGAGCTGAGCGCGGCGATCGCCGAGCGCCCGCTGGCCGACTGGCTCGAGCTGCTCGACGGCGAGGACGTCTCGGCCGGGCCGGTGTGGACGATCGAGGAGGCGGCGGCCGAGTTCGGGGTCGAAGCCGGGGGCCGCGCGCCCCGGCTCGGCGAGCACACGGCGGCCTGGCGCGGCGAGCTCGGGCTATAGGCCGAGCGCGGCCGGCAGCCCCCACAGGTCGGGGAGCGCCTCGAGCAGCTCGGGCTGACGGCCGTCGCGGTCGATCAGGACGGCCCGCATCCCGAGCGCCGTCGCGCCGTCGACGTCGTCTTCGACCGAGTCGCCGACCATGACCGCCTCGGCCGGCGCGACGGCGATCAGGTCGAGAGCGGCCATGAAGATCGACTCGTGCGGCTTCGTCCAGCCATGGGCACGCGAGGCGATCGCGCAGTCCACGTCGAGCTGGTGGTGCGCGACGAAGTCGGAGATCTCGCGCCCTCCGTTCGAGACCAGGCCGAGCTTCAGGCCGCGTGCGCGCAACCGGCCGAGCACGGGCAGCACGTCGTCGTAGAGGTCGAAGTTCTCTGATCGCTCCCACGCACGGGTCATCTCGACGGCGAGCTCGCGCGCCGCGTCGGAGTCGCCGCCCATGCCGCGGACGATCCGCTCCGTGAACGCGAACCAGAGCTCCTCGTCGTGGCGAAGCTCGGGATGCCGCTCGAGCGTTTCGAGCGCGGCGGTGCGTGCCTCCGGGTACCGGGCCGGGTCGAGGTCGAGCCCGTACCGCTCGCCCATCCGCCGGTAGCCCTCGGGCCCGAGATCGGGCCCGGGCCTGGCGAGGGTGAAGTCGACGTCGAAGAGGACCGCGCGCACGATCACGCGCTCAGGTTTACCTGAAGTGCTAGGCGGCCTCCGGCTCCGGATCGGGTGGAATGACCTGCGTGGCCGCGTCCGCGGTGCCGCGGAGATCGTCCCGCGCCTGCAGGTACTCGTCCCGCGAGACCTCGCCGCGAGCATAGCGGTCGTCGAGCAGCGCCAGCGCGCGGGCAGAGCTGTCCACCGCCCGAGGCGGAGTGCCGGTGGCCCCGGTCGCTCGTGCCCTGCGCGATCGGTAGAGGTCGAGCGCGAGCGACGCGATCGCGAGCAGGAGCAGGGCGAGCAGGAGCGCGAAGATCACCCAGGCGAGCGTGCTCGGCCCGCCGCCGTCGACGTGCTGGACGAGCGCTCCACGAAAAGGCCCGTCGCCGCGGAAGCCGTCCGGAGGAAGGAACTGAGGTCTGATGTCCATGCAGGCACCGTAGGTCCAACTCCTGAAAGCAGGCTGAGAGGAACCTAAGAATCTCGCCGCCGACGACGAAGGGCGCGAACAGATCCGAATCGAGGTTCGAGCCGCCGGCTCCGCGAACAATCGACCCGAGCGTGCGCCTGCGAGGAATGTGATGAAGGAGGGCATCCCGCGGAGGGACACTCCGCGCGTTGTTGTTTCGCAACGAAGGGAGGCCCACGCATGTTGTACGTCGGTTTGGACCTGAGTCGCAAGCGTCTGGACTGGCTCGCTCTTGACGAGG
>DATBLE010000030.1:0-39839 GCA_036555585.1 Gaiellaceae bacterium
GCCCCCCGGTCGGCGGATCAGGCAAGCCCGTGACTGGGCGAAGCGTCCTTCTCCGCAGCGCGTCCGTGCCGCTGTCGGTTGAACCCGCCGACGCGCCCGAGTAGTTGCCAGACCGTGTGCAGTTCCCTGGGCGAGTACAGCGTCGTATCGGGATAGGTGCAGAGCCTACGGCGCGCGGTCCACCAGCGACGGCTCAGACGCATCACACGCATCGTCACCCTACTCTGGGCCGTCAGCTTGGGTGACACCCATGCCACTCGCCTTGGCGTCCAGGACGCTGTCCGCACTGGTAAGACGAGCCTGCGCCAGCGTTCTGACGGGCCAGACTAGGTTCGGAGTGACAGGACGATCGCGCCGTCCGCTCCCGCGACTGCCTCGCGCAGCGCTCGAGCGGCCTGGTCGAGCGGACGGACGGACGCGATCGGCACGCCAAGGGTGCCGCAGGCCAACAGCTCCGCGAGGGCAGCGAGCTGCCGACCATCGGGCCGGACGTAGACGTCGGATACGGCGACGCCCCGTTCCTCCCGCGGCGGGTCGCCCGTGATCGTGGCGAGGCGGCCGCCGTCAGCAACCGCCTTCAACGTCGTGGTCGCCTGCCCGCGGGCAGCGTTGACGGCCTTGGGCGCGCCGCCGCCGGTGATCTCGCGAACGAGCGCAGGCCAGTCGTCGCGGTAGTCGAGCACCTCCGACGCGCCGTAGTCGCGGATGCGCTCGGCCTTCTTCGCGCTCGCGGTCGCGATCACGCGGGCGCCCCGAGCAGTGGCGAGCTGGACGAGGAGGCCACCCGTGACTCCGCCGGCCCCGTTGACGACCACCCAGCCGCCGCTCTCGATCCCGAGAGCCTCGTCGAGTGCCCGAGCCGCAGTGAGCGCCGGAATAGGAAACGCTCCGCAGGCTTCCCATGACGCCTCTGACGGCCGGGCCGCAACGGTCGCCGCCGGCGCGAGCACCCTCCTCGCCCACGTCCCGTGACGCCGGAGCGGCAGCGGATGTGTCATCACCTCGTCGCCCTCGCGCAGCCCGGCCACGCCCGAGCCGACCGCCGCGACCGTCCCGGCCGCCTCCGTCCCGAGCGCCATCGGAGCCGGGCCGCCGATCTGCCAGTTGCCGATCCTGACAAGCTCGTCCCAGTTGCCGATGCCGGCCGCGACGACGTCGATGAGAACCTCGCCTGCGGCGAGCGTCGCCGGCTCGTCGACCTCGAGGATCTCGACGGGCTCGCCGAGTGCTGCTATCCCGGCCGCTCGCATCCTGTTTCGGCGCACGCTCAGTGCGTCGGTGATGCAGCGGGGACCTCGAGCACGACCTTGCCCCGCTTCCCACGGGCCGCAACCCGCTCGAACGCCGCCCGAGCATCCGTGAGCGGGAAGACCGAGTCGACTTCCGGGCGAAGCTCGCCTGCGTCCACCAACGCGCCCAACTCCAGCAGCTGCTCGGGGTCGGGCTCGACGATGAAGTAGGTCGCGCCCGGCACCTCCTCTGCGATCGTGACCACGCGCTCGCCGGCGGGTATCTCGCCGCCACGAGTGTCGAAGACCAGGTCGACCGGCCCGCTCTCCACGACCTCTGCGCCGGCATGTCGCGCCAGCTGGACTGCGATATGCCCCACTCCGCCCGACGCGCCCGTGACCAGCACCCGCTCGCCCCGGGCGAGCCGACCGTGCACGAACAACGCTTGCCAGGCGGTCAGCCCGCCCATCGGCAGCGCTGCCGCCTCGGCGTGGCTCAGTCGCGCCGGCTTCGGCGCAAGCACCCGCGCCGGGACAAGGGCGTACTCGGCGGCCACGCCGTCGCGATCGAACGGCGTCAGCGCATAGACCTCGTCACCGCTGTCGACGACGACGCCCGAAAGCTCGTGAGACGGAACCGCCGGCAGTCGATCGACCGGCCACTCCAACTCGCCACGCGTAATCGCCGCCGCATGTACCCGCACCAGAACCTCGCCCGGACGAGGCGACGGCGCCTCGATCTCCTCGACGTTCAAGCCGTCTCGGTGCAGGCGTACCGCCAGCACGGCCGCTCTACCTCCACCGCAGTTGCACTTCGGATCTCACGAGACTTCGCGCTCCGACGTCCAACGTTATCGCTCCTGACTCGACGCCATAAAGCGAGACGGCCCGCCACTGGCGCCGGGCTTCGGCACCAGCCCGGATACGGCGCACGAATTCGATCCCTCCCCAGGCGCTCTTGACATCCGCCGTCCGCTGAGGGACCCTGCCCGGCGTCGTCAGGAGGGTGGGCGATTGGCCGACGAGCCCGGACACGCGCGTCGCGGCATGAAGGTTCCGTGGACGGAACCGGTGCTCTCGCTGCTCCGGGACAGTCACGACGCCGCCGCGATCAGCCAGGACGCGCACTACGCGATCGCGACGCGCCTGGCCAAGTACAACATCTGGTTCGGCGTCCCCGTCGTCGCGCTCGCGACGCTCGTCGGTACGAGCGTCTTCGCGACGCTGCAGAAGAACGTCGGCACCGACCTCCGGATCCTGGTCGGCATTGTCAGCGTCCTGGCCGCGGTGCTGGCGAGCCTCCAGACCTTCCTCCGCTTCCAGGAGCGCGGCGAGAGGCATCGCGCCGCTGCCGAGCACTGGGCGCAGATCCGGCGGGAGACGAAGCAGATGCTCGCGCTGCATCCCGAGTACCTCGCCGAGCGCAGCGATCCGAAGACGTACCTCGACGGGCTCCGCGAGAAGATGGACAGGGTCTCGGCCCAGTCGCCGGAGATCGGCGCACGCGACTGGGCGTTCGCACACGAGAAGCTCGTGTCCGGAGGACAGCTCCTCACGGAAGGAACGCCGTCCGTGGGACGCACCCCGGACTGGCCCCCCTGACCGCAGCTCCCCGCCCGCCTGCCCGTTTACCTCCCGTGTGGGCCGGGTACCAGGACGCGCACTCAGGGAGGCGACTTTCGACTCGTTGCCGTCGCACTCCCGAGACGCTCAAAGGAGGCTACGTGGTTGCCATCTGGGTAATCGTCGCCCTGCTGCTCTTGTTCGCCATCGTCGGCGGGATCGCGATCACCAAGTTCCTGTTCTTCGTCCTGATCGTGGCGGCGCTGCTGGCACTGATCGGCTTCTTCGCACGAACTGCCTGACCCGGTACGCCGAGGAAGGAGCTGACATGGGGATAGGACTCGGACTGTTGCTGATCGCCGGCGGGGCAATCCTCGCCTGGGCGGTCGAGGCGAGCACGAGCGGCTTCAACGTGCACGCAGCGGGCTACATCCTGCTCGTGGTCGGGATCATCAGCGTGGTTCTCTCGCTGATCTTCTGGTCGAGCTGGGCAGGACCGGGCTACTTCGCCCGCGACGGACGGCGCCGCCGGACCGTCGTCGACGAGGACTTCTAGCCGCGCAAGCAGGGGCGGCGAGCGAAGCTCGTCGCCCCGCTCTCGCAGGTCCTCGCGGCGGCTTGTAAGGAAGCCGTAAGCAACCGTTTCCCGCCCTCCGCCACAGAGCAGAAGTAGCCGAGCGGGTGCCTCGCGGAGAGGCAGTGCCGGCTGGCGAGGCGGGGTCTGCGGCACCAGCGGCGCTCGCCGGGCACCCGCTATCGCTCTCGAGAAGGGCGGGCACGAGCCGTCCGTCCGGCGGGAGAGGCTCGACCGGACGGCGCCCAGGCGCACCCGCCCGTAACTGGTTTTCGCCCGATCTTCCGGATCGTATGCATCCTCAGGCCGACAGAGGCGCTGCCGGCGGCGTGACGTCCGGAACAGGCGGCGTTAGGATCGCCACGTGGCGACCGGCTGGGCCGACGAGCTCGCAGGCGTCCCGCTCTTCAGCGGGCTGAGCCAGCGGCAGTTGCGGCGGCTCGGGCGCGACTTCAAGGAGCGCAGCTTCCGGCCCGGAACGCCGATCGTCAGGCAGGGGCACATGAGCGGCGTGGACTTCTTCGTGATCGTCGACGGCGAGGTGGCGGTCACTGTCGACGGGAAGGAAGTCGCGAGGCTCGGGCCGGGCGACCACTTCGGCGAGCTCGCGCTGATCGGGGAGCGGGAACGGTCGTCGACGGTGACCGCGCTCTCGGACGTGCGCTGCATCGCCATCGCCTCCTGGCACTTCCGTCGGTTCGTGAACGCCAATCCGGATGTCTCGTGGAAGCTCTTGCAGTACCTGGTCGGCCTGATCGGGGCCCAGCAGGCGGGCCGGCGGCCGCGGCAGAACCAGCGGCCGCCGAAGGTCGAAGCCTAGAGCCGAAATCCGGGTCTAAAGCTGACGGCCTTCGAGCCGATAACTGGCGTGAGATGTTCAACCGGTCGCATCAGCGGGTGGAGGTCGATGACGCCGCAGATTCGCACGGCGAGGAGCACGTCTCCGCCGCCGACCTGCCCGCGAGCCAGGATCACGACGAGCACGCGGACGGTTCCGTGATCGGCAGGCTGCGTCCGTCGCTGGCGTCCCTGATGGTGGAAGAAGGGGTCGCCTCCGCGGAGCAGCTCGAGGCGGCGCTCGCCGAAGGGCAGCAGACCGGCGAGCGGCTCGGCGAGGTCGTGCTCCGCCACGGCTGGATCAACGAGGCAGGGCTTGCCGGCCTCGTCGCGCGCCAGTGGGACCTGAGCTTCGTCGCGCTCAGCATGATCACCCTCGACGAGGCCGCGCGGGCGCTCGTCTCGCGCGAGGTCTGCCAGCGTCTCGGCGCCTGCCCTGTTTCGTTCGACGACGGCGTTCCGCTCGTGGCGGTTGCAGACCCGAGCGAGGACCGGTTCGCGAGCGTGCGTGCCGCGCTCGGCACTCCCTGTTCCTTCTTCGTCACGACCGCGAGCGCGCTGACCCGGCTGATCGACCAGCAGGAGAGCGCAGCGGGCGAGCCCCAGGCCGTGACGGCAGACGACTCCTCCCCTGCCGGCGAGACCACGGAGCTCGCGAGCGTCCCCGAGCCTCCGGCGACGGAAGCTCCCGGGCCGACGCTGGTCGTGGCCGAGTCCGACGACGGCGGCGAGCCGGTGGTCGACCAGCTCGACCGGCTCCTGGACCAGCTCGTCGAGGAGCGCCAGCGCTCCGGCGAGGAGCTGGGCGGCTACCAGCGCCAGCTCTCCGACCTCCAGGACGAGCAGACGCGGCTCCAGGACGAGCACAGGCGTCTCCAGGACGAGCAGGCCCGTCTCCAGGAGGAGCAGGCACGAGTCCAGGCCGAGCAGGCGCGGTTGCTGGACGATCAGGCTCGTGTGCAGAAGAGCATCCGCTCGCTCGAGTCCCGGCTCGGCGAGGAAGAGCACCGGCTCGACTCGATGCGGACCAAGCTCGACGAGTACACGCAGTCCTTCACGCAGCACTAGCCCTCTCGCACCGGCCTCTCGCCGACGCCGGCGCGGTACGCTCACGCGCATGAGCCTCGAGTCGGTCGAGGTGGTGGTGCGCGGGTACCGCGCGTTCATCGACGGCGACTTCGCGGCGATCGAGGAGCTGCTCGACGACGAGGTCGAGTGGTATCCGCTCGACGCCGGCCCCCAGTCCTTCGTCGATCATGCCGAGGTGCTCGGCGTCGTCGCCGAGCGCTACCGCGAGCAGTACCGGGTCGAGCTCGAGCGTTGCGTCGGCGCCGGCGACCAGGTCGTCGTCGGCTTTCGCGCGTCACGCGAGACGAAGGACGCCGACGATCCGAGGCCGCTGCAGTCCCGGCGGAAGTTCAGCGTCGAGCGCTACTCGGCGATCGTCACGATTCGAGACGGCCGCGTGGTGAAGGTTCAGGACTTCCCGCACCTCGACGCCGCCTTCGAGGCCGCCGGCATCGACCCCGAGGAGGACTAGCCGCGGCCGAAGAGCCGGGCGAGGAATCCCGGCCGGCGCTCCTCGAGCTGCGACGCCGGCTCGGCCTCCGGGACGGGTTCCACAGCGGGAGTTTCTCCACCGGCCGCTCCTGCGGTGACAGGCTCGAGCCTGTCACTGCTCTCCGCCGGGATCGGCTCGCCGGCGGGAGTCTCGGCCGGCTGCGCTCTCCAGGGGTCCGCTTCGCGACGTGCCCGGGCGCGCTCCAGGTCGCCGCGGACGGCCGCTCGCATGTCCTCGAGCTGGCTCTTCTCCCTCATGCGCGGGACTTCTCCCCCGGTGCGCCGTTTCCTACGCCGCGCCCAGCTCGTGCAGGAGCGGCCCCGTGTCGAGCGGGTCGAAGCCGAGCCTGGCCGCGATCTCCTCGCTCGTCGGCTTCGTCCCCTCGAAGAACAGCGCACGCAGCCGATCGCCCGTCTCGGGGCTCCGCCACCAGCTCTCGCCGATCTCCTCGACCAGGCGCGCGCGCAGCTGCGACGAACGGATCCAGGCACGCAGGTAGTCGGCGGAGTAGAAGCCGGCGTCCATGTCCGAGATGAACCCGTCCGAGCGGTACCGGACGCCGGTCGCCGCGGTCAGCTTCTCGGCGTAGCCGTCCGGCGTACCGCCGTCCTCGTGGAAGCGGCCCCAGAAGTCGAGCTCGAACTCGAGCTTGGCGACGTAACGCCGGTAGAGGAGCGACTCCAGGAAGGTCGTGGCCTCGGCGTTCCCCGTCGCCTCCTCGTCCGAGAGGCCGAAATGGAGGGCATGCCAGCCCGGCTCGCGCGAGATCGCCTCGACGATGTACGAGTAGATCTCGGTCAGCGCGTGGTCGCGCGACAGGCGCCGGAACGTGTACGGAAGCGACGGATCGCAGCCGGCGTAGTGCAGCGCGTGACCGGCCTCGTGCAGGAACGCCTGGTAGTCGTGCAGACCGCCCTGCGCGCGGGTGATCAGGTGGACGACGGTCGGCGGGTCCGACGCGATCACGCAGGCGCGCGGCGCCTTCTGGGGACGGTCCTCGAGATCGGGCTTGATGTTCGGATCGTCGGCGAGATCGAAGCCGAGCTCCCTCAGCGTCTCCAGGCAGATCTCGGTCGCGCGCTCCTTCGTGTAGGTCGACTCCAGTGGCGAGAGCCGGCGGACGTAGGCCATGTGGTACGAGCGCGGCTCGGCGTCCCGGTCGGGACCGAGGACACGCTCGAACCACGACTCGCGCATCCGCACGTAGGCCTGCTCGGAGGCGGCCGCCGCCTCGGCCAGCCCCGACGCGAGCGTCCGCAGCGAGATCCCCTTCTCCTCCTCGTTGCGTGCGACCGGGTCGGGCTCCCCGGACAGCTCGGCGGCCAGCTCCTCGCCCTCGCGCGCGAGCTCGAGCCGGTCGTCGTTGAAGGTCGCGTTGAGATCCGCGAACACCTCGCCGAGCTCCTCCCTGGCGGCGTACTCGGGGAGCACCGCGAGCCGCGCCTGCGCCGTGCGCAGCGGCAGCTCCTCGTCGCGGAACGTGAGCCGGGCGGCGAGCTGCCGGTTCTCGAGCTCGTCCTCCCGCTCGACCAGCTCGGCCGCGACGATCCCGCCCTCGCAGACCTTGCGCAACCGGTAGAGCTGCTCCTGCTCGTCCCCCTCCGCCCCGCTCTCCGCCTGCTGGAGCGCCTCGAGCTGGTCGCGCGTGAACAGGTCGGCGTAGCGGGCGACGATCTCCGCCTGCTCCGACGTCTCCTTCTCGCCCACCCGGACGGCGCGACTCTCTTCGGAGCTCTCGTAGAGGAACTGCTTCAGGCGCTGCTCGTAGTCGAGCGGCGTGTACACGCCGGTGGCCGTCACGAACGGAATCTACCTGCGTGCCGCCCCTTGCGAGACGAGCTGCTCGACCGTCGAGCGAAGCAGCCCGATCTCGAACGGCTTCGGGATCACCGCCTCGGCCAGCCCCTCGACTCCCTCGGCCGGCTCCGTCCCGGTGAACAGCGCCGCCTGCGGGCGGTCGGGCCCGAGCTCGCGCAGCAGCTCCCGCCCGTCGCCGTCGCCCAGGTGGACGTCGAGGAGGATCGCGTCGACGCGCTCGGCGGCGAGCGTCTCTCGCCCCTGGGCCAGCGACGCCCCCTCGAGCACGCGGAAGCCGTCGAGCTCGAGGTTGACGCGGCACAGCAGGCGCAACGACTCGTCGTCGTCGAGCACCAGAACGGTTGCTCCGCTCCCGCCCCCCACGGCTGCCCGAGTCTAGACGATCGACCGCACGTACACCTGAGGCTCCGACCTGCCGATCGCTCCTCCGGCGCCAGGATATGATCGGCGCGGTGCGGCAGAGCACCGGCACCAGAGCGGCCCGCGGCTACGCGGGCACGATGGCCGGCTTCTGGAGCGGGCTGTCGGGCACGCTGCGCGCGCTCGACGCAATCGCCTCCGACGACAGGAGGCTCCACGACGACACGGTCGGGCTGCTCCGGACGCTGCAGTATCGGCTGCACTGGTCGAGCGAGCTGCTCGACGGGGTCGAGCCTCCGGCCGGCGCGAGGGACGCGCATCACGAGCTCTGCGACTCTCTGGTCGACGCGCGGGATGCCACCGCGGAGATGGTCGAGGCGATCGAGCTCGGCGGCCGGGCAGCCGCCCTCGAGCACCTGTTCGAGTGGCGCGGAGCGCTCTTCCGCGTCCGGCTGGCCCGTCTACGGCTGGGCATGCAGCCGGAGCCCCAGCCCGCCTCCGAGCGGCCCCCGTATGCGGCGGCCGCGGCGACCGGCCTCGCCGTGCTCGGCGCGATCACCTTCGTCGCCGGCGCGGCGCTCGGCCTCTGGCCGCTCTGGGCGGCCGGGCTGGCCCTGGTCGCGGGCGGACTCGCCGTCCAGCGGACCTGACCGCGTCTACGACCCCGCCCGGGCCTCGCGGAGCCGGGCAAGCGTCTCGTCCCTGCCGAGCAGCTCGATGCTCTCGAAGAGCCCCGGCGAGACGGTCGAGCCGGTGACGGCCACGCGAATCGGCTGGAACGCCTGCCGCGGCTTCTGGCCGATCCGCTCGGCCAGCCGGCGCAACGCCTGCTCGATCGCCTCCGCCGTGAACGGCTCGAGCCCGGCGAGGCTCTCCTCCGCGGCGGCGAGGATGCCGTCGTCGAGCCCTGCCCGGTCGAACCCGTTTCGCCGACCGAAGAGGAACCCGGCGAAATCCGGGAACTGCCCCAGCCGCTCGATCTTCTCCTGGACGAGCGGCGCGGCGGCGCGGATGCGCTCCTCGGGCCAGTCGTAGCCCTGCTCGCGGAGATACGCAACGAGCGCGTCCGCGTACCCGTCGGGCGGGAGCGCCCGCAGGTACGTGCCGTTCATCCAGTCGAGCTTCTGGTAGTCGAGCGTCGCCGGGCTGGCGCCGACGCGCTCGAGCGTGAACCGCTCGACGAGCTCGTCGGGCGCCATGATCGTCGTCTCCCCGTCCGGCGCCCAGCCGAGCAGGGCGAGGAAGTTCATCAGCGCCGGCGGAACGTAGCCGGCCGCGCGGAACTCGTCGATCGAGGTGGCGCCGTGGCGCTTGGAGAGCTTCTTGCCGTCGTCGCCGAGCACGTCCGGGACGTGCGCGTACACGGGCGGCTCGTGCCCGAGCGCGGCCAGGATCTGGAGCTGCTTGGGCGTGTTCGAGACGTGGTCGCGGCCGCGGATCACGTGCGTGATCGCGTCGTCCATGTCCTCGACCGGGTTGGCGAAGTTGTAGGTCGGCCGGCCGTCGGAGCGGACGAGGACGACATCCTCGAGCTTCTCGTTCGGCACCTCGATCCGGCCGAGCACGGCGTCGTCCCAGCCGGTCACGCCCTCGTCGGGCATCCGGAAGCGGATCGCGCCCTCGTCCTCGTACGCGGCGCCCTGTGCCACGAGGTCTCGCGCGAGCTCCCGGCAGCGGTCCATCACGTCGAGCTGGAAGGTGACGGGGCCGTCCCACTCGATCCCGAGCCAGGCGAGCGAGCGCTGGATCTGCTCGGTCGCCTCGGCCACCTCGCGGCCCGTGTCGGTGTTCTCGATCCGGAGCAGGCACTCGCCGCCGCGGCCCCGCGCGAACAGCCAGTTGAACAGGAAGGTGCGGGCGAGGCCGATGTGCATGAGCCCGGTCGGGCTCGGCGCCATGCGGACACGGACCGTCATGCGGTGATCGTAGACGGCCTTCCGGCCCGGCCGATCCGCCAGACCGACGGGATCAGCAGCATGCTGGAGTTGAGGAAGAGGATCGCGCCTGCGGCCAGCCAGGCCGTGTTCGACACGCCGATCCCGGCGGCGAACAGGCCCGCCGCGACCAGGCCGAGGGGCGTCAGCACGAACGAGCCGAGCGCGTCGTACGAGCTGACCCGCGACTGCGCGTGCTCGGGCACCTCCCGCTGGAAGATCGTGAACCAGAGAGCAAGGTGGATCGCCATCCCGAAGCCGGCGAAGAATGACGCGCCGGCGATCACCCAGGTCGGCGCGTGCAGCGCGAGCGTGACCAGCTGGGCGCAGACGAGCATCGGCCAGAGGACGCAGGCGACCAGCGGCAGCCTGGGCCGGTAGCGCAGCGCGACGGCGCCGCCGACGACCGCGCCGAGGCCGTTCGCGACCAGGATCTTGGCCCAGGAGCCGGCGCCGCCGAGATGCTCCTTGGCCACGATCGGGCCGATCACGGGCCAGAACATGAAGAAGAAGTTGCCGAGCCCGAAGACGATGACGGTCGACCAGAGCCAGGTGCGTGAGGTGAACTCCCGCCAGCCCTCGCGCAGCTCGTGGAAGAAGCGCGAGTGCTCCGGCCGTGCGGCGCGCGGAGAGATGGCGATCCGGGAGAGCAGCAGCGCGGCGCCCACGAAGGAGGCGGCGTCGATCGCCAGCGCGATCCCGGGGCTTCCCGCGACGACGATCGCGCCGCCGACTGCAGGGCCGACGACGAAGATCAGGTTGCGCATCATCCCGCGGAGTGCGTTCGCCTCCTGCAGCCGCTCGTCGCTCACCGTCTGGGGCACGAGGCCGGTCTCGGCGGGGATCACGAACCCGTCGGCCGCGCCGTAGACGATCTGCAGCGCGACCAGCAGGCCGATCGAGGCGTGGCCGGAGAGGACGACGGCGGCGGTGGCAGCCTGCGCGGCGCCCTGCCCGAGCGCGGCCCCGACGAGGATCCGGTTCCGCGGCAGCCGGTCGGAGAGCACGCCGCCGAAGAGGACGAGCGACGCGTTCGCGAGCTGCCTCCCGGCGAAGATGATCCCGAGGTAGACGGGCTTCGGGTGCTCGGTCAGCTCCAGGACCGCGAAGGCGAGCGCGATGCCGGCGACCGAGTCGCCCAGCGTCGAGATCGTCGCCGCCGAGAAGAAGAGCCGGTACGGCCGCTCGGCAAGCGGCGCCAGCCGGCCGGACAAGGCGAGCGACGGCACGGTGGGTAGCGTACGCCGCGTGCTCCACGGCGCCCACTGCTCCGGCGGGATCAAGAGGGCGCTCGAACGCGCCGCCGACCTCGACGCCGACGCGCTCCAGCTCTTCGTCCAGAGCCCGCGGGCCTGGCGCTTCCCGGACCACGACCCGAAGGACCTGGAGGCGTTTCGCGCACGCCGCAGCGAGCTCGGGATCGGCGCGGTGCTCGTCCACGCGCTCTACCTCGTCAACCTGGCCAGCCCGAAGGACGACTTCTACGAGAAGAGCGTCACGACGATGACCTCGACGATGGACGCCGCCTGCGCGATCGGCGCCGACGCCGTGATCTTCCACGTCGGCTCGCACCTGGGCGCCGGGCTCGAGGCCGGCCTCGAGCGGGCGGTGCCGGCGATGGATCAGATCCTCGACCACTGCTCCGACACGACCTGGCTCCTGATCGAGAACTCGGCCGGGGCGGGCGGGACGATCGGCCGCTCGCTGGACGAGCTGGCGGGGCTGTTCGAGGCGTGCGACCGGCACGAGCGGCTCGGCGTGTGCCTCGACTCGTGCCACCTCTGGGTGTCGGGCTACGACGTCACCGACCGGGCCGCGCTCGACGGGCTGCTGGGCGAGCTCGACGAGCGGATCGGGCTCGACCGGCTGCGCGCGCTGCACGTCAACGACGCGCAGGCGGCGCTCGGCTCGAACCGCGACCGCCACGCGAACATCCTCGACGGGGAGATGGGCGAAGGCCTGGGCGTGTTCCTGGGCCATCCGGCGCTCCAGGAGCTGCCGGCGGTGATGGAGGTGCCCGGTCCGGACGGCCACGGCCCGGACGCAGGCGACCTGCGCAAGCTCCGCGAGCTGCACGCCCGCGCGCTGGCCGCGGCGTCACAGTAGTGACAGGCTTAAGCCTGTCACTACTGTTCGAGCTGCGCCGCGGTCAGCGAACCTGCGCGAAGACGCGGAAGGTCGGACGGTCGAGCGGGAGCTCCGAGAACTCCGGATTCACGCAGCCGAGGTCGTCGCCCCGGTTGCGGTAGGTCTCCTCGACCTCGACGCGGCACATCGGCAGCGGCTGGCGCACCGAGCGCACCGCGCCGAACCCGCCGCGCCGGACCTCGGCCTCGTGCAGGAGGTCGACGTCGATCTCGACCTCGTAGACCTTCTGCATGCAGCCGATGTAGGTGTGCCCGAACTCCTCGTAGGCGTAGACGAACGGGCACGCCCGGTCGATGCAGGCCGCCGGGTAGACGATCTTGTCGCAGTGCACCCCGCACCGCCGGCATTCGACCTCGTCCTGTGGCCTGAGCGGGAGCGACTGGGCCGCCGTCCGTCCGCGCTTCATGAGGTGATTGTGGGCAACGGGTTTTCCGCTCCGCAAGTCTTGACAAATGACCCGCGTTCAGGCATAGCACTGCCGCGGCCGCTGACACCGCGGGCGGGCCAGGCGCTCTCTCCGAACCCGGATAGGCTTGCGCTTCGTGGCGCGCAGGCTCCTCTGGGCATCGCTCGGCCTCGCGCCGATCACGATGATCGTCCGGTTCGTCTTGGGCGCCGGCGACGTGACCCTGTTCGTGCTCGCCGCGATCTCGCTGGTCCCGCTCGCGTGGCTGATCGGCGAGGCGACCGAGCACGCCGCGAAGCAGACCGGGCCGGGCATCGGCGGCTTCCTCAACGCCACCTTCGGGAACGCGCCGGAGCTGATCATCGCGCTGTTCGCCGTCGACGACGGCCTCGTCGAGGTCGTGCGCGGGTCGCTCACGGGCAGCGTCGTGGGCAACCTGCTCCTGGTGCTCGGCTTCTCGCTGGTCGTCGGCCCGGCGAAGGAGATCGACAGCCGCTCGGCGCTGACCTCGGTCGGGCTCGTGCTGGCCGCCACCCTGCTCTTCATGGTCGCCGCGATCCCCGACTGGACCGGCGACGTGAGCTCCCACACGCTCGAGGTGGTCTCCGTCCCGGTCGCGGTCGTGCTCCTGCTCGTGTACGTCTGGGTGACGGCGTGGCAGCTCCGCCGCCACCGGCTGCTCCACGCGGGGGCCGACACCGACACCAGCGCCTGGCCGATGAGGAGCACCCTGCTCGCGCTCGCGCTGGCGACTGCGGCGACGGCGGTGATCGCGGAGATCCTGGTCGGCTCGATCGAGACGTTCGCCGAGAGCCTGCACCTGAGCGACTTCTTCGTCGCGGCCGTGATCGTCGCGATCGTCGGCAACGCCGCGGAGCACGGCGGCGCGGTGATCGTCGCTCGTCGCGGCCGCGTCAAGCTCGCGACCGAGATCGCGGTCTCCTCCAGCGCGCAGGTCGCCGTGTTCCTGATCCCTGCCGTCGCGGTGCTCTCATGGGCGATCAACCCGCTCTCGCTGGCATTCCGGCAGGTGGAGATCGCCGTGATGGGGGGCGCGGCGATCTTCGCCGCGCTCGTCCTCGCGCGCGGGCGGTCGAGCAGCTGGCGCGGCTGGGTCCTGCTCGCAGGCTACGTGGTCGCGGCGGCGATCTTCTACGAGGCCGGCGGACGCTAGAAGCTAGAAGGCTCCCTGGTGACGGGATACGTGGCCCAGTAGAGCTTCGCGACGGCGCCGTCGCCGTCGCGGACGACCCGGAGCAGCTCGCCGCGCTCGCGGCCCTCGGCCACGCGGAACGCGTCGCGGCCCGCCGGCTCGAAGACGGAGAGCGCCCGCGGCTTGTCGCTCTCCGTGGGTCGGGCGTGGAGCCTGCCCTGCTCCCACCAGAAGACGAACGGCGTCCCCTCCGTCCACCAGACGCCGAGCAGCTCCGCGACCTCCCGGGGCGGATCGGCCTCGGCCTGCCACGGCTCCTGCTCGGGGGCGAAGAGCTCCAGCGCCTGCTCGACGAGCTCGGCCGTGATCTCCTCGACGGCCGCGGCCGGCGTGGACGCGTTCGTGACCAGCGCGGCGCCGACCTGCTCCCGGCGGCGGGCCAGCAGCATCGCGAGGAAGCCGGGCATCGCGCCGCCGTGCCCGAAGAGCACGCGCTCGCCCCGGCGCACGAGCTGCAGGCCGAGCCCGTGTCCGAGCGTCCACGATTCGGGGTCGTCCATGATCTGCACCTGGTGCATCGCCTCGATCGAGGCCAGGTGCTGCGCCCAGCGGCAGAGGTCGGAGGGCGTGCTCCAGAGGCTGCCGACCGCCTCGACCCCCTCGCCCTCGAGCGTCGGCTCCGGCCGGAGCGTGCGGGCGTACGGGTCGACGTAGTACCCGCGGGCGGCGGGCTCGACGGAGCGCCAGGTCGTCCGCCCGAGGCCCTGCGGGCCGATCAGGCGCTCGTCGACGAAGTCCGGGAAGGCGGTGCCGGCGACGCGGGAGACGACCTCGCCGAGCAGCGCATACGCGAGGTTCGAGTAGTGCCACCGCTCGCCGGCCGGAAGCACCAGCTCGGCGTCGGCGAGCCCGGCGACCAGCTCGTCCCCGCCCGGGAAGTCGAGCGACTCCCAGACCTCGCCGGGCGGCTCTCGCTGGAGGCCGGAGCTGTGGGCGAGCAGGCGGCGGACGGTCAGCTCGCCGAAGCGGGCCTCGGGCAGATGCCGCGCGAGCGGGTCGTCGAGCGCGACCGCGCCGTCTTCGACGAGCAGCATCACGGCGGCCGCCGTGAAGGTCTTGGTGATCGAGCCGATCCGATACTGGGTGTCCGCCGTCGCCTCACGACCCTCGTCGGCGATGCCGACGGTCTCCGCCCAGACGGTCTCGCCGCCCCGGTACACGGCCGCAGAGACGCTCGGCAGGCGGAAGCGCGCCTGGCCGCGCCGGAGGATCTCGTTCAGCTGGTCAGGCGGCCGCGAGGACACCGAGCGCCCGGGGAATCAGCTCGATCGCCTGGTCGACGTCCTCGTCGCCCACGCCCATGTGCGTGGCGACGCGCAGGACGCCCGGCCTGAGCCGTCCGACGAGAACCCCTGCTGCGGCGATTCGGGCCTGCGCGTCGGCGACGTCGATGCCGGCCGACCCCACGTCGATGCCGACGAAGTTCGTCTCCGTCGCGTCGAGGTCGACCGGCAGCCCAGCTTCGGCCAGCCCTGCCGCGAGACGCCTGGCGCGTGCGTGATCTTCGGCGAGTCGCTCGACGTTGTGGTCGAGCGCGTACAGCATCGCGGCCGCGACCACGCCCGCCTGCCGCAGCGCGCCGCCGAACAGGAACTTCAGCCGCCACGCCTCCTCGATCCGTTCGTCCGAGCCCGCCAGGATCGCGCCCATCGCGCAGCCAAGCCCCTTCGAGAAGCAGACCTGGACGGTGTCGGCGAGGCGGCCGTACTCCGCGGGAGCAATGCCGGACGCGACCGAGGCGTTCAGCAGCCGGGCGCCGTCGAGGTGCACGGGCAGGCCGAGCTCGTGTCCCGCATCGATCGAGGCCGCCAGCTCGTCGATCGGCCAGACGCGGCCCCCCGCGCTTCGATGCGTCTGCTCGAACACGACGATCCGCGCCGGCTGGAGCCAGTCGGAGGTCGCCGCCGCCTCGCGGATCTGGGCCGCCGAGATCCGGCCTGCGTCGCCGACGAGCGGACGCGCGATCAGCCCCGAGTGGACCGCCGGACCACCCGCCTCGAAGATCAGGATGTGGGTGCGCTCCTCGGCGATCAGCTGGCCCCCCGGCCGCGTGAGGACGCGGAGAGCGATCTGGTTCGCCATCGTCGCGGTCGGCAGGAACAGCGCGCGCTCGTGCCCGAGCAGCTCGGCCGCGCGCCGCTGGAGCTCGTTGACGGTCGGGTCTTCCTGCTCCTGCTCGTCGCCGACGTCGGCCCCGGCCATGGCCGCGAGCATCTCCGGCGAGGGCTTCGTAGCGGTGTCGGAGCGAAGGTCGATCATGCGAACGGAGCCTAGCGGCGACCCGCTCGGCCACGTCCGGTCAGGGCGCACACCTCGAGATCCAGCCCCCGCCCAAGGGTGGGGACGCATCCCTCCGCCCTCGCAGGCAACGCTATCGGGAACCTCGTGCCCGGGCTGTGACGGGTGGGTATCGATTCGGCGCCGATCGCTCCACAGCCGCGGCGGCCCGCCCGGCCGCGACCGAAGCGATGCGCCGTTGGACACGCGGAAAGGAGCGCGCCGCGAGCTTCTCGACCGCGGATCGTTCGCCGGGGCCGGCGGCGAGCACCGGCGCTACCGTGGCTCCATGGACCTCGCCCTCCTTGCCGAGAAGCTCGCCGAGCGGGGCGAGCCCGCGTACCGGGCGCGGCAGATCTGGGAGTGGACTGCCCGAGGCGCGCTCGGGTACGAGTCGATGACGAACGTTCCCGCCCGGCTTCGAGCCGAGCTCCAGGAGCATGTCCCGTTCTCGACGCTCGAGGTCGAACGGGAAGCGGCGTCGCGCGACGGAACGATCAAGGTGCTGTTCCGCACCGTCGACCGCCGTCCCGTCGAGGCGGTGCGGATGCGCTATCGCGACGGCCGCCGCTCGATCTGCGTCTCGTCGCAATCCGGCTGCCCACTCACGTGCACGTTCTGCGCCACAGGACAGATGCGCTTCGGGCGCAACCTGACCGCGTCGGAGATCCTCGACCAGGTGCTCCACTTCCGCCGGGTCGGCTCGCTCGACCACTGCGTGTTCATGGGCATGGGCGAGCCGATGCTCAACTTCGACTCCGTGTCCGAGGCGGCTCGCCGCCTGCCCGACGTGGGAATCACCCATCGCCGGACGACGATCTCGACGGTCGGCTGGCTGCCGGGGCTCCGCCGCTTCGTCGACGAGGTGGAGGAGCCGATCCGGCTTGCGTTGTCCCTCCACGCGGCCGATCCGGCGCTCCGCTCCGAGCTGATGCCGGTGAACGACCGCTACCCGCTCGCGAACGTGATCGGCGAGTGCCGCCGGTACGTCGCGCTGCGGGGCCGGAAGGTCTTCGTCGAGTACGTGATGCTCGCCGGCGTGAACGATCGTGTCGAGCAGGCCGCGCAGCTCGCCGGCCTCCTCGATCCCAAGGCCTTCAAGGTCAACCTGATCCCGTACAACCCGACGGGCGCGTTCGAAGGCTCCTCGCGCGCGGCGATCGCTGCCTTCAAGGCCGTGCTCGACCGGGCGGGCCTGCCGGCGACCGTGCGCCTCACGCGCGGACGCGACATCGACGCCGCCTGCGGCCAGCTCGCGGCGCGGGCCGCGGCCTAGCCGTAGAGCGGAATCGAGGCCACCCAGGCGCGGTCCGAGGCGAGCTCGGCAGCGTCTTCGAGCCGGCCGCGGGCGAGCAGCGCGGCGACCGGATAGCAGAGGTGCGGGCTGACGATCGGGAAGAGCCGCAGCTCGTCGACCGTGTCCACGGCGGCCGGAGGCTGGATCGGGCTCTCCGCGCGCCGCAGGTGCCACTTCCATTCCATGAACACACACTTCGGCGCCCGGTCGGCCCGGGTCAATGGGCCGTCCGGCTCAATCCGCGTGCCGGGGGACCCATCTCCCGTGCGCTAGGCGGCGAGTCGGTCCGGCCCGGCGGGCGGGAAGCGCTCCAGCACCCACGCGGCGTCCAGCGGCTCGAGCCGGTACGGCCTGCCGCCGACGAGGACGAAGTCGCCCGTTCGCGGATTCATCGCCAGGCGGGCTTCGACCGGGTACCAGCGGTTGTGCTTCTCGATCAGGTCGTTGACGGCGTGGAAGCTCCACCGGTCGGCGAGCTCCCGCCACCGGCGGGCGCGATCCGCCGGCTCGCGCACCTCGCGGTGCAACTCCTGCCTGGCAGCTCGCAACCGCTGGACGTGCTCCTCGATCTCGTCCTCGATCTGGCGCAGGCGCCGCGCGTACGCGGGCGGGCCCGCGACCGACCGCGCGTAGCCCTCGACGCTCGGCGAGAAGTTGCGCAGCCGGCGCGGCAGCGGCGCGCCCGAGACCGGACTGCCCTCGAGATCGGCTGCCAGCCGCTCGGCCTCGCAGCGCTCTCGCTCCGACTGGCCCCGTGGCTGGTGCTCGCCCATGATCCGCTCGCGCTCGCGGCGATCCACTCACGCCCCCTGCGGCGCCACGGCGGCGGCGGGCTCGTCCGCGAGATCCGGGTGCTCCTCGAAGCCGTACCGGACGACCGCGCGTCTGGCGGCCTTCACCTCGTCGAGGCGCCCGACCGGCCTCGTGTGCGGCGCGCCGTGCACGACGTCCGGATCCTCCGCCGCCTCGCGGACGATCGCGAGCATCGCCTCGCAGAACTCGTCCAGCCGCTCCTTCGGCTCGGTCTCGGTCGGCTCGATCATCAACGCCTCCGGGACGACGAGCGGGAAGTAGATCGTCGGCGGGTGGAAGCCGTAGTCCATCAGCCTCTTCGCCACGTCGAGGGCGGACACCCCGTGCTCCTTCTTCAGCGTCCGCGCCGAGAGCACGAACTCGTGCATGCACAACCGGTCGAAGGGCAGGTCGTACCCGTCGCGGAGGCGGGCGAGCAGGTAGTTCGCGTTCAGCACGGCGGCCTCGGACATCTCGCGCAGGCCCGGCCCGTACGCGCGGATGTAGGCATAGGAGCGGACGAACACGCCGAACGGGCCGGTGAAGCCGCGCACCTTGCCGATCGACTTCGGCCGGTCGAAGTCGAGCCCGAAGCTGCCGTCGTCCCGGCGCACGACCGCCGGGAGCGGCAGGAACGGCTCGAGCGCGGCGGCGACCGCGATCGGCCCGCCGCCCGGCCCGCCGCCGCCGTGCGGCTGCGAGAACGTCTTGTGCAGGTTGATGTGCACGACGTCGAACCCCATGTCGCCCGGACGCGAGATCCCGCAGACGGCGTTCAGGTTCGCCCCGTCGTAGTACATGAGCGCGCCCGCGCCGTGGAAGATCCGCTCGATCTCCTCGATGTTCTCGTCGAAGAGGCCGAGGGTCGACGGGTTGGTGAGCATCAGGCCGGCCGTCTGCGCGCCGACCTTGCCGCGCAGGTCGTCGACGTCGACGTTCCCGCGCGGGTCGGTCTGGACGCCGACCAGCTCGAAGCCGGCCATCGTCACGCTCGCCGGGTTGGTGCCGTGGGCGGTGTCGGGGATGACGATCTCGCGGCGCTGCTCGAGCTCGCCGCGGTCGGCGAAGTAGGCGCGGAAGAGCATCAGCCCGGTCAGCTCGCCCTGGCTACCGGCCGCGGGTTGCAACGAGACGCCTGGCAGGCCGGAGACCTCGGCCAGGATCTCCTGGAGGCGCCACATCAGCTCGAGCGCGCCCTGTGCGCCCTCCTCCTCCTGGAGCGGGTGCAGGTCGCGGAAGCCCGGGATGCCGACGGCGCGCTCGTTGACACGCGGGTTGTGCTTCATCGTGCAGGAGCCGAGCGGATAGAAGCCGGTGTCGATCCCGAAGTTGCGAGTCGAGAGCTCGGTGAAGTGACGGACGAGCTCTGGCTCGGCCACCTCCGGCAACCGGGGTGGCCGCTCGCGGGCCAGCTCCCCCGGCACGTCGACCGCGAGCAGGTCGTGACGCGGGAGGCTCGACGCCCGGCGGCCCGGGCTCGAGCGCTCGTAGATCAGCTTCGTCACGAGCCCACCTCCGCCAGCACCTCTGCGAGCCGCCGGATCTCGGCAGGAGTGCGCTTCTCGGTCACCGCGACGAGCAGCGCGTCGTCGAGCCCCTCGTAGTCGCGCCCGAGCGCGTAGCCGGGATGGACGCCGCGGGCGCGTGCCTCGCGAACCACCTCGCGCGCGTTCCGGCCGACGCGGACGGCAAACTCCTTGAATGTTGTCCTGTCGGGAAACAGAGGCTCGGCGCCGGCCGCGGCGAGCAGCCCCTTCGCGTGCTCGGCGAGGGCCATGCAGGTCTCCCCCACCTCCTTCAGACCCTGCGGGCCCAGCCAGCTGAGGTGAACGAGCCCGGCCAGGGCGAGCAGCGTCTGGTTCGTCGTGATGTTGGACGTGGCCTTCTCGCGGCGGATGTGCTGCTCCCGCGTCTGCAGGGTGAGGACATAGCCGCGCTTGCCCGCGGCGTCGGTCGTCTCGCCGACGATCCGGCCCGGCATGCGGCGGGTGTAGTCCGAGCGGGCGGCGATGAAGCCGTAGTGCGGGCCTCCGAAGGACTGGAAGTTGCCCGCGCCCTGGCCCTCGCCGATCGCGATCGCACAGCCGTAGTTCCCGGGCGCCTCCAGCACGCCGAGCGAGACCGGGTCGACATGGGCCACCGCCAGCGCATCCGCGTCGTTGGCCGCGGCGGCCAGGTCAGGCGCCGGCTCCAGGCAGCCGAAGAAGTTGGGCTGCTGGAAGATGGCGCAGGCGGCGTCCTCGACCGCGGCCGCGAGCTCGTCGGGATCCGTCGTCCCGCCGCGGTGCGGCACCTCGACCACCTCGAGCCCGAACCCCGGTGCGTAGGTCTTCACCACCTGGCGGACCTGCGGGTTCAGCGTCTCGGCGAGGACGACCTTCGACCGCCCGGTCGCGTGCTTGGCGATGAAGCACGCGTCGGCGGCGACGGTGGTGCCGTCGTAGCCCGAGGCGTTCGAGACGTCCATCCCGGTGAGCTCGCAGATCGCGGTCTGGTACTCGAAGATCGTCTGCAGCACGCCCTGGCTCATCTCGGGCTGGTAGGGCGTGTACGCGGTCAGGAACTCGCCGCGCTGGAGGACGGCGTCCACCACCGCCGGGACGTAGTGGTCGTAGACGCCCGCCCCGAGGAACGAGAGCTCGCCGGCGGTGTGCGCGTTCCGCGCTGCGAGCTCCTCCAGGTGCGCGACCAGCTCTGGCTCGGAGAGCGCCGGCTCGAGGTCGAGGCGACCCTGGAAGCGGACGCCTTCGGGGATGTCGGCGAAGAGCTCCTCGATCGACGACACCCCGATCGCGGCCAGCATCTCCTCGCGGTCGGCGTCGGTCAGGGAGAGGTGGCTCACAGCGCCTCGAGGTGAGCCCGGTAGGCCGCTGCGTCCATCAGCGCGTCCGTTTCGCCGGGATCGGCGACCCGGATCTTGACAAGCCAGCCGTCGCCGTACGGGTCCTCGTTCACCGTCTCGGGCGCGTCGACGACCTTGTCGTTCACCTCCAGCACCTCGCCGGAGAGCGGCGCGATCAGGTCGGAGACCGCCTTCACCGACTCGACCTCGCCGTAGGCTCCGTCCTTCGACAGCGTGGCGCCGACGTCGGGCGGCTCGTAGTGGACGAGCTCGCCGAGCGCGTCCTGTCCGTACCAGGTGATGCCGAGCGTGGCCGTGTCGCCGTCGATACGGGCCCAGTCGTGCTCGGGGTGGTACCTGAGGTCCTCCGGATAGCTCTCGGCAGCCACGTCGTCACTCCTCTCGCTTGTAGATCGGCTTCTCGACGATGCGCGCGCGACGATGCCGTCCGCGGACGTCGATGGTCAGCTCGGTGCCCGCCTCGGCCAGCCGCGCCGGCACGTACCCCAGGCCGATGCCCCGGTCGAGCATGGGCGAGTGGGTTCCCGAGGTCACCTCGCCGCCCTCGAGGATCGGCATCCCCTGGCGCGGGATCGCGCGCTCCTCCATCACGAACGCGGCGAGCCGTCGCTCGGGCCCCCGCTCGGCGACCAGGCGCAGCTCGCCGGCACCGGTGAAGTCCTGCTCGAGCGCGCAGGCCCAGCCGAGCCCCGCCGAGATCGCGTCGGTGTCGGGCCCGATGTCGTTGCCGTGCAGCGGATAGCAGACCTCCAGCCGGAGGCTGTCGCGCGCGCCGAGCCCGCACGGCGTGACCCCGCGCGCGAGGACCGCGTCCCAGAGCTCGCCCGCCTCGTCGGCCATCGCCATCAGCTCGACGCCCTCCTCGCCGGTGTAGCCGGTGCGGTTGACCATGCAGGTGACGCCGGCGACCTCGCCCTCGGCGAAGGTGAACGCAGGCGCCGGCTCGAGACCGAGGCGCTCGAGCGCCCGCGGGCCTTGCACGGCGATCAGCCCGTACTCGTCGGAGACGTCGCGGACGTCGGAGCCTCTCAGCTCGCGTTCCTTCAGCCACTCGTACGCCACCGTCCGGTTCGAGGCATTCACGATCAGCAGGTAGCGGAAAGGGTCGAGCGCATAGGCGATCAGGTCGTCGAGGATCCCGCCGCGCTCGTTCGTCAGGAGGGTGTACTGGGCCCGCCCCGGCCCGATCCGCTCGAGGTCGTTCGAGAGCAGGCCCTGGAGGAGCTCGCGCGCTCGCGGCCCCTCGACCTCGATCTCGCCCATGTGCGAGACGTCGAACGCGCCGGCGTCCCCGCGCACGGCCCGATGCTCCGGGATGACGCCTTCGTACTGGACGGGCATCTCCCAGCCGGCGAACGGCACCATCCTGGCGCCGAGGGCGACATGGCGGTCGTGCAGCGGCGTGCGGCGGAGCGTCTCCTGCACCGGCGCGGATGCTACTCCACGCCGGTCGCGCCTCCTGGCAGTCGTCGGCGGGCGTGAGGCGGCTAGTCGTCCCGGAGGAACGACGGCACGTCGAGCATCTGCGACGGCACGTCGAAGCCCTGATCGGGCTCCCGCGCGACGGGCGCCTCCGAAACCGCCACGCGCTGCCGCTCCTGCCTCCGGCCCGGTCGCCGGCGTTGCTGGTGGCCGAAGCCGGTGGCGATGACGGTCACGCGCACCTCGGCGCCCATGGAGGGATCGATCACGGCGCCGAAGATGACGTTCGCGTTCGCGTCGGCCGCTGCGGTGACGACCTCGGCCGCCTCGTTGACCTCGAAAAGGCCCACGTCGGGACCGGCGGTGACGTTCAGTAGGATCCCCGTCGCGCCCTCGATCGACGACTCGAGCAGCGGGGACGAGACCGCGATCCGCGCCGCCTCGGCCGCGCGGTTCTCGCCGGCGGCGGTGCCGATGCCCATCAGTGCCGACCCTGCCTCGCGCATGATCGTGCGGACGTCGGCGAAGTCGAGGTTGACGAGGCCCGGGACGGTGATCAGGTCGGTGATTCCCTGGACGCCCTGGCGAAGCACGTCGTCGGCGAGCCGGAACGACTCGAGCACGGACGTGTTCTTCTCGATCACCTGGAGGAGCCGGTCGTTCTCGATCACGATCAGCGTGTCGACGAACTCGCGGAGCTCGTTGATGCCGACCGCCGCCCGCTCGGAGCGGACGCGGCCTTCGAACGCGAAGGGCTTCGTCACCACGCCCACGGTGAGCGCGCCGAGCTCCTGCCCGAGCGCGGCCACGGTCGGCGCGGCCCCCGTCCCCGTGCCGCCTCCCTCTCCGGCCGTCACGAAGATCATGTCCCCGCCCTTCAGCGCGTCCTTCAGCTCGTCACGGGACTCCTGTGCGGCCGCGTTGCCGACCTCCGGGTCGGCCCCGGCGCCCAGCCCCCTGGTGACCTGCGAGCCGATGTGGATCTTGACGTCCGCGTCACTCATCAGCAGCGCCTGCGCATCCGTGTTCACGGCGATGAACTCCACGCCGGTCAGGCCGGCCTCGATCATGCGATTGACCGCGTTCGTCCCGCCGCCCCCGACGCCGATCACCTTCAGGACGGCGAGGTAGCTCCCCGATTGATCTCTCATGCTCATGGTCGCGTCCGTCTCTCAGTCTCGATGTCTACTTCAGGATTGGGGCCGAGACAGGTGCTCGACCTCCGCAGGGTAGGGGCTCGCGCACGGCTTGTCAACGCGATTTGCAGGTACAAACAGTCAACCTCAACCTTCGAGTTGAGACTTGTATCCGGCCACGGGTCGCTCTGGAACGCTGACGTCGACGTACGCGGCCCCGCCGGTGAGCGGCAGGATCTGCTTCGCGATCGCCAGCTTCAGACGGAGGTCGCCGCTGTCGCCGAGCCGGAGCTCGGTCCCGGACACGAGCACCAGCGTCAGCTCGCCGTCACCGGCGATGACCTGACGGACCTCGCCGGCCAGGTGCAGCGCGCGGAGCGGCGCCACGGCGGCGACGCCCTTCGCGCCCACGCCGGACAGCGTCGAGTTGACGAGCACGTCTGCAGTCGCCGGCAGCCAGATCCGGGGCAGCCTCGGGTACGGTCGCTTCCGGAGCCGTTCGAGCACGCGCGCCGACGAGGAGACGACCCACGCGTCGGGCCCCCGGCGCAAGAGGGCCACGGGTCGCTCGAGGCGAACCCGTACCTTCAGCGTGTGCGGGAAGTCGCGATCGAACCGTGCGTCGGCAACCTCGGAGACGGCGGCGAGCCGTCGGGCGGCGTCGGCCCGGTCGAAGCGAACGAGGCTCTTGCCCACGTAGGCGCGGAGTGCGGCGCGGATCCTGGCGGCCGTCGCCGGGGGGGCGCCCGCGACCTGGATCCGGTCGAGCGCGAAGATCCCGGTCTCCCTCGCGCCGAAGTAGGCGCCGACGCCCGAGCCTGCAAGTACGAGCGCGATCGCGGCGACCAGCAGCGGGCGGTGGGTCGTCGGGGGTGGCGGGTTCCTCGGCGGGCGCGCGGCCATCGACGAGCCTGGGTTCGCCGCCGGGCCCCGCGGTCCTGCGGCCGCTAGCCGTGCGCGGCGGCGACGGCAGGCAGCTCGAGATCGCCGAGGAGCTCCACCTCGCGCTCGAGGACGAGGCCGAACCGGTCGAGCACGCGGGCGCGCGCCTCGGTCATCAGCGCGATCGCATCGCGGGCAGTCGCATCGCCCGCGTTCTCGATGAAGTTTCCGTGCCGGGGCGAGATCACGGCGCCGCCCTCGCGGTGCCCTTTCAACCCGCACAGCTCGATCATCCGTCCGGCACCGAGCTCGTGGTCGGGGTTCTTGAACACGCTGCCGAACGTCCGCTTGTTGGTCGGCTGGGTCGCCTTCCGACGGGCCTGCATCGCTGCCGTCGTCTCCTTGATCTCGAGGGCCGGTCGAGAGACGAGGCGGAGCTCGACCTGCGCCACCACCTGCCCGGGGACGAGCGCGGAATGGCGGTACGCGAGCTCGAGCTCCTCGGCCGAGCGCCACCGCGCGCCGTCGACGTCGACCACCAGCGCGCGGGCGAGGATCGCCTTCCAGTCGCTGCCGTAGGCGCCTGCGTTCATCCGCACGCCCCCTCCTGCCGTTCCGGGGATCGCGCAGGCGAACTCGAAGCCGCCCAGCCCGGCTGCCCGCGCACGGTGGAGGCACACCGCGTTCGGCGCGCCGCCGCCGGCCACGACCACGCCGCCGCGTACCTCCACCGCCGCCAGGTCGCCTTCGAGCCGGACGACGAGCGCGTCGACCCCCTCGTCGGCCGCCAGCAGGTTGGAGCCGAGCCCGATCGGCCGGACGGGCACTTCCTGCCGGCCCGCCCAGGCGAGTGCCTCTTCGAGCTCCGAGAGAGTCCGCGGGCGCGCGACGGCCCGGGCGGGCCCACCGATGCCGACGGTGGTCAACCGGCTGAGCGGAACGCCCTCCTCGATCTTCACGCCGCGGCTCTTTCGGACACGTCCGGTCCGGGACGCCTCTGGGAGCGCCCCACCTCCCCGTCCCATGGCGCGAGCCTAACCCGCAAGCACGCACGGCTGGGAGACCTCGATGCGCCGGATGTGTGACGACGGCGGAGAGGAACCCCCCTCACGCAGCCTCCTCGCGCGCCAGCCGGTCGAGAATCAGTCGCGCGGCCCGGTCGACGTCGCCTGCGCCCGCGGTCACAACGAGGTCGCCGGGGCGCGCCCGCCGGGCGAGGAACCGAGCGCCGTCCTCGAGGCTCGGAGTCCACCCCGGCGAAAAGCCGGGCCTGGCCGCGCAGACGGCGTCGACCACGAGCTTGCCGGTCACGCCGTCGAGCGGCTGCTCGCGGGCCGCGTAGACGTCGGTGACGACGACCACGTCGGCGGCGGCCAGCTCCCGCCCGAGCTCGGTCGCGGAATGACGCGTGCGTGAGAAGAGGTGCGGCTGGAAGAGGACGAGCACTCGGCCCGATGCCCGTTCTCGCGCAGTGGCGAGCGCGGCTCGCAGCTTCTGCGGATTGTGCGCGTAGTCGTCGTAAACCTCCACCTCGCCGACGACGCCGATCGGCTCGAACCGGCGGCCCACGCCGACGAAGGCGCCGAGCGCAGCCGTTGCTTCGTCGCGGGGCACCCCGGCCAGCTCGAGCGCCGCCGCCGCAGCGGCGGCGTTCCGGCGGTTGTGCTCGCCGGGCACGGCGAGCTCGGCGTCGAGGGGCTCGAGCTGCCAGCCTCGCACGACGTCGGGAACGTCGGCGAGCCACTGCTCGAACAGCTCCTCGACCTCGGCGCGCGAGCCGAACGCGGCGTGGTGGTCGAGGTCGACGTTGGTGACGACGGCGATCCGCGGACGCAAAGCTGCGACCGAACGGTCGGACTCGTCGCCCTCGACCACGAGCCAGCCCTCCCCCGCCCCCGCGTTCGCGCCGAGCTGGGGCACCTCGCCGCCGACGATCCAGCTCGGGTCGCGTCCGGTCTCGCGCAGCGCGAAGGCGATCATCGCCGCAGTCGTGGTCTTGCCGTGCGCGCCGGCGACGACGATCGCCGGCCCTGCGCCCACGAGCTCGGCGAGCAGCTCGGCCCGCGGTCGCCCGGCGACGCCGGGGTAGGCGCTGGACACGAACACCTCCCGCCCGCCGGGAACATCGGGCTCCGCCGAGATGCGCACCTCGAGGCCCGCGTCGCGAAGCGGCCGGAGATACGGCGTCTCGTTGCGGTCCCAGCCGCCCACCTCCGCCCCCCACGCACGCGCCAGCAGCCCGTAGGCGGACATGCCCGCGCCCCCGATCCCCACCAGCCAGAGGCGGCGCCCGCCGAACGGGGCTCCTAGTGTCGTCGGCACTCGCTCCCCGGTGCGCTAGGAGCCGCCGGCAAGCGCGATCAGCTCCTCCGCGATCTCTTCGGCCGCCGACGGCTTCGCGGCGCGGCGCATCGCGGCGCCCATCGCCGCGAGCCGACCGCCGTCTCCGAGCAGCTCACGGACGAGGCCCGGCACGCGTCCGAGCTCGGGCTCCGGGACGACGACCGCCCCTCCTGCCTGTTCGAAGTAGCGTGCGTTCCTGGACTGGTGGTCGGCGGTCACGTTCGGCGACGGGACGAGGATCGCCGGCCGCGACGCCGCGGCCACCTCCCACACCGAGCCGCCTGCACGGGCGAGCACGAGATCGCAGGCGTCGAGCGCAGCTCCGAAGTCGTCGGTCCACCCGAGCAGCCGGTAGTCGGGCCGCGAGACCCGGCCTGCCAGCCCCGCCAGGTAGCGCTCGCCGCACAGGTGGAGGACGGACGGCCCTTCCGCGCCGAACTCGCTCAGCGCGATCTCGTTCAGGGCTGCGGCTCCCTGGCTGCCGCCGAAGACGAGCATGACCTGCGCCCCGGCGGGAAGCCCGAACCGGGTCCTGGCCTCGTCACGTGGCACCGGCTCTCGTTCCGGTACCGGCCGGCCGACGACCCGGTACCGGCCGCCGTTCCGGCTCGCGTCGGGATAGGCGAGGAACACGCGTCTGGCGAACGGGGCGGCGAGCCGGTTCGCCAGCCCGAGCCGGGCGTCGGCCTCGGCCAGTGCCGCAGGGATCTTTCTCCGCCAGGCGGCGTACACCATCGGGCCGGCGACGTAGCCGCCGCCGCCGTAGACGACGTCCGGGCGGCGCGCTGCGAGGATCCGCGCGCAGGCGCGCGGGGCCCGGCCCGCGAGCAGCACGGCTCGCAGCTGAGCTGCGCCAGGTCGCCGCGGCAGCCCGCTGATCCGGAAGGGGTCGAGCTCGAAACCGGCCTCCGGGACGAGCCTGGCCTCGACGCGGTCAGGCGAGCCGGCGAAGCTGACGCTCACGCCGCGGGCGCGCAGCGCTCGCGCGACGACGAGCGACGGCATCACGTGACCGGCCGTTCCGCCGGCCGCGATCACGCACCTGAGCTGCGACCTCGACGCCATCTTCCCGGGCGATGTTAAGGAGGATGCCGACCGACGCGAGCATCACGACCAGGCTGGTGCCCCCATACGACACCAGGGGGAGCGGGATGCCGGTCAGCGGCGCCACGCCGACGACGGCGGCCAGGTTGAGCGCGGCCTGGCCGCAGATCAGGGTCGTGATCCCGACGGCCAGGCCCTTGCCGAACGGGTCGCGGCAGCGCAGGGCGATGCGCAGGCCCGCCCAGCCGAGCGCCGCGTACGCCGCGATCAGGAGCGTCGCTCCGATCAGGCCGAGCTCCTCGCCGATGATCGCGAAGATCATGTCCGTGTGCGCCTCGGGCAGGTAGAAGACCTTGCCGACGCTCTCGCCGAGCCCCTTGCCGAAGACCCCGCCCGAGCCGATTCCGATCATCGCCTGCACGGTCTGGTACCCGGCCCCCTGGGCGTCGCGCCAGGGGTCGACGAAGCTGAAGAAGCGCGTGCGCCGGTACGGCTCGAACCAGATCGCGACCACGGTCACGGCCGCGACGATCGCCGCCGACATGCCGAGCAGCCGGACAGGCGCGCCGGCGACGAGCAGCATCGCGCCGACCACGAGGCAGATCGCGATCACCGTGCCGAGGTCGGGCTCGGCGAGCACGAGCGCGCAGAACGCGGCCAGCAGCAGCCCGATCGGCTTCGTCAGCTCGCCCAGCGTCGTCGGCACCGGCCGCTTCGAGAGGTACAGGGCGATCCAGACGACGACCGCGAGCTTCGCGACCTCCGAGGGCTGGAACGACGCCGCGCCGAGGTCGATCCAGCGGCGGGCGCCGTTGACGTTCTGCCCCCCGACGAGCGCGAGCAGCAGCAGCAGCAGGCTGCCCAGGACGAGGACCGGAGCGGTGTGGCGCAGCGACCGGTAGCTCCACCGGCGGGCGAGCACCAGCAGAACGAGCCCGAGGGCGGCGAAGATCGCCTGCCGCTTCAGGTAGTAGACGGGGTTGCCGCCGCCGATCGTCGCCGAGGCGGAGGTGGCGCTGTACACCATCACCATCCCGAAGGCGACGAGGGCGAGCGTGACGAGGACGAGGACGTTCGACTCGAGGTGTCCGCGCTTCATCCCGAAAGGTTCTGCACAAGCCTCCGGAACTCCTCGCCGCGCTGCTCGAAGTCGCTGAACTGGTCGTAGCTGGCGCAGGCGGGCGAGAGCAGCACGATCTCCCCCGGCCGTGCCGCTTCGGCGGCCGTCGCGACGGCGGTCGCGAGGTCGCCGCAGCGGACGTACGCCCTGCCCGCGCGGTCGAGGGCGGAGGCGAGCTCGTCGGCCGTCTCGCCGATCAGGTAGCCGCGGCCACGGAGCTCGTCCGCGAGCCGGTCGAAGCTCTCGCCCTTCCGCGATCCGCCGAGGATGACGTGCAGCGGGACGTCGTACGCGGCCAGCGCCCGCCGGGCGGCCGCGGCGTTCGTCGCCTTGGAGTCGTTCACGAAGCGGACGCCTCCGATCTCGGCGACGAGCTCGAGCCGGTGGGCCACGCCTGGAAAGGCGCGCAATGCCTCGGCGATCGCGTCGTCGGTCAGCCCGGCTGCGCGGGCCGCTGCCGTCGCGGCAGCGGCGTTCTCGCGGTTGTGGCGCCCGGGCAGGCCGGGCTCGGCCGGCAGGGGGTCGTCGGCGGAGAACTCCACCCGGGCTGCCGAGCCGGGAACCGGCCCGAGCCCGCCGGGTGTCACCGCCGTGTCCTCGGCGAGCTGGTTCTCGAAGATCCGCAGCTTCGCGTCGCGGTACGCGTCGAACGAGCCGTGCCGGTCGAGGTGGTCCGGCTCGAGGTTGACGAGCACGGCGATCCGCGGACGGAGCTCGTGGACGTCCTCGAGCTGGAAGCTCGACAGCTCGCAGACGATCCAGGTGTCCGTCGGGGCCTCCACCGAGCTCAGGGCCCGGCCGACGTTGCCCGCGACGGCCACGTCGCGACCGGCCGTGCGGAACATCGCGCCGAGCCACTCGGCCGTCGTCGTCTTCCCGTTCGTGCCGGTGACGCCGAGGATCGGGTTCGGCAGCAGCCGGTAGGCGAGCTCGACCTCGCTCCAGATCGGGACGCGGGCGGCGGCGACGAGCGGGTTGTCCCGCGGCACCCCGGGGCTCTTGACGAGGACGTCTGCCCCCTCGAGCAGCGAGAGGTCGTCGTCGTTGCCGAGCTCGCGACCGGCGAGCACGACCTGCACGCCGGTCCGCTCGAGCAGCGCAGCGGCCGCCTGCCCCGAGCGAGCCGTGCCGAGGACGACAGCGCGCCTCACGAGCGCAGCACGCGCCCGAGCTCGGGAGTGCCCTCGCCGCCCAGCGCACGATCGACGGAGCGATCCGGCAAGGGCAGAATTTCGGCGTTGCCGATCAGGTAGAAGACGCGTGGGTCGGCGGTCTCCCGTTCGAGCCGCTCCAGCTCGGCCGCGTGTTGGTCGATCACGTAGACGTCCTCGTCGCCGGCATCAGCGAGCGCCTCGGTAAGCAAGGACCCGTCCAGGACGAGAATGCTCATTCGCGGTTGTCGCCGCCGCGACCGACCTGGCGGGCGCGGCCCCCAGCCGCCGCTGAGGTGCGGGCAGTTGGGGAAGGGGGCTCACGGGGGAAACCGGCTGTTTCCCCCGTGCGAGCGAGCTCGCGCGAAGCGCCGCGAGCGGTCATCCGCGGAAGAACCGGAAGTAGTAGCGGTAGTAGAGCGCGAAGCCGCAGGCGCAGAGGATCGCGGTCAGGATCCAGAAGCGCACCATGATCTTCGTGTCGGACCAGGCCTTCATCTCGAAGTGGTGGTGGATCGGCGCCATCAGGAAGACGCGCCGGCCGAAGTACTTGAAGGCGAAGACCTGGATCATCACCGAGAGCGCCTCGACCAGGAAGATGCCGCCGACGAAGAGGAGCAGGACCTCGGTCTTGGTCATGATCGCGAACCCCGCCAGCGCCCCGCCGATCGCCATCGAGCCGGTGTCGCCCATGAAGACCTCCGCGGGCGACGCGTTGTACCAGAGGAACCCGACCAGCGCTCCGATCAGGGCGGCGCCGACGATCGACAGGTCGAGCAGGCGGATCTCGCGGTTTCCGGGCGGGCCCGAGCGGATGAAGGCGATCACGGTCATGGCGGTGAACGTGAACACGGCGATGATCCCCGTGCCGGCGGCGAGGCCGTCGATCCCGTCGGTCAGGTTCACGCCGTTCGCAGCGCCGGCGATGATCACGAACAGGAACGGATACCAGGCCCAGGAGAGCGGGATCTTGAAGCCGGGCAGGTAGAGATCGGTCGAGAAGTCGCGGTGGTAGGCGACCCAGGCGACCACGGCGGTGATCAGCAGCAGGAGTAGCAGCTTCCAGCGGCCGTTCAACCCGAGCGAGCGCTGGTGGGTGACCTTGATGTAGTCGTCGAGGAAGCCGATCGCCCCGCAGCCGACGGTCAGGAAGCAGACGGTCAGCGCCGGGGTCGAGTAGTTGCTGAGGATCAGGTACGGGACGGCGGCCGAGAACAGGATCAGGAGGCCGCCCATCGTCGGCGTGCCCTGCTTCTCGACGTGGCGGGCCGGGCCCTCCTCGCGGATCGGCTGGCCGTACTCGCGCAGACGGAGGAAGTTGATGAAGCGCGGCCCGGCGACGATCGAGATCACCATCGCGACGATGCCTGCGATCAGGACGTCGACCATCTAGACGCGCGCCGCCGTCAGCGCCTCGGCGACGCGCTCGAGGCCCATGGCCCGCGCCGCCTTGACGAGCACGCAGTCGCCGGGGCGGAGCAGCCCGTCGAGCAGCGCGAGCGCGTCGTCGACGGTGTCCGCGAGCCGTCCGCCGTAGGCCCGTGCCTGCGGCCCGATCGCGACCAGCTCGTCGATCCCGAGCTCGGCGACCGCCCGGCCGACCTCGCGATGTCCCTCTTCGCTGTAGGTACCCAGCTCGGCCATGTCGCCGAGCACGGCGACCGTGCGGCGGCCGGCGGCGAGCCGGACGAGGTGCTCGAGCGCGGCGCGCATCGACACCGGGTTCGCGTTCCAGGCGTCGTTGACGAGCACGCCGCCGCCCGGCAAGGGCAGCTCCTGGTTCCGCCACTCAGTGAACTCGACCTCGAGCTGCTCGGGAAGGTCGAGCCCGAGCGCATGCGCCGTCGCGAGCGCGGTGAGCGCGTTCGCGGCGACATGCCGTGCGGTGAAGCCGACCTCGACCGTGCCCAGCGACGTGCGCAGCACAGGCGGGTCGAAGGACTCGAGCGTGACGTCGCGGCCGACCCGGACGACCTCGAGATCGTCGCGGGCGATCGGAAAGCCGTCGGGGACGACCGCCGTGCCCCCAGCCGGGAGCGCGGCGATCAGCTCTCCCTTGGCCCGGACGACGCCGTCGAGGTCGCCGACCTTCTCCAGATGCACCGGCCCCACGTTCGTGATCACGCCGATGTCCGGGCGGGCGAAGGCGCACAGCTCGGCGATCTGGCCGAAGCCGCGCATCGCCAGCTCGAGGATGCAGAGCTCGGTGTCCGGCTCGACGCGGCCGATCGTCAGCGGCACGCCGATCTCCGCGTTGTAGCTGCGCTCCGCTGCGATCGTGCGGCGCTGCGGCGAGCAGATCGCGGCGAGGATGTCCTTCGTCGAGGTCTTCCCCATCGAGCCGGTGACGGCGACGAACCCTGCGCTGCTGCGCTCGCGCACGCGGCCGGCGAGCGCGGCCAGCGCGGCGAAGACGTCGTCGGGGACGAGCGCGGCCGCGGCCCCGCGCGCCAGCGCGTCGTCGACGAAGACGGCGCCGCCGCGGACCGCGACGAAGAGGTCGCCCGCGCCGACTCGCCGCGAGTCGGTCTGGAGCCCCCGCACGTTCGTCGCGCCGGGGGCGACCGCGAGCCGGCCCGGCGCGAGCTCGCCGACCTCGTCGAGCGAGAGGGCGATCATGCGGTCGTCTTCAGCGCGCGCAGCGCTTCGCCTGCCACCTCGGCGTCGTCGAACGGCGTGACGACGCCGGCGACCTCCTGGCCGCGCTCGTGCCCCTTGCCGGCGATCACGACCACGTCCCCGGCGGCGGCGAGCTCGATCGCCTGCTCGATCGCCCGCCCGCGGTCGGGCTCCACGACCGGCTCGCCGTCCATCCCGGCGACGATCTCGTCGATGATCGCGAGCGGATCCTCGCTGCGCGGGTTGTCCGACGTGACGATCGCGACGTCGGCGAGCTCGGAGGCGATGCCTCCCATCAGCGGGCGCTTGCCGCGGTCGCGGTCGCCGCCGCAGCCGAACACGCAGACGACGCGGCCGTCGGCGAGCTCGCGGGCGGCGCGCAGGGCGTTCTCGAGCGCGCCCGGCTTGTGCGCGTAGTCGACGATCACCGTGAAGTCCTGGCCCTCGTCGACCGCCTGGAAGCGTCCCGGCACGCCGTCGACGGACGCGATCCCGCGTGCGGCCGCCTCGTCGTCGATGCCGAGCAGGCGAGCGGCCGCCACCGTCCCCAGCGCGTTCTCGAGGTTGAACCGTCCGCGCAGGCGCGTCCGCACCTCGACGGTCCCGGGGCGGATGTCCGCGTCGTCGCCGAGGCCGAAGGTGAGCAGCGGCGTCCCCTGTTCGCGGAGCCCGTCGGCCAGCCGGCGGCCGTAGGGGTCGCCGACGTTGACCGCCGCGGACGGAGCGTCGTCCCCGACGAACAGCCGCCGCTTCGCCTCGAAGTAGTCGTCCATGTCGCGGTGGAAGTCGAGGTGGTCGCGATCGAGGTTGGTGAAGACGAGCACCCCGAACCTGACGCGATCGAGGCGGCGGAGCGCCGAGCCGTGCGAGGTCGCCTCCATCGCGCAGCTGCGGTCGCCCGCGTCCAGCATCTCGCGGAAGAGGCGCTGGAGGTCGATCGCCTCCGCGGTCGTCCGCGTCGCCGGGCGCCGTTCGCCGTCGACACGGGTCTCGATCGTCCCCAGCAGCCCCGGCCGCTTGCCGGCCGCCGCCAGCACGGCGTAGAGCAGGAAGGCCGTTGTCGTCTTGCCGGCCGTGCCCGTCACCCCGGCCACGGTCAGCTCCTCGGTCGGCCGCCCGAAGAACTCGTCCGCCGCCGGCGCCATGGCCGCGCGTGAGTCGGCGACCACGAGCTGCGGCACCGGCAGGTCGAGGCGACGCTGCACCACCAGCGCGACCGCGCCGTTCCGGATCGCCTCCGGAGCGAAGTCGTGCCCGTCGGCGCGCTCGCCGCGGACGCAGAAGAAGAGCGACCCGGCGCGGGCGGTGCGGGCGTCGTACGCGAGGTCGTGGATCGCCGCATCGGCCGGCCCGACGACCTCCGCCGGCGCGAGCACGGCGATCAGCCGCTCCAGGTCCACGACGAGCGAGTCTAACAGCGGCCTCCGTCGCCACCCGGCGCCCGAATCGTCACCGAAGTGGCGCAATTGCGGGTCTTTTCGCCCAGGGCGAAGCTCGCGAGCGGCTCTCCTGGCCTTGGCAGTTCCCGGCGCGGAGCGCGAGCGAGCGGCCGGGCTGGGCCCGGCCTGCGAAGCGATTCAGCCAGCTCAGCCGAGCGGCGCGGCCCCGGCACTCTTCAGCGACGCCGGGTCGTCCGGCGGGACGTCCATGTACTGGAGCGCGAAACGGGCGATGTCGCGGAAGGCGGGCGCGGCCACGAGGCCGCCGAAGATCTGGCCTCGAGGCTCGTCGATCGAGACCAGGATCACGGCCCGCGGCGCGCTCGCCGGGACGATGCCGACGAACGAGGCGACGTAGTTCGTGTCGGAGTAGCCGCCGTGCGGGTCCGGCTTGGCGGCCGTGCCGGTCTTCCCGGCGACGAGGTAGCCCGGAACGGCCGCCTCGCCGCCGGTGCCCTCCGCGGAGACGACGCCCTGGAGCATGTCCATCAGCACCCGCGCGATCGCAGGAGAGACGATCCGCCGGTGCTCCACCCGCGCGGGGCGACGGCCCCGGACGTGGTCGACGAGGTGCGGCTGTAGCCACACGCCGCGATTCGCGAGCGCAGCGTAGGCGGACGCCATCTGGACGGCCGTGACCGCGATCCCCTGGCCGATCGGGACGTTGCCGATGGTGGAGCCCGACCACTTGTCGACCGGCAGGGCGATGCCCGGGCTCTCGCCCGGGAAGTCGATGCCGGTGGTCTTGCCGAACCCGAACCTGGAGATCCACGCGCCGAGCCGCTTCTTGCCGAGCAGCTCCGCCAGCGTGATCGTGCCGACGTTGGACGAGCGGGCGAGCATCTCGGCCACGCTCATCGTCTCGGTGGGCCGGGGCTCGGCGTCGCTGATCGTCCGGTCGGCGACGTGGATCGACGGCGCCAGCGTGAAGGTCGTGTTCGGAGTGACGACGTGGTCGGTGAGCGCGGCCGCGTAGGTCACCACCTTGAAGGTCGAGCCCGGCTCGTAGGTGTCGGTGACCGCGCGGTTGCGCTCGAGGCTGCTCGGCACGTGCGCGAAGTCGTTCGCGTCGAAGCCGGGGGCGCTCGCCATCGCGAGCACACCGCCGGTACGTGGATCGAGGACGACGGCCGTGCCGCCGGCCGCGTGCCACTTCGTCAGCGTCTCGCGCAGGACCGACTCCACCTTCGCCTGGAGCGTGTGGTCGAGCGTGAGGAAGACGTCGCGGCCCGGCTGCTCCGGCGTGGACGAGACGACGTCGATCGTGCGCCCGAACGGGTCGCGGACGATCGTCTCCTTGCCGGGCTTGCCGGCCAGGTAGCGCTCGAGACCGAGCTCGAGGCCGGCGATGCCGGTGTTGTCGATCCCCGCGTAGCCGAGCACCTGCGAGGCCACCGTATGCTGCGGGTAGCTCCGCCGCTCCTCCGGGTAGAAGTCGAGCCCGGCGAGCCCGCGATGCTCGAGCGCGGCCGCCCGCTGGGGGTCGGCCTTCCGCTGGACGTAGACGAAGCTCTGCTTCTTGTTCAGGAGCTGCGGGTAGATCTTGTCCGGGTCGATGTCCAGGGCGCTGCCGGCCTCGACCGCGACCCGCTGGGCGTTGCGCACCTGCTTCGGATCGGCGTATACCGTGGTCGCCTCCTCGCCGATCGCGAGCGGAGCGCCCATCCGGTCGTAGATCGTCCCGCGGCCCGCCGGCGTCGTGATCGTCTCGTGGTGTTGCTGCGCGGCCAGGCGCTCGAGCCGCGGTGCCCGCACCACCTGCAGCCAGAACGCCCGCCCGAACGTGATCGCGAACGCGAGCGCGAGGACGGCGAGGAGCAGGCGGATCCGGCGATTCGCCAGACGTGAAGCCATGCCTATGGTTTCAGCCGGATGTAGGTCGTTTCCTGCGCGAGCGCGGGCTGGACGCCGAGCTCCTTCCGGGCGAGCGCCTGGATCCGGGCCGCCGCCTGCGCGCTCGAGAGCTGCGACGCAAGCTGCGCGTTGTCGGCGCGCAGCCCGGCGCGGTCGCGACCGAGCCGGTCGAGCCGGATGTTCAGCCGCAGGACGGCCACGTTCATGAACACGACTCCGGCCAGGAGCGCGCCGATCACCGCGATCCAGACGACTCCGCTGGCGACGCGCGGCCGCCGCTCGGCGCGAGGGCGAGACCTGGGCCTCGGCCTCGGCGGGGCGTCGACGGCCGGCGCGGCCTCTCCGGGAACGCGCGGCTCCGGGGCGACTGCAGCCACTACTCCGCCTTCTCCGCCACCCGCAGCCGCGCGGACGCCGCCCGCGGATTCAGCGCGGCTTCGCGCGCCGTCGGCCGGACCGGCCGCGGGGTCAGGATCCGCAGCACCGGCTCGTGCCCGCAGACGCAGACAGGGAAGTCGGGCGGGCAGGTGCACCCGCGGGCCTCCTCGCGGAACCAGTGCTTGACGATCCGGTCCTCGAGCGAGTGGAAGGAGATCACGGCGATGCGGCCACCCGGCCGGAGCATCTCGACCGCGGCTGGCAGCGCGTCCTCGAGCGCGTCGAGCTCCTCGTTCACGGCGATGCGGAGGGCCTGGAAGACGCGCTTGGCCGGGTGACCCTCGCCGAACCGGGCGGGCGCGGGGATGGCGGTCTTGATCGTGTCGACGAGCTCGCCGGTGCGCTCGAACGGCTGCTTGCGACGGCGGCGGCCGATCGCACGCGCGATCTGGCGCGCGTACCGCTCCTCGCCGTAGCGCCGGAAGATCCGCTCGAGGTCGCGCTCGGAGGCTTCGTTCACGAGCTCTCGTGCCGAGGTCTCCGCCGACGGGTCCATCCGCATGTCGAGCGGCGCGTCGGTCGCATACGAGAAGCCGCGCTCGGGCCGGTCGAGCTGCATGCTGGAGACGCCGAGGTCGAGCAGGATCGCGTCGGCACGAACGCCGTTCTCGGCCAGCTGCGCGAGCACGATCGAGAAGTCGCCGCGCAGGAACCGCGACGACACCCCCGCGGTACGCCGGAACCGCTCGAAGTACGGCCGGACGGTCGGGTCGCGGTCGATCGCGATCACCTTGCCGTCGCCGTGGAGGTCGCGCGCCAGCAGCGTCGCGTGGCCGCCGGCGCCGAAGGTCGCGTCGACGAGCGTGTGCCCCGGCTCCAGCGCGAGCAGCGCCCGCACCTCGTCTGCGAGAACGGGGACGTGGTCAGTCGTGTCGGGCTGCAAGACGTTCGGCAACATGCTCTGCACTTCCCATGACCTCCTTGATCTGCGCGCGCCAGGCGGCGCGATCCCAGATCTCGATTCGCCCACGCATGCCGACGACGACCACCTCGCGACCGAGCTTCGCGTGCTCGATCAGCGGCGGCGGCAGCATCACGCGGCCTTGCTTGTCGGGTTGCGCCTCGATCGCGCCCGTGTAGTAGAAGCGCTCGAGGACGCGGGTCTCGTGGCTGAGCGGATCGAGCCCGGCGAGCCGGTCCTCGACCAGCTGCGTCCAGTCCCCGGACGGGTACGCCTCGACGCAGGAGTCGAGCCCGCGGGTGAGAACGACGCCTCCCGACATCGCGGCACGGAACCTCGCCGGCAGGGTGAGGCGGTTCTTGTCGTCCAGGGTGTGCTCGTATTCGCCGAGTAGCATCGGGGCTCCACGTGGCCCCACTTTACCCCACTTCACCCCACAATTCAACCCCGCGGCACCACCTTTTCGGGGTACTTCGCGGCTGCGCCCTGGATCGATCTCACAGCCGGCGGGGGATGGACGTTTCCGTCGATGATGGACGCGATGGCACTCCCGCCGTTCGAGCGCTTCTACGCCGAGCACCGCGACGAGGTCTACCGCCTGCTCGCCCGGCGGCTGGGCCGCCAGCGGGCCGAGGATGCGTTCCAGGAGACCTTCCTGCGAGCGCTGCGTGCGTACCCGGCCCTCCGCCACGGCGACTACCTGCGCGCGTGGGTGCTGACGATCGCCCGCAACGTCGCCGTCGATGCCTTCCGTCGCGAGAAGACGACCGGGCAAACGGTCGGTGCCAGACTTCAGTCTGGCTCCGACTCCTTTTCCCACGAGCCGGTCGAGCTGCCGCGCCGGCCCGCCTACGCCGAGCTCGAGCACCTCACCGACGAACTGCCTCCGACCGAGCGGGCAGCCGTCGTCCTCCGCTACGCCTACGACTTGCCCTACGCCGCCATCGGCGCAGCCCTCGGCTCGTCCGAGGACGCGGCCCGACAGGCGGCGTCCGCCGGCGTCCGCCGGCTGCGCAGAAGGGAGAACACCACATGACCGTTCCGACCGATCTCGACCGCCGCTTCCGCGACGCCGCCGACCGCGAGGGCCTCGTCGACGTCGCCTACGACCTGGCCGACTCGCCGGTCGGCGAGCTCCTCCTCGCCGTCACGGATCGCGGCCTCTGCCGCATCGCCTACCGCCCGGACGATGCCCTCGACGAGCTCGCCGGAGACTTCGGCGTGCGCGTCCTGCGCGTGCCCCACCGGGTCGACCAGGCCCGGCGCGAGCTGGACGAGTACTTCGAGGGCCGCCGCCGCGAGTTCGACCTCGACCTCGATCTCACCCCGGTCGGCGCGTTCAACCGGGAGGCGCTTCGCGAGCTCGCCCGTGTCCCCTACGGCCAGGTGACGACGTACGGGGCGCTGGCCGCCAGGGTCGGGCACCCGAAGGCAGCCCGCGCGATCGGCGGCGCGATGAACCGCAACCCGATCCCGATCGTCTTGCCGTGCCATCGGGTGGTCGGCGCGAACGGGAAGCTGGTCGGCTACGCCGGCGGCCTCGACCGGAAGGAGCTGCTGCTGAAGCTCGAGGGCGCCATGCTTGACACGCTCTTTCCGTAAGTTCATACTTACGGTAAGTCATGGCTTACGCAACGGCGATGGACGCCCTGGGCGATGCGACCCGGCGCGAGATCATGGAGCGGCTCCGCAGCGGGCCCCGCCCCGTCGGCGCGCTCGCCGCGGAGCTGCCGGTCTCACGGCCCGCGGTCTCGCAGCACCTGCGCGTCCTGAAGGAGGCGGGGCTCGTGACCGAGCGGAGAAACGGGACGCGCAGGATCTACGCGGTCGAGCCGCAGGCGATCGCCGACCTGCGCGCGTACTTCGACAGCTTCTGGGAGCAGGCCCTCGCCGGGTTCAAGGCGGCGGCCGAGAGCGAAGGGAGGAAGGCGTGAGCAACACGAAGGCAGCGGTCGAGCCGGTCCACAAGTCCCTGGTGGTCCGGTGCAGCCCCGAGCGGGCGTTCGAGGTGTTCACCCGCGAGCTGGGCAGCTGGTGGCCGCTCGGGTCGTACTCGATCGGCGGCGACAGGATCACCGAGGTCGTCTTCGAGGAGCACGTCGGCGGCCGGATCTTCGAGCGCCATGACGACGGCGGCGAAGGCGAGTGGGGCCGCGTGCTCGCGTGGGAGCCGCCGGCCCGCTTCGTGATGACGTGGTATCCGGGGCACGACTCGTCCGAGGCGACCGAGCTGGAGGTGCGCTTCGCCGTCGAGGGCGACGGCACCCGCGTCGAGCTGGAGCATCGCGGCTGGGAGATCCTGGCCGAGCGTGCCCAGGAGTCCCGGAACGGCTACGACGACGGCTGGGGAGACGTGCTGGGCTACTACACTCGTCATCTCGGAGCCTGATGGGCTACGGCCAGACGACCCGGCCGGGCTACGAGCCGCGCGGGCCCTTCTCACCCGGAGCTACGGCAGCATCAGCCTGTAGCCCACGCCCCAGACGTTGATCACGTACGGCGTCTGCGTGAACGGCGCGATCCGCCGCCGGACGCGAGAGGCGTGCGAGTCGAGCGTGCGGGTCCGGCCCATCGCGCGGAACCCCCAGACTTCCCGCAGCAGCTCGTCCTTCTCGTAG
>DATBLE010000031.1:0-23661 GCA_036555585.1 Gaiellaceae bacterium
CCTCGTCAAGAGCGAGCCAGTCCAGACGCTTGCGACTCAGGTCCAAACCGACGTACAACATGCGTGGGCCTCCCTTCGTTGCGAAACAACAACGCGCGGAGTGTCCCTCCGCGGGATGCCCTCCTTCATCACATTCCTCGCGTGCCGAAGCGCACCTCGGTCTCGTAGCGGAGCCGCTCACTGCAAGCTCGCGCCGAACGCTGCTTTTCGTTCGCGAGCCTCTCGCCGGGCAGAGCCCGGCTTCGGCGGCGGATGGATACGACAGACGAACGCGTACACTCGCCGGGTGGCCGCGGTCTCGCCCCGCCGGCAGCATGCCCGGGCGTTGTTCGCCCCGCTGGGGCCGACCTACGACCGCTATGCGAGCCTCCTCTCGTTCGGCCAGGACCCGCGCTGGCGCCGCTTCCTCGTCTCGCGCGTGCGGGCCGGGCCCTCGGACACGGTGCTCGACGTCGCGACCGGCACCGGCGCGGTCGCGTCCGAGCTGATCGCCCGCACCGGCTGCACCGTCGTCGGGCTCGACCAGAGCTCGGAGATGCTCGCCGAGGCGCGCCGCCGGCTTCCCGCCGGCGTGGAGCTGGTCGAGGCCGAGGCCGATCACCTGCCCTTCCCGGACGCCTCCTTCGACGCTTTGACCTTCACCTACCTGATGCGCTACGTCGACGACCCCGGCGCGACCCTCCGCGAGCTCGCCCGGGTCGTGCGTCCCGCGGGGACGATCGCGGGCCTCGAGTTCGGGGTGCCGCCGAATCCGGCAGCACGCGCGCTGTGGCGCCTCTACGTCGGGCTCGGGCTCCCGCTCGCCGGCCGGCTGATCTCGCCGGGCTGGCGCAACGTCGGCGACTTCCTCGGCCCCAGCATCGAGCAGCTCTGGGCCCGCCTCCCGCTCGACCGGCTGCTCGGGCTCTGGCGCGCAGCCGGCATCGAGGACGTCCGCAGCCGGCGCCTGAGCCTCGGCGGTGGCCTGGTCATCTGGGGTAGGCGAGGGTGAGCGCCGAGGCACGGCCGGCCTTCTACGCGCTTGCGCCGGGCAGCTGGCGCGACTACGTGACCACGCTGCACGCGCCCTACACGGCGTGGCACCTGAGCTACGTCGCCATCGGCGCCGCCCTCGCGCCGCACTGGTACCCGGGCAGGCTGGGTGCTGCCCTGGCGGCGTTCTTCCTCGCGGTGGGGATCGGGGCGCACGCGCTCGACGAGCTCAACGGCCGCCCGCTACAGACGCGCATCCCCTCCCGCGTGCTGGCCGCCTCCGCCGCCGCCTCGATCGGGATTGCGGTCGCGATCGGGATCGCCGGCGCGATCCTCGTCGACCTCTGGCTGCTCGCCTTCGTCGCCGTCGGGGCCTTCGTGGTCTGCGCGTACAACCTCGAGCTCTTCGGCGGACGCTTCCACTCCGACCTGTGGTTCGCGCTCGACTGGGGGGCGTTCCCGCTCCTGACGGCGTACTTCGCCTGCGCGGGAGAGATCCGGCCCGAAGCGGTGCTCGCCGCCGTCTTCGCGGCCGCCACCAGCTACGCGCAGCGGCAGCTGTCGAGCCCGGTCCGGCGGCTGCGCCGCGAGGTGGCGTCGGTGACGGGCACGGTCGAGCTCGCCGACGGCAGCCGCGAGCCGGTCACCCGCGAGGCCCTGATCCGCGGGAACGAAGCGGCGCTGCGGGCGCTGTCGCTGGCGATGGTCGCGCTCGCGGTCGCGCTGGTCGTCCTGCGCGCCGGCTGACAAGCTGTCGCCGAGGGCGTAGGCTGGCGCCATGAAGGGCGCGGACAAGCAGAAGAAGCTGGCGAAGAAGCCTGCGCAGAAGTCCCTGAAGGAGAAGCGCCAGGAGAAGCGCGCCGCCAAGAAGCTCGGCGGCTGACGGGCCGCCGCTACCATGGACGTCCCTTGGGACGGGTCGAGAACGCCGGAAGGGCGCGCGTCGTTGGCTGGCTGGCCACCGGCTGCGTGCTGTCCGCCTTCGCACTCCTCGGCGTAGCGGACGCGTCGAGCGCTCCTCTCCCGACCGTCGCCGAGCCTGCGCCGCTGTCGCAGCCGCTCCTGCTCGGCCGCGCCCCCGGCGTGCGCAGTGCCGTCTCGAAGGCGGAGCCGTGCGGCACCACTCCGGGCCTGATCTGCTCGCAGGTCGTCGTGCCGCTCGACCGGACGGGCCAGGTTCCGGGCTCGATCGCGCTGCACGTCGAGGTCGTGCCCGCGCTCGGGACGCCGAGAGGCGCGATCTTCCTGATCGCCGGAGGTCCCGGCCAGGGATCGGCGCACGTGTTCGGGCTGGACAACGACCAGGAGCTCAGCCTGTACCGGTACCTCTTCCCCGGATACACGCTGGTCGCCTACGACGACCGGGGCACGGGCGACTCGGGCCTGCTGGACTGTCCGGCGGTCCAGGCAGCGGTCACCGCCGACCAGCAGCGCTCGGCGGCAGCCGCCTGCGCGGGCACGATCGGGCCGAATCGGGCCTTCTACAGCACCGCCCAGCACGCGGAGGACCTCGACGCCGTTCGCCAGGCGCTCGGGTTCGACAAGGTCGCGCTGTACGGCGTCTCCTACGGGACGAAGCTGGCGATGGCCTACGCGCTCGCCCACCCGAGCCACGTCGAGCGGCTCCTGCTCGACTCGGTGCTGCCGCCCGAGCTGCCCGATCCCTACAGCGCCAACGTCCTTCGAGACCTCTCCGCCACGCTCACCGCCTTCTGCTCGGACGGCGGCTGCCGGGCGGCGACGAAGAACTTCGCGGGCGACGTGGTCGCGGTCGCGAACGCCCTGGCGGCCAAGCCCGCCGTGGGCAAGGTGCTGCTGCCGAACGGCAAGGCCGCGACGAAGCGCATCGACGGCCTCAGCCTGCTGGGCACGATCCTGGACGCCGACCTCAACCCGGGGCTGGCCGCCGAGCTGCCCGCGGTCGTCCACGCCGCCAGGCTCGGGAACACCCAGCCGCTGCTCCGCCTCGTGTACCTCCGCGACCTCAGCTCGGTGACGTCGTCGGTCGACCTGAGCGGCGCCCTCTACGCGGCGACGGTCTGCCGCGACGGCCCGTTTCCGTGGACTCCCGACACGCCGGTCGCCGACCGCCAGGGGATCCTGAACGCCGCGGTGGCGGCCCTTCCGGCGGGGACCTTCGGCCCCTTCGGGAGCTGGGCGTACCGCTTCGGCAACGCCGACTTCTGCGTCGGCTGGCCGAGCCCCACAGGCGGCGCTGCGCTCGGGACGGGCCCTCTGCCGGACGTGCCGATGCTCGCGATCAGCGGCGGCTTCGACATGCGCACGCCCACGGAGGGCGCCCGCGCGGTCGTCTCTCGCTTCCCGCACGGCCAGCTCCTCGTCGTCCCCGGCGTGGGCCACAGCACGGTCACGGCCGACCCGTCGGGCTGCGCCGTCCAGTCGGTGCGCACCTGGATGAACGGCGGCCCGATCCCGGCGCAGTGCCCGCGGTCGGCACCGTTCCTCGCGCCGATCCCGGCGCTCCCCTCGGCCGCCGTGCCGAAGGCCGGCAGGAGCGCGCTCGCCACGTACTCGATCGCGGCGAAGACGATCTCCGAGGCCGAGGCGGCCTGGCTGATGGCGAGCGAGCCCGTGATCCCCGGCGTCTTCGGCGGCAAGCTCGCCACGCAGCAGCGCCAGCTGACGCTGACCCGTTACTCGGTCGCGCCCGGCGTGACCCTCAGCGGCCGCCTACGCCTGACGAGCACGAGGCTCCCGCTCCGCTTCCAGGGGACGGTCACGGTCGCCGGTGCGTCGGCGGCGAACGGCATCCTCGGGCTCGACGGCACCAGCCTGCGCGGCACGCTCGGCGGCCGCATCGTCGGCAAGTAGCGGCCTAGCCGAAGCGCGCGCTGAAGGGCCGCGTGACCCGGACGCCCTGCACCGTCAGGGTGATGTTCCCGCGCATCGTCCGGCCCTTCGCCGTCTTCGGGATCCGCCAGACGCAGGTGGCGACGCCGTTCGTCACCGCGTGGGTGGCGGCGGCCGCGCGCTTCCCGGCCAGCGTCGCCGCGCAGGAAACCGTGCCCGACGTGACCGGCCCGGACGTGTCGTTCTCGTTCGCCGCCAGCGACACCGAGAACGCCCGGCCCGCCCTGGGCGGCTTCGGCGACGTCGTGAACGCGGTCACGGTCAGCACCAGCCTCGTCAGCACCTGATAGGCGTATGCGCCGTGCCCGGGGTCGGGCGCGGCGTCGCGGTGCACGTTGTCGAAGACGGGGTTGCCAGAGGCGTCGTTCGTCACCCCGGACGCCGCGATGGTCGCGAAGTTGATCGCCTTCGTCCTGCCGAGGTCGGCGGCGGAGATGTGGATCGTCGCTCCGTTCGCGTAGGCATAGGTCAGCGACGTCTGCGAGGGCGCCTGGACGAAGTCGGTTCCGTCCCACTTGAAGAGGCTCACAGCTCCGGGGTCGAGCTCGATCGCGTACTCGGCGCCGAGGAAGTCGGCCGCGCCCGTGGAGGCGTTCTGGTCGGTGTCCAGGAAGACGAGCACGAACATGTCCGGCGTCAAGGTCGGACGGTTGCCGATGTTGATCTGGATGGTGATCAGGCCGGCGTCGTCGTTCGAGACGACGACGCTGGTGATGTCGGGCGCGTTCGGGTCCTCGCCGATCGAGTCGGCGAAGGTCGCGGAGTTGCTCGCGACCCGAGTCGAGCCGCCGAGCGCTGCCGGAACCCCGACGAGCAGCACCGCGAGCGCGAGCAGGATCGCCGGCCTGGCCCTCATCGCGCAAGCCTAGCGCGCCCGCCGTCGGCGCTCCATGAAACGATGAGCGCTTCGTGGACGCTGCCCTGAGCGACGCCGCCTCGACGGCGCGGCTTCGGCGCCTGACAGTCGTCGACGCGGTCGTCTGGACTGGCGTCCTCGCCGGGCTCGTCTTCCGCGTCTGGGTCCTGTCGTCGACGACGCTCGGCTCGCTCGACTCGGACGAGGCCGTCTGGGGCCTGATGGCCCGCGACCTGCTCCACGGGCACTGGTCGACGTTTTTCTGGGGCCAGAACTACGGCGGCTCGCAGGAAGCGATCCTCACCGCCGGGCTCTTCGGCGTCGTCGGCACGGGCACGCTGCAGCTCAAGCTCGTGCCCACGGTGCTCTACGCGGTCGCCGCGCTGCTCGTCTGGCGCGTCGGCAGGCGCACGGTCGGCGAGCCGGCAGCGCGCATCGCCGCCGTCCTCTTCTGGGTCTGGCCTGCCTATTTCGTGTGGAGATCGACGAAGGCGTTCGGCTACTACGGCGCGGCGCTCGTCCTCGGGCTGCTCGTCGTCCTGCTCGCCCTCCGCCTGCGGGAGCGGCAGTCGCGGTGGGACGCGCTCGCCCTCGGCTTGGCCCTGGGGCTGGGCTGGTGGGCGAGCCCGCAGATCCTGGTCCTGGTCGGCCCCGCGCTCGTCTGGCTCGCCTGGCACCGGCGGCGATGGGTCGGGGATCTCTGGCCGGTCATTCCGGCGTTCCTGGTCGGTGCGCTCCCGTGGTTCGTCACGAACGCGCATCAGGGCTGGCCGTCGCTCCACTCGACGCAGGCACGGACGAGCGAGACCGGTCACCTCCACAACCTGTTCACGGCAGTCCTGCCGACGGCGCTCGGAGTCCGGGTGCCGTTCTCGCTCGACTGGATCGCACATCCGGTCCTCGGAGCGGCCGCCTTCGCCCTCGCGCTGGTCGGCTTCGCCTGGCTGCTCTGGCGGCGGCCCCGCGGCCTCGGGCTCCTGATGCTGGTCTGCCTGTTCTTTCCGGTCCTCTACACGATCTCGCCCTACACCTACCTGAGCGCGGAGCCCCGGTACCTCGCCCTGCTGATGCCCGTCGTCGCGCTCCTGGTCGCCTGGCCGCTGCGGGGCCCGTGGCGAGCGGCGGCGGGGATCGCGGCGGCCGTCGCGCTCACTGTCGCGGGCCTGGCGAAGATGGAGAACGACCGGCTGACGCTGAGCCTGGCGAAGGAGGCGACGATCCCGGCAGACACCCGTCCGGTCATCCGCGCCCTCGAGCGCGCGGGGGTGAAGTCCGCCGTGGCCGACTACTGGATCGCCTACGTGATCGACTTCCAGGGCCGGGAGCGGATCCTCGCGGTGCCGGCGAGGGAGACCGGCCAGGACCGGAAACCGTCGTGGAGCGAGCAGGTCCGGGCCGACCCGCGGGCCGCGCATGTCTTCGTGCACGGCGCCGTGGCGGAGCGACGCGCGCGGTCGCGCCTGCTCGCTTCCGGCTACCGGCGTCTCGAGACCGGCGGCTTCGACGTCTACGTGCGCTCGGCCGCCGGCGCGGCGGGCTCGGGGACGGGCTCCGGCTGAGCCCGCGCCTCGCGCAGCAGGTCCACGCCGACGCCTGCGACCACGACGACGAGCAGGGCGAGCAGGACGAGGTTCCGGGCGACGAGCACCCACGTGAGCCGCTCGAGCTGGACGATCTCGTGGTAGCGGAACTGGAAGTAGACCTGGGTCAGGACCAGAGACGCCAGCATCAGCCCGGCCGCGGGCAGCCTGATCCGGCCGGAGAGGAGCGGGACGAGCGGCACGATCCAGACCAGGTACTGGGGCGAGAGCACCTTCCCGAGCACCAGGTAGACGAGCACGGCGGCGACGGACGCGTCGACCAGCTGCTGGTCGGTGCGGCGGCTGCGGGCGAAGACCAGGTAGAGGGCGACGAGCAGCACGAGCTCGGCCAGGGAGGTCAGCGTGGCGAGCGCGTTCGGCAGCGAGCCGGCGAAGTTGTCCGAGCCCGAGCCCGACGCCACATGCGGGGTGTACGCGCCGAGGCCGTGCGCCACGTGGAGGAAGGTCGCGCCGAAGCTCTCGATCTGCAAGGGACGCCTGAACTGGACGTAGAGGCTGTCGCCCACCCCGCCCGGGGCCACGACCGCGAACGGGAGGACGATCACGGCGAGCACGCCGACCAGCCACGCGGCCGCCACGATCGCCTGCCGTAACCCGCGCGTCCGCCACGCATGGGCGAGCGTCAGCGGCACCATCGCGGCGGGATACACCTTCGCGCTGACGGCGGCACCGAGGACCGCGTGCCCGGTCCAGGCCCGGCCGGCGACGAGCGCCGCCAGCGCGGCGGCGGTCAGCGCGGCCGGCCACCAGTCGTACCGGGTGTAGGTGACGTAGCCGAGCGCGACCGGGGCGAGGCCGACGAGGACGGTGCCGGTGATCAGTCGCCGCCGGTCCGCACCGAGGAGTACGAGGGTGATCGAGACGAGCAGCACGGTGAGCGCCGCCAGCGCCCACTGGAGGTACTTCGAGTGCTGCGGATAGTCGTGCTCCGCGCCGAAGGTCGGAGCCGCGAAGGCCGGCAGAGCGCCCGGCGGATACTCGACGTAGAAGTCGCGGTAGGGAAGCTCGCCCGAGACGATGCGCTCCCCGTACGTCTGGTAGACGGCCGTGTCCCCGCCCTTGTGGGCGTCGAGCAGGTGGACGTTGGGGAGCACGGAGGCGACGACGAGCACCGCGACGCCCACCAGAGTCGCGATCGCCACCTCGCGTCCCCGGCCGGAGCGAACGCCTGATCCGGGCACCGACAGAGCACTATGCTAAGCCGCCGTGGCGGACAGTGCGAGCCGGTCGAACCTGGCTCTCGGGGCGCTCGTCGTCGTCGCCGTGGGCATTCCGCTCGCCGCGCTGGCCGCCTCCGGACAGGCGTTGCCGGACATGCCGAAGTTCGAGTACGACGGGCTCTCGGGCGATGCGACCGGCTACTACGCCGCCTCGCGCCAGCTGATCTCGAAGGCAGCGTCGCCGAGCGGAGCCGTGCTCGCGCTGGCGCTCCTGGCCGTGCTCGCGGCGCTGGCCGTCGCCGTCCGCCGTGGGCGCCTGGCGCTGCACTGGGCGCTGGTCGCGGCCTGCCTCGCCCTCAGCGCGGCCGTGGCGATCCTGGTCGCGCGGATGTCGGCGCCGGGCGCCGCCGTGATCGGCTGGTCGCTGGTGTGGAGCATTCCCCTGCTGCCGCTCCGGGGTGCCGGCGCCCTCCGGGAGCACCTGGCGTTCGACGTCTCCGTCGGGCTCTCGCTCGTCGCGATCGCGGGCACCGTCGTGTGCACGGCGGCGATCGGCCGGGCGGCGACGGGCAAGCGCTGGCTCGGAGTGGGCGCCGCCGCGCTCTATGCCTTCTGGCCGCTGCTCGTCCGGCCGGTGTCGGGCACGAAGGCCTGGGAGAACGGCAGCTGGCACGTCCTCGTCGGGCTGGCCGCCTACACCGAGCCGCTCTCGACCTTCCTCGTCGCGGCCGCTCTCGCGCTGATCGTCGCCGTCGCGCCCACGCCGCTCCGGATGACGCTGGCGGGCATCGCCCTGGGCCTGGCGACGCTCGTCAAGGTGAGCAACGGACTGCTCGCCGCCGTGATCGCGCTCGTGTGCCTCGTGTACCTCGGCGGTCGCCTGACGTTGCCGCTCGTCGCGGGCGGCCTCGCGTTCCTGCCCGTCCTGATCGCGTACTGGCCGCTCGGCTACCCGGAGATCAAGGGGGAGTCCGCCGAGAAGCCGACCTTCGTCTCCTCGCTCGACGCCGCGGCGCACACGTGGATCGACTCGCTCGCCTTCTCGCCGCGAACGCTGGCCGTCCTCGTCCCCGTCGCCGTCGTCGGCGCCTTCTTCGTCCGCTCGAGGATGGTGCTCTGGCTCCTCGTCCTCCCGGTCCTCGTCAACGCGGCCTTCTACACGGCCTACGAGCACACGGCCGAGCACCCGCGGTTCCTCTACGTCAGCCTCCCGGCCGTCTTCGTGCTGTGGGCGGCGGGCGCGACGGGCATCGTCGTGACGGTCGCGAGGCGACTTCGCACGGCCCGCCGACGGGAGGCCCGCCCGCCGGCAGCGGCAGGCCGGGCCGCGCGTCGCTAGTCGTCCGCGCGGCCTAGGCGCGTTTCCGGGGAACGAGCTTGGCGACGGCGAGGGCGGCGTAGACGAGGGTGTTGACCGCCACGAACGCCGCGAGCGCGTGGAACCAGCCCGAGTGCAGGACCGAGCTCGGCAGCAGGATTCCGCTCAGGACGGTCATTGCACCGTCGCCTCGCGGGGAGCCACCTCGCGGGGGACGTAGTTCCAGCCCGCCTCGCGTCCGGTGGCGATGTCGAAGATCGACTTGACGTAGACTGCCTGGAGCACGAGGTCGTAGGCGATCTCGACGACCAGAGGGAAGGCGAGCAGCCTGGCCCGCCACCCCGCCGGCCAGACGGTGACGACGCGCTCGGCCACGAAGATCGCCCCGATGGCGACCCAGAACCACACGAGCTGGAAGCTGTCGGCGGCGAGCAGGGTGATGAGCATGAGCAGGAGATACGCGTTGAGGGCGATCGTCCCGTAGCCGATCCCGATCTGCTGGAGCCAGTATCTGACCGTCGCGCGGGTGAGCCCGTAGGCGCCGATGTTCTCGAGGGCCCCGCGCTGCCAGCGCATCCGCTGGCGCCACAGCGCCCGCCAGTCCGGCATCACCTCCGTGACGACGTGGCACTGCATCGGCGACACCATCTTCGCGCCGAGGGTCTTCAACGAGAGGGTCATCTCGTTGTCCTCTGTCATCGCCAGCGTGTCGTACACGTGGCCGGGGTCCCCCGGCAGGAGCTCGCCGCGGCAGTCGGCCACCGCCTTCAGCGCGACCGTGCGGAACAGCGAGGCGGTGCCGGTGAGCACGAAGACCTTGCCGAGGCGGCGGGAGATGTAGCGCTGGTAGCGGGTGTATTCGTTGCGCTGCAGCTGTCCGACGAGGCCCAGGCCGGGCTCGCCGTAGAAGAGGCCACCGACGGCGATCAGGTCGGGGTCGGCCTCGAGGCGGCTCATCGCCGTCTCCAGGAACTCCGGGGCGAGGGTCGAGTCGGCGTCCATCACGAGCACCACGTCGCGAGCGTCGGCGTCGTCGAACAGCCGCGAGAGAGCCTGGTTGAGCGCGCCGGCCTTCTTGTCGGCGTTGTCGACGGTGGTGAAGACCTCCGCGCCGCGACCTCGGGCGAGGTCGGCGGTCTCGTCGGTGCAGTTGTCCGCGACGACGACGACCTTGTCCGGGGGCCTGGTCTGGCTCCACAACGACTCCAGCGTCGCCTCGATGGTGAGAGCCTCGTCGTGCGCCGGCACGAGCACGGTCAGGCGTAGCGGCAGTCGCTCCGCACCTGGATCCGGCAACCGGGTGGGCGGGAGCCGGGGATCCTCGACCAGCCGGCGGACCGAGGATCCCAGCGGGGCGAGCACGCCGGCGCGAACCCGCCGCAGCTCCGGCGACAGCGGCGGAGGAATGCGCCGGTCCCTGGCCAGGACCCGCATCGCAGCGGCTGCGTGCAGCGCGGCCAGGCCGACGAAGAAGGCAGCCGCCGCAGCCCCGGCGGCCACCAGGAGCGACACCGACGGAATACCGTCCGGCCCCAGAGGAAGCTGCCCCGCCACCTCCTGCGGCGCCACGCGGTGCGCGACCCAGGCGGCGAGCACCGACACGCCCAGGGCCGCTGTCACCAGGCCGACGGTGAGAAAGCCCAGCCGCGCAACGCGGCGACGGAGTGAGATCTCGACGGCTGCCAACCCACCCCCCGATCCGCAGGACTGCCGACGGACACCATATCGCCGGGTGGACCGAGCCGGACTCCCTCGAACGGGGGTTTCGCCCCGCGCGCCGAGATGTGAGACGGTGCCCCGTGCGGGCAACCGACGAAGGGAGACCGACATGGCCGTCTTGATCCGCCACCGCGCTCAGGGAATGACCGCCGACCAGTACGACGAGATCTCGCCGCCGCTGGTCGAGCAGGTGAAGAAGCAGCCCGGCTTCAGGCTGCACACTGCGTTCGTCGACTCGCAGGGGTTCTGCGTCGCCGAGATCTGGGACTCGCAGGAGCAGCACGACGCCTGGTTCGAAGCGAACGTCGTCCCGAACGTCCCCATGGAGATCTCGCAGGAGGTCGTCCAGATCCACAGCGTGGTCTCGCCCTAGCGTCGAGAGGCGGGCCGCAGGAGAGCAGATCGAGGCCCCCGCGAGGGGGCCTCTTTCGGTGCACTGGCCCTCCCTCGAGACGGAGCTCGGTTCCTCGTTCACCTAGGTGAATTGCCGAAGTGGCGCTCGGTGCTCACCTAGCGATGCGTGAATCTGAGGTGGCGATGGATCGCAACGCGCACGACCTTCACGAGCCGGGGAGCAGCGGTCGCGCAGCATGACCTCGAAGCCGAATACGCCGGCCGACCCGATCGCCGACTTCATGCAGGGGCTCGCTGCTCGCGGACACGCCCCGTCCCTGGCGAGGACCACCGGCACCGTCCGCTTCGAGGTGGTGGACGGCAAGCGGACTCGACGCTGGGTCGTCACGTCGGAGCAAGGCGAGATCACCGTCTCTCGCACAGGCGCGCGAGCCGATGTCGTGGTCCGCGTGCCGCGTCCGTTGTGCGAGCAGCTCGTGCAGGGGAAAGCGAACCCGACGGCTGCTTTTCTTCGCGGCGCGCTCGTGATCGAAGGGAACCTTGCACTGCTCGTGCTCATCCAACGGTTGTTTCCGGCGCCGGCCGCCGCTCGGACGACGGGTCGCGCCACGGCGAAGCGCCCATGAGCGAGGTCAAGATCCTCGACGGCAACACCTTCGTCGTCAGCGACGATCGCGGAGACATCGAGGCGTCGCCGACCGATGCCACCGGCCTCTTCTCCTTCGACACGCGGTTTCTCTCCAGGTGGGTGCTCTCCCTGAACGGCGAGCGGCTGGGCGCACTCTCGGTCGACGACCTCCAGTACTTCGAGACGCGCTTCTTCCTCGTTCCGGGCACGGGCACGGTCTACATCGACGCGAAGCTCTCCGTTATCCGCCGGCGGACGGTGGGAGGCGGCTTCCAGGAGGAGCTGACGATCCTCAACCACGACGACGAGGCGATCGCGCTGACCGTCCGGATCGACGCCGCCTGCGACTTCGCCGACCTGTTCGAGGTCAAGGACGCGCTGAAGAAGAAGGGTAGGTACTCCACGCGCGCCGGGCGGCGTCAGCTCGTGCTCGGCTACGAGCGGGAGACCTTCAGGCGCGAGACGGTCGTCACGGCCTCCGAGGCCGCCCGGTTCGACCAGAAGGGCCTGACCTTCACCGTGAAGATCGCGCCGCACGGCTCCTGGACCACGGACCTCGACGTCGCCGTCGGCGGCGGCGGGTTCGAGGCGATCCGGGCGTCTCGCGGCAAGCGGAAGCAGACCATGGCACGGAGCCTGCAGAAATGGCTCGACGAGGCGCCGAGGCTCGAGTGCGACCGCCAGCCGCTGAAGGCGACCTATCGGCGCAGCCTGGTCGATCTCGCCGCGCTCCGCTTCGCGCCGCCTGTCGCAGGCGGCCTGAGCCTGCCGGCCGCCGGCCTGCCCTGGTTCATGACCATGTTCGGGCGCGACAGCATCTTCACGAGCCTCCAGGCCCTGCCGTTCGCGCCCGAGCTCGCTGCGGCCACGCTCCGGGCGCTCGGACAGTGGCAGGGCAGCCGGGTTGACGACTTCCGGGACGAGGACCCCGGCCGCATTCTCCACGAGATGCGCTACGGGGAGATGACGGCGTTCGAGGAGCGGCCGCATTCGCCCTACTACGGCTGCGCGGACGCCACGCCGCTCTACGTCGTGCTGCTCGACGAGTACGAGCGGTGGACCGGCGATCGGAAGCTGGTGCGCGGGCTCGAGTACGAGGCCCGCGCGGCTCTCGACTGGATCGACGACTACGCCGACCTCCAGGGCAACGGGTACGTCTGGTACAGGCGCCGCAACGAGAAGACCGGGCTCGAGAACCAGTGCTGGAAGGACTCGTGGGATTCGATCTCCTATCGCGACGGCACGCTGCCCGGCTTCCCGAGGGCGACCTGCGAGCTCCAGGGCTACGCCTACGACGCGAAGGTGCGCGCCGCCCGCCTCGCCCGGGTCGTCTGGAAGGATCCTGTGCTCGCGGACCGGCTCGATCAGGAGGCGGCGGAGCTCAAGCGGCGCTTCAACCGGGACTTCTGGGTCGAGCGTGGCGGTTACTTCGCCCTCGCGCTCGATACCGACGGAAGGCAGGTCGATGCGCTCGCCTCGAACAACGGCCATCTGCTGTGGAGCGGCATCGTCGACAAGTCCAAGGCCAAGTCGGTCGTGCGGCACCTGCTCGGGCCGAGGCTCTTCTCCGGCTGGGGCGTGCGCACGCTCGCCGAGGGAGAGGGGCGCTACAACCCGATCGGCTACCACGTCGGCACCGTCTGGCCGTTCGACAACTCCTTCATCGCGTGGGGCCTCCGCCGGTACGGCTTCAAGCAGGAGGCGGCCCAGGTCGCTGCGGGAATCCTCGACGCCGCCGAGTTCTTCGAGGGACGATTGCCCGAGGCGTTCGGCGGCTACGAGCGCTCGGTCACGAAGTACCCCGTCCAGTATCCGACGGCCTGCAGCCCGCAGGCCTGGTCGACCGGAACGCCGCTCTTGCTGCTGCGGACGATGCTCGGCCTCGAGCCTCGAGGCGACGACCTGATCGTCGATCCGGCACTGCCCTCAGGCATCGGCCATGTCGAGCTGCTCGACATCCCGGGGCGGTGGGGCCGGAGGGACGCGTTCGGGCGCGGCCGTCTCGACGTGACGGCGCGAAGTTAGGTCTCGTCGACCTGCTGGACCTCGAGGAGGTCCAGGTTGAGCTCCTCGATCCGCTCGATGTAGCCGTGCAGCTGCGCCTGGTCGCGGACGATCCCGGTGAGGACTGTGGTTCCCGCGACCTGCTCCATCTCCATGGCGCCGAAGAGGCACCCATACCGGTCGCTCAGCTCGCCCCGAACGACGAGCCGGTACATCGAGCCTCGGGCGCTGCCCTTCATCGCCATCGCCCAGGTTCACCCATTTCTAGGTGAGCCGAAACCGTTCTCCTGGGATTCACCTAGGTGAACACGGCGGGCGACCACGAACGACAGGAGGCCCATCGCACCGGCGACGATCGCGGCCGCCTTGAACACCGTCGGCAGCGTAGTGCCGTGGTCGAGCAGCGGGCCGACACCGAACGCCGCCAGTCCGTACCCGACCTGGTAGAAGGCGATGATCCCTCCTGCGACTGCGGCCGACATCGAGGCGAGCTCCTCCTGGCCGAAGCCGATCGTCAGAGGAAGGAGCGCGGAGCAGCCGAGCCCGGCCAGTGCGAAGGCGAGCACGCCCAGTCCCGCGTCGCCGTCCGAGAGGAAGCCGGTGAGGACGAACGAGCCGGCGACCACGAACGGCAGGACGTGGTACGCAACCCGGGGCGACAGCCAACGCTCGAGCGCAGCGAAGCCGACCCGTCCGACCGTGACCATTGCCCAGAACGCCGTCAGGGCGAGAGCCGCCTGCGTGGTCGAGGCTCCCAGCTCGCTGGTCATGTCGAGCTGCGACCAGTTGCCGTTCAGGGTCTCGCAGAGGCCGTACAGCACGGCGAACCCCGCGAACACCCAGAAACGGGCGGGGATTCCGCGCCGTCCGGAGACACGGGTTGCGGATGCCGCCGTCGCGAGCGGCAGGCCGAGGCTGGCGAGGAGCAACGCTCCGAGCAGGATGGTCGACGTCAACGGTAGTCCCCACCAGAAGCCGAGCCCGACGAAGACGGCGACGAAGACGGGAGCGAGCGCCGTGCCGAGCCCGAGCAGGGCATTGAGGACCAGCACCGACGACTCGACCGCTGCGGGATGGAATGCGGCGGTCAGCGTGTTCAGGGCCGGGACGGTCAGCCCGAAACCGACTCCCACGAATGCCGTGGCGACCAGCAGCATCGGGAAAGCGACGGCGCTGTCGGTCTCGAAGAACTGGCTGGCCAGGAGCAGCACCATCGCCACCAGGCCGGCGACGAGGCCGGCGAGATAGACGCGCTTGATCGAGTAGCGCCGGCCGAGCGCGGAGCCGAGGAGGGAGCAGGCGATCGCCGTCAGCACCTGCGGAACGAACAGAAGGCCGTAGCGCGTGTTCGACAGCCCGTACTCGTCGGGGTCGGTGAAGATCGTGCTCGCGGCCGGGAACGTGACCAGCACGATCCCCTGCACGATGCCCGCCAGGTAGACGACGCCGACTTCTCTGCGCGAGGCGGTCACGCTGCTACACCAGCCCGGCTAGGCCGTTGCCGAGCAGGGCGGCGGCGAGGAACGAACGGGCGTGATCTCCCAGACACCGGTCGCCGATTCGCCGGGAGCGAGGCGGATCACCGAGTCTCCGGTGCGGAAGGCGTTCGGGGGGCAGGTCATCGGCTCGACGGCGAGAGCGCGGCGGTTCACGTCCGGGAGCGGGTCGCCGGTGAAGAGCATGAGGTACGGGTAATGCTCGTCGACCGACAGCGCCAGCGAACGGCCTGTGTCCGGGTCGCTGAGAATCACGCGTGCACGGCCGTCGGCGTCTCGTTCGAGGTCGGTGAAGGCGTTGTCGAGGACGGTGGCGTCGATCCGCCGGGCTTGTCTGAAGTCGAACTCGGTTCCGGCGACCGGCTCGGATCCGATCGGGAGGTCGCGCTCGTCGTGCACCAGCACCTGACGACCCGGCGCCTGCAGCACGAGCGTGTCGATCGTGGGCGTCCCGAGCGTCAGGTAGGGATGGGCACCGCATCCATACGGGCACGAGTCGGCGCCCATGTTCGTCGCCGTCGTCCGGACCGAGAGGCCGTTCTTCGACAGTGCGTACTCGACCTCGAGCGCGAGCGTGAACGGATAGCCGGGCTGTGCGTGGATCGTGTGCCCCATGACCACGCGGCCCGGCTCGCGCTCGCCGACCCGCCACGCTGCCCAGCGGACCAGGCCGTGGATGGCGTTCCCGAGGTCGGGCTCGGTGAGCGGCAGCTGGTGGCCCCGGCCGTCGAACTCGTAGCGTCCGTCCTGGATGCGATTCGGCCAGGGGATGAGCAGCTGGCCCCGCCCCGAGGGGCAGCGCTCGACGACGCTGTAGCCGTCGAGGACGTCGCGGCCGTCGACGGAGTACTCTCGGACTCCGCCCCCGACCTCGACGACCACCGCGCGCTGGTTCCCGAGGGTGAGCTCGACCTGATCGCCGGACGGCGCGACCTCGCGCCTATCCGGGCTCGCGCTCACCGGTTTCCACGGTGATCCGCCCGACGCGCTGATGCGTGAGTGCCGCTCCGGCCCAGTCGACCACGGCCTTGGCGCGATCCTCATTGGTCGGCAGCAGCGCGAGGTGGACGGTTCCCCAGGCCACCTGCGCCTTGAGCCCTTTCATCGTCTTGCCGCCGAGCATCTGGACGACCGCGGCTCCGCGGCCGATCGTCGCCATCGTGCCCTTGTCCTTGTAGGCAAACGGCTTCGTCTTCTTGCCGGCAATGCGCCGCGCGATCGTCTCCCCAGCGTGGTGGCCGGACTGGAGAGCGACCGAGCCGAGCTGCGGCAGCACCTGGCCCGTCTTCTGGTCGGTGATCGCGGCGATGTCTCCGACCGCGTATACCTCTGGGTGGTCCTCGAGGTTGAGCTCCGGGCCGACCCCGATCCGGTTGCCGCGCTCCAGCTCGAGCCCGAGCGACTGGACGAGCTGGTTTCCCTGCAGGCCCGCACCCCAGACGAGCGTGTGCGCGTTCAGCACGTCCCCGGTCTTCAGCGTGACGCGGGTCGGGGTCACGGACGCGACCGCAACGCCGGTCATCAGCTCGACGGAGCGCTTCTCGAGCGCCTCCTTCGCGTACTCCCGCAGGTTCGGCTTGAACATCGAGAAGATGTCCGGTCCGGCCTCGACAAGGACGATCCGGGCCTGTTCCGGCTCGATTTCGCGATAATCCTTCGCGAAGTCCGCCCGGTACAGCTCGGCGAGCGCGCCGGCTGTCTCGACCCCGGTCGGTCCGCCGCCTACCACGACGATGTTGAGCGCGCCGTCCTCGACGAGCGACGGGTCGCGGTCTGCCGCCTCCCAGAGCTGCAGCACGTGGTCCTTCAGACGCACGGCGTCTGCAAGCGTGTACATCGGAAAGGCGTGCTCGGCCGCGCCCTCCGTGGCGAAGAAGTTGACCTCTGCGCCGATGCCGAGCACGAGGTAGTCGTAGGTCACCGGCGCCAGCTGCTCGAACCGGACCTCGCGCGTCGCGAGGTCGATCCCGGTAACGACGTCCTGATGGACGATCGTGTTGTCCTGGTCGTGGACGAGATCACGCAGCGAATGGCCCACGGCGGTCTGCTCGAGCAGGCCGGTCGCGAGCTGGTAGAGGAGCGGTTGGAACGTGTGGTAGTCGTGCCTGTCGACGAGCACGACGTCTGCGTCGGCGTGCTCGAGCTTCTGCGCGGCGCCGACCCCGGCGAAGCCTCCGCCGAGGATCAGCACGCGGGGACGTGCGCGGTCGCGCTTGTTCGCCATGGCAGCGAAGGTTCGCGCATCTGTAGGTGACCCGGCGCCGCCGACCGCGCGATTCACCTAGGTGAAGCGGGCGCAGTCGTCGGCGGGGTTCGCGCAACCGGCCAAGGAGTTCTCGATTCGGCGAACACGGCGTGTGCACTTCGTTGCGTGTGAAATGATGCCGGTCTCTCGGGTGATCCATGTGATGACGTGAGGTGGACTCGACGGGGAAGCGGGTCCACAGGCGAGGGGGCGTGAGGATGCCGGAACTGCTCGAGACGAAGCTGCATCCGCCGTCCCTGAGATCGCACACCGTGATGCGCGACCGTCTCGTCGAGCGGTTACGCGCGGAGTCAGGCGTCAAGCTCGTACTGGTCGCAGCACCTGCCGGATACGGCAAGACCACGCTGCTGGGGTCGTGGCGCGGGCTCGAGTCGAAGCGACGTCCCGTCGCGTGGCTGACTCTCGACGAGAGCGACAACGATCCGGTCGTGCTCTGGTCGCAGGTGCACGAAGCGATCAAGCGGGTGTGTCCGGCGTTCGACGTCTCGGTCACGCCGGAACGGGTCGGCGCCGCGCGCATCCCCGACGTCGTCCTGCCGCGCATCGTCAACGGACTCGCGGATCAGACCGATGCCGTCCTCGTGCTCGACGATTTCCACCTGCTGTCGAGCGGCCCGGCTCGCGACGGTGTGTCCTGGCTCGTCGAGCATGCGCCGTCGTCGTTCCAGCTCGTGCTCTCGTCGCGCAGCGAGCCTGCTCTCCCGCTCGCCGCACTCCGGGCGCACGGTCAGCTGATCGAGGTCCGTGCAGACGAGCTCGGTTTCACTCTCGAGGAGGCGGATGCGCTTCTCAACGGGCAGTTCGAGCTCGATCTCGAATCCGAGGTGCTCGGCGGTCTCGTCGATCGGACCGAAGGCTGGCCGACCGGGCTCTACCTCGCCGCTCTCTCGATGAGAGGCGTGAAGGATCCGCGCGCCTTCGCGAGCGACTTCGGCGGCAGGAACCGCTACGTCGTCGATTTCCTCGTCGACGAGGTGCTGGACGCCCACGACGCGCAGACGCAGGAGCTGATGCTGCGATCCTCGATCCTGGAACGGATGTCCGGCCCGCTCTGCGATGCGGTGCTGGAGCGAGAGGGAAGCGCCGAGCTCCTGGCCGACCTCGCGCGCAGGAACTTGTTCCTGCTCCCGCTCGACGACCGCGGCGAGTGGTACCGGTTCCATCACCTGTTCGCGCAGCTCCTACGGGTCGAGCTCGAGGCCCGCGAGCCGGGGCTCGGTCCGAATCTTCATCAGCGGGCGTTCGAGTGGCACCGGGATCACGGCTCGACCGGGGAAGCGCTCACGCATGCACTCGACGCCGGGGCCTTCCCCGAGGCAATCGCCCTGGTCACGCGGGCTTGGCGCGCGACCGTCAGCACCGGTCGCCGCGCGACCGCGCTCGCCTGGCTCGAGCGCTTCCCGCCGGAGCTGTCGAGCCGGGACCCGCAACTCCTGCTCATGGCGGCGTGGATGCTCTCGGAGGCCGGGAGACGCGACGAGGCAGCCGCGGCGATCGCCGACCTCGAGCGGCTCGAGTGGCCCTGTCGAGGTGTGCTGCCGGACGGCTTCAGCTCGCTGGAAGCGAGCCTGGCGACGCTGCGGGCGTGGTTTCCCTGGGGCGACGTCGGCGCGGGGTATGCCCAGGCCCTTCGTGCCGCCGAGCTCCAGACACAGGAGGCGCCGGCCTGGGCAGCAGTCTGCTGGGCGCTCGGGATCGGCTGTTACTACCGAGGTGACGGCGAGAGCGCAGACCGCTGGTTCGACGAGACGGCCGAGGTCGGACAGGCGACGGAGCGATGGCTCAGCGCGACGTCGGCTCTTGCCTATCGCTCGTTCCTCGCCGGCGAGCGAGGCCAGATCGCGGAGCAGCACCTACTGGCCGAACGTGCGGCTGAGCTCGCTCGGGCGCACGGCACCGACGGGGTGCGCGGGGAAGTCCACATCGCGATGGGTGTCTCGCTGGCGGCGCGCGGCGAGCCGAGAGAGGCGCTCTTCCACCTTGCACACGGGGTGGCCGTGCTGCGTTCCTCGGGAGAGCCGATCCAGCTTGCGAACGGGCTGATCTGCCAAGCACGCGTGCTCCTGGGTGCCCGTCGGCGCGACGAGGCCGCGGCGGCGATCGGAGAGGCGAAGAAGATCGTCGACTCCGCTCCCGACCCGGGAATCCTCCGTGGGCGGCTGCAAGCCGTCGAGCAGGCGCCGCGATCACGCAAGCGTCGGCAGGCGGCTGACCTGAGCGATCGTGAGCTCGACGTCCTGCGCATGCTGGGCGGCCCCCTCTCCGAACGCGACATCGGCCGCGAGCTGTACCTCTCGCACAACACGGTGCACAGCCACACCCGTTCGATCTACCGCAAGCTCGGGGTCTCCTCGCGCAAGCAGGCGCTCCTGCTGGCCCGCGAGCTCGGACTTCTGTAGCAAGACCCGCTCACCTAGGTGAATCGGGCGGGCGGGGTTACCGCTCACCTACCTGGGCGTCATGCTCCGACCGTTCCGCAAGCAGCGAGAGCGCCCCATCGTCGAGAGGAGTGTCGTATGACAGCCGGAGCGACCGTCTCGGCCCGACCCCAAGCGGGCTCCGCGAGAGCGTCGCCGCAGAAGGCTGCGGACGTCTTCGTGATCTTCGGGATCACGGGCGATCTGGCGAAGGTGATGACATTTCGGTCGCTGTACCGGCTGGAACGCCGCGGCCTCCTCGACTGTCCGATCGTGGGCGTGGCGGTCGACGACTGGAGCGTCGACCAGCTTGTGGAACGTGCACGGGAGTCGATCGTCGGCACCGGTGAAAACCTCGACGAAGGAGTGTTCAAGCGCCTGACCGACCGCTTCTCTTACGTCTCCGGCGACTTCGCCGATGCGGCGACCTACGAGCGGGTGGCGGCGGCGATCCCGGATGCCGAGCAGCCGGTCTTCTACCTGGAGATCCCGCCCTTCCTCTTCGGACGCGTGGTCAAGGGTCTTTCGGATGCCGGGCTCACGACCAATGCCCGCGTCGTCGTCGAGAAGCCGTTCGGCCACGACGGTGACTCGGCCCGCGCCCTCGCCGCGGAGCTGCACCAGTACATCGACGAGTCGCAGCTCTACCGGATCGACCACTACCTCGGAAAGATGGGCCTGGAGGAGATCATCCACCTCCGGTTCGCGAACTCGATGCTGGAGCCGCTGTGGAGCCGGACCTACGTGTCGGCGGTCGAGATCACGATGGCGGAGGACTTCGGCGTCGAGGATCGCGGCCACTTCTACGACCCTGTCGGGGCGCTTCGCGACGTCGTCGTCAACCACCTGATGCAGGTGGTCGCCGCCTGCGCGATGGAGGCGCCGGCGCGCGGCGAGCCCGAGACGATCAAGGACGCGCAGGTCGCGCTCTTCAAGTCGATCGTCGAGGCGGACCCGGCGCACTACGTGCGCGGCCAGTACGACGGGTATCGGTCCATCGACGGCGTGGCGCCGGATTCCACGACCGAGACCTACGCCGCCCTGCGCCTCGAGATCGAGAGCTGGCGGTGGGCGGGCGTGCCGTTCCTCATCCGCACCGGCAAGCGGCTGCCCGTCACGCAGACTGAGCTGCGGCTCGTCTTCAAGCATCCGCCGAAGCTCGGCTTTCACATGCTCGACCGGGCGCTGGAGCCGAACCAGCTCGTGATCAAGCTCGATCCCTCGCCGGGGATCAGGCTCGTCGTCGAGGCGCATCGGGCAGATGCCCCCGGCGAGAAGCCGATCGAGCTCGACATGGAGTTCGCGGAGCAGGGCGGCGAAGGGCCGACCCCCTATGAAGTGCTGCTGCACGCGGCGCTGGTCGGCGACAGCTCTCGCTTCACGCGGCAGGACGGCGTCGAGGAAACCTGGCGCGTCATGCAGCCGCTGCTCGACAACCCGCCGCCCGTGCATGCCTACGCGCCGGGCAGCTGGGGCCCCAAGGAGGCCGACGAGTTGCTCGCGGGCCACGGACGCTGGTACGGGCCCTGGATCGTCTCGTGACCGACACTGCCCCTGAGCGGACGAAGCCGCAGAGCGCGGCGGCTCCCTCGCCGTTCACGCCGATCGCCGACTACGCGTTCCTCTCCAACTGCCACACGGGCGCTCTCGTCGCCCCCGACGGCGCGATCGACTGGCTCTGCGTGCCCGCGTTCGACTCTCCGAGCGTGTTCGCGAGCCTGCTCGACCGGGAGGCCGGGTTCTTCCGGCTCGGACCGTACGGGATCAGCCATCCGGCCGACCGGGCGTACGAGCCGGGAACGAACGTGCTGGCGACGACGTGGAAGACGCCGGCTGGCTGGATCGTCGTCCGCGACGCGTTGACCATGGGCCCACGCGGTAGGCCGGACGAGATCACTCCGCACACGCGGCCGCCGGCCGACGACGACGGCGACCACATGCTCGTACGCACGGTCGAGTGCATCGAGGGCTCGGTCGAGATCGAGCTCGTCTGCGAGCCGTCGTTCGACTACGGCCGCACGCCGGCCGAGTGGACGATGGTCGACGGAAGCCGGAGAGCGGCCGACGGCACCGGCGCCGGCCAGACCATCCGCCTCGTCTCCGACCTCGCGCTCGGCATCGAGGGCAACCGGGTCCGCGGACGCCACGTGCTGGCGGCAGGCGAGCGGGCCTTCTGCGCGCTCACGTGGGCCGAGGAGCTCGAAGCGCCGCAGACCGACGACGAGGCCGCGGCGAGGCTGGCGGCGACCACGCGCTTCTGGCGCTCCTGGCTCGGGCGGGCACGCATACCCGACCACCGGTTCCGGGAGCCGGTGCAGCGCTCTGCGCTCGCCATCAAGGGCCTCACGTACATGCCGACCGGTGCGACGGTCGCCGCGCTGACCACCTCGCTGCCGGAGACGCCGGGCGGCGAGCGCAACTGGGACTACCGCTACACGTGGATGCGCGACACCACCTTCACGCTGCAGGCGCTCCACTGGCTCAACCTCGACTGGGAGGCCGACGAGTTCATGCAGTTCGTGGCCGACATCGAGCCGACCGAGGACGGGTCGCTGCAGATCATGTACGGGATCGACGGCAGGCGAGACCTGACGGAGTCGACCCTCGACCATCTTTCGGGGTATGCGGGCGCCCGGCCGGTCCGGATCGGCAACGGCGCCTTCGACCAGCGCCAGAACGACGTCTTCGGGGCGGTGCTCGACTCGTTGCTGCTCCACACGCGGAAGAGCGGACGCCTGCCCCAGCGGCTCTGGCCGGTCGTGGAGTCTCAGGCCGACTGCGCCTCCAAGGTCTGGCGGGAGCCCGACCAGGGCATCTGGGAGGCACGCGGCGCGCCGCAGCACTACGTCTCGTCGAAGCTGATGGGCTGGGTCGCCCTCGATCGGGCCGCCAACCTGGCCGAGCTCCGCGGTGACACCGAGAAGGCGGCGGGCTGGCGGGCGACCGCGGAGGAGATCCGTGCGGACATCCTCGAGCACGGCGTCTCGGAGCGAGGCGTGCTGCGCCAGCACTACGAGACCGACTCGCTCGACGCGTCGGTCCTCCTCGCCGCGATCTTCGGCTTCCTGCCCGGCGACGACGAGCGTCTGCAGGCGACCGTGATGGCGATCTCGGAGGAGCTGACCGAGAACGGCTTCGTGCTCCGCTACCGGACCGACGAGACCGACGACGGCCTCTCCGGCAAGGAGGGCACCTTCCTGATCTGCTCGTTCTGGCTCGTCTCGGCGCTCGCGATCGTCGGCGAGCTGCAGCAGGCTCGCGACCTGATGGAGAAGCTGCTGCGAATCGCGTCGCCGCTCGGGCTCTACGCCGAGGAGTTCGACGCCGACACGGGCCGCCATCTGGGCAACTTCCCGCAGGCGTTCTCCCATCTCGCGCTGATGGAGGCCGCCGCGCGGATCGTCATCCCCGAGCTGCTCGGCCAGTACTGAGAGGGCATCCAGATGAGCGCAAGCGCACCGGGGGCGATCAGGAGCACGATTCCCGCCCGGCTCGACCGGCTGGGCTGGTCGCCGTTCCACACGCGGATGGTCGCCGGCCTCGGTGCGGCGTGGATCCTCGACGGGCTGCAGATCACGATCGCGAGCTCGGTCACGGGCGAGCTCGCCAAGCCGGACACCCTCGGCATGACGTCGACCGCGAGGCGATCAGGCCGATCTCCCGCTGTACGGTCTCGCCTTCTCCGTCGGCAACCTGGCCGGTCCGCTCGTGCTCGGCCCCCTCTTCGACATCCTGGGGCGCAAGAAGATGATCGCGGGCACCTACTTGATCTCGGGCACGCTGCTCGCGATCAGCGGCCTCCTCTTCCAGGAGGGCCATCTGGACGCGACCTCGCTCTTCTTCGCATCTGCCGGAGCGAGCGCCGCCTACCTCACCGTCAGCGAGACGTGGCCGATCGAGATCCGGGCGGAGGCGATCGCGGTCTTCTTCGCGATCGCCCAGGTCGTCGGCGCGTTCGGGCCGGCGTTCTACGGCGCCCTGATCGGAGACGGGACCAGC
>DATBLE010000032.1:0-16152 GCA_036555585.1 Gaiellaceae bacterium
CGTCACCGTCGGCCCGGTCGTCGACAGGTCGACGAAGGTGCGGAGCCCGCCTGCCGCGGCCACCTCGTCCGCAACGGTCCGGACGACGTCGGGCGTCGGCAGGCTGACCAGGACCGTCTCGGCACTCCCGGCGACCTCTGCCGCCGAGGACGCCGCAGTCGCTCCGCGCTCGGCGAGCGCCTCCGCCGCCTCCGGCCTCACGTCGGCGACGACCACCCGGAACCCGCCGTCGAGGAGCGCCTCCACCATCGGCGTGCCCATCGCGCCGAGCCCGACGAAGCCGACCGGCGGCCCGGCGCTCACTCGCCGCTCCTCACCGGCGGGGCCGCGCCGTCCGCGGTCTCCTCGTGCTCGAGGTCCTCGAGCGCCGCCTCCGCGACGCGGAACGACTCCATCGCCGCCGGCACGCCGCAGTAGATCGCGGCCTGGAGCAGCACCTCCTGGATCTCCTCGCGACTGCAGCCGTTCCGGACGGCGCCCCGCACGTGCACGCGAAGCTCGTGCGAGCGGTTGAGGGCGGTGAGGATGCCGAGGTTGACGAGGCTGCGTTCCCGGCGGCCGAGGCCGGGCCGGGACCAGATCGCGCCCCAGCAATGCTCGGTGACGAACTCCTGCATCGGCCTCGAGAACTCGCCGGCCCGCGCCAGCGAGCGGTCGACGTGCGAGTCGCCCAGGACCTCGCGCCGGATGCGAAGGCCCTCCTCGAAGCGCCCGTCCTCAGGCATCCGCCGCCCCCTCGCCCGACGACGAGGGCGTGATCTCGATCTGGCGGAACGCGGTCGCCGCCGCCTGCCGCACGTGGAAGGAGGCCGCGGCGGCGGCCGCGTCGGCGTCGCGCCGCTCGATCGCGTCGACGATCGCGCGGATCTCGACGACCGACTGGCGTGGGCGGCCGGGCGCGGTCAGCGACGTCGCCCGCAGCACGGCGACGCGGGCCTGCAGGCCGCCGAGGATGCTCCGGATCGTCTCGTTGTCGGCGCCCTCGAAGAGCACGGCGTAGAAGCGGTCCTTGCCGTGGAGCACCCCCTCCGCGTCGTCGGCCTCGCCCGCGCGCGTGACCTCGGCCATCGCCTCGCGCAGCGCCGCCACGTGGGCGTCGGACGCGTTGCTCACGAACTCGCGCGCGGCCAGGCCCTCGAGCAGCGCCCGAACCTCGTACACCTCCGCCGCCTCCTTCGGCGAGGGGATGGCGACGATCGCGCCCTTCTGCGGGATGGTCGTGACGAGGCCCTCGGCGGCGAGCTCGCGCAGCGCCTCGCGGATCGTCGTCCGCGACACCCCGATCCGCTCCATCAGCTCGCGCTCGACGAGCCGCTGCCCCGGCCGGAGCCGCATCTCGACGATCTCGCGCCGGAGGATGTCGGAGACCTGGGTGCGAAGCGGCGCCGCGACCCGCTCGAGCTGGGGCGCGAGGTCCGGCGCCTCGCCGATCGGGCTGGGCTCGGCCGGAGCGCTCATCGTCCCGCCTGCCCGTCAGCCTGTCGTCTTGACCGATCGTCTGTCAATATGGCAATCCTGCTAGCTCGACCGTCGTCGTGTCAAGTCGGATCGGAGGGGGAAAGCCATGGCGTTGCGTGGACTGGCCGGCAAGGTCGCCGTCGTCACCGGGGCGGCCAGCGGCATCGGAGCGGGCGTGGCGGGCCGGCTGGCCGGCGAGGGGGCGATCGTCGTGCTCGTGGACACCGACGGCGCGGGCGCCGAGCAGGTCGCCGGCTCGCTGGGCGCCGACTCCCTTGTGGTCGAGGGGGACGTCTCCCGGGAGGAGGACGTCGAGCGCTACACGCAGGCCGCGGTCGAGCGGTTCGGGCGCATCGACCTGCACCACCTCAATGCCGGCATCGCCGGGACCCTGGCGCTCCTGCCCGACGCGACCGTCGAGGAGTTCGACCGCGTGTTGGCCGTGAACGTCCGCGGCGTCTTTCTCGGCCTGCGGGCGGCGTTCCGGCAATACGCCCGGCAGGGCGGCACGGGCGCGATCGTCACGACCGCGTCGATCTGCTCGCTCGGCGGCGGCGCCGACCTCGTCGCGTACCACACCAGCAAGCACGCGATCGTCGGCCTGATGCGCTCGGCCGCCGTCTACGGCGGGCCGATCGGCATCCGGGTGAACGCGGTCGCCCCCGGCATCGTCCCGACGAACCTGCTCGGACCGCCCACGACGAGCGCGACGGGCGAATCGGGAACGACCGCCCGGGCCAGGCTCGCTCCGATGCAGCGCCCGGGATCTACGGACGAGGTCGCCGCCGTGGTCGCCTTCCTGCTCAGCGACGAGGCGTCGTTCGTGACCGGCGACGTCTACTCGGTCGACGGCGGCGCGGTCGCCGTCAATCCCGTCCGCCCGTACTCGCCCTAGCACCGGAGACTACGCCTCTGCGAGCGAAAGCTCGACCTTCCCTTCCCAGCGGCGGATCTCCTCGACGCGCACGCCGATCGGGTCGCCGAGCCGGAACACCCCTCCCCCGCGCCGCCCCGCCAATGCGGTGCCGAGCGCATTCAGCTCGAAGTAGTCGCCGTGCATCCGCCGCGCCGGGAGGAATCCCTCGAACACCTCGCCGAAGCGGGCGAACAGCCCCGAGGGGATGACGCCGGTGATCTCGCCCTCGAACGCCTCGTCCCAGCCGCGCTCGAACAGCACCCGCTCGAGGAGCCAGGCGAGGCAGATGTCGTCGGCGAGGTACTCGAGCTCGGCCGCCTCCCGCTCGCGGGCGGAGGTGTGCTCTGCGACGTCGCCGAGCCGGTCGGGGAGCGGCTCGTCCGAGGCGCCGAGCTCGCGCAGGAGCGCACGGTGGACGACGAGATCGGGGTAGCGGCGGATCGGGCTCGTGAAGTGGCAGTACGCCGGGCTAGCCAGGCCGGAATGGCCGAGGTTGCGCGGGTCGTAGCGCGCCTGCTTCAGCGCCCGCAGGACGAGCGCCGGGAACGCCTCCCGGCCGCGGCCGGAGCGGGCGACGTAGTCGATCACCCCCTCGCTGATCTCCGCCGCCGCCCGGGCGGCCTCGCCCGCGCTCGGCCGCTCGGGCACGGGCGGCGTCGGCACGTCGAGGTCCGCGAGCTTGGCGACGAGCAGCGAGACCGACTGCGGGTCCGGCCGCTCGTGGACGCGGTAGAGCGCCTCCCGGTTGCGGCCGGCGAGCAGGCCGGCGACCGCCTCGTTCGCCGCGATCATCAGCTCCTCGACGAGCGCGTGCGCCTCGGGCTCGCCTTCCCACCGCGCCGCCGCGACGCCGCCCTCCCCGTCGAAGTCGAACGCGATCTCCGGCCGCTCGACCCTGAGCGTGCCGCGGGCGAACCGCCGGCGGCGCAGCTCGCCGGAGTGGGAGGCGGCGAGCTCGAGCTCGTCCGCGACCTGCGCGGGGGCGTCGCGGCGCTGCGCCTGGCCGTAGGTGAGGCGGGCGTCGCTGCGGATCACGGAGCGGTAGAAGAGCGGCTCTCCCCGCGGCGGGAGCTCGACGGTCACGCAGAGGCGGTCGACCTGCGGCCGCAGCGAGCAGGCGTCGTCCGAGAGCTCGGGCGGCAGCATCGGCGCCACCAGGCCGGGCACGTAGGTCGAGAACGCCCGTCCGGCCGCACCGTGGTCGAGCGGTGAGCCCGCGGGGACGAACGCGGAGACGTCGGCGATGTGCACCCAGGCACGGACGCCGTCGCCCTCGCGACACACCGAGATCGCGTCGTCGAAGTCCTTCGCCGTGTCCGGGTCGATCGTGAAGGTGGTCAGGTCGCGCAGGTCGGTCCGCCCATCCACGCCGGGTCCCGACGGATCGAACGGCTCGAACCGGACACGCGCTCCCCGTTCGACCAGCAGTCCTTCGAGCACAGAGTCGATCCGCTTCGCGGCGCCGAGGACCCGTTCGACCTTCGCCCGCCCCCGTCCGCTCGCGACCACGGCGAGGTCACCGCGCTCGGCTCCGTGCAGCGCCTTGCGGTCGAGCACGATCGGCGCACCCGGCGAGAAGTACGGCTCACCCACGACCAGCTTGCCCCGGCCAGCCACTTCCACCACTGTCCGCACCGGCTCCATCCCGGCCGAACCTACCGCTCACCTGTCGGGGCACCCCGGCCCACCACCCACTGCGAGCGTAGCGAGGAGGATGTCACGTGTCTGTGACGCTCCGTGCCGAGTTCGTGACTTCGCAGAGAGAGCCGGGGCCGCGGTCGCTAGACCTGGAGGAATCGCCGCAGCGTGAGGCCCGTCCCGGAGACGCCGAGGGCCAGGCCGATGCCGATCAGGATCAGGGCATTCAGCTCGAACGCCATCGCGTGCGCGTCCTTCGAGTGATGGAGCCCGATCGACGGCAGGACGACCGCCTTGCCGACCACGAGCAGCACCACGGCCGCGATCGACCCGGCCAGCCCGCAGATCAGGCCCTCGACCATGAACGGGCCGCGGACGAACCAGTTGGTCGCTCCGACGAGCTTCATCACCTCGATCTCGCGCCGCCGGGCGAAAATCGAGAGCCGGATGGTGTTGGCGATCAGGAGCGTGGACGCGATCAGGAGCAACAGCACGCCGATCAGGCAAACGACGGAGATGATCCCGCCGACCTTGAGCACCCTGTGCGAGGTGCTGCCTCCGTCGTTGACCCGGTCGACGCCCGCCGGGATGGGTCGGAGCTGGTTGCGGATGTCGTTGATGTACTCGCCCTTGGTGGGGCGAATCTCGTACGCGTCCGGGTACGGGTTGTAGGCGAGCCCCTTGTTCAGCTGGGGCAGCCGCTTCTGCATGATCTTCAGCGCCTCTTCCTTCGACACGAAGGTCAGCTTCTCGACCAGCGGGTTCACCTTCGGGTCGAACCGCCGCCCGATCGCGTTGATCTGCTGCGCCGTGCGGTCGTTCTTGAAGTAGACCTTGACGAGCAGCTGCTGCTTGAGGTGGTCGCTGTACGACAGGACCCACGTGCCCAGGCCGATCGTCGTTCCGAGCACGAGCATCGCGACGAGCACGGTCATCGTCGCCGCGACCGTCGTCGACATGCTCGCCGTGATCGAGCGCCACGCCTCACCGATGATCATCCGCAGGCGCGTCATTCGGTCGTGTACCCACCGCGGCGCTCGTCGCGCGCGAGCCGGCCGCTGTCGAGTGCGATCACACGCTTGCGCATCTTGTCCACCATCTCGCGGTCGTGCGTGACCATCAGCACCGTCGTCCCGGCGCGGTTGATCCGGTAGAGCAGCTGCATGATCCCGACCGAGGTGTCGGGATCGAGGTTGCCGGTCGGCTCGTCGCAGATCAGGAGCGGCGGGTGATTGACGACGGCGCGCGCGATCGAGACGCGCTGCTGCTCGCCGCCCGAGAGCTCCCCGGGGAGTGAGGTCGCCTTGTGGGCGAGGCCGACCAGCGAGAGCGCCTCCGGCACCTTCTTGCGGATCGACTCCGGCCGGTCGCCCTGCACCTTCAGCGCGTAGGCGACGTTCTCGGCGGCGGTCCGGTTGGGCAGCAGCTTGAAGTCCTGGAAGACGCAGCCGAGGTTCCGGCGAAGGAGCGGCACCTTCGAGTGCTTCAGCCGGCCGAGGTCGCGGCCCCCGACGATGATGCGCCCCCTCGTCGGCTCGAGCTCCTTCAGCACCAGTCTGATGATCGTCGACTTGCCCGAGCCGGACGCGCCGACGACGAAGACGAACTCTCCCTTCTCGATCGCGAACGAGACGTCTCGGAGGGCGACGACGTCCGGGTCGTAGACCTTCGTCACCGCCTCGAAGACGATCATCGCCGCCGCGGAGGCGGCGGCCGGGCGCAGCTCCGGCTCTGCGAGGGCTAGCGGTTCGATCTGGAGGTCGTCTGCTTGCTGCACCGGAAGTGTGTGCGGCACATCACCATTGGCACGCTCGGCAGAACCCGGGGCCGCACTCGTCGGGGGAAGATCGATTCTAGCCGAGTCCATGGCTACATGGCCCTTCCCGCCGCCCGGGCAAGAAGGTAGGCGTGTACGAACTCGTCGAGGTCGCCGTCGAGTACGCCCTGGGCGTTCCCGGCCTCCACGTCGGTGCGGTGATCCTTGACGAGCTGGTACGGGTGCAGCACATAGCTGCGAATTTGACTCCCGAAGTCGGCTTCCTGCACCGCTCCCCGCTCCTTCGCGAGCTGGGCCTCGCGTCGCTCCTGCTCCAGCTCGGCGAGCCGTGAGCGCAGGATCCGCAGCGCCGTCTGCTTGTTCGAGGTCTGCGAGCGCTCGTTCTGGCACTGGACGACGATTCCGGTCGGCAGGTGCGTGACCCGGACGGCGGAGTCGGTCTTGTTCACGTGCTGCCCGCCGGCGCCGCTCGCCCGGTAGGTGTCGATCCGGAGGTCGGCCTCGTCGATCTCCCCGGCCTCGTCCTCGGCCAGCAACGGGCTGACGATCACCTGCGCGAACGACGTGTGGCGGCGATGCGCCGAGTCGAACGGCGAGAGGCGGACGAGACGATGGACGCCCCGCTCCGCCTTGAAGACCCCGTAGGCGTTCTCGCCGCGTGCGGTGAAGGTCGCCGACTTGAGCCCCGCCTCCTCCCCCGGGCTGGCCTCGAGCAGCTCGGTCCGGAAGGCGCGCCCCTCGGCCCAGCGCAGGTACATGCGCAGGAGGATCTCGGCCCAGTCCTGCGAGTCGGTTCCGCCGGCACCGGCATGGATCGTCACGACGGCGTCGCCGCCGTCGTACTCGCCGTTGAACAGCGCGTCCTCCTCCAGGCGGGCCAGCTCGGCGCGGAGCGGGAGCAGGCTGGCCGCGATCTCGTCGTCCATGTCGCCGTCCATCGCGGCGAGCTCGCGGGCGTCGCGGTACTCCTGGTCGAGCCGGCGGAACCGCTCGAGCCGCTTCGTCACCCGCGAGTGCTCGGTGCTGATCGCCGCAGCACGCTGCTGATCGTCCCAGAACCCCGGTGCCGCCATTGCCTCCTCGAGCTCGGCTGCGCGCGCCGTCAGCTGGTCCGGGTCAAAGGTAATCACGGACCCAGGCGAGCTGGGTCCCGATCTCCTCGAGCTGCTGGTCGAGCGTCTGCTCGGGTGCCTCTGCCATGGCGTAAGGCTAGCCGAGCGGAGCGGATGGATCGTGCTGCGACGAACTCGGCTCGGAATCGACACAGACGCGTGCGCAGCCGGCAGGTAGCCTCGACGGCAGGGGAACGGGGCACTCCCCCACCCCGGGGCGGGGGTCTGGGCAGAGGTCGCAGCAGCCTGTCCGGCGCAATCGCCGCCCGCCGGATCAGCGCGGATCGCCGGGCAGGAGCGAGTAGACGGCCATGTCCGCGCGCCGGTTGCCCTCGAGATGGAGCGAGCGGAGAACGCCTTCGCGGCGGTAGCCCGCCCGCTCGGCCACCCGGATGGAGGGAGCGTTCGCGACGCCGATCAGCAGCTCCACCCGCGCGAGCCCCAGGTCGCCGAGCGCCCAGTCCGTCACCAACCGCAGCGCCCGCCCGGCGACTCCCCTGCCGCGTGCCTCCTCGACGACCAGGTAGCCGATCTCGCCCTGGCGCGCGTCGAGGTCGAGATCGACGATCCCGGCCATGCCGAGGAACTCGCCGCCGAGAGACACGATCGCGAACCCCGCCCTGGAGCCGTCGCGCCAGCCCTCCTCGTACCGACCGACCCACGTCGCGGCGAAGCCCGGCAGCGCATTGCCCGGAACGCGCGTGTTCTCGACGATCTCCGGGTCGGCAACGAGGCGCTCGAAGTCGTCCACGTGGCGCGCGTCGACCGGGTCGAGCCGGATCGCGTCGTCCGCGAGCGGCGGCGACGGCGGCCGGAGCACGTCTAGCGGAACGACGCGGTCATGCCCCGTGGCACTTCTTGTACTTCTTGCCCGAGCCGCACCAGCACGGGTCGTTGCGGCCGAGCTTCTCGCGCTCGTCGACCTTCCGCTGCTGCGGGCGGGAGAGCGTGCTGACGCTCCCGGCCTCCCCGCCGAGCGCACCCGCGATCACCGCGGCCCCTGCCTCCGACTCGTGCTCGTACGAGAGCCCGCCGTTGCCGACGGCCGACGCCTCCTGGACGGCGCGGAGATCCTCCTCCGCGCCCTCCGGCTGGAGCTGCGCGTGGTAGAGGAGCGTCAGCACCTCCTCGCGGATCTGGGCATTGAGCTCCTGGAACATCGCGTGTCCCTCGGCCGTGTACTCGACGAGCGGGTCCTTCTGCGCCATCGCCCGGAGGTGAACGCCCTCGCGGAGGTAGTCCATGTTCTCGAGGTGCTCGCGCCAGCGGGTGTCGACGACCTGGAGGATCACGAACCGCTCGAGCTCGCGCATCAGCTCCGGCCCGATCTCTTCCTCCTTGCCCGCGTACTCCTCCTGCGCGTCCTCGATGAACTCCTCGACCAGCGCCGAGGGATCGGTCACACCGTCCTCGCGCAGCTCGTCGGCGGTGATCTCCCCCGCGTAGAGCTGCTGCATCGCCTGCGTGAGCGCGTCGAGGTCGGGATCGCCGCTCTCCGCGTCGACGAAGGTCTCGACAGCCCTGCCGATGACCTCCTCGATCCAGCCCTTGATCTCCTCGGAGAAGTCCTCGCCTTCGAGCACGCGCCGGCGCTGCTCGTAGATGACGACGCGCTGCTTGTTCATCACGTCGTCGTACTTGAGAACGTTCTTCCGCGAGACGAAGTTCTGCTCCTCGACCTTCTTCTGCGCGTTCTCGATCTGCTTCGAGAGGAGCTTCGCCTCCATCGGCTGGTCGTCCGGGATCTTGAACCGCTCGATGATCCGGTAGATCCGGTCGCCCGCGAACAGGCGCACCAGGTCGTCCTGGGCGGAGAGGTAGAAGCGCGACTCGCCGGGGTCGCCCTGGCGGCCGGAGCGGCCGCGTAGCTGATTGTCGATGCGCCGCGCCTCGTGCCGCTCGGTGCCGAGCACGTAGAGCCCACCGAGGTCGACGACGCCGTCGCCGAGCTTGATGTCGACGCCGCGGCCGGCCATGTTGGTCGCGATCGTGACCGCGCCGACCTGGCCCGCGTCCTTGATGATCTCGGCCTCGCGGGCGTGCTCCTTCGCGTTCAGGACGTTGTGCTTGATCCCGGCGCGCGTCAGGCGTTCGGACAGGTGCTCGGAGGTCTCGACGGCGATCGTGCCGACGAGGACCGGCTGGCCCTTCGCGTGCCGCTCCTTGATGTCCTCGATCACGGCGGTGAACTTGCCGTCCACGGTCTTGTAGATGAAGTCGTTCTTGTCGTCGCGCGCGACCGGCTGGTTGGTCGGGATCTCGACGACGTGCGTGCCGTAGATCTCGACGAACTCCTTCTCCTCGGTCTTCGCCGTGCCGGTCATCCCGGCCAGCTTCTCGTAGAGCCGGAAGTAGTTCTGGAGCGTGATCGTCGCCAGCGTGACGTGCTCCTCCTGGATGCGGACGCCCTCCTTCGCCTCCACCGCCTGGTGCAGGCCCTCCGACCAGCGGCGCCCCTCCATGATCCGGCCCGTGAACTCGTCGACGATCTTGACCTCGCCCTCCTGGACGACGTAGTCGACGTCGCGCTGGTACAGGGCCTGGGCCTTCAGCGCCTGGTTGAGGTGATTGACGAGCTGGACGTTGCGCGGGTCGTACAGGTTCTCGATGCGGAGCGCGCGCTCGATCTTCTCGATCGCGGCCTCGAGCGGCGCGACCGTCTTGAACTTCTCGTCGTAGAGGAAGTCGGTCCCCTCGGGGATGTCGGCCTCGACCGGGCCGCCGCCGGGCTTCGCCTTCGGCTGCGGGTAGCCGGTGAGCGTACGCGCCACGCGCGCGAAGTCGACGTAGACCTGGGCCGCGGTCTCCGGCTCGCCGGAGATGATCAGCGGCGTCCGGGCCTCGTCGACCAGGATCGAGTCGACCTCGTCGACGATCGCGTACGCGTGGCCGCGCTGGACGCACTGCTCGAGCGAGACGGCCATGTTGTCGCGCAGGTAGTCGAAGCCGAACTCCGAGTTCGTGCCGTAGGTGATGTCGCAGTCGTAGGCCGCCTTGCGCTCCGAGAACGGGAGCATGTTCTCGATCGCGCCGACCGTGATCCCGAGCCGCTCGTAGACGCCGCGGTTCCACTCGGCGTCGCGCTTGGCCAGGTAGTCGTTGACCGTGACCAGGTGGACGCCCTTGCCGGCGAGCGCGTTCAGGTAGAGCGGCAGGCTGGCGACGAAGGTCTTGCCCTCGCCTGTCTTCATCTCGGCGATGTCGCCCTCGTGCAGGACGATGCCGCCCATCAGCTGCACGTCGAACATGCGCTGGTCGGACTCGCGCAGGCGCGCCTCGCGGACGGCCGCGAAAGCCTCGAACAGCAGGTCTTCGAGCTCCTCCCCGTTCTCCAGCCGCTGCCGGAACTCGGCCGTCTTCGCGCGCAGCTCGTCGTCGGAGAGCTTCCGGAAGTCGGGCTCGAGGGAGGTGATGTAGGCCGCCTGACCCGACAGCCGCTTGACCCGCCGCCCCTCGCCCGCGCGGAGGAACTTCTCGAACCCGCCGAGATCCTGTCCGGCCACGAGTACAGGGTAGCCGTCCCGGAGGGCACCATTCGCACGATGAGGGCGCTCGTCACGGCGGCGGTCATCCTCGTCGGCGCGGCCTCGGCCTCGGCCGCCGGCCCGGACCGCACCGTCAGCAGCCCCGGCCCCGTCCGGGCGCTCGCCCGCAGCAGCTCCTCGGTCGCGTTTCTGTCGGGGCCCTACGCCGGCCATTGCGGCCCGCACGTCGAGCTCTGGAACCTGGTCACCCGCGGCGTCTACCAGCTGGGCCGGCACACCGACCTGCTCTGCCGCCAGGGGCCGTCGACAGGGAGCGGCGTCACCGACATCGCCGTCGCCGGCAACCGCGCGATGTGGCTGGCGTACGCAGGCGGCAACCTCCGCGACTGGCTGCTCGAGACGGCGACGACGACGCGACCGACCGAGCGCAGGCTCGAGCTCCGGGAGGTGGACGTGGACGCGCCGCCGCCGATCGTGCTGGGCGTCGCCTCGGAGCAGGTGATGCCGTACTCGGTCGGCTCGACGGTCAAGGTGTTGAGGGCGAACGGGGCGAGGGCCTACGTCTGGAACGCGCCCGCCCGTGTGACGAACACGACCACCTACGGGACGGCCGTCGCCGCCTTCGTCGCCGGCGGACGCTGCTACGTGCTCTCTCCCACGGGCGCCGTCCGTCAGACGTATGCATTCGCGCCCGGCTCGGTGCAGGAGTTCGCGCTCGCCGGCGTCGGTCTCGTCGTCCAGCTGTCCGGTGGCAGGATCGAGATCCGGAACGGCGCCTCCGTGAGGAAGCTCGCGATCCCCGCGGCCGGGCGGATGCTCGACTACGCGGAGGGAATCGTGCTCTACCGGCTCGGTGCCCAGATCCGCGGCCGGCGCGTCTCGACCGGCACGGACGTGCCCCTCCGGCGGGCGACGTTCGCGGTCCTCGAGCACAACGGCCTGAGCTACGCGATCAGTCGCCGCGTTGCCTCGGTCGCGATGGCCCGCGTCCAGTCGGCGATCCGCTAGAGCGGCAGCACCTCGACCTCCCAGGCGGTTCCCTCGAGGCGCCTGGCCCGGACGACGTAGGACTGCCCTCTCGTCTGGCCCAAGCGCTCGAGCGCCGGAAGCGAGCCGAACGCGTGCGCGCCGTCGACGAGCAAGGTCTGCTCGCCCTCGTGAACGGTCAGCGTCAGCTCCTCCCCGCCCGGGTCGTCGGGGAGCTCGACGACGTCGATCTCCCGGACGCCGACTGCCCACTGGGACTCGCCGCGTCGCGTCGCCTCGGCTCGATAGGGCAGGTTCGCGACCTGGTCGAGCGCCGTCGCGAGCGACTCGACGTCTTCGCCCTCCTCGACGACGAGCGTGTCGTCGCGGAGGGCGACGAACCGCGCGCGATCGCCCTCCACGCCCTCCGCCTCGACGGTCACGACGGCGTCCCACTCGCGCGCCCGGGGCACGCCGTGGATGCCGGTCTCCGCCCAGGCACTGCTGGATGCGTCGGCGCGCCCTGGCGGCCGCGGCTCGGCGACAGGGTCGAGGTCGAGGCCGCCTGCCCGCGCGAGCTGCTCGTGGAGCGGCTCGCGCCGCCGGAACAGGCCCACGTGCCTCGCGCTAGCTCGGCTCGATCAGGCCGTAGCCGCCGTCGTGCCGGCGGTAGACGACGTTGATCTCCCCGGTCTCGACATGTCGGAAGACGAAGAAGTCGTGGCCGACGAGCTCGAGTTGGAGAACCGCCTCCTCGGCGCTCATCGGGTGCATCGTGAACTGCTTCGTCTTGACGATCACGGGCCCGCCCTCCTCGTCGGTCGGAATGGAGCCGTTGGCCTCGGCGACGTGGCCGGCCGTTTCGCGCTGGCCGCGACGGCGGCGCTTCTCGCGGTAGCGCGTGACCTGGCGCTCCAGCTTGTCGGTGAGGAGATCGATCGACGCGCGCATGTCGGTCGATCGCTCCTTCGCGCGCAGCGTCGGCCCCTTCGTCCAGATCGTCGCCTCGGCGACGATCTTGTCGGCGATCGAGGGGTTCTTCTCGACCGCGAGCTCGAGCTCGACCTGGGTCGGGTCGGCGAGCTGCCGCCCGAGCTTCCCGAGCTTCTCCTCGGCATAGGACCGGATCGCGTCGCTGATCTCGACGTTCTTGCCTTTGACCTGCAGGCGCATCTCGGTTCCCCCTTCTCACAGGGTGGCTGCCCTCACCCTAGACGATGTCAGCGCCTCACCGCCCGCGCGAACGTGACCACGTCGACCGCGTACGCGCCGGCCCCGCGGAGCGCGCTCGCCGCCGCCGAGACGGTCGCGCCCGTGGTGTAGACGTCGTCGACCAGGAGCACGCGCCCGCCGACCGGCGCCGCGCGAAACGCGCCGCGGACGTTGCGGCGCCGCTCGTCGCGCCTCAGGCCGCGCTGCGGCCGCAGCGACCGGGCCCGCTCGAGCACCGGCAAGACCGGCAGCGCCCACCGGCGACCGAGCTCGCCCGCGAGCCGTGCCGGCGGGTGGTGACCGCGCCTCAGGCTGCGGTCACCGTCAGGCGGGACGAACGTGATCGTGCGGCAGGAGGGCTGCGGGACGACCTCGACCACGATCGCAGCCGCGAGCGCGGCCAGATCGCGGAGGCCGCGTTCCTTCCACGCGGAGACGACCAGGCGGACACCGCCCTCGTACTCGACCGCCGCCCGCGCAGACTCGAATGCGACCCGCCGCCCGGCGCATTCGCGGCAGCGACGGACGGGCCAGGCGACCGGGGCACCGCACCGGGCGCAGAACGGGCCGGCCAGGCGCGGCAGGACCGTGGCGCAGGACGCGCACACGGTGGCTCCCGGCAAGCCGCAGACGACGCAGCGTCGCGGAAAGAGGAGATCGAGCAGCACATGGAGTCACGGTAGGCGCCACCGGCGCACGGGTGTGTGACAGAAGAGCGACGAGGGTGTAACTTCGCGGCATGGCAACGCCACCTCCGCAGCCGCCGCGGAAGAAGCCGTTCCGCTGGGGCGCGAACGATCCCGATCACCCCGGGCTGAGCTGGTGGGGCAGGTGGGTCGTCCGGCGACGGCCCCCGCCGCCGCCCCCCGGCTCGCCTCCGGCGCAGAGACCTCCGGCCCCGCCTGGCTAGTCCAGCGGCGAGTACCGGTCGCGCCGCGGCAGCCCCGCGCGCTCGCGCCAGCTGTTGTCCGCCTCGAGGAGCTGGTCGGGGTCACCGATGTCGAACCAGCGACCGGGGAAGCGGTAGGCGTAGACCGGTTCCCGCGGATAGAGCCAGGCGACGAGGCGCCCGGGCTGGTCCGGAGGATTGCCCTCGGCGAGGTACCGCTCGATCAGCTGCACGTGCGTCCGGTGGTACAGGTAGGCCGCGGTGGCGACCAGCGTGCTGCGCGGCTCCGCGGGCTTCTCCTCGAAGCCGGTGACCCGACCGTCCGGGGCCGCCTCGACGACGCCGTACTGCGCAGCGAGCTCGAGGTCGCCGCAGTCGTAGACTGCGACGGCGCTGGCGACCCCGTGCTGCCGCGTGAACGACACGAAGTCGCCGAGCGCGAAGTCGAACAGGTTGTCGCCGGCGATCACGAGCAGGTCGTCGTCCGTCCCCGCCCGCTCGAGGACGAACGCGATGTCGCCGATGGCGCCGAGCCGGTCCTCGTTCGATCGGGTGCCGTCGTCGTGGACGGTCACGCCGGTGCGCCCCGCCGCCCACTCCTCGAAGAGGCCGGCGAAGCGCGCGTTCGTGACCAGGTGGACCTCGTCGGCCACCTCGTCGACCTTGTCGCAGACCCAGTCGATCATCGGCCGGCCGCCGACGGGCAGGAGCTGCTTGGGCACCGTGTCGGTCAGGGGGCGCAGACGGGTCGCGTACCCGGCGGCGAGCATGATCGCCCTCATGCGACGACCGCGCCGGCGAGCGACTCCGAGTAGGGCGCTCGATGGGCCCCGTGCTCCGTGACGACCGCCGTGATCAGTCCGGCGGGCGTGACGTCGAAGGCGGGATTGCGGGCGGCGAACCGGGTGGTCAGCTCGTCGCCGGATCGCTCTTCGATCGGGATCTCCGAGCCGTCCGGCGTCTCCAGGTCGACCGTCGAGCTCGGCGCGACGACGTAGAAGGGGATGCCGTGATGGGCGGCGAGAACGGCGAGCGCATAGGTTCCGATCTTGTTCGCAGTGTCGCCGTTGGCGGCGATGCGGTCGGCGCCCGTGATCACGACGTCGACGTCTCCGCGCGCCATCAGCGCGCCGGCGGCGGAGTCGGCGATCACCGCGTGCGGGATGCCCGCCTCCTCCAGCTCCCAGGCCGTCAGCCGGGCTCCCTGGAGCAACGGTCGCGTCTCGTCGACGAGCACGTGCTCCAGCAGTCCCCGCTCCCAGGCGGCGCGAATCGCCCCGACCGCAGTCCCGTACCCCCCGGTCGCGAGCCCGCCGGCATTGCAGTGCGTGAGCGCGCGCGTCCCCGGCTCGAGCAGCGCGGCAGCATGGGCGGACATCGCGCGACAGCGCTCGACCTCCTCCGCGTGGATCTGCCGCGCCCGCTCGGCCGGATCTCCGTCCCAGCCGCGCATCTCCGCGAGCGCCCAGGCGACATTGACGGCGGTCGGCCGCGCCCCGGACAGCGTCGACACGGCCGCCTCCAGGTCTTCTCCGCGCTGTGCCGCCAGCGCGTAGCCGTAGGCGGCGGCGATCCCGATCGCGGGCGCCCCCCGCACGGCGAGCACGCGGATCGCCTCCGCAAGCTCCTGCGCGGACCGGCAGACGAGGTCGACCTCCTCGTCGGGAAGCCGTCGCTGGTCGAGGACGACGACTGCGTCCTCGTCGAGGCGGACGATCCGTTCGGGCTCGAGCATGTCCGGCAGTCTAGGCACGCTCCGCCCTGGTCCAGCGCGAGGATGACGGCCGGGACGAATCACGAGCCTCCTTCCATCGGGACTGCCGGCCGGTAGGGCCCAGGGCGGACCAGCGACGCCCCGACGGCGGCGCCGAGGACGCCGGCGATCACCACCAGCGACGCCCAGACCGGCAGCTCGTAGAGGTCGGCAGCGGCCATCTTCGTCCCGACGAAGACCAGGATCAGGCCGAGGCCGACGTTCAAGTAGTGGAAGCGCCCGAGCAACTCGGCGAGAACGAAGTAGAGCGAAGCGAGTCCGAGCAGCGAGAAGGCGTTCGCCGCACACACCAGGAACGTCTCGCGCGTGACGGCGAAGATCGCCGGAATCGAGTCCACCGCGAAGACCAGATCGAAGGTCGCCACGAGCACCAGCGCGGCTGCGAGCGGGGTCGCGAACCGACGCCCCTGCTCCCGAATGACGAATCGCTCGCCGTCGTAGCTCCTCGCCAGCGGCAGGACGCGGCCGAGCAGGGTGAGCGCCGGGTTCCGCTCGGGATGGATCTCGACGCCGGAGTGCCTGGTCATCCGCAATCCGGTGAGCACGAGGAATCCGCCGAAGACGTAGACGGTGTAGTGGAACGCGTCGAGGAGAGCGGCCCCGGCGAAGATGAAGATCGCCCGCAGGACGATCGCGCCGACGATGCCCCAGAACAGGACGCGGCGTTGCGAGGCGGCCGGGACGCCGAAGTAGGCGAAGACGAGCGCGAAGACGAACAGGTTGTCGATCGAGAGCGACTTCTCGATCAGGAAGCCCGAGAGGTACTCGCCCGCCGGCGTCCGGCCTTGCCACCACCACAAGAATCCGGCAAAACCGATCCCGAGCAGCGTCCAGCCGACGCTCCACCAGACGGCCCGGCGGAGCGATACCTCTCCCGACCGGCCGCCGAAGGCGACGAGGTCGACGAGCAGAAGCGCCACGACGA
>DATBLE010000033.1:0-53058 GCA_036555585.1 Gaiellaceae bacterium
CGTTCCACGCCGTGCGCAACCTGGCGCGCATCGGGCGCGGGAGCGTGGTGATGCGCTGGTCGCAGCTCGGGTTCGGCAGGACGTCGACCACGAGCCGCGCCCAGGCGACACCGCGCAACCTCATGGGCTTCAAGGACGGGACGAACAACATCAAGCTCGAGGACGAACGTGCTCTCGCCGACCACGTCTGGGTCGCCCCCGACGCCGAGCCTGCCTGGCTGCGCGGCGGCACCTACCTGGTCACCCGCCGCATCCGCATGCTGATCGAGGTCTGGGACCGCGCGAGCCTCGACGACCAGGAGCGGACGATCGGCCGCCGCAAGGGGAGCGGCGCGCCGTTCGGCCGGGCCGACGAGTTCGACCAGGTCGACCTGGCCGCGACCCCGGTGGACGCCCACATCCGCCTCGCTGCACCGGCCGAGAACGCCGGCCGCCGGATCCTGCGCCGCGGCTACTCGTTCACCGAGGGCATGGACATCGAGCTCGGGCAGCTCGACGCCGGGCTCTTCTTCATCAGCTACCAGAACGACCCCGCGAGCTTCGTCGCGCTCCAGCGACGCCTCGCCGGGTCGGACGCGCTCGACGAGTACGTCAAGCACACGGGCAGCGCGCTCTTCGCCTGCCCCCCGGGAACGCGTCAAGGCCGGTACGTCGGCGAGACCCTTTTTGGGTAGCAGCCAGGCTCCGGGCTAGGCTCAGCCGGTGGGCTTCGCCACCGTCTACCCGCTCGTCTCGGCGCGGGCGGTCGCGCGGCCCTTCACCTACGAGGTGCCCGACGGGGTGGGGACGGGCGCGGTCGTCACGGTGCCGTTCGGGCGCTCGCGCGTGCGCGGGGTGGTCGTCTCGACCGGCGAACCGCCGCCGCCCGGGGTCGACGCGGCACCGATCGCGGGCGTCCTCGACGAGGTGCCGCCGACGCTCGTCGCGCTGGCCCTCTGGCTCGCCGAGTACTACGGCTCGACGCCGGCGCGGGCGCTGGAGCTGGTCGCGCCACGGGCGCGCCGGCGGCGCGGCGAGCGCAGGCAGGCGCCCGCCGGGCTGGCCGGCGAGCCCGCGCCCGGTCGGCTGACCGCGGAGCAGGCTGCCGCGGTCGAGGCGATCGTCGGGTCGCTGGACGCCGGCGGAGGCCGCTTTCTGCTCCACGGGGCGACCGGCAGCGGCAAGACGGAGGTCTACCTCCAGGCCTGCGCCGCCGCGCTCGAGCGGGGCCTCGGGGCGATCGTCCTCGTGCCCGAGATCGCCCTCACGCCACAGGCCGTCGGCCGCTTCCGGGCCAGGTTCGGCGAGCGGGTCGCGGTGCTCCACTCCGGCCTGACGGAGGCCGAGCGCCGGGACGAGCGCGAGCGGATCGCCTCCGGGGAGGCGCGCATCGTCGTCGGGGCGCGCTCGGCCGTCTTCGCCCCGGTACGCGGGCTGGGGCTGATCTGCGTCGACGAGGAGCACGATGCGTCCTACAAGCAGGAGTCCGACCCGCGCTACGACGGCCGGACGGTCGCGGCCAAGCGGGCGTCGCTGGAGCACGCGGTCGCCGTCTTCGGCAGCGCGACGCCGAGGCCCGAGAGCTGGGCGGCGCTGGAGCGGCTCGAGCTCGGCGGTCGCCTGACCGGAAGGCTCCCGCCGGTGCGCGTGGTCGACCTGCGCCGCGAGCAGGGCTATCCGCTGTCGGCCCCGCTGCTCGCCGAGCTCGGCAAGGTCGCAGACGGCGGCGGCAAGGCGATCCTGCTGCTGAACCGGCGCGGGCTCGTCCCTGCGCTCCACTGCCGCACCTGCGGCGTCACGCGCCGCTGCCCGAACTGCGACGTCGCGCTCGTGCTCCACCGCCGCAGCGCAGCCGGGCAGAGCCCGCCTGCGCGCAGCAGGAGGCCGGCCGCGCCCCGTTCGGGGCACGAGCCGGCTGACGGATTGCGCTGCCACCACTGCGGGCATGCCGAGCCCGCGCCCGAGCTGTGCCCCGAGTGCGGGTCGGCCGAGCTGGCGAGGCTGGGGGCGGGAACGCAGCGGCTCGAGCGGGAGCTCGCTGTGCGCCTGCCGGAGCTGGAGCTGATCCGGCTGGACGCCGACACGCGCGACGCGGCGGCGGCGCTCGAGCGCTTCGCCGCCGCCGACCGGGCGGTTCTGCTCGGGACGCAGATGGTCGCCAAGGGCCACCACTTCGAAGGCGTGGCGCTGGCAGCGGTGGTCGACGCCGACACCGGGCTCGCGCTCCCCGACTTCCGCGCGGAGGAGCGCATGTTCCAGCTGCTCACCCAGCTCGCCGGCCGCAGCGGCCGCGACGCCCCCGGCCGCGTCCTGATCCAGACGTTTCAGCCCGATGCCCGGCCGGTGGAGCTCGCGGCCCGGCACGACGTGGCGCGCTTCCTGGCCGGTGAGCTCGAGCGGCGCGAGGCCCTGGGCTACCCGCCGTACCGCCACCTCGTCCGGATCGTGGTCTCCGGCCCCGAGCCCGAGGCGCCGATGCGGTCTCTCGACGAATTGAAGGGCGCGCTCCGCGACGCCGACCTGCTCGGGCCGGCGCCGATCCTGCGCCTGCGCGGACGCCATCGCGCGCAGCTCGTCGCCAAGACCGACCGGCCGGGCCGGCTCGCGGCCCGGGCCGCCAGGGCGCTCGCCGCCGCCGCACCCGCGATGCGCCGGGCCGGGCTGACCGTCGTCGTCGACGTCGATCCCCAGAGCCTCTGACTACACTCACCCCTCGGTGAGCGAGGAACAGGGCCAGGTCGTCGACGAGGAGCTCAGCGCCGAGCAGGAGGCGCGGCGGCGGCTCGCCCTCGCCCAGATCCGCCAATGGCCGGACCCCGTGCTGAAGCTCCGCGCCGAGGAGATCGGCGACTTCGACGACGACCTGCGCTGGCTCGTCGCCCGCATGCAGGCGCTGATGGCCGATGCCCACGGCCTCGGACTCGCGGGCAACCAGGCCGGGGTGCTCAGGCGCGTGTTCGTCTTCCGGATCGAGGACGAGGACGAGCCCAGGGCGGCCGTGAACCCGGCGATCGTCGACCGGAGCGACGACCGCGAGACCGCCGACGAGGGGTGCCTCTCCCTCCAGGGGGTGGTCGTGCCGGTCGAGCGATCCGCGGCGCTGACGCTCGAGGCGCACGATGCCGAGGGCGTGCCCTACCGGCTGGAGCTCGAAGGGCTCGCCGCGCGGGTCGTCCAGCACGAGCTCGACCACCTCGACGGCGTCCTGATTCTGGAGCGGACGACGCCCGAGGCGCGGCGCGAGGCGATGGCGAGGCTCCGCCCGCAGCCGATCCTCGGCTGACCGTGCGGCTCGGCTTCGCGGCCAGCGCGCCGTTCGGTGCCGACGTGCTCGGGCGGCTGGCCGCGAGTCACGAGATCGCCTTCTGCCTGACGCAGCCGGACGCGCCGGCGGGCCGGGGGAGAGGCCTGCGGCCGGCACCGGCCAAGCTGGCCGCGCTCAGGCTGGGGATCCCGGTGGTCGAACGGCTCGACCAGCCGCTCGCCGCCGAGACGGTGGTGCTGGTCGCCTACGGCCGCCTGATCCCGCGCGAGCTGCTCGATCGGCACCTGTGGCTGAACGTCCACCCGTCCCTGCTGCCGCGCTGGCGCGGGGCGGCCCCGGTCGAGCGGGCGATCATGGCCGGCGACGCGGAGACCGGGGTGACGATCATCAGGCTGGTCGAGGAGCTGGACGCCGGGCCGGTCGCGGCGCAGGAGCGGTTCCCGATCGGCCCGGACGACGACGCGGGTGCGGTGTACGACCGCGCCGTGCCGCTCGCGGTGGAGCTGCTCGAGCGGACGCTCGCGGGTCCCGTGTTCACGCCGCAGCCGGACGACGGCGTCACCTACGCGGAGAAGATCGGGCCCGCCGACCGGACGCTCGACCTCTCCCGGCCGGAGGAGGCGGTGAACCGCGTGCGCGGGCTCTCGCCCCACATCGGCGCTCGCGCCGAGCTGGAGGGGCGGCCGGTGGTGGTCTGGCGTGCCCGCCTCGAGGACGGACGCTTCGTCCCCGTCGAGGTGCAGCCGCCGGGCGGCAGGCGGATGGGGTACGACGAGTGGCTGCGGGGCCTCCGGTAGCGCCGGCGCGCCGCGCGGCGTACGAGGTCGTGCTCCGCGTCTTCGAGGACGACGCCTACGCCGACCGCGCCTTCGCGACTGCCGCCGCCGGGCTCGACGGCCGCGACCGGGCGCTCGCGCAGCAGATCGCCTACGGCACCGTCCAGCGGGTCCGGGCGCTCGACCACGGAATCGAGACGCTCGGCCGGCGCCCGGTGCGGAAGCTCGACCCGCCGGTCAGGGCGGCGCTCCGGATCGGCGCGTACCAGCTCGCCTACCTGGACGGCGTCCCGGCGCACGCGGCCGCGAACGAGTCGGTCGAGCTCGTGCGCGGCGCACGGCTCGAGCGGGCGGTGCCGTTCACGAACGCCGTGATGCGACGGCTGGCCGGCGGGCTGCGCGATCTCCTCGACGCGCTTCCCGAGGGGCCGCTGAAGCAGTCCTACCCCGACTGGATCCACGAGACGTGGCGGCGCGACTGGGGCGAGGAGGAGGCGCTGGCGCTGATGCGCGCCCAGAACGAGGCGCCCGAGACGGTCGTCAGGGTCGTCCGCGGCGAGGTCGAGGGGGAGCCCACGGACGTTCCGGGGGCATGGCGCGTCGCGCGTGTCGACGAGCAGGCGCTCGCCGAGGGCCGCATCTGGCCGCAGAGCCGCGGCTCGCAGCTCGCCGGCCTCGCCGTCGGCGCCCGGCCGGGCGAGCGCGTGCTCGACCTCTGCGCGGCGCCGGGAGGGAAGGCGACGATGCTCGCCGGAGAGGTGGTCGCGGTCGAGCTGCACGAGGGCAGGGCGCGAGAGCTCGAGGAGAACGTCCGCCGGCTCGGGGCCGGCAACGTCCGTGTCGTGAACGCCGACGGGCTGGCCCTGCCTCCGGAGCTGGACGGCTTCGACCGCGCCCTCGTCGACGCCCCCTGCTCGGGCCTCGGCGTGCTCGCGGCGCGGCCCGACCTGCGCTGGCGCGCCCGGCCGCTGCCCGAGCTCCAGCTCGCGCTGGTGCGGGCGGCGGCGGAGCGCGTCAAGCAGGGCGGGACCGTCACCTTCTCGGTCTGCACCATCAACGCCGACGAGAACGAGGCGGTGGTCGACGCCGCCGGCCTCGCCGTCGAGGATCTCGGCGCGGAGTGGCCCGCGTTCCGCCATCCCAGGCGGCCGGAGCTGCTGCTGACAACGCCCCATCGCCACGGGACGTCCGGGTTCTTCGTCGCGCGGCTTCGGACGTAAGATCGGCCGCGTGGGGTGGGACGATTGGATCCGGACGGTCGAGGTCGAGCCGTCGCTCTACGCCGCGGACTTCTCGCAGCTCGGCCGCCAGATCGACGTGCTGCTGCGCGCCGGCGCCCGCATCTTCCACTTCGACATCGGCGACGCCCACTTCGTCGAGCCGGTGACGATGGGGCCGATCGTGCTGCGGTCGATCGCTCCGCTGATCCACGCGCAGGAGGGCGTGGTCGACTGTCACCTGATGGTCGACGACCCCGGGCACCACTTCGCCGCGCTCCAGGAGGCGGGCGCGGACAGCGTCACCTTCCACGTCGAGGCGGCCGACGATCCCGCCGGAGTGGCCGCGCTGGCCCGCGGGCACGGCTTCCAGGTCGGCCTGGCGTTCAAGCCCGAGACCGAGGTGGAGCACGTCGTCCCGCATGCCGAGCCGTTCGACCTCGTGCTCTGCATGAGCATCCACCCCGGCTACTCCGGGCAGGAGTTCATGCCGGAGGCGCTCGACCGGATCGAGCAGCTGCGCTCGCTCGTCCCCGGGCACGTGCACGTCCAGGTGGACGGCGGGATCTCGCACGAGAACGTCCGCAGCGTCCACGACGCCGGCGCCGACCTGATCGTCTGCGGCTCCTCGATCTTCGAGCGGGAAGATCTCCCGCGCGCGTACCGGCGGCTCGTCCAGGCACTGGCATGACGTATCTCGAGCGCGCGCTCGAGCTCGCCGAGCGCGGGCGCGGCACCACTCGCCCGAACCCCGTGGTCGGCGCCGTCGTCGTCTCGGGCGGCGAGGTCGTCGGCGAGGGCTGGCACGAGCGGCAGGGCGGTCCGCACGCCGAGGTGGCCGCGCTCAAGGCTGCCGGCGAACGGGCCGAGGGAGCCACGCTCTACGTGACGATGGAGCCCTGCGCCCACCACGGAACGACCCCGCCGTGCACGGCGGCGGTGCTGAGGGCCGGCGTGGCCAGGGTGGTGGCGGGCTCGCTCGATCCGAACCCGGAAGCCGGCGGCGGCCTGGTCGCGCTCGCCGCCGCGGGGGTGGAGGTGGAGCACGCGGACTCGTTCGAGGCACGGGCTCAGAACGAGGCCTGGCGCACGTGGGTCGCGGCCGGGCGGCCATTCGTCACGCTCAAGCTGGCAGTGACGCTCGACGGCCGCGTCACCGTCCCGGGCTCGCGCTGGGTGACCGGCGAGGCGAGCAGGCGGCGCGTGCACGAGCTGCGCGCCGCATACGACGCGGTCGCCGTCGGGATGGGCACCGTGCGGGCGGACGACCCGCGTCTCGACGCGCGCGACGTCGGCGCCGAGCGGCAACCCCGCCGCCTCGCTTTTGGCCGGGGCCCGCTGCCGGGCAGCTCCGGGCTGGAGCTGCTCTCCGGGCCGCTCGAGGACGAGCTCCGCCGGCTCGCCGGGGAGGGCGTGCAGTCGCTGCTGCTCGAGGGCGGACCGACGCTGGCCACCGCCTTCCTCGAGCAGGACCTGGTCGACCGCCTGCTCCTCTTCGTCGCCCCGATCGTCGCGGGTGACGGGCCGTTCCTGCTCGGACGCCTCTCGCGTCCCGTCGCGCTCCGCCGGCTACGGGCCGAGCCTGTCGGGGCCGATGTGCTGCTCGATGCCTATGTCCACGAGCCCTGAGGACCGGATCGTCGGCCTCCTGTCGAGGTGGCTCGCGCGCCACCTCGACAACACCGAGCTCCGCGAGGGGATCGCGGCCGCCGGCCGGCACGGTCTCTCGCCCGATCAGGCCGACGCCGTCGACGAGCTGGTCGCCGAGCTCGGGCGGGCGGGACCGACCGAGCGGGGCGACGTCGAGATGGTCGTCCGGGAGACGCTCGAGGCCCTGGCGCTGGGCTAGCCGGGGACCGGTTACCGGCCGAGAGGGACGATCAGCTGTCGGTAGGCGGCGCGGCTGCGGGGCTGCCGGGCGATGTCCCACGGCGAGCTCGGCCGCCCGTTGTAGTAGGCGACCAGCTCGACACGGCGGTGATCCTTGACGAACGCCGCCATCCTGGCGACGAAGGCGGGGTCGTCGAAGCCCCAGTTCGCCCACTCGGCGATCGCGTACGGCTTGTTCGGGTGGGCCGCGTAGAGCTGGTCGTTGGCCTCCCAGGCGGCACTGTGGTTGATGTTGTAGAGGTCGTTCGCGACGACGTCGACGTACGCGTCGCCCGGGTAGTAGGCGGCCGCGCTGTTGCCGCCGACGTCCGGGCTCCCGTACCCCTGCGGGTTCCAGACCACCCGAACGCGCGAGCGCGGATTCGTCGCCAGCTCGCCGGTTCGGGCGGGCGGCAGGCCGAGGCGGCGGAGCTTCGCGTTCAGCGCGCCGGCCGGCCCGCCGTGGACGATCAGGTAGACGCGTGCGAACGCCTTCCTGAACGCGGCCGTCGAGTTGGACGCGCCTCGTGACGAGCCGTCCTGGTTGAAGGCGCAGTAGGCGTTCCAGTGGCCGTTCATCTCGGGGAAGGGGCGGATGTAGACGATGCCGCCGTGCGCCGCGACCGCCTGGTTGACCTCGGCGAGCCACGTGTCGCCGCGGCCCTGGGCGATGTCGTGCGAGGTCAGCGAGCCGCCGGACTGGATGCCGAGCATCGGCACCTCGCCCATGGCGGCGAGGATGTTCGTCACCGGCCCCTGGCCGAAGCCCGCGATCACGTGGCCGACGCGAGTGTGCTGGCCGGTCAGGCCGTCGAAGCGCTCGCGGCCTCCGAGCAGGCCGAGCAGCACGGGATGCAGCGTCGCGCGGCCGTCGGCGGCGGTGCCGCGCTCCGGCGAGGGCGCGGCCCCGATCGCGATGGAGACCGTCAAGGCGGCGACGAGCAGGCGCCGGTGCATGGGCAAGGTTGACCTCGCGGGCCGCCGCAGTCAAGCGGTCGGACTAGCCTTCGTGCATGTTCACCGGGCTGGTGCGCGAGGTCGGAAAGGTCGTCTCGTTCGAGGACGGCCGGCTGCGGGTCGAGTCGTCGATCGCCGCTTCGGTCGGCGACTCGGTCGCGATCGACGGCGTGTGCCTCACGGTCGTCGACGGCGACCGCAGGACGCTCGCGTTCGACGCCGTGCCGGAGACGCTCGCCCGCACCACGCTCGGCCGCCTCGCGCCCGGCACCGCCGTGAACCTCGAGCCGGCCCTGCGCGCCGGCGAGGCGCTCGGCGGGCACTACGTCCAGGGCCACGTGGACGGCGTCGGGCGCATCCGCTCCGTCGAGCCCGAGGGCGACGGGCAGCGCGTCTGGGTGGACGCGCCGGAGGCGATCCTCCGCTACTGCGTCGAGAAGGGATCGATCGCCGTCGACGGCGTCTCGCTCACGGTCGCCGGCCTCGACGACGACGGCTTCGCGGTGGCGCTCGTCCCCCACACGCTCGCGGTCACCACGCTCGGCACGGCGGCCGACGGCGACGAGGTCAACCTCGAGACCGACGTGCTCGCCAAGTACGTCGAGAGGCTCGCGGGGCTACGATCTGGTGATGGCGACGGCGGCTGAGCAGCGCACGTTCGCGTCGATCGAGGACGCGATCGAGGACGTCCGCAACGGCAAGTTCGTGGTCGTCGTCGACGATCCCAACCGCGAGAACGAGGGCGACCTCGTGATCGCCGCCCAGTTCGCGACGCCGGAGGCGATCAACTTCATGGCGAAGCACGCCCGCGGGCTGATCTGCCTCTGCCTCACCGAGGAGCGCTGCGACGAGCTCGCCCTGCACCAGATGACCGACCACAACGAGGCCCCGCTCGGCACGGCGTTCACCGTCTCGGTCGAGGCGCGCGAGGGCGTCACCACCGGGATCTCCGCGGCCGACCGCTCCCGGACGATCCAGGTGGCGATCGACCCGAAGTCGACGCCGCGCGACCTCGTCCACCCGGGCCACGTCTTTCCGCTGCGCGCCCGCGACGGAGGCGTCCTGCGCCGGGCCGGGCAGACCGAGGCGTCGGTCGACCTCGCGCGCCTGGCAGGCCTCTACCCGGCGGGCGTGGTCTGCGAGATCATGAACGAGGACGGGACGATGGCCCGCGTCCCCGACCTGGTGCCCTACTGCGAGTGCCACGGGCTGAAGCTGGTCACGGTCGCCGACCTCGTCGAGTACCGGCGCCGGCACGAGAACCTCGTCACCCGCGAGATCGCCGTGCGGCTGCCCACGGAGTACGGGGAGTTCCAGGCGATCGCCTTCCGCGAGAAGCTGACCGGCAAGCACCACGTCGCGCTCGTGCACGGGCAGGTGGACGGCGCGGCCGACGTGCTCGTCCGCGTCCACTCGGAATGCCTGACCGGCGACGTCTTCCACTCCCTGCGCTGCGACTGCGGCGACCAGCTCGAGACCGCGCTCCAGCGGATCGCCGCCGAGGACTGCGGCGTCCTCCTGTACATGGCCCAGGAAGGGCGCGGCATCGGCCTGCTGAACAAGCTCAAGGCGTACGAGCTCCAGGAGCAGGGGCTGGACACGGTCGACGCCAACCTCGCGCTGGGCTTCGCCGCCGACGAGCGTGAGTGGGGGATCGGCAACCAGATCCTGGCCGACCTCGGGCTGAGCACCATCCGCCTGCTGACGAACAACCCGAAGAAGGTCTCGGGGCTCGAGGCGTACGGCCTGCGGGTCACCGAGCAGGTGCCGATCGAGGTCGCGCCGAACGGGGAGAATCTGCGCTACCTCCGCGCCAAACGTGAGAAGCTCGGGCACCGGCTGCACCACCAGGACCTGAAGTTCGAGCCGGAAGCGGATACCTAGGACGTGAGCGACAACCTCGACGAATCCCAGGACTGGCCGCTGCGCGACTACTCCGCGCGGCTCCGGCCGCCTCGCCCCGTGGACGAGACAGTCGACGAGCCGGAGCCGGCGGCGGCCCCCGAGCAGCCGGACTTCGAGCCGCCGTTCGAGCCGCCGGCCGGGTCGTCCGAGGTCGAGGTGCTCTACGACGAGGACGAGGAGCCCGCCGTTCCGGCCGAACCCGCCGACGAGACCTCTCTCCAGGGACAGACCCCGGAGGGGTCTGTCCCCACAGAGACCGCCGAGGAGCCCGCAGAGGCTGAGGAAACCGCGGCCGAGCCCGAGATCGCGCCGGAAGAGCCGGTCGCCGAGCCGGCCGCGGCAGAGGAGGAGCATGCCGAGGGCGACCTGCGGATCCCCGACGGCACCTCGGTGCTCGTGGGCTCGCCGAACGGCAACCGCCGGACGGTCGCGATCGTCGTCAGCCGCTTCAACGGCGAGATCACGGGCAAGCTGCTCGACTCCGCGATGACGGCGCTCGACGAGGCCGGGGTCGCGCGCGACGCGGTGCTGGTCATGCCCGTCCCGGGGGCATTCGAGCTGCCGATCGCGGCGATGGCGCTCGCCAAGACGCGGCGCTACTCGTGCGTGGTTGCGCTCGGCTGCGTGATCCGCGGCGAGACGCCGCACTTCGACTTCGTCGCGAGCGAGGCCGCGAGCGGGCTCCAGCTGGCCGGGATCGAGACCGGCGTCCCCGTCTCCTTCGGCCTTCTCACCTGCGACACGGCGGAGCAGGCCGAGGCCCGTGTCGAGCGCGGCGGCTGGGCGGCGCGCACGGCGCTCGAGATGGCCGACGCCTTCGCGCAGCTGCGCACGGCGGTCGCGCGCGGCTAGCACGCGCTCGCCGCTACACTTCCGGGCCGCATGTCGAAGATCTGCTCCGTCTGCGGGAAGAAGCCCTCGTTCGGCCACCACCGGAGCCACTCGATGGTGGCGACGAAGCGCCGCTTCGACCCGAATCTCCAGCGCGTCCGCATCGTCGTCGACGGCACGCCGAAGCGCGCCTACGTCTGCACGCGCTGCCTGAAGAGCGGCAAGGTCACCAAGGCCTAGCAACCTCCCGGCGGCGCGCCGGGTCTAACCTCGAGCATGGACTTCGTCCTCGCCTCGTCCGATCTCGGCCGGGTTGCGATCACCCGGGACGCCGTCGCCCAGATCGTCGGCATGACCGCGGCGGAGTGCTACGGGGTCGTCGGCACGCAGCGAGCGGGGAAGCTGGGCCGGTTGCGTGGGCTCGACCGCACGACGCGCGGCGTCGAGATCGCCGGCGACGACGGCCGGCTCACGATCGGGCTCCACGTCGTGGTCGAGCATGGCCTCAACCTCGCCGAGGTCGCCTCGACCGTCCGCAACCGGGTCGCCTACGAGGTGGAGCGGATGACGGGCCTCGAGATCGCCGCGGTCGAGGTGCACATCGAGGCCGTGAAGGCATCGTCGTGAGCGACCTGGACGCGATCCGGCGCCTCGCCGGCCCGACGGCGGCTGCGCTCGAGGCGAGCCGGCGCCGGATCGACGACCTGAACGTCTACCCGGTGCCCGACGGCGACACGGGTACGAACCTCTCCCTGACCGTCCGCGCGATCCTCGAGGCGCTGGAGAAGCTGGAGCCGTCCGATCGCGACCGGCTCGCGCGCGAGGTCGCCCGGGCCGCGCTGATGGGGGCGCGCGGCAACTCGGGCGTGATCCTCTCCCAGATCGTCCGCGGCTTCGCCGAGGTGATCGGAGCGGCGACCGTGATCGACTCGCCCACGCTGGCGCGCGCCTTCCGGTCGGCGAGCGATGCCGCCTACCGGGCGGTGCGCAAGCCGGTCGAGGGAACGATGCTGACCGTAATCCGGGAGCTGGCCGAGGAGGCGGAGTCGCAGGCCCGTCCCGATCTCCCCGTCTCCGACCTGCTCCGCGCGCTGCTGCGGCGCGGCGAGGACGCGCTCGCCCGCACGCCCGAGTACCTCGAGATCCTCCGCCGCGCGGGCGTCGTCGACGCCGGCGGGGCCGGCCTGCTCGAGCTCGTGCGCGGGCTGACCGCGGCCGTCAGCGGCGAGGCGCTGCCCGAGCTGCCCGCCGAGCTGGAGGAGGTCGGCCTCGACGCGGTCCACCAGGAGCTGTCGAGGTACCGCTACTGCACCGTGTTCGTGGTCGAGGGGAACGAGCTCGACCGCGACGCGCTCGAGGGCGCGCTCGAGCCGCTCGGCGACTCGCTGATGGTCGTCGGCGACGAGTCCGCGCTGAAGGTCCACGTGCACACGGACGACCCGGGCGCGGCGCTCGCGCTCGGCACCGCCCGAGGAGTGCTCGAGGGAATCGAGATCGCGAACATGCACCGGCAGACCGCGGAGCGGGAGTCGCGCTTGCTCGAGCTCGCGCCCGACCCGCGGGAGACCGACGTGGTCGCGGTGGTCGCGGGCGACGGAAACGCCCGCCTCTTTCGCAGCCTCGGCGTCTCGCAGGTCGTCGAGGGCGGCCAGTCGATGAATCCCTCGACGGCGGACATCCTCGCGGCCGTGGACGCGACCGACGCACCCGAGGTGGTCGTGCTCCCCAACAACCCCAACGTGATCCTCTCGGCCGAGCAGGCGGCCGCTCACGCCTCGAAGCCGGTCCGGGTCGTCGCGACGCGCTCGATCCCCGCCGGCATCGCGGCGATGGTCGCGTACGACGGCTCGCGGGCCGCGGCCGAGAACGCCGCCGAGATGGAGGACGCCGTCGCCGCGGTCGGTACCGGCGCCGTGACCACCGCGTCGCGCGACGTCGCCCTCGACGGCCTCTCGGTGCAGAAGGGCGCGTTCCTCGGGCTCCTCGAGGGCGAGCCGGTTGCTGGCGGGCCGGAGTTCGATCCCGTCGCCGCGGCCGTGGTCGCACGACTGCTCGCGGAGCCGCGCGGAGTGCTCACGCTCCTCACCGGCGAGGGCGCCCCGACGCTGGCCGGCCTGCTCGATCGGATCGCCGAGTCGCATCCCGGCGTCGAGGTCGACGTCCAGGAGGGCGGGCAGCCGCACTACCACTTGCTGCTGTCGGCCGAATAGCATGGGCCATGGCCGTCCGGGTCATGCTGATCGAGGACAACGATGTCTTCCGCAACGCGCTGGAGGTGCTGCTGGCGCTGGACGAGGGCATCGAGATCGTCGGCTCCGATTCCGACGGCAACGAGGTCGTCGATCGCTGCCGCGAGCTCGGGCCCGACGTTGTCATCGTCGACTACCGGCTGCCGGGGCTCGACGGCGTCCAGGTGACGCGGCTCGTCCGCGAGCACTTCCCCCGCATCGCCGTCGTCGCGCTCACCGCGGCCGCGGGCGAGCGAGAGCTCGGGGCGCTGCTCGACGCCGGCGCGGTCGCCTGCATGGCGAAGGACCAGCCGCTCGACGAGATCGTCGCCGCGGTCCGGGGAGCGGCGCTGGAGGCGACCGGCTGATGCAGCTCACCGCGGCGAACACCGCCGTCGTCCTCGACTCGACCGCCGACTATCCCGAGGGCCCTGCGCGCTTTCCGAACTGGCGTGTCGTGCCGCTGTACGTCCGGTTCGGCGACGAGAGCTTCCGCGACTACGCCGAGCTCGCCCCGCAGGAGTTCTACGAGCGGCTTCGCACCGCCTCCGAGCTGCCGACCACCTCCCAGCCGACGCCGGGCGACTTCCTCGAGACCTACCGCGGGCTCGAGGGCTACGAGCGGATCCTCTCGCTGCACATCCCGGCGACGTTCTCCGGCACCGTCGGGAGCGCGCGAATGGCCGGCGAGGAGGTCGGCGGCGGCAAGGTCCGCGCGATCGACAGCGGCACGGTGTCGGCCGGCCTGGCCATGCTCGCGCTCGGCGTCCAGGAGCGCCTCGAGCGCGGGACGACCGACGAGGAGGTCGACGCCTTCGTCGAGCGCTTCCGGCGCGAGAGCCGGGTCGTCTTCACCGTCGACACGCTCGAGTATCTCGCGCGCGGCGGGCGGATCGGCAAGGCGGCGGCGATGGCCGGGACACTGCTGAACATCAAGCCGATCCTGGCGATCGAGGACGGCGAGATCGTCCCGGTGAAGCGCGTGCGCGGCGCACACAAGGCGTTCCTCGAGTTCGTCGCCGCGTTCGAGGAGGGGAGCGTCGACCGGGCCTCGCTCCGGGTGGGGATCGCGGACGCTGATGCTCCCGACCGGCGCGACGCGCTCCGGGAGCTCGTCCAGCGCACGCGCCCGCAGGCCCGGGTCGCGGTCGAGTCGTCGCTCGGTGCGGTCGTCGGAACCCATGCGGGCCCGGGCGCAGTCGGCTTCTTCTGGTTCGACGAGGGCGAGTCCTAGTCGTCAGGCTCCTCGGAGTGCTCGTGCGGTCGAGCCGGCGGAGCGACCGGAACGGCCGGGACGGGCAGCTCGGTCAGGCGCGGGCTCAGCCTGCCGACCGGGTCGTTCCGGGGCTGCGCGTACCCGAGCAGGGTGAGGTTGAGCAGGATCGTCACCGCCGCCGCCGCCGAGACGGCCAGGGCGGCGGCGACGATCCTGAACGCGCGACGCCGGGTCATGGGCCGGGGCTAGGCGGCTCTCCGCCCGGTTGCCTCGTCGGAGACGGAGATCGCTCCGAACGGACAGCACTCGGCGGCTTCCAGGGCCGCCTCGTCGACGGCGTCGGCGACGACGATTGCGACGCCCTCGCCGTCGAGGTCGAAGGTGCCGGGCGCGATCTTCACGCACGAGGCCATTCCGTTACACAGCGACCGGTCGATCTCGATGCGATACATCTCGTGTGACTCCTTTCGTGAGGACGCGCCACGCCGTCAGGCCGGCGACGGCGGCGATCGAGCTCGCGTAGAGCGCGAACGCCCACCGGTCGGTCCCGGCGGCGAGGCCGTGGACGGTGGCGGCGGCGAACACCCCGAAGGTCAGGTAGTGGAGGCGCCGCCAGCTCCGCGGGCCGATGCGGCCGCGGAGCGTGAACGAGGCATAGATCAGGATCATCAGCTCGGCGGCGAGCACTCCGACGCCGACGGCGAGCGGCCGGTACGGGCTGATGCCCGGAACGAGCAGGCCGGCCAGGGGCATGCGCACCGTCCGGTCGAGCGTCAGCGCCAGCCCGTGCAGCGCGACCGCGCCCAGGGCGAGCAGCGAGAGGAAGCGGTGCAGGTCGGTGACGGCCGCCGCCTTCACGCGGCGGCCGAGCGGCTTCGACTTGACCGTCAGGCCGGCCAGGACGGAGCTCGTCAGCAACGCGTAGGCGGTCAGCCCGCTCGCACGCGCGAGCAGCCAGAAGGTCGGGTCGCTCCTCATCCGAGCCCTCCGGCGAGCACCGTCCGGCCGTCGGCCGTCACCAGCACGGCCGGCTCCTCGACGGGTGCACCCAGGAAGACGGCCTTCGAGCGAACCTCGGCCTCGGCGGCTGTCGCCGCCACCACGGTCACCCGCAGGTAGTCGCTGTCGGCCGGCCCGCCCAGGGCGGGATCGATCAGGTGATGCAGCTCCTGACCGCCGCGCCGCCAGCGGCGCCGGTCGCTGCCCGACGTGGCCATCGCGCCGTCCGCCAGCGCGATCGTGATCTGCCCTTCGGTCGTCTCGACGCCGACCGGCCACGACCGGCCGCGGGCGGCGAGGTCGCCGCCGGCGTTGACGAGGCACGGCCCGGCCGCGTCGAGCACGGCGGCGGCCCGGTCGACGGCCCAGCCCTTGGCGATGCCCCCGAGGTCGAGCCGGAAGCCGCGCTCGAGCTCGATGCGCTGCCCTTCGATCCGGACCTCGCCGCCGCACGGGCGCGGCGCCCCTGCGGGTCCGTCGCCGACCTCCTCGAACGTGCGGTCGTAGCCGGCGGCGACGAGCGCGTCGTGCACGGTCGGGTCGAAGAGTCCGCCGGTTCGCGTGCGCGCTTCGAGGGCGAGCCTGGTGACGGTCAGCAGCTCGTCCCCTGCCTCCAGCGAGCCGAGGCGGTTGAGCGCCGAGAGCTCCGAGCCCGGAAGGAAGCGGGACAGCAGCCCCTCCAGCCGGCGGAGCTCCTGCTCCGCCTCCTCGAGCGCAGCCTTGCTCTCGGCGCCCGGGACTGCGTCCAGCAGCAGCTCGACGTCCGTGCCCATCGCGCGGAACGCGTGACGCTCCATCACGACGTCCTCGTGACCGTGAGCGGCGGCAGGGTGACGATCCTCACCGAGGGCTGCGCAAGGGCCGGCGCGGTCGAGGCGGGCGCGGCGGCCCGCCGGTTCGCCAGCGCGCGACGGACGGCGAGCGCCTCCCGCCGGACGCGCTCCTGCTTGACGATCAGGGCCTGGACGCGCGGATCGGCCGTTGCCTGAGAGCTGGTCGCCCAGGGCCGGGCGGCGACCGCTGCCCAGGCGACCAGGAAGACGAGGATCGCCACGGCGAGGGCGTACAGGCGCGCGACGTGGTCAGTCATCGAGCTCACCCTCGTCGCGGCCCTCGTCGCCGGCCTCGTGCTCGTCGCCGTGCGGGTGGAGGGTGACGACGTGGGGCGCCGGCCTGACGTAGATCACTCGTTCTGGGCGGACGGGCGTGGCGCGGGCCGGAGCCGTCGAGCTTCGGCGCAGCATCCGCCGCAGCGCGGCTTCGGTCCGGTCGAGCGCGCGGCTGCGGGCTGCGATCTGGGCGCTCGAGAGCGCCGCGGGCCGCGCCGCGCGGCCGAGGCCGACCGTGTGCGAGGCGGCGGCGATTCCGACGATCGCGGCCGCCGCCACGATCAGGGAGACGAGAACTGCGTGTCCACGCTTCATGGGGGCTCCTTCGGACGATTGAGCCCACCGTAGGCGGGCGGCGGTTAGCGGCGGGATGGGGCGCGGCCAGGGTTTGTCCTGCAATCGGGAAAGGTTCGGGAAAGCCCTGATGCCCGCCCGGCGCGCCGGTGCGACCATGGCCCACGTGAGGCTCTTGGTCGTCGAGGACGAGGACGCGATCGCCGAGCCGCTCGTCGAAGGGCTCGAGCGCGAGGGGTTCGCGGTCGAGCGGGTCGCCACCGGAACGGCCGCGCTCGACGCAGCCAGGGCGGACCTGGTGCTCCTCGATCTGCGCCTGCCCGACCTGGACGGCCTCGAGGTCTGCCGCCGCCTGCGGCAGCGCTCGCAGGTGCCGATCATCGTCGTCACCGCCCGGGGTGAGGAGGTCGACCGCGTCGTGGGCCTCGAGCTGGGCGCCGACGACTACGTGGTCAAGCCCTTCGGCGTGCGGGAGCTGGTCGCGAGGATCCGCGCGGTGCTCCGGCGGACGGAGCTGCCGCGGCGGGACGCCGCGCTGCGCGTGGACGGGCTCGAGGTCGACCCGCGCTCGCGGCGCGCGAGCCTCGACGGCCGGCCGCTCCGCCTCACCCCGCGGGAGTTCGACCTGCTCGGGCTCCTGGCTTCCGACCCCGGCGCCGCCGTCTCCCGCGAGCGCATCTTCGAGTCGGTGTGGGGGACGCGCTGGTACGGCTCGCCGAAGGCGATCGACGTGCACGTCGCCGCCCTCCGTCGCAAGCTGGGCGACGCCGGGTGGATCGAGACCGTGCGCGGCGTGGGGTTCCGCCTCCGAGCGGGCTGACGTGACCCGCCGGCTCCTGGTCGGGTACCTGACGCTGACCCTGGCCGTCCTGGCGGTGCTCGAGGTGCCGCTCGGCCTCACGTACGCGCACAATGAGCGGCAGGATCTGGAGGGCAAGGTCGAGCGCGACGCGGTCGCGATCGGATCGCTGTCGGAGGGCGCGCTCGAGGGCAGGGGCGAGACCTCGGTTGCGGCCCTGCGTGCGATCGCCTCCCGCTACCAGCGCGACACCGGAGGCCGCGTGGTGGTGGTCGGGCCGCGCGGCGCGGCGATCGTCGATTCGCAGCCGATCCGGGGCGACACGCGCTTCACCGGCCGGCCCGAGGTCGCTGCGGCCCTCGCAGGCAGAGTCGCTTCCGGAGTCAGGCACTCCGACACGCTCGGCGCGGACATCCTCTACGTCGCCGTGCCGGTCGCGTCGAGCGGTCGCATCCTGGGGGCGGCGAGGATCACCTATCCGACCGCCGCGGTCGACCGCCGCGTGCGCCGCTACTGGCTGGCCCTGGCCGCGATCGCAGGCATCGTGCTGGCGGGCGTCGCGCTGGTCGGCCTCTGGCTCGCCCGCGGCGTCGTCCGCCCGCTCAGGGAGGTCGAACGCGTCGCCGCGGAGATCGGGTCGGGCGATCTCGACGCCCGGGCGCCCGAGTCCGGCCCGCCGGAGGTGCGTCGCCTCGCTCACGGGCTGAACGACACGGCGGCCAAGCTCGGGCAGCTGATCGACTCGCAGCAGGCCTTCGTCGCCGACGCCTCGCACGAGCTGCGGACGCCGCTGACGGCGCTCAGGCTGCGGCTCGAGAACATGGAGACGCCGGCCGCCGCGCCGGCCCTTGCCGAGGTCGAGCGGCTCGGGCGCGTCGTCGAGGCCCTGCTGTCCCTCGCGCGCGCCGACGCCGCCCCGGCAGCCGCCGAAGCGGTGGACGTCGACGCCGTCCTCGACGACCGCCTGCGGCATCACCGGGGCGTCACGCGGAACGGCGAGCGGGGCCTGCTCGTGCGAGGGACTGCCGACCGGCTCGGCCAGATCGTGGACAACCTGCTCGCGAATGCGCTGGCAGCGTCGGAGACGGTCTCCGTGTCGGCTTCCGCGCGCGACAGCTGGGTCGAGCTGCACGTGGTCGACCGGGGCGCCGGGATGAGCGCCGAGGAGCGCGACCGTGCCTTCGACCGCTTCTGGCGGGGGCGCTCGCCGACGCCGGGGTCGGGCCTCGGGCTGGCGATCGTGCGGCGGCTGGCCAGGGCGGACGGCGGCGAGGCCGAGCTGCGCGAGGCTCCCGGCGGCGGCATCGACGCGGTCGTCAGGCTCCGCCGGGCAGAGCCCTAGACTGAGGTGACGTGACGCGCCCGACGGGGTTTGCAGCCGTGGACCGGCCCGAGGCCTGGCCTCGCCTGCGCGGGGAGCCGCGGCCGGAGCGGCTGGACGCGCCGCTCGACTCGCTCTCCGGGGTCGGCCCGCGGATCGCCTCACGGCTGCGCAAGCTCGGGCTCGCCACCGTCCGCGACCTGCTCGAGCACCGGCCGCGCGACTACCAGAGCTCCGTGGGCGAGAGCCGCATCGTCGATCTCTTCGGCGAGCAGGAGGCCGTGATCATCGGCGAGGTGCTGAAGGTGACGCTGCGCCGGGCGCGCGGCCGCCTGACCGTGCTCACGGCGACGGTCGCCGACGAGACCGGCGCGATTCCCGCGGTCTGGTTCAACCAGCCGTGGCTCGAGGAGAAGCTGCTGCCCGGGACGCGTGTCCGCCTGCGCGGCCAGCTGCGGCGCAACACGTTCAACGTCAAGTCGTACGACCTGAACGGCGCTGCCGCGACCGGCGACCTGGCGCCGATCTACCCGGCCGGCGAGGAGATCACGGCACCGCGGCTGCGGGCGCTGGCCGACCGCGCGCTCGAGCTCGTCCCGAACGAGCCGGATCCGTTGCCGGCCGGCCTCAAGCAGCGCGAGCGGCTGCCGCGGCGCGCCGACGCTCTTCACGCCCTGCACCGGCCGCGGACGCTCGATGAGGCGGAAGAGGGGAGACGCCGGCTCGCGTTCGACGAGCTGCTCCTGCTCCAGCTCGGGCTCGCGCGCCGCACCCGGGAGCGCGAGCTCGAGGTTGCGCCGGCGCTCGACGGGCCGGGCGAGCTGCTCGAGCGCTACCGCGCGGCGTTGCCGTTCCGGCTGACCGAACATCAGGAGCGGGCGATCGCCGACATCGACCGCGACCTCGCCCGGGCGACACCGATGCAGCGGCTGCTCCAGGGCGACGTCGGCTCGGGCAAGACGGCGGTCGCGCTCTACGCGCTGCTGCGCGGCGTCGAGCGCGGCTACCAGGGGGCGCTGATGGCGCCGACCGAGACGCTCGCGGAGCAGCACTTCCTCACCGTCGAGGAGCTCTGCCGGGAGCTCGGCGTCACCTGCGGCCTGCTCACCAGCTCGGTCGGCAAGCGGGCGCGCGACGCGGCGGTCGGCGCCTCGATCCAGGTCGGAACGCATGCGCTGATCCAGGAGGGAGTCGACCTGGCCAACGTCGCAGTGGCCGTCGTCGACGAGCAGCACCGCTTCGGCGTCGAGCAGCGCCGTGCCCTGACCGAGGGACGCACACCGCATGTCCTGCACATGACCGCGACGCCGATCCCGAGGACGCTCGCGCTGACCGTCTACGGCGACCTCGCGGTGAGCGAGATCGCAAAGCCGCCTGCGTCCCGCAGGCCCGTGGTGACCAGCTGGATCGAGGAGCACCGTGCCCCCGAGTCGTACCGGCGGCTGACCCGGCTGCTGCGCGAGGGCCGCCAGGCCTACGTCGTCTGCCCGCTGATCGAGGAGTCCGAGACCTCGCGCGCGCGGGCGGCCGAGCAGGAGGCGGCCCGGCTGCAGCGCGCCGAGCTGCGCGGCTTCCGCGTCGGCTGCATGCACGGCCGGCTGAAGCCGGCCGACCGGCGCGACCTGATGGCCAGGTTCAAGGCGGGGGAGCTCGACGTCCTCGTCGCGACGACGGTGATCGAGGTCGGCGTCGACGTCCCGAACGCGACGGTGATGATCGTCCAGGAGGCCGACCGCTTCGGGCTTGCCCAGCTCCATCAGCTGCGCGGCCGGGTCGGGCGCGGGGCGGAGCAGTCGTTCTGCCTGCTGGTCTCGCGGCCGAAGGAGGAGCTCACCGAGGCGGCGACGCGCCGTCTCGAGGCGCTGGTCGAGACCACCGACGGGTTCGAGCTCGCCGAGGTCGACCTCGAGCTGCGCGGCGAGGGCCAGCTGCTCGGCACGCGCCAGTCAGGCCTCTCCGACCTGCGCTTCACGAAGCTGCGTGCCGACCGCCCGCTGCTGGAGCGGGCCCGGGCCGCGGCGCAGGAGCTGATCGACGAGCACGGCCCGCTCGACGACCAGCTCGCTGCGCTCTTCCCGGACGAAGGGCTTGCCGCGTAGTCCTAGGCCGCCGCTGCCGCGACGGCGTTGATGTCGCGGCCGAGCAGCAGTCCGTTGTAGGCGAACTCCCGCTCGCGGAGCGCCCGGTTGTAGTCGGGCAGCGCCTCCCCCTTCAGCGACGCGCCGTGCATCGCGTGGATCCAGGCCGGGTCGAGCGCCTCGATCCGGTCGACGACCGTGCGCACCGGGTTCTCGTGGGCGAAGATGCCGATCCCGCGGTAGACGTCGATCATCGCCGCGGACAGGTTCTCGCTCGTGACCGGCGGCTGGTCGCCCGGCTGCAGGTAGAGGTCGGACGGGAAGAGGCTCTTCGTCGACTCCTCGAAGACCATCATCGAGTCCCAGTGGTGGACGTGCGGCGTCTCCAGGAAGCGGAGCGTGTGCTGCCCGAGCTCGAGCTTCTCGCCGTCCATGAAGCTGCGCACGCGGTCGGTGTCGACTCCGAAGCTCGCCGCGTTCAGCTGGATCGAGAGCGCCGACCCGACGAGCTCGGCTCCGGGCGCATCGCTCATGAACCGGTCCATGCCGCCGTTCTCGTCGCCCTCCCAGTGCAGGAGCACGAGGTTCGCGAGCGTCGCGGGGTCGAGCACCTCGCCGATCGCCGCCCGGATGTTGTCGTACATGAAGTGGTCGCCCGTGTGCACGAGCGTGGGGCGCTCGTCGTCGATCAGGAACTGGTTGAAGGTGATCCCGTACGTCTCGGTCATCGTCGAGATCCGGTAGATGCCGCCGGTGATCTGGTCGATCCTGGTCTCCATGGTCCTCCTCCTTTTCGTTGCACAGTGGTGTGTCGCGATCGACTATAAATCATCGAACAGGTTTGTGCAACAATTTGTTCGTGACCCGGAAGTACGAGCTCAAGAAGCGCGCCGAGCGCCAGGAGGAGACCCGGCGGCGGATCGTCGAGGCAGCGATCCAGCTGCATCGGACGAAGGGCCCGGCGCGGACGACGTTCAGCGACATCGCCCGGACGGCCGGCGTGCAACGGCACACCCTGTACCGGCACTTCCCCGAGGAGCGGGACCTAATGCTGGCCTGCTCCGGCCACTTCTACGAGGAGGAGGCGCCGCCGGACCCGGCCGCGTGGTCCGGGCTCGCCGATCCGGGGCAGCGCCTCCGCGCCGGCCTGTCCGCGCTCTACCTCTGGTACGAGCGTGTCGAGGACATGTTCACGTGCGTCCTGCGGGACGCCGAGGTCAGCCCGGTGGTGCGGGAGATGCGCGAGCTGCGCGGCGCGGAGCCGATGCGGCGCATCCGCGCCTCGCTCGCCGACGGTCTCGGAGCCGAGAGGCGGGTCCAGGCGGCACTCGACCTCGCGCTCGACTTCCACGCCTGGCAGCGACTCGGTCGGAGCGGTCTCGATCCCGCCGAGGCGGCGAACCTGATGGCGGACGTCATCGTAGGGACTGTCCCCGAAGGGGACCGTCCCCGAAGAACCGCACCGAGCTCAGCCTGAAGGGTCAGACCCCTGCGTGGTCGGACCCTACGATCACGACATGCGGATCATCGCCGGCGAGTACCGGGGGGCCCGCATCTTCGCGCCCAGAGGGATCGACACCAGGCCGACCTCGGACCGGGTGAGAGAGGCCGCGTTCGACCTGATCGGCCCCGTCGACGGCGCGACGGTGCTCGACCTCTTCGCCGGCTCCGGGGCGATGGGGCTCGAAGCGCTCTCGCGGGGCGCCGCGACCGCGACCTTCGTCGAGAGCGACCGGGACGCGTGCCGCACGATCGACCGCAACATCGCGAAGCTGCGCGTCACCGGCGCGACCGTGCTCCAGCGCGACGCCTTCCGCGTGCTCGCGACCGAGACGAGGACGTACGACCTGGTCCTGGTCGACCCGCCGTACGACTTCGACCAGGACGCGAAGATCGCGCCCTACCTCGCCGGAGCGCTCGCAGACGGCGGCCTGCTGGTCTACGAGACGACGTCCCGGCGGGAGCCCGCGCTCGAGGGCCTGAGCGTCCGCACCTCGCGCACGTACGGCTCGGCACGCCTTACGCTGTTCGAGCATTGATCACCGCCATCTACCCCGGCACCTACGACCCGGTCACCCTCGGGCACGTCGACGTCATCCGCCGCGCGGCGGCGATCTTCGACCGCGTCGTCGTCGGCGTCGTCCGCCACCCGGTGCACAAGGAGCCCACCTTCACGATCGACGAGCGCGTGCGGTTCGTCCGCGACGCGCTGGCCGACACCCCGAACGTCGAGGTCGACGTCTTCGCCGAGCTCGTCGTCGACTTTGCCCGCCGCTGGGAGGCGAAGGCGATCGTCAAGGGCCTGCGGGTCATCTCCGACTTCGAGTGGGAGTTCCAGATGAACCAGCTGAACCGCCACCTCGCGCCCGAGATCGAGACCGTCTACGTGATGGCCAGCCCGCTCTACTCGTTCGTCTCGTCGAGCGGCGTGAAGGAGATCGCCGCCTTCGGCGGAAACGTCGACGAGCTGGTGCCGCCGGCCGTTGCGGCAAGGTTCCGGGAGCTGTTCCCGGAAGGCCGGGGCGGCGCTCCCACCAGCCCGCAGGAGTGACTGCTCGCCTTCGGCGGCCGGGCCGGGCTTCGCCTGGCCGACTGCCGGGCTAGACTGAGACGGCATGGACGTACTCGTTCTGATCGACAAGCTCGACGACCTCGTGCACAACGCGAAGGCGGTGCCGCTCACCGACCAGGTGCGCATCGACCGCGAGGAGATCTACGACATCCTCGACCAGATGCGCGCGACCATCCCGGAGGAGATCAAGCAGGCCCGCTGGATCGTCAAGGAGCGCCAGGAGATGCTGGCCGAGGCGAAGCGGGAGTGTGACCGGATCCTCGGCGAGGCGCGCGAGCAGGCGGCCCGCGAGGCCTCCCAGACGGAGATCGTCAAGCTGGCCGAGCGCCAGGCGCAGGACATCATCGACGAGGCCCGGCGCCAGGCTCGCGAGACGCGCCTCGAGATGGAGGACTGGGCCGACGGCATCCTCTCGACGCTCGAGGTCAACCTCGACAAGTTCCTGAGCGCGGTCAAGCGGGGCCGCGAGCGCCTCCACGAGCGCTCGCAGGAGAACGTCGTCGCCGGCGTCGCCTCGGACGGCGACGAGGCGTATTAGCTACGTCACGCGGCCTCGGCCGCCCCGCGGGCGTCCGAGGTCAGCTTCCGCGCGAGCTCGACGAACGCCTCGCCCGCCCGGGTGCGGCGGCGGTCGCGGTGCCACGCGATCCCGATCAGGCGCGGCGGGACCCGGTCGCCCAGATCGACGACCCGCGTCGCGGGATCGCTCGCATCCACGGTCAGAGCCGGGACGACGGCGACGCCCACCCCCGCCGCGACGAGGCCCTGGACGGTGCCGTTGTCGTCGGAGCGGAAGGCGATGTTCGGCTCGCGGCCGGCCTGTCTGAGGCGGTCCTCGACGCGCCTCGTCGTCCGGCAGGTGCGGTTCGAGATGAGCGGGTGATCGAGCAGCTCGCGGAGGCTGGGCGCACGGTCGCGCGACGCCAGCTGCGAGCCGGCCGGCACGACGAGGACGTACGGGTCGCGAAAGAGCTCGACGGCCTCGTAGGGCCCTGGCTCGAGCGGCAGCACGACGAAGCTGAGGTCGAGCTCGCCCCGCTCCACCAGCCCGAGCAGGTCGCGGTCGTCGGCCGACTCGCGAAGCGTGATCTCCACGTTCGGCCATGCCTCCGAGAACTCGCGCAGCAGCTCGGGCAGCACGCGCGCGCCGACGCTCTGGTAGGTGCCGATGCGCAGCGGCCCGGCGTCGCCCGAGTCGAGCGCGGCCAGGTCGGCCTGCGCCGCCTGGAGGCGGGCCGCGATCGCGTCGGCGTGGCGCAGCAGGAGCGCGCCCGCCTCGGTCAGCGAGACCGGGCGGGGACCGCCGGGCCGGTCGATCAGCCGCCGGCCGACGATTCGCTCCAGCATGGCGATCTGCTGGCTGATCGCCGACTGCGTGTAGCCGAGCCGTGTCGCCGCGCGGCCGAACGTGCCCTCCTCGGCGATCGCCTTCAGCGCGATCAGGTGACGCAGCTCGAGTCCCAGCCAGCTATCAGGTGCCATTATCGAATCGACACATTACACGACTGGCGCTAATCATCGGGCGGCAGGCAGGCTGTGTCCGTGGAGATCGTGCTCGTCCTCACGATTCTGATCCTCGCCGGCGTTCTCTCCGTCGTGGGGCCCGACACCCACGACTACGACGTCAACGACCGGCGGGGCTGGTGGCCCGGCAGGAGATAAGCGCCCGGGTCTGGCTCGCCCTCGCGGTCACCTACGTCGTCTGGGGCTCGACCTACCTGGGAATCGACCTGGCCGTCCGGACGATCCCGCCGTTCCTGATGGCTGCGGCCCGCTTCTGGATCGCGGGCGGCCTCCTGTACGCGTGGGCGATTCGTCGCGGGAACCGCGCCGACCGGCCGACAGCGCGGCACTGGGTGTCGGCGTTCCTGATCGCCGCGCCGATGCTGGCGGTGGGCAACGCGGCCGTCGGCTGGGCCGAGCACCGTTCCCTCGACACCGGCACCGCCTCCCTGATCATCGCGTCGGTCCCGCTCTGGCTCGCGCTCCTCGACCGGATCTTCTGCGGCCGGCGGCTCGCCCGCGTCGCGGTCGTGGGCCTGGCAGTCGGCTTCGGCGGCGTCGGCCTCCTGGCCGCGCCCGGGGGCCCGGGAGGGGTCACGAGTGCCGCGATCGTCCTCGTCTTCAGCTCGCTCGCCTGGGCGGGCGGCTCGCTCTACTCGCGCGGCGCGCCGCAGCCTGGCCGGCCGCTCGTCGCCGCGGCGATGCAGATGCTCGCGGGAGGAGCGTTGCTGACGGTCGTCTCGGCCGCCGGCGGCGAGCTCGGCGAGGTGCACCCGGGACAGATCTCGCTCGAGTCCTGGCTCGGGCTCGCCTACCTGGTCGTCGCGGGCTCGCTGCTCGCGTTCACCGCGTACATGTGGCTGCTGCGGAACGCGCCGACCGATCTCGTCGGCACCTACGCGTACGTGAACCCCTTCGTCGCCGTTCTGCTCGGCACGGTCGTTCTCGGCGAGCCGCTGGGCTGGCGCACGCTCGTCGGCGGCGCGATCGTGATCGCCGCCGTTGCGCTGATCGTGCGTGCTCCGAGGCCGGGGCCGGAGCCGGCGGTCGAGGCGACGCCCGCGGCCGTGCCCGCCCGCGGAAGCTAGTCTGGCCACATGACCATGTTCGACCTCCGGAACGTCCGGGTCAGGTCGGGCGAGGAGCACCGGGAGACGGTCGACGTGACGATCGCCCCGATTCAGCTCGGCGGCGAGCGCTACGTGTCCGTGCCCGAAGCCGTGCCGGCCGAGCTGGCGGTGACGCGCGCCTCGACCGGCTGGGTGTTCGAGCTGCGCTTCTCCGTGCGCCTCCACGGCGCCTGCGTCCGCTGCCTCGGCGACGCCGTCGTCGAGGAGACGCTGAGCCTGCGCGAGTACCAGGCGACGAGCCCCGACTCGGACGAGCTGACCACGCCGTATCTCGTCGACGACCGGCTCGACCTGTCGGCCTGGGCGCGCGACGCGCTGATCCTCGCGCTGCCCGACAAGATCCTCTGCCGACCGGACTGCGCCGGGCTCTGCCCCATCTGCGGCAGGAACCTGAACGACGACCCGCACACGCACGACGAGGAAGACCCCGACCCGCGCTGGGCGGCGCTCGAGCGCCTGAAGAACGAGCTCTAGCCGCCAGCTATACTGCCGCGGCTCCCATGGCAGTCCCCAAGAAGAAGACGTCGAAGTCGCGCCGCGACAAGCGGCGCGCCCAGCACGGGATCGAGGCGCCGCGCATGAACGTCTGCCCGACCTGCGGGCAGCCGAAGCGGCCGCATCGCGTGTGCCCGACGTGCAAGACGTACAGGGGCCGCGACGTCGAGCCGCTCTCGACGCAGCTCTAGGCGGGACATGACCGTTCGGGTTGCCGTCGACGCCATGGGCGGCGACCGCGGTCCGGACGAGGTCGTCGCGGGGGCGCTCGAGGCCGCGACCGACGGGATCGCGCCCGTCGTCTACGCCCCCGCTTCGGTCGACACGCGCGGACTGGAGCACGTGGTCGCCGAGCAGGTGATCGCGATGGACGAGAAGCCGGCCGAGGCGGTGCGGGCGAAGCCGGACAGCTCGCTCGTGGCGGCGTGCCGCGCGATTCCCGCCGGGACGGCGGACGCGGTCGTCTCCGCCGGGAACACGGGGGCGATGCTCGCCGCCGGGCTGCTCGAGATCCGGCGGCTTCCGGGGGTCGCCAGGCCGGCGATCGCGGTTCCGATCCCGGCGCGCGACGGGCCCTCCGTCCTGCTCGACTGCGGCGCGAACGCCGACGCGCGACCCGAGCACCTGCTCCAGTTCGGCCACATGGGCTCGATCTTCGCCGAGGAGATCCTCGGCCTGGGCCACCCCGAGGTCCGCCTGCTCTCGATCGGAGAGGAGGCGGAGAAGGGAAACCAGCTCGCCCTCGAGGCGCACGGACTCCTGGCGGACAGCGAGCTGAACTTCCGCGGCAACACCGAGGGGCGGGAGCTGCTCGCGAAGGCGGCCGACGTGGTGGTCACCGACGGCTTCACCGGGAACGTCGCGCTCAAGACGATGGAGGGGACGATCCGCACGGTGATCGAGGGGCTCCGGGCCGAGATCAGGGCCTCGACCCGCGGCAAGGTCGGGGGCCTCCTCATCCGCCCGGCCGCCCGGGGCCTCCGTCGCCGGCTCGACCCGGAAACGTACGGCGGCGCGTACCTGCTCGGGCTGCGCGGGCTCGCCGTGATCGCCCACGGGAACTCGTCGCAGGTGGCCATCGCGAACGCGATTCGCATGGCGGCGCGCGGCGTCGAGCACGACGTCACCGGCAGGCTCGCCGCGCGCCTCCCGCGCAAGGCGGAAGCCCCGGCCTGACTGTGTATGATCGGCCGGCTTCAACCGCCGAACCGGTTCCCAACAGAAAGGTGACATGGCAGCGTCGAGAGAAGAAGTCTCCGAGCAGGTGAAGGCCGTTCTCGTCGAGCAGCTCGGCATCGACGAGGACCAGATCACTGACGAGGCTTCGTTCCAGGAAGACCTCGACGCCGATTCCCTCGACCTGGTCGAGCTGATCATGGAGCTCGAGGACCAGTTCGGGATCAAGATCTCGGACGAGGACGCCCAGAAGATCACGACCGTCGGGCAGGCTGTCGACTACGTCTTCTCCCACCAGTAGGGCGGCGACGGAGGCGGGCCTCGGGCCCTCCGCCCTACGGAACCTGATCGACGCGCTCCCTCCGGCGAGGCTCGAGCACGTCTTCACGCACGCCTCCTGGGCGAGCGAGCGATCGGCGTCGTACGAACGGCTCGAGTTCCTCGGCGACAGCGTGCTCGAGCTCTCCGTCGCCCGCGCGTTGTACGAGCGGTACCCGGAGTTCCCGGAAGGGCGGCTGGCGAAGATCCGGTCGCACGTGGTCTCGCGGCAGAGCTGCGCGAAGGTCGCCAGGACCCTCGATCTCGGCCCGATGCTTGCACGCCGGGGCGGCGACGCCCTACCCGACGAGGAGCTGGCACGGCTCGTCGCCAACCGGAACGTGCTCGCCGCCCTGCTCGAGGCGGCGCTCGCGGCCGCCTTCCTGGAATGGGGCTTCGAGCGGGTGGAGCCGGCCATCGTCGCGGCGTTCTCGGAGCAGATCGACTACGCGGCGACGCAGTACGTCGACTACAAGACGGAGCTGCAGGAGGCCCTCGCCCGCCGACGCCGGCAGGTCGTCTACACGGTCGTCGACGCCGAAGGCCCGGCGCACGAGCGCCGCTTCACCTGCGCAGCCGTGATCGACGGCGTCGAGTCGGGGACCGGCTCCGGGCGGACGAAGAAGGAGGCGGAGCAGGAGGCGGCACGCGAGGCGCTGAAGACGATCGAGTCCGTCTCCCCGGCCAGCTAGCCTCCGCCCGGCGTGCACCTGCGGGCGATCAAGCTGCGCGGCTTCAAGTCGTTTCCCGACCCGGTCGAGGTCCGGCTCGAGCCGGGCGTCGCGGTCGTCGTCGGCCCGAACGGGTCCGGCAAGTCGAACATCGCCGACGCCCTGATCTGGGCGGCCGGGTCGCTCGCGCCGAGCGAGCTCCGCGCGGAGAAGCCCGACGACGTGCTCTTCAACGGGTCGGCGTCGCGCGCGGCTGCCGACCACTGCGAGGTCGAGCTGCTCTTCGACAACGAGGACGGCACCCTGCCGGAGATCGACTACTCGGAGGTGGCGATCGTCCGCCGGCTGCACCGCGGCGGGGAGGGCCAGTACCTCGTCAACGGCGCGCACGTCCGCCGCACCGACGTCGTCGAGCTGCTCTCGGACGTCGGGCTGGGCTCGGCGATGGGCTCGATCGTCTCGCAGGGCAGGGTCGAGGCGATCCTCGCCTCCAGGCCGGAGGAGCGGCGGACGCTGGTCGAGGAGGCTGCCGGGCTGGGCCGGTTCAAGCGGCGGCGCCACCGTGCCGAGCTCAAGCTCGCCCGGGTCGCGACGCAGGTCGAGCGCGCACGGGACGTCGAGACCGAGGTTCAGAAGCGGCTCCGGCCGCTCGCGCTGCAGGCGACAGCGGCGGAGCGTGCGGAGAAGCTCGGCGTCGAGATCGCCGGGCTGCGCGCCGGGATCGCCACGCTCGACCTCCGTTCGCTCGCGGACCAGATCGGGGAGGCAGCAGGCCGGCGATCGCGCCACGACGCCGAGCGGCGGGCGGCCGACGGGTCGCTCGACGCCCTGCTCGCAGAGCGCACTCGCGCCGAGGAGGCACTGGCCGAGGCGGCCGGAGGGCGGGAGGGCGCAGCGTCGACGCTCTACCGGCTGCGGAGCGCCTCGGAGCGGCTGGAGCTCCGCCGCGAGGCGGCCGAGTCGCTGCTCGCGCGCGTCCGCGAGGCGCCGCCGAGGCTCGATCCGGGCCTGGTCGAGCAGGCCCGCCTGGCCGAGGCCCGCGCTGCCGCGCTCGAGCGGGCGATCGCCGAGCGGGAGGGGCTCCCGCCCGCTGCGCGCGCGCTCGCCGAGGAAGGCGCGTCGCTGGCGCTCTCGCTGGCCGAGGTGGAGGAGGGGCGCGAGCGGGCGGTGGCCGCCGCGGTCGGCGCCGCGCTGGTCGCCTCGACGCCCGACGACGGTCTCCGCCTGCTCGAGCAGGCCCGCGAGCGCGGCCTCGGGAACCTGACAGTGCTCGTGCGGCCGGGGGCGTTCGAGCCGCTCGCGGGGATCGAGGTCGTCCCGCGGGACCGCCTGCTCGCCGCCACCGGGCCGGCCGTGACGATCGAGGGCCACTACTACGACCCGGGGCGCGGGCTGCTCACGTTCACGGGCGACACCGCCGAGGCGGTCCTGCTCGAGCTGGAGGCGCAGCGCCGGCGGCTGCTCGACGAGGCGGCGGCCCTCACCGCCCGGGCCTCCCGCGCCGCGCCCCGGCTCGCCGACCCGGCGCTCGTGGCCGCCTCCGCGGCGGCGGTCGAGTCGATCTCGGCGGCCCTGCGTGCGTCCGAGCGGCTGCAGGCGCCGATGCTCGCCGAGGCCGACCGCGGCGCCGTCCGCGCGTCCGAGCTCGCTGCCGAGCTGCGGGCGCTCGGCGGTCGCGAGGTGGAGCTGCGGCGGGCGCACTCGGAGGCGGCCGAGCGGGTCGCGGGCGTCGACGTCGAGATTGCCCGCTTCGAGGCCGAGCGGAGCGAGGCGCAGCGGCGGCTCGAGCAGGCGCATGGCGAGCCGGCGGAGGGCGGGCGGGATGAGCTCGCCGAGAGGCTCGAGCGCCTCGAGCGGCGGCGCGAGCAGCTCGGCGGCGTGAACCCGTTCGCGAAGGAGGAGTACGCGGCAGAGAAGGAGCGCCTGACCGAGCTCCGCACGCAGCGCGAGGACCTGGAGCGCGCGCTCGACGAGCTGCGGAAGCTGCGCGACGAGCTGACCGAGACGGTCGACCGCCGGTTCGCAGAGACGTTCGATGCAGTCCAGCGCAACTTCGCGGAAGTCGCCTCGACGCTCTTCCCCGGCGGCCACGGCCGGTTGCGGCTGACCGAAGCGGAGGAGGAAGGCGCCGAGCCGGGCATCGAGGTCGAGCTGTCGCCGGCCGGGAAGCGCGTGACGCGGCTGTCCCTCCTGTCGGGCGGCGAGAAGGCGCTCGGCGCGATCTCGTTCCTGTTTGCATTGTTCCTGGCGCGGCCGTGCCCCTTCTACCTGCTCGACGAGGTCGAGGCCGCGCTCGACGACACGAACATCGGCCGCTTCTGCGCGCTGCTGCGGCGGTTCGCCGACCGGGCGCAGTTCATCGTCGTCACGCACCAGAAGCGGACGATGGAGGCGGCCGACGCGCTCTACGGGGTGACGATGGGCGGAGACGGCGTCTCGCAGATCGTCTCCCGCAAGCTGCCGCGGGAGGATGCCGTGGCCGCCTCGGTAGCCTGAGCCGACGTGTCGCGAACCTGGGGGGAGCTGCTCGGCGAGGCCGGGACGGACGAGACGCCGGCCCAGCAGGCCGGGTTCCTCGGCCGCCTGCGCGACTCGCTCTCGAAGTCACGGCGCGCGCTCACGCAGCAGCTGGTCGCCTTCGACCCGGACGACGACGAGGCCTGGGAGCGGCTCGAGGAGACGCTGATCGCCGCGGACGTCGGCGTGCCGGCGACGGCCGAGATCGTCCGGCGACTCGAGGAGGAGCGCGGGCTCGAGGGGCTCGAGGGCATGCTCATGTCCCTACTCGGCGAGCCGGGCAGCCTCGACCTCTCCGCGCGGCCGGCGGTCGTCCTCGTGGTCGGGGTCAACGGCACCGGCAAGACGACCACGATCGGCAAGCTCGCGGCGAAGCTCTCCGAGCACGGGCATTCCGTGCTCGTCGCGGCCGCCGACACCTTCCGCGCGGCGGCGGAGGAACAGCTCGAGATCTGGGCGCAGCGGGCCGGCGCGGACTTCGTCGGATCGCCTCGCGGCGGCGATCCGGCCGCGGTCGCCTACGACGCGATCGAGGCGGCCACCTCACGCGGCCGGGACGTGGTCGTCGTCGACACCGCCGGCCGCCTGCACACCCAGACGAACCTGATGGACGAGCTGGCCAAGGTCCGGCGGGTGATCGCCGGGCGGCTCGAGGGAGCGCCGCACGAGACGCTGCTGGTGGTCGACGCGACCACCGGCCAGAACGGGCTCCAGCAGGCGCGCCTGTTCGGAGAGGCGGTCGGCGTCACCGGCGTCGTCCTGACGAAGCTGGACGGCTCGGCCAAGGGGGGGATCGCCGTCGCGATCGCCCACGAGCTCGGGTTGCCGATCACGCTCGTGGGCGTCGGCGAGGGGATCGACGATCTGCGGCCGTTCGACCCGGACGACTTCGCGCGGGCGCTCGTCGCCGGCTGAGAGGCCGGCCCCGGCGAAGGAGCGGCAGGGGCAGGTAACCCCCCGGGTCTGCCCCCGCCGAGGCCCCTGGTACCCCGTCGTCCGGCGGGGAACCCCGGCACCGCCCCGCACCCGCGGTTCGAGGGCGGGGACAGTCCCGCTACCCTTGGCCGGCCGTGTTCGACACGCTCTCCGACAAGCTCCAGCACGCACTCGGCGATCTCCGCGGACGCGGACGGCTCGACGAGGAATCGGTCTCGAAGGCGATGCGCGAGATCCGGCTCGCGCTGCTCGAGGCCGACGTCAACCTCCAGGTGGTGAAGGACTTCGTCGCCCGCGTCAGGGAGCGCGCGGTCGGCGAGGAGGTGACGAAGAGCCTGACGCCCGGCCAGCAGGTCGTGAAGATCGTCCACGAGGAGCTGACCGAGGTGATGGGCGGCGGCGACTCGCGGCTCGCCTTCGCCCGGCGGGGCCCGACGACGATCCTGCTCGCGGGCCTGCAGGGCTCGGGGAAGACGACCCTGGCGGCGAAGCTGGCGCTGCTGCTGCGCAAGGAGGAGGGAAAGACGCCCGTCCTCGTCGCGGCCGACCTCCAGCGCCCGGCTGCGATCGACCAGCTCGAACAGCTCGGCCGCCAGATTCAGGTCCCGGTCTTCGCGGAGGAGCGCCAGGATCCGGTCGCGGCTGCCGAGCGCGGAGTCGAGTGGGCGACGCAGCAAGGCGCAGACGTAGCACTGATCGACACGGCCGGTCGCCACCAGGTCGACTCCGACCTGATGGAACAGCTAGTGCGGATTCACCGCCAGGTGAAGCCGCACAACGTATTGCTGGTGCTCGACTCGATGACCGGCCAGGAGGCCGTGAACGTCGCCGAGGCGTTCCAGGACCGCGTCGCCTTCGACGGCATCGTCCTGACCAAGCTCGACGGCGACGCGCGCGGCGGCGCCGCCCTGTCGGTACGGGCCGTCACCGGGCGGCCGGTCAAGCTCGCCTCCACCGGCGAGAAGCTCGACCAGCTCGAGTGGTTCCACCCCGACCGGATGGCGTCGCGGATCCTCGGCATGGGCGACGTGCTGACCCTGATCGAGAAGGCGGAAGCGGCGGTCGAGGCAGACGAGCAGGCAGAGATGGAGGCACGGCTGCGCGCCGGCGAGTTCACCTTCGACGACTTCCTCGCCAGCTACAAGATGCTGCGCAGGATGGGGCCGCTGAAGGGCGTGCTGTCGATGATCCCGGGCGTCGGCAACCAGCTCAAGGGCCTCGAGATCGACGAGCGCGAGCTGGCTCGCGTCGAGGCGATCATCCTGTCGATGACGCCGCGCGAGCGCGGTTTCCCGCACACTATCGACGGGTCGCGCCGCCAGCGGATCGCTCGCGGCAGCGGCACGACCGTCCAGGAGGTCTCGCGGCTCCTGAACGCGCGCAAGCAGATGCAGAAGCTGATGAAGCAGATGGGCAAGGGCAAGATGCCTGCCTTTCCACAGATGAGCAGGAGGTAGTCGATGGCAGTACGGATCAGGTTGACGCGGGTCGGGTCGAAGAAGAACCCGATCTACCGGGTGGTGGTCGCGGACTCCCGCTCGCCTCGCGACGGGAAGTTCATCGAGATCGTCGGCCGCTACAACCCGCAGTCCGACCCGTCGCTGATCGAGCTCGACGAGACCAAGGTCAAGGACTGGCTCTCCAAGGGCGCGCAGCCCTCGGACACGGTCTCGAGGCTCCTGAAGGCGAAAAACATCGTTTGACTCCGTCGGGCGAGCTGGTCGAGTACCTCGCGCGGCGGCTGGTCGAGCACGACGAGCACGTCAGCGTCGAGGAGGTCGAGGAGGACGGAGCGCTGGTGATCCGGCTCCGCGTCGCCCCCGACGACCTCGGCCGCGTGATCGGGCGCGGCGGCCGGATCGCACGCGCGCTCCGCACGCTGGTGCGGGCCGGCGGCGCCCACGGCGATCGCCGGGTCGTGCTCGAGATCGTCGAGTGAGAGACGAAGGCCGCGACCTTGTCACGATCGGGCGCGTCGGCCGCCCGCACGGCCTCGACGGGTCGTTCGTCGTGGAGCGGCCCAGCGAGAACGAGCGGCTGTTCGAGCCGGGCGCGACCCTGTACGCCGGCGGCGCACCGGTCACCGTGGTCGCGCGCAAGCGTGCGGGCAGCCGGCTCGTGCTCTCGCTCGACCCGCCCGCCGAGCGCGGCGCCGAGCTCGCCGTGCCGCTGTCGTCGCTCCCCGAGCCCGGCGCCGGCAGCTACTACGCCTTCCAGCTGCAGGGCCTCGACGTGGTCGAGGCCGGCGGGCGCCGCCTGGGCTCGGTGCAGGAGGTGACGCCCGGTGTCGCGAACGATGTGCTCGAGCTCGACACGGGGCTGGCCCTGCCGATGCACGAGCAGTGCATACGCGAGGTCGACCTCGAGGCAGGCACAATTGTCGTTGCGCCCGGCTTCGCGGACGATCACTGACTCCAAAGCGACCCTTGCAGATCGATGTCTTCACGCTGGTTCCGCACGCCTTCGGGTGGTTGACCGAGCAGCGTCCCCTGGCGACCGTGCTGGGCACCGAGATCGACCTGCGGCTCTTCGGCTACCGCGACACCACGCCGCTGGCGAACGGCCAGGTCGACGACGCGCCCTACGGCGGCGGGCCCGGCATGGTGCTGCGGGTCGATGTCGTCGCGGCCGCGCTCGACGCGGTGTACGGCGGCGTTCCCGGCCATCGCGTGATCGCGCTCACGCCGCAGGGGCGCCCGCTCGACCAGCAGGTCGTCGAGGAGCTCGCAGGCGAGGAGCACCTGACCCTGCTCTCCGCCCGGTTCGAGGGCTTCGACGAGCGCATCGTCGCCCACCTCTGCTCCGACGCGATCTCGATCGGGCCGTACGTGCTGTCCGGCGGCGAGCTGCCCGCGATGGTCGTCCTCGACGCGATCGCGCGACTCCAGCCGGGCGCGCTCGCCGAGGAGTCGGTGCGCCACGAGACGTTCTCGGCAGGGCTCGAGGGCGGCGTAGAGTTCCCGCACTACACCCGTCCGGCCGAGTTCCGCGGCTGGCGCGTGCCCGACGTCCTGATCTCCGGAGACCACGGGCGGATCGAGGACTGGCGCCGCGAGCAGAGCCGGGCGCGGAGCCTCGGGTGAACGACCTGTACGACCTGCTCGGGGTCGCGCCCGGAGCGTCGGAGGACGAGATCCGCTCCGCGTACCATCGGCGGCTCCGCTTCGACGGCACGCCGGAGGGCGACGCCAGGATGCGCGAGCTGCGCGAGGCGTACGAGGTGCTCTCCGACCCGGACCGGCGGCGCAGCTACGACGCCACCCGCGACGGCTGGACGCGCGTGGCCGAACCGGGGCCCGAGCCGCTCGACCAGGCGCCGTTCCACGAGCCCGTCCCGCTCGAGGCCGAGGCCGAGCCCGAGCGGGAGCCGGAGCACCACCGCACGTACAACCCGGTCACGCGGGCCACCCGCGGGCTGCCCCGCGGCTGGCGGATCGCCATCGACTGGGTGGTGACCATCGTCGGCGCGATCGCGATCGTGCTCGCGATCAAGGCCTGGGTGGTCAACCCGTATCGCATCCCGTCGTCGTCGATGGAGCCGACGCTGCACTGCGCCAGGCCCGGCAGCGGCTGCGAGGCCCGCTTCTCCGACCGCGTGCTCGCGAACCGGTTCATCTACCACTTCCGCAAGCCGCACCGGGGGGACATCATCGTCTTCAAGACGCCGCCGCTCGCGAAGGAGCGCTGCGGCGCCGGCGGGACGTTCGTGAAACGCCTGATCGCGCTGCCCGGGGAGACGTGGCAGGAGAAGAACGGGTTCATCTACATCAACGGCAAGAAGCTGATCGAGCCGTACATCAAGTCCGACCGGCGGGACACCGGCACCTCCTACCCCGCCCGCAAGATCCCCGACGGGATGTACTTCATGATGGGCGACAACCGGACGCAGTCGTGCGACTCGCGCGAGTGGGGGCCCGTGCCGCGCAAGAACCTGATCGGCGAGGTCTTCGCCGTCTACTGGCCGCCGAACCGGATCGGCTTTCGATAGGGGGAGAACCCCTGGTTCTCCCCCTGGCCCTCTCCTCCTCACGCGGGAGAACCCATGGTTCTCCCGCGAGCCCTCTCCTTGCTCGCTCGCTGCGCTCGCATCGGTTTGCACCGCACGGCCCTGGTGGGCCGCGCCCGCACAGGTCGGGCGCGGCGGCGGATGAAGGAGGGACTGTCCCCGGAGGGGACTGTCCCCGCCGTTCGCCGTGCACTGTGGCATGAGGCTCGACCACGTCGTCATCGCAGTCAGCGACTGGGAGCGCTCGAACCGCTTCTACCGCGACGTCCTGGGCGCCGAGGTGATCGAGCTGGACAAGGGGCGGTTCGCGTACCGCTTCGGCGAGCAGCAGCTGAACGTCCACGGTCCCGGCTCCGAGCCTCATCCGCGCGCCGCCGATCCGGTCCGGCGGGGGAACAGCGACCTCTGCTTCGTCTGGGAGGGGCCGATCGACGGCGCGGTCGAGCACCTGGCCGAGCGCGGGGTGGAGGTCGAGCTCGGGCCGGTCGGGCGGCTCGGCGCCCGCGGACCGGGAACGAGCGTGTACTTCCGCGATCCGGACGGGTCGCTGCTGGAGTTGATCTCCTACCATCGTTAGGGAGTGGCCGTCTCAGACGCTCTCTACGACAGCATCGGCTGCGGGTACGCCTCCATCCGGCGGCCGGACCCGCGGCTCGCGGAGCCGATCTGGCGGGCGCTGGGAAACGCCAGGACGGTCGTCAACGTCGGTGCGGGCACCGGCTCCTACGAGCCGCCCGATCGGGACGTGACGGCGGTCGAGCCCTCAGCAGTGATGATCGCGCAGCGGCCGCCCGCGGCGGCGCCTGCGGTGCAGGCCGAGGCGGAGCAGTTGCCCTTCGCGGACGACTCGTTCGACGCGGCCATGGCGATCCTCACGATTCACCACTGGCGCGACCTGGCCGGCGGTCTCCGGGAGCTCGCGCGCGTCGCGCGGCAACGCGTTCTCGTCGTGATGTACGACCCTGAGGTCAACCTGCGGCTGTGGATCATCCGCGACTACCTCCCGGAGATCCTCGTCGGCAGTGCACGCTTCCTGCCGTCGATCGCCGAGGTCGTGGCCGCGCTGCCCGGGGCGTCGGTCGAGCCGATCCTCGTGCCTCGCGATTGCAGCGACCGCATGTTCGGGACGCTCTGGGCGCGGCCCGAGCAGTACCTCGACCGGGATGTGCGGAACGCGACCTCCGTCTGGCACCTCCTGCCGGACGGGGTGGAGGAGCGCGCGCTGTCACGTCTGCGCGACGATCTCGCCTCCGGGCGATGGGATGCGCGTCACGGGCACCTGCGCAGCACGCCGGAGTGGGACGTGGGGCTTCGTCTGATCACGGCCAGCCCGTAGGCGTCTTTCGCTACGATTTCCCGTCGGCCCGCGGGCCCTCTTCTTATGAGCAAGACGATCGAGCTCCTCGAGCAGCGTCAGCTGCGGAAAGACCGGCCGCGGTTCAAGGCGGGGGACACGGTCCGCGTCCACTTCCAGGTGATCGAGGGCCAGCGCCGCCGCATCCAGGTGTTCGAGGGGATCGTGATCAAGCGGCAGGGCGCCGGCGTCCGCGAGACGTTCACGGTGCGCAAGCAGTCGTTCGGCGTCGGGGTCGAGCGGACGTTCCCGCTGCACTCGCCGAAGATCGAGCGGATCGATGTCACCCAGATCGGCGACGTGAACCGCGCGAAGCTCTACTACTTGCGCGAGAAAGTGGGGAAGAAGGCGCGCGTCAGGGCTGTGCAGCGGAGGGACAAGCTAAGCTCGCTCGATGGCGCCGAGGAGACCGTCGACGAGCTCGAGGACGTCGACGAGCCCGCAGAGGAGCCCGGTGCCGACGCCGTCGACGACACCGCCGGCGAGCTCGCAGCGACCGAGCCTTCCGCCGAAGCTGAGGTCGCGGCCGAAGCGGCCGCTGAGCCGGAAGCAGAGGCAGCGCCCGGGAAAGAGGCTTCTTAGCTTCGACCGGCGGCTCGGCGCCCGGTTCGTCGCCGGCGCCGACGAGGCCGGACGGGGATCGCTCGCCGGGCCGCTCGTCGTGGCCGGTGTGCTGCTGGACTACGGCGAGCTGCGCGACCATCGCGTCCGCCCGCTGGCGAGCCTGAACGACTCGAAGCAGGTTCCGCCGGAGCTGCGCGAGCAGCTCTTCCGGGCGATCGTCGGCTGCGCGAAGCGCATCGCGGTGCGAGTGATCCCGAACGGCGAGATCGACCGCGCCGGCCTGCACCGCTGCAACCTCGCCGGGCTCCGGGCCGTGCTCTGGGAGCTCTCGCCTCCCGCCGAGGCCTGCCTGGTGGACGGCTTCCGGCTGGGGCCGTCGGCGCCCGTGCACACGGCGGTCGTCGACGGCGACGAGCGCAGTGCGGCGATCGCCGCTGCCTCGGTGGTCGCCAAGGTGACGCGCGACCGCTTGATGCGGCGGATGGACGCGCTCTTCCCGCACTACGGCTTCTCATCGCACGTCGGCTACATCACGCCGGGCCACTCGGCGATCGTGCGCCGGCGCGGGCCGTGCGAGATCCACCGGCGCTCGTTCCAGGCACTCTGCTACCTCCCCGACGCCGACGCCCTCGCCGCGGTCGACCCGGAGTAAGGGGCGCGCGGGCGAACGGCGCGCCCGCCTCCACTACCGGCTGCGCGGCTACCGGCTGGTCGGTGCGAACGTCTGGGCGGGCGGCTACGAGCTCGACCTCGTCCTCCGGCGCGGCCGTAGGCTGGTGTTCTGCGAGGTGAAGGCGAAGGGCGGGCCGCGCTTCGGCGACCCGCTGGAGATGATCGGGCCCGAGAAGCTCCGCCGGCTCGCGCAGGCGGGAGAGAGCTGGCTCGCGGCGCATCCCGAGACCGCCGGGCTCGAGGTCTCGTACGAGGCGATCGCGCTCCGCGAAGGCCGGTTGCAGCGGGTGCCTCTGGTACTCTGATCGCTGCCGAGGGGCACTATCCCCAAACGGGCGTCGCTCGTCAGAACGGTCCCCCAAGACCCGGGCGCGTCGGCCAGGCAGGCAGTTTGGCGGGAGAAACCTTCGGCTGACAGAGCCATCTTCGGTCAGCCGGAAGGAGTGCCATGAACGTCAACAGAGCCAGCTTCAGCACGAAAGCCCGTACCTGGGTCCTCCTCGCGGGGCTCACCGCCTTGTTCATCGGGGTGGGCTACGCGATCGGGGGAGCAGCGCTGTGGCTCTTCGTCCTCTTGTCCGTGTTCATGAACCTGGCCGCCTACTTCTGGTCGGACAAGTTCGCGATCCGGGCGGCCCGGGCGCAGGAGGTGTCCGAGGCCGAGGCCCCGGAGCTGCATCAGCTGGTGGCGGAGCTCGCGCAGCTCTACGACGTGCCGAAGCCGCGCGTCTACATGATCCCGTCCGACCAGCCGAACGCGTTCGCGACCGGGCGCAACCCCGAGCACGCCGCGGTCGCGGTCACCCAGGGACTGCTCCAGCTGATGCCGCGCGACCAGGTGCGCGGCGTCCTCGCGCACGAATTCGGCCACGTGAAGAACCGCGACATCCTGGTGTCCTCGATCGCCGCGATGATCGCCGGCGCGATCTCCGCGATCGGCAACATCTTCTTCTTCATGGGGATCTTCGGAGACGACGACGACAACCCGCTCGGCGCGATCGGGTCGCTGCTCCTGATCATCGTCGCGCCGATCGCGGCGTCGCTGCTCCAGCTCGCGGTCTCGCGCCAGCGGGAGTTCCTCGCGGATGCGACCGCAGCCCGCGTGCTGGGCACGGGCGAGCCGCTCGCCCAGGCGCTCGAGAACCTGGAGCGCGGCAGGCAGGCGATGCCGATGCAGGTCAACCCGGCGACCGAAGCGCTCTACATCGTCAACCCGCTCCGCGGGGTCGGGATGGCGGCGCTCTTCTCGACGCATCCGCCGATCGAGGAGCGCATCGCGCGGCTCCGCGAGTACGACAGAAACCGGGGGCTGGCCTAGCCTCGTAGGACTGAGGTCCGCGCCACCGAAGTGAGCTCGGTGGCGCGGACGCCCGGCCGCGACGGGCGTCGACGGTGCTGTCGTCCTGGTCGCGCGCGTCCGAGTCGTCACGGTCCCGGCACAGACACGTGACCCGCGTGCAGCTTCGATTGGAGCGTGCTCGCCCGTATGCTCACCCACGCCCTCGTCGGGCTCGACGCGCGGCGGGTCGAGGTCGAGGCGCACGTCGAGCTCGGACAGCCGGCCTTTACGATCGTCGGCCTCGCCGACCGCGCCTGTCAGGAGGCCAAGCATCGCGTTCGCAGCGGCATCGCCTCCGCCGAGCTCTTCTGGCCTTCACGCCGCATCACCGTGAACCTCGCGCCGGCGGGCCTCCGCAAGGAGGGCTCCGGCTTCGACCTCCCCATCGCCCTGGCGGTGCTCGGCGCCTCGCACCAGGTCTCGCCCGACCGGCTGGCCACGCACGCCGCGTTCGGCGAGCTGGCCCTGGACGGACGCGTAAGGCCGGTCGGCGGGGTCCTCGCCGCGGCCGAGGGTGCGCGGCGGGCCGGCATGGCACGGATGCTCTGCGCCGCCGCGTCGGCCCCCGAGGCGGCCCTGGCGGGAATCGAGCCGGTCCCGGTCGAGCATCTGGCCGAGGCCGCGGCCTACCTCCGCGGCGAGAGCGAGCCGGCGCCGTACGAGCCTTGCGCCTTCGGCGAGGCGGCGGCTCCGGCGCATCCCGACCTCGCCGACGTCCGCGGGCAGGAGCGCGCCCGCCGGGCGCTCGAGCTCGCCGCCGCGGGCGATCACAACCTGCTGCTCGCCGGTCCGCCGGGAACGGGCAAGACGATGCTCGCCCGCCGCCTGCCGGGGTTGCTGCCGCCGCTCGAACCGGACGAGGCGCTCGAGGTGACCCGCATCCACTCCGTCGCCGGGCTGCTGTCGCCGGAACGGCCGCTCGTCCGCGACCCGCCGTTCCGGGCACCGCACCACAGCGCCTCGATGGCGGCGATCGTCGGCGGCGGGCGGTCGGCGCGACCCGGCGAGGTCAGCCTGGCGCACCGCGGGGTGTTGCTGCTCGACGAGCTGCCGGAGTTCATCCGCCCGGCGCTCGAGGCCCTCAGGCAGCCGCTCGAGGACGGGGTGGTCAGCGTTGCTCGCGCCGAGGGCAGGGCCGTGTATCCCGCCAGGTTCCAGCTCGTCGGGACGATGAATCTCTGCCCGTGCGGAGCGCGCGGCGATCCCGCGGTCGAGTGCTCGTGCTCGCCGCAGCGGCTCGCATCCTTCCGCGACAAGCTCTCCAGAGCGCTGCTCGACCGCTTCGACCTCGTCGTCACCGTGCCGCGGCCGCGCGCGGGCGAGCTCGCGGCCGGTCCCTCGGAAGCATCCGCAGCAGTCGCGGAGCGGGTCGAGTCCGCCCGTGAGCTCCTGGCCGTGCACACGCCCCGGCGATCGCCGGAAGCCGACCAGCTCCTGTCCCAGGCGGTCGAGCGTCTGCCGCTCTCGGGACGGGGTCGGGCACGCGTCGCCCGCGTCGCACGTACTGCGGCGGCGCTCGGCGGATCCGAGACGGTCAGACCCGAGCACGTCGCCGAGTCGCTCGCGTACCGGTCGCCGCGCGAGCTGGAGCCGATGTGATCGCCGCTCGCCCCGCTGCGCGCCGCCGAGGCCGATGAGCGAGCTCGACCTGGCAGCCTTCGCCGCCGAGACGGGGAGCCACGTCCTCTCCGAGCCGAGCGACCCACGGTATGCGCGTTTCCGCGCTCGCTTCGACGCGACCGCGTTCCGCCGGCGGCTGGCCGCGGCAGGCATCCGCTGGCTGGCGCGCTCCGATCCCGACTTTCCGCGGTCGCTCCGGTCGATCTTCGACCCGCCGGTGGGGCTCTTCCTGCGGGGCGACGGAGAGCTCGAGCTGCTCGACCGGCCGGCCGTGGCGATCGTCGGCGCCCGTGCCTGCTCGGCCTACGGCTCGCACGTCGCCCGCACCTTCGGTCGCGAGCTCGCCGCGGCCGGTCTCGTGGTGGTGAGCGGCCTGGCGCGCGGAGTCGACGGCGAGGCACACCGCGGCGCGCTCGATGCCGGCGGGAGGACGGTGGCGGTGCTCGGCTGCGGCGTCGACCGGGACTACCCTGCGGCCCACGCCGAGCTCGCCCGCCGGATCTGCGCGGAGGGGCTCGTCGTCTCCGAGTACGCGCCGGGCGTCGAGCCCGCCCCATGGCGGTTTCCGGCGCGAAACCGGATCGTGGCCGGCCTCGCGCAGGCGACGGTCGTGGTCGAGGCGCGCGAGAAGAGCGGCGCCCTGATCACGGCCGATCTCGCGCTCGACGAAGGACGGGAGGTGTTCGCGGTCCCCGGCGAGATCACGTCTGCGTTGTCGAGCGGCGCCAACGCGCTCCTGCGCCTGGGCGCGACCGCCGCGACCTCGGCCGCCGACGTGCTCGAGTCCTTCGGCGTCTCGCCGTGCGAGCTCGAGGCGCCGCCGCTGTCGGGGCCGGCGACGGCCGTGCTCGAGCGCATCCGCGACGCCCCCACCTCCGCCGACGAGCTCGGTCGCGCGCTCGGGCTCGAGGCCGGGGCCGTGGCGGCGGCGCTGGCCGAGCTGGATCTGCACGAACTCCTTACGGAAAGTTCAGGGATCTATCGCGGAGCGTCGGGACGATGACGCGATGCGCATCGCCGCGGTCGCCACCGTGCTCGTCGCTCTTGCCGCTCCGGCTGCGGCCGTCCCCGCGCCGAGCGGGCATGTCAAGAACACGAACGGCTGGATCGAGTCGCTGGCGATGGACGGTCCCCGGATCGCGTACTCGGTGCAGGGCGGCACGACCTGCACGAAGGTCTTCGTCTGGAACGTCCGGAGCCAGAGCGCCGCCGTGGTCAGCGGGCGGGGAACCTGCGCGGCCGACTCGACCAGCACCGGGGCCGGCGTCACCGAGATCGCCGTCGCGGGGACTCGCCTCGCCTGGATCGTCAACGAGGGCGGCAACACCGAGAGCGCCGACCTGCTGTACTCGGCGTCCGTCCCGAAGCCGCGGGAGAAGCTCGTCGCCAACGTATTGCGCACCGGCAACGTCGACGGGACGCTGACCGGCAGCTGGCTCGCCGGGCTCGTCGGGAGTGGAGACCGGATCGCGGTCGACCAGTTCACGACCGACCTCACGGGCACGATCGCGACAGCGGCCCTGCGGAGGCTCGACGGCGAGCTGACGACGATCGCTGCCGGGAAGGCGACCCTGCGTGCTGCCGCGCTCGACCGTCATCGGGTTGCCGTGCTCCGCTCCGACCAGAAGGTCGCCCTGTACGACACGGAGACAGGGCGCCTGCTCCTGGCGGTCGAGCCCAGCTCGGCGCGCGAGGTGGCGCTGCGGCAGGACTACGTGGTCGTCCTGACCAGGACCGGAGCGATCGAGATCTTCAACGCAAAGACCGGTGCGCCCGTCCGGACGCTCGGCGTCACGGCGGGCGCGGCGAAGCTCGACGCCCACTCGGGCATCGCCGCCTACGCCGTCGGGCGCACCGTGCACGTCCTCCGCCTCATCGACGGCAAGGATGCCGTGCTGGCGACGGCACCGCGCGCGATCGTCGGCCTCGAGGTCGAGGCCCCGGGGATCGCGTACGCGTACAACACCGTCAGGGGGACGAAGAAGGTCGGTAATCTCGCCTTCGTGCCGATGGGCCGGGCGACCTCTCTGCTGAGCTGACCAGCTACTGGCTGGACGAGGCAGCGCCGCCGATCCCCCGCCGGCGCCTCGCCGGTCCCGCGGACGCGATCGTCGTCGGCGGAGGTGTGACCGGCTGCGCGGCCGCCCTGCGCCTCGCCCGAGCCGGACTGAAGGTGCGGCTCCACGACGAGCGCCGGATAGCCGGTGGCGCGAGCGGACGGAACGGCGGCTTCGCCCTGCGCGGAGGCGCCGCGCCCTTCGACGTTACGGTCGAGACGATCGGCCGTGGGAGCGCCGTGTGGCTCTGGCGGCAGACGGAGCAGGCGCTCGACCGGATCGAAGAGCTGGCCGGCGACGCGCTGCGTCGGACGGGGAGCCTGCGGCTCGCCGCCGACGACGAGGAGCGCGACGCGCTCGCCGCCGAGCTCGAGGCACTCAGGCTCGGTGGCTTCGCCGCGGAGTGGGTCGATGAGCCGCTCCAGGGGCGCTTCCGCGCCGCGATCTTCCACCCGCCCGACGCTGCCCTCCAGCCCGCCCGGCTCGTCCGGCGACTGGCCGTCGCGGCGGCCGAGGCCGGGGTCGAGCTTCGCGAGCACAGCCGCGTCGAATCGCTGGCCGAGCTCGAGGCCGAGCTGTTCCTGGTCGCCACGGACGGGTATCCGAGCGGCCTGCTCGGCGAGCTCGAGGGGCTGATCGTCCCCACGCGCGGCCAGATGATCGCGACCGAGTCGCTGTCGGAGCGCGTCTTCGACTGTCCGCACTACGGCCGGCACGGCTTCGACTACTGGCAGCAGACGCCGGACGGCCGGATCCTGGCCGGCGGCTTCCGCGACTCGGCCCTCCAGGACGAGTTCACCACCGACGAGACGACCACCCCGGGCATCCAGCGGGCGCTCGAGGATCTCGTTGCCGACCTGGTCGGACGGCCCCTGCGAGTCGACTACCGCTGGGCGGGGCTGTTCGGGCTCGTGATGGACTTCCTCCCGGTGGTCGGCCGCGTTCCCGGAGACGACCGGGCCTGGGTCGCCGGCGGCTACTCGGGCCACGGGAACGTGCTCGGCTTCCTCTGCGGCGAGCTGGTCGCGGACGCGATGCTCGGGCGTCCGGCGCCCGAGCTCGCGCTGTTCGATCCCGAGCGGCTCCTCGGCTAGAGATCGATCGTCGGCAGGTCGCGGTCGGCGGCTCCCTCCACCGCTGCGAGCGCGATCGCGAGGTCCTGGATCGCAAGTCCGGTGCTGTCGAAGAGCCGTCACGTCGGAGTCGTCCGGGCGACCCTGCGCGTCGCCGGCCAGCACGGCGCCTAGCTCGGTCACGCCGTCTCTCCGGATGAGGCCCGCCTCGACCGCTGCGGCTGTCTCTCCGCCGTGTGCGGCTTGCCCCCAGTCGTCCACGAACACGCGGCCGCGAGCGAGTTCCGACGGGGCGATCTCGGCCTTGCCCGGGCCGTCGGCGCCCATCAACGACACGTGCTGCCCGGGGCGGAGCGAGCCCTCTGCGAACAGCACCTCGTTCCCCGGCGTCACCGTCACGACTCGGTCCGCGGCGAGCGCTTCCTCGCGGGACTCGGCGACCCGCCCGCCGACCTCCTGGGCGACGGCGGCGGCCCGCCCCTGGTGGACGTCCCAGATCAGCACCTCCTGGCCACGGGCCGCGAAGGTCCGCGCTGCTGCCCGACCGTTCACGCCGACGCCGACCACCGCGGCCGTGCCCGGCCGCCCCAGCGTCTCGGCTGCGAGCACCGCCGCTGCTCCCGTGCGGAGTGCCGTGACCGCGCCCGCGTCGAGCACCGCGACGAGCCGTCCGTCGGAAGCGTCCGACAACAAGACGAGCCCCGTCACCGTCGGCAGCCCGCGCGCAGGATTGCCCGGGTACGACGTCACCCACTTCAGCAGCGCGTGTCCCGCTCCCAGCGCCGGCATCGCGCGGAAGTCGCCGGCCGGATACGCCGGCACGTAGACCTTCGGCGGCATCGACCAATCGCCGCGCGCGTACGCGACGAACCCATCGCGCACCGCCTCGACCGCGCGCTCCGGGGAGACCGCGGACTCGACATCGTTGGCCCTGAAGAGCGGAATCTGGGCTTGACTCATCGTGTAAGAATTCATACTCTATCAGTATGAAAGCGACGGTCTCGGAAAAGGGACAGGTGACCATCCCGAAGCGGCTGCGCGACCGGCTCGGGATCCGCAGCGGCCAGGTCCTCGAGTTCACGGAGGAGCGCGGGCGGCTCGTCGCCGTGAAGGCGGAGGCAGAGGATCCGATCGAGAGTGTTTACGGGATCCTCGAGACCGGGCGCAGCACCGACGAGGTCATGGAGGAGCTGCGTGGCCCTGTCGATGCCGCGTGATCACGGCGGTGGACACGGGCGTCCTGATCGACGTCCTCGGGCCGGACCCGGACCACGGCCCACGGGCGGCGCAGGCGCTGCGCACCTGCCTGCGGGAGGGGCGCCTCGTCGCCTGCGAGGTCGTGTGGGCCGAAATCGCAGGGCAGTTCCGGACGTCCGACGAAGCGGGAGATGCTCTTGCCCGCGCGCGGATCGACTTCGACGCCATCGAGCGCGAGACGGCTCTTCGGGCGGGAGCGGCATGGCGCGAGTACCGGCGGCAAGGAGGGCGCCGCGATCGAATCGTCGCCGATTTCCTGATCGGCGCCCACGCCCGGCTCCAGGCCGACCGGCTGATCACCCGCGACCGCGGCTTCTACCGCGCCTACTTCGCACGGTTGAAGATACTCGACCCCACGGCTACAGCGCCTTGACGGCCTGGGCGAGCTTGACGACCGACTCGCGCGCGTCGCCGAACAGCATCTGCGTGTTCGGCAGCGTGTAGAGCGGGTTGTCGACGCCGGCGAAGCCGGGGCGCATCGAGCGCTTGAGCACGACCACCGTCTGCGCCTTGTCGACGTCGAGGATAGGCATGCCGTAGATCGGGCTCCCCGTGTTCGCGCGGGCGTCCGGGTTGGTGACGTCGTTCGCGCCGATCACGAGCGCGACGTCGGTGCGCTCGAACTCGGGGTTGATCTCGTCCATCTCGACGAGCTGGTCGTACGGAACGTTCGCCTCGGCGAGCAGGACGTTCATGTGGCCGGGCATGCGGCCGGCGACCGGGTGGATCGCGTACTTGACCTCGACCCCGCGCTGCTCCAGCTCGTCGGCGAGCTCGCGGACCGCGTGCTGCGCCTGCGCGACCGCCAGGCCGTAGCCGGGGACGACGATCACGCGGTCGGCGTAAGCGAGCATCACTGCGACGTCCTCGGCCGTGGTCGAGCGCACGGTGCCGCCGTCGGCCGTCGCGCCCTCGGCGCCGGCCGCAGTCTGCAGCTGGCCGAAGGCGCCGAAGAAGACGTTCGACACCGACCGGCCCATCGCGCGGGCCATCATCAGCGTCAGCAGGGAGCCCGACGCGCCGACCAGCATGCCGCTGACGATCAGCACGTTCTGGTGGAGGACGAAGCCGGTCGCCGCCGCCGCCACGCCGGTGAAGGCGTTCAGCAGCGAGATCACCACCGGCATGTCGGCGCCGCCGATCGGCAGGACGAACAGCACGCCGAAGGCGAGCGCGCCGAGCACGACCAGGAAGAGCAGGAACATCTTCTGCGGCCCGAAGACGATCACGAAGCCGAGCGCGACCAGCGCGCCGAGCAGGGCCAGATTGCCGACCTGCTGTCCCGGGTAGACGATCGGCCGCCCGCCGATCAGCTCGCGGAGCTTCGCGAAGGCGATCAGGCTGCCGGCGAACGAGACGCTCCCGATCAGCGCCGAGAGCACGACCGACACGGACGCGTCGTAGTCGAGCCGCCCGGGCTCGGGGATGGAGTTGTGGAAGTCCGCCAGTGCCACGAGCGCCGCCGCGCCGCCGCCGACGCCGTTGAACAGCGCCACCATCTCCGGCATCGCGGTCATCTTCACGGCCCGCGCCGCGTAGGCCCCGACGGGCGCCGAAACCGCCATCACGATCAGGATCGAGGCGTAGTTGGTCAGCCCCGGCGTGAAGAACGTCGCCACGATCGCGAACGTCATCCCGACCGCGCCGATCCAGTTGCCGTGTCGCGCCCGCGCCGGGTGCGACAGGAACTGGAGCGCGACGATGAAGCAGACGATCGTGACCAGGTAGGCGAGGTAGATCCAGTCGGTGCGACTCATCCGCCTGCCTCGTCATCCGGCGGCGGCGCCTTCTTCTTCGGCTTGAACATCTCCAGCATCCGGTCGGTGACGACGAAGCCGCCGACCACGTTCCCGGTGCCGAGCGCGACGGCGGCCAGCGAGACGACGCGCAGCCACGTGGGCTGTCCGTGCGCGCCGGCGACGATGATGGCGCCGACGATCACGATGCCGTGGATCGCGTTCGTCCCCGACATCAGCGGCGTGTGCAGGAGAGTCGGCACCTTCGAGATCACCTGCACGCCGAGGAAGGCGGCGAGGATCAGGACGGTGAGCTCGATCAGGAAGCTGGTGTTCATCCGTCCGCGGGCTCCTTCCTGGTGACGCAGGCGCCCGCGGTGATCTCGTCGTCGAAGTCGAGGACGAGGGCGCCCTCGGGGGCCAGGTGGTTGAGCAGCGCCTGGATGTTGCGCGCGTAGAGCTGGCTGGCGTGGTAGGGCATCTCGCTCGGCAGGTTGAGCAGCCCGACGATGGTCACTCCCTCCCGCACGACCTCTTCGCCCGGCTGGGTGAGCTCGCAGTTGCCGCCGGTCTCGGCGGCGAGGTCGACGATCACCGATCCCGGCCTCATCGCCTCCACGGCCGAGGCGGGGATGAGCCTCGGCGCCGGCCGGCCGGGAATGGCCGCCGTCGTGATCACCGCGTCGAAGTCGGGCAGCCGCTTCTCCAGCTCCGCCTGCTGCTGGGCCTGCTGCTCGGGCGTGAGCTCGGTCGCGTAGCCCCCCGCGGTCTCCTCGCCCTTGACCCCGAGGTCGAGGAACTTGGCGCCGAGCGACTCGATCTGCTCCTTGACCGCCGCCCGGACGTCGAAGCCGAAGACGACGGCGCCGAGCCGCCGCGCGGTCGCGATCCCCTGCAGCCCCGCGACGCCGGCGCCGATCACGAGCACCTTCGCCGGCTGCACCGTCCCGGCCGCAGTGGTCAGCATGGGGAGGAAGCGAGGCAGCCGGTCGGCGGCGATCAGCGCCGCCTTGTAGCCGCCGACCGTCGCCTGCGACGACAGGGCGTCCATCGACTGCGCGCGCGTGATTCGCGGGATCGACTCCATCGCGAACGCGACGACGCCCTGCGAGGCCAGCCGCTCGATTCCCTCCCGGTCGGTCAACGGCTGGAGGAAGCCGATCAGGACCGCTCCCGTGCGCAGCTGCGCAGCCTCCTCGGCGGTCGGCTTCTGCACCTTGACGACCACGTCGGCGTCCCACGCGCCGTCGGCGACGGTCGCGCCGGCCTCCGCATAGGCGTCGTCCTCGAACGACGCGGCGCTTCCTGCGCCGCGTTCGACAACCACCTCGTGCCCGGCCTCGACAAGCTTGGCGACCACCTCCGGGACGAGCGCGACCCGGCGCTCACCATGGGCAGTCTCCCTGGGGACCCCGACTCTCACGGGGGCAATGCTATTCGGAGCCGGCCGGCCCGGGCCTCAGGAGGTCGACGCCGATCGGGAGGAGCGCTTGCGGTACCAGCGCACGAGCTCCGTCCCGCCCGCGACGGCGGCGGCGATCGCGAACGCGAGCAGCAGGCCCTTCCACGGAGCGTCCTCGAACGTCTTGCCGCCGAAGTATCCGAGCAGCGCCGCGTACGACGCCCAGATCGTGCCTGCGATCACGTCGAAGAAGATGAAGCGGCGCCAGCGCCAGTGGAGGCTGCCGGCGGCGAACGTCGCGGCCGTCCGGCCGCCCGGGATGAACCGGCCGATGATGATCAGCCAGCCGCCTCGTTCCTCGAGCAGCCGGTGCGCCCGATCGAGGTGCCTGCGGCGCTCGCCCACGAAGTACCTGTTCGCGAGGCGCTCGCCGAAGATCCGCCCGAGCCAGTAGCAGACGTTGTCCCCGCAGATCGCTCCGACGGCAGCTGCCGCGATGACCAGTCCGAGTCGCAGGTCGCCGCTGCCGGCAAGGACGCCGGCGGTGATCACCGTCGCCTCGCTCGGCACGATCGGGAAGAACGCGTCGATCGCGGAGACCGCGAAGACGATCCCGTAGCTCCAGGCCGAGCCGGAGATCGCGTCGACGATCGACTGGAACACGCACCCATTCTCGCAGCCGGCCGTTGTCACCCTTTGGAGGGATACGAGCGCCCAGGTCGAATCTCGTCGGCCGTGAGTGCTCTCATTGCCCTTTCCGAGGCGGTCGAGGCGTGTGACCCGTACACGCGCGGTCACTCGGCGCGAGTCGCCCGGATGGCGTACGAGATCGGCCTCAGGCTCGACTGCGACGAGCCCGACCTGATTCTGCTCAGGCTGGGCGGCGCGCTCCACGACGTCGGGAAGCTCGGCGTGCGCGACGCGGTGCTGAACAAGCCCGGCCCGCTGACCGCCGACGAGCTCTGCGAGGTACGGGCCCACCCGGAGATCGGAGCGCGGATGGTCGCTCTCGACCAGGCGCTCCGCGCGGCGCTGCCGGCCGTCCTCTACCACCACGAGCGCTGGGACGGCGGCGGGTACCCCAGCGGCCGGGCCGGCTCGGCGATCCCGCTCGTCGCGCGCATCCTCGGCGTCGTGGACAGCTACGACGCGATGACCTCCGACCGGCCGTACCGGACGGCACGCACCTCGGCCGTGGCCGCCGAGGAGGTCGACCGCTGCGCCGGCACCCAGTTCGACCCCGAGATCGCGGAGACGTTCCTCACAGCCTGGGAGTCGGGCGTCTTCGGCGCCGCCGCGCTGCCGCGCAACCGCCTCGCCGTCTAAGAGCGCCTCTAGAGCGTTGCCCAGACCTCGAGCTTCGTCCGCACGCGCCGGATCACTTCGTCCGTGAACTCGCTCGTACCCGCGTGGCCGCCGAGGTCGGCCGTGCGCACGCCGTCGGCCACTGCCTCGAGGCAGGCCTCCCGGATCGCCCTGCCTGCCTGCACCGTCGCCTCCGCGTACCCGAGGAGCGCCGCGCCCGCGAGGATCATCGCCATCGGGTTCGCGACGTTCTTGCCGAGGAGCGAGGGCGCGGTTCCGTGCGCAGCCTCGGCCATCACCGCGTCCGGCTCGAAGTCGTCGTCGAAGGCGACCAGCAGCGACTCGGCGCCGGCGATCGAGCCGAAGAGCGGCAGCACGAGGTCGGAGAGGATGTCCCCGTCGCGGTTCAGCGCCGGGATGATCAGCGGGTCGCCCGCCGATGCGATCAGCAACGCCAGCGTCGCGTCGATCAGCTGCGGCTCGTAGGGGACGTCGGGGTGGCGCGCGGCCGCCGCGTCCATCTCCTCCTTGAGCATCCCCTCGTAGGTCGGGCTGACCGTGTACTTCGGGCCGCCGAAGACCTTGGCCCCCGCGCGCTCCGCCTCGCGGAACGCGAACTCGGCGACCGCCCGGCAGATGCGGCGCTCGATTCGCTCCGTCCGGAAGGCGACCTCGTCGTCGCCCTCGCCCTCGCGCCACTCCTTCGCCCCGTATGCGTCGCCGACCGCCATCCGCACGACCGAGATCGGCGCGTGCACTCCCCCGAACGGGACGACGCCGGGGATCCTCCGACCGGTGCGGACGATCACCTTGCCGCCGATCTCCTCCCGGATGATGCGGTTGGGCGAGCCGACGTCGTCGCGGCCCTCGGGGGTGATCGTCGCCGCCTTGAGACCGAGGCCCGCGTCGCGGAGCGCGGCGGCGGCGTCGTGGACGACCTGGTTTTCCGTCGCTCGGCGGTGCTCGAGCGAGAGGTCGAAGCGCCGGAGCTCGAGCGTGCTGCCGATCACGTCGGGGGCGAGCACGCGCAGCGCCTCTTCGAGCAGCTCCTGGCCGGTCTCGTCCCCTTCGAGGACGACGATCGTCGAGGTGTCCACCCGGGGATTCTCTCAGGCGGGCGACGGATCCCCGTCGGTGAGCAGGTCGAGAACCGCCCGCTCCACTCGCGACTGCGCCGCCGGGCGATCGAGATCGACGTCGCCGATTGCGTCGGCGATCGTCGCGCCCGCATCGAACCGGTCGAACACCCGCGGGTCGATGTACGAGGCCCGGCAGACCGCAGGCGTATTGCCGAGGTAGACGGCCACTCGCTCGACCGCGCGCGAGATCGCTCGCTTCCGCGCGGCGCGACTGCCAGGCTCCTCCTGCGAGCCCGCGACCTCGACGGCGGCCAGCACGGTCGCGTTCCAGGTGCGGAAGTCCTTGGCCGTGAACTCGCCGCCGGTCAGCTCCTTGACGTGCTCGTTGATGTCGGAGGACCGCACGTCGTGCCACCGGCGGCCGTTCTTGTAGGCGAGCAGCTCGTCGCCGCCGCCCCGGCGCGTCTTGAGCTCCTTGACCAGCCGGTGGAGGTCCGGGTCGACGACCGACTCGAGCCTGCGCTTGCCGCTCTTCGCCGGGTAGTCGAAGACGAGCACGTTGCCGGCCTCCGCCCGGACATGCCGCTTCAGCAGCGTGGCGAGGCCGTATGTGCCGTTCTCCTCCGCGTAGGCCTCGCCGCCGATCCGGAAGAAGCCGCGGTCGAGCAGCCGGACGGCGCCGGCGAGCACGCGCTCGCGCGTCGCCTCCCGCCCGCGAACCTGTCGCGCCACGCGCCTGCGCAGCCGCGGGAGCGCGCGGCCGAACTCGACCATCTCCTCGAACTTCTCGCGGTCGCGCCTGCGGCGCCAGTCGTCGTGGTAGCGGTACTGCTTCCGCCCGCGGTCGTCCGTGCCCACCGCCTGGATGTGACCGTTCGCCAGCGGACAGATCCAGACGTCCTCCCAGGCGGGCGGAATCGCCAGTGCCCGGATCCGCTCGAGCGTCGAGCTGTCGGCGAGCCGTCCGCCGTGCTCGTCGACGTACGAGAACCCACGGCCTCGGCGGACGCGGCGAATTCCCGGCCCGGAGCAGTCCACACGGCGCAATCTCGGCATCGTCGTGGGATCTCCCCCTCGCCGTCTCCAGGCAAACACTCCGGTGAGCCGGTGATTTCGACGGCAATCTCGCGCACATTCCCTCGGCCATTTCGTTAGGCTGGACGTTCCAGGCCCGCGAACTCGGAGGAGCAAATTGGCCCGCAAGACGGTTCTCGTCTGTGACAAGTGCGGCAGGGAAGTGGACGAAGGAAAGGGCGCGACGATGCGTCTGTCCTTTTCCGACGCACGCCGCGGAGCAAAGGAAGCGGATCTCTGCGATTCCTGCGCGACCGGAATGCCCGGACGCGCGACGGCGCGCCGCGGCCGTAAGCCGAAGTCCGCGACCGTCTAGCCCGCAGCAGCGGCCTCGAGGACCCGATTTCCCGGTCCTCGAG
>DATBLE010000034.1:0-1835 GCA_036555585.1 Gaiellaceae bacterium
GGCACGCGAGCTCCCGCTCGAGGTCGGGGCAGCGCTGCTCGCCTCCGCGGAGGGCTACACGCCGCGCGCGACCCGGCTGATCGAGTCGGCCCGCGAGAGCCTCGGCACGGTCGAGGAGGTCGCGGCCGCCCTCGCCGAGAATCTGCCGCAGCCGAAGCTCCAGGGCCGGTCCCGGCGCCGGCGCCGCCGCCGCAAGAAGGGCGCGAAGGCACAGCAGCAGCCGGAGCAGACCCAGAACGGCACGCAGCCGGAGCCGGAGCCGGCTGAGACGGCCGAGGAGCCGACCGCCGCCGAGGCCTGAGTCTCAGAGCGCCTGAGGAAGTTCCCAGCGCTCCAACTCCTCACCCTCTCCGTCCCGCGGGACAACGCTGTTCACCAGCTGGTCGAGCCGTAGCACTGCTACCCAGATCCGCCCTCGGAAGGGTGCATCGGGCGGGCCCGCGAAGGTCGGAACGCTGACGACGGTGTCGGCCACCTCGTCCACGAGGTCGACCCGGGCAACTCGGGGATTCGCAATTCCGAAGATCCATTTCGGCCCGGTCCCGCCACCGGACGGCTCGAACCCCTGCGGAATCCCGAGCGTCACGCTCACCCAATGCAGGTCTTCCGGGTCAGGGGTCTCGAACGCTGCGGGCACGGGGAGGCCGCGGACCGCAGCGAACCCGCCGCCTCCTACTGCGGGCACGTTGGTCCCGTGGAAGGGCTCGGCGGGCCCTCCAGCGCTGAAGCCGAGCACCGAGTAGCTGTGGTGGGTGATCGGACCCATCGCCATCTCGAAGCGATGACCGGCCACGGTCCCACTCAGCACGGGCACCACCTTGACGAGCGCGCCACCTTGGGGCGAGGGGCCGTCGAACGTCCCCCTCTTCCGATTTGTCCAGCGGCCGAGTGCGGGCGTCTGTTGCATCGGATAGACCTCGTCTGAACGATCGAAGAGCCAGTACACAGGGCCGACGCGCGGCCTGCCCGCCGCCAGCGCCGCCATCGCGTAGATGACGGCCAGCGCGATGACCACGAAAGCAACGACGCGGCGCGGCGGCACCGGCTCACGCCCGCCCGGAAGGTGACGACCGCGGTAGCCCGCTCGACCGAGCGCGCCGTGCCAGTCCGGCTCGATGCCGTCCGCCGCCTCGACCAGCTGCAGCAACATCGTCCGCTCGCTCATCCCGGCACCCCCGTCAGTAGGCTGCGCAAGGTCTTCCGCGCGGCGTTCAGCGACGCGCCGACCGTGCCTTCGCTGATCTCGAGCAGGTCGGCGATCGTCGCGTAGTCCATGTCGGCGTAGAAGCGCAAGAACAGCACGAGCCGCTGGCGCTCCGGAAGACGCCGTACCGCCACCCGCACTGCGTCATCAGGAGACGTGTCCGGAGCAACCGTGTCGGGGATCTCCGCCAGCATGCGGCTGTGCGCGCGCTCCCGGTGCGCGCTCCGGATCGCGTTCAGGACGATCCGCCACAGCCACGCCTCCAGCGTCCCCTCGCCGCGGTAGCCGCGCCTGTTCCGAATCGCGTTAGCAACGCCCTCCTGGACTGCTTCGCTCGCCAGCTCCACGTCTCCGAGGTACGCCGTGCCCGTGCGTAGGAAGGCTCGGAACTCGGAGCGATAGACGCGCTCGAGATCAGCCAAGCCGCTGTCGGTTCTGCGCCTCACTCGTTCACTACGACGCAGGACCTCCCAGAAAGCTTTAGGCCACCTACTGATCCGTCGCGGCCGGCGGCTCGCCGTTCTTGCGGTCCCGTTCGCGCAGGAACCGCGTCAGCTCCGCCGCGAGCGCCTCGCCCGACGGGATGTCCTCCTCGTCGAACTCGTCCGCGCGCCGCTCGAGGTCCTCGACG
>DATBLE010000035.1:0-29098 GCA_036555585.1 Gaiellaceae bacterium
GCGCCGATCGCCGCCGGCTCGCCCGCCTCGTCAAGAGCGAGCCAGTCCAGACGCTTGCGACTCAGGTCCAAACCGACGTACAACATGCGTGGGCCTCCCTTCGTTGCGAAACAACAACGCGCGGAGTGTCCCTCCGCGGGAGGCCCTCCTTCATCACCTTCCTTGCGGGCGGCCTCGGAGTGCGGAGGGAAGCTGAGCCGGCGACGCGCCTGGCAGCTCGGCTGTTGTTCGCACCCGAGATCGTTTGCGGCCGCGGCCGCCATGTCGGCCGCGGCGGCGGCTGACACTCGCACTCCGCTCTCGAGTCAGGCTTGCGGTGGCGTCTTCGAGGGACAGGCTTCAACCTGTCCCTGCCTTCCGGTCGCGCGACGGAACGGCGACGAGCGGGACCGAAGGCCGACCCGACCCGCAGTGCCCGACCGTGCGCAGCCCGACCGATGCAGGGCGCGACCCGTGCAGCTCCCCGGTCTGTGCGGGGCCGTGGACGGATCGGCGCAGATTCGGCACGAAGCCGTGCGGCTCACGTGGGCAGATCGACGGTACCGTTGCCGGTCGAGGGCGGCGGGACGGCTCCCCACCCAGGGTGGGGGCCTCGGCGTTCTCGGCGGTCGGCGGGCGCCTCCCGCGCGTCCAGGAGCGGCGCGGCCGCGCAGAGGCCTGCTGCGAGCCAGAGCATGGCGTCGAGGGGGATGCCGGCGACGAGGCCGATCGCGGTCAGCACGCCCATGGCCACGAGCAGCCAGGCGACCGGCAGCAGGAAGCAGGGATCCGGCGGTCCCCGCAGCAGGCGCGCGCCGCCGAGGGCCAGCGGGGTCAGAAGCGCACCGAGGAAGAGGACGAGCCCGACGGCGCCGAGGTCGGACAGCCCCTGGGCGTAGGCGTTCTGGACGCCGTAGGGGTGCTGGGGAGACGGGAACGCCTGCTGCGGCGTATCCGGGAACCTCCGGTGCAGGGCCGGCAGGAGCGGCCCGTAGACGTACGCGTCGTTGGAGGCCTGCCAGCCCGCGCCCAGGACGGGATGGTCGAGGAAAACGCGCCAGCCGTAGTAGAGGAGCATCGTCCGCTGGACGTAGCTCTCCACGCCGAGCTGCTCCTGCTTCTTGCCGATCCCCGCGAAGTGGAGGAACGACTTCACGTCGTCTCCGCGGAAGAGGACGACGCCGCCGAGCACGCCGGCCGAGACGAGCAGGATCGCGGCCGCGCGGCGCCAGGAGCCCCGGGCGACGACGGCGGCGACGACTCCCGCGGCGAGCAGCCCGATCGCGCCCGCGAGCGAGCCCGAGAGGAGCAGCCCCACTGCACCGCTGACCCCGGCCACGACGGCGAGCCGCCGGTCGAGCCGCCAGGCCGGAATCGCGATCGCCGCCAGGCCGATCGCGAGCGCGAGCCCCGACAGTCCGGCGAAGTCGTGATGCCCGAGGAACGAAGGCTGGCGGTATCCGGCCGGCCAGCCGCCCGCGATCCGCCAGCCGAAGAACTGGACGACGGCGAGCGTCGAGGCGACCGAGCTCGAGGCGACGACGGCGAGCAGCAACAGCCTCAGGTCGCCGCTGCGCCGGACGAGCAGGGCGGCCGCGGGAGCGAGCAGCGCGTACTCGACGTACTTGCCGGTCGTGACCACGTGCTCGTGCCAGGGATAGGGGTCGGAGCCGCGCAACGGGTAGACGGTCGCGGCGCAGACGAAGACGAGGAACACGCCGATCGCGATCCAGGCGGGTACGCCGTCGCGCAGCCGTCCGAGCCCGTCGCGCGCCACGGCCGCCAGCGCGGCGACGAGGCAGGCGAGGACAGCCAGGTCGGAGAGGACGATATGGGCATGCGTCGAGCCGACCGTCGTGTCCCAGCCCGGCTGGAAATCGACGTGCACCAGCATTATCGGGAACGCCAGCGCGAGCACCCACGCGCCCGCCGACGCGCGCGGGAAGGCGACGCCCCGCTCCCCGCGCAAGGACGTCCGAGCCGCCACCGGCGGCCACTATAGTGGACGCCCGGATGCAGACGCGCCTCCTGTGGCGACGCTCGGCTACCGCGATCGGCCTCTACGGAAGCGTCGCCCTCGGGTTCCTGGCAGGCATCGTGGCAGCGCGTCAGCTGGGCCCGAGCGAGTACGGGCTGTTCACGCTCGCCGTCGCCGCCGCGGGCTTCCTCCAGCTCCTGCTCGACCTGACCGTCGAGGAGGCGATGATCAAGTACGGGTTTCGCTACACGACCCGGGGCAACTGGGGGCGACTGCGGCGCCTCTACCGGCGGGCGATGGCGCTGAAGACGCTCGGCGCCGTGCTTGCCGCCGTCGGGCTCGCGATCCTCGCGCCCTTCGCGGACACGCTCTTCAACGCCGACGGGCTCGAGGACGCCTTCCTGCTCGCGGCGCTGCTCCCCATCACCTACATCCCGGAGGCGCCGGCGGGTGCCGCCCTCGTCCTGACGGGGCGCTACGACGTCCGGGCGTTCTACACCTTCCTCACGCAGCTCCTGCGCGCGATCGGCCTCGTGATCGGGGCTCACTACGGCGTCAGCGAGGCGGTGCTCGGCCTCGTGGTCGGCCAGGTGGCCGGGTCGCTCGCGGTCGGCCGGGCCGCGGTCGGCGTGTTCGGCAGCTTCCCGGCGGCAGCGCCCGAGCCGCTCGGGGAGGATCGGCGGGAGATCGTCCGCTTCGTCGTCCGCTCGAGCATCGGGACCGGGATCGTGTCGCTGCGCGTGCAGATCGTCCCCCTGCTCCTGGGAATCGTCTCGCTGCCGAGACAGGTCGGCTACTTCCGGGCGGGCCAGGCGCCGCTGACGGGCCTCACGGCGGTGACCGCACCTGCCCGCCTGATCCTGATCACCGAGCAGACCCGCGACTGGGAGGCCGGCGCGGTCACGCGGGTGTTCGCGGGGCTGCGCCGCTACAGCCTCGGTGCGATCGTCGCGATGGTGGTCTCGGTGCCTTTCCTGTACTGGTGGATGCCGACGCTCATGCGGATCGTCTTCACCGACAAGTACGCGCCTGCGACCGACGCGGCCAGGCTGATGCTCCTCGCCGGCGCGGTCGGGCTCGTGTTCGCCTGGTCGAAGTCGCTGCCCGTGTCGGTCGGCAAGCCCGAGCTGCGGATCGTCACCCACGGGATCGAGACGGCGGTGCTGCTGCCGCTCGTCCTCGTGCTCGGCTCGATCTGGGACGCGACGGGCGCGGCCGCCGCCGTGCTGATCTCGACGGTCGTCTTCGCCTGCGCCTGGGGCATCGCGCTCGCCCGGCTCCATCGCGAGCACGCCTCGGCCCCGGTCGTCGAGGCGTGAAGGTCCTGGTCGTCTCGGGAATCTGGCCACCGGACGTCGGCGGCCCGGCGAGCCATGCGCCCGAGGCGGCCGAGTACCTGCGCGGCCGCGGGCACGAGGTCGAGGTCGTGGTCACCGCGGCAGCCGTGCCCTCGCCCCGGCAGTATCCGGTGCACTGGGTCTCCCGGGGGCAGCCGGTAGTGCTGCGCTACCTGCGGGGGGCGCTGCTCGTCGCCCGCTCCGCCCGAGGGGCGAACGTCGTCTACGCGACCGGCATGTACGGGCGAACGCGGATCGGCTCGCTGCTCGCGCGGGCGCCCCGGGTGGTCAAGCTGACCGGCGACCCGGCCTACGAGCGCGCGCTTCGCTACGGGCTCACGCGCCTGCCGATGGAGGACTTCCAGCGCGCCCGCCAGCTCCGCGTCGCCTGGCTGAAGGCGATGCGCGACCTGATGCTCTCGGGCGCCCGCCGCTACCTGATCCCCAGCGCCACGCTGGCCGGCCTGGCTGCGGAGTGGCGGCTGGTCCGCGGCGACCGGATCGTGGTGCTGCCCAACCCGATCTCCGTGCCCGAGATCGGGGACCGCGACGAGCTCCGCCGCCGCCACGGCTTCGACGGGCCGACGCTCGTCTTCGCGGGCCGTCTCTCGCTCCAGAAGGCACTCGACGTCGCGCTGCGGGCCGTCGCCGCGTGCGAGGGCGTCGCGCTCGTGGTGGCCGGGGACGGGCCGGAGCGCCCGCGGCTCGACCGGCTCGTCGCCGAGCTCGGGCTCGGCGACCGCGTGCGCTTCCTCGGCGCCCAGCCGCGCGAGACCGTGCTCGAGCTGCTTGCCGCCGCCGACGCCGAGGTACTGTCGTCGGGCTGGGAGAACTTCCCCCATGCGCTGATCGAGGGCCTCGCGGTCGGGACGCCCGTGATCTCGACCGGCGGAGGCGGAGTCGGCGAGATCGTCGACGACGAGGTCAACGGGCTGCTCGTCCCCCCGGACGACCCGGACGCGCTCGCGGCCGCGATCCGCCGCTTCTTCGCCGACGAGGACCTGCGCACGCGGCTGCGCGAGGCGGCTGCCGGCTCGGTGGCCAGGTTCGCGCCGGAGCCGGTCTACGCCCGGCTCGAGGCGGTGCTCGAGGAAGCCGCGCGGTGAGGGCCAGGCCGCGCCTGCTGATGATCGGGCGGACGCGCTACCGCCTGCCGCTGAACGCGAGCCTGCGCGCGAAGTTCGACGCGCTCGCCGAGCGGTTCGACCTGCGTGTGCTGGCGAGCGGGGCCGACGGCTCGGCGAAGCGCGACCACGTGTTCGAGCTGGCGGGGCCGTACCGGCCGCGCGGACTGGACGGCGCGCTGTACTTCCTCACGCTGCCGTTCCGGTCGCGCCGCGAGCTGCGCCGGACGCCGCCGGACGCCGTGCTCGTCCAGGGGGCGCACGAGACGTGGTTCGTCCTGCTCGGCCGCTCCCTGTCCGGGGTGCGTGCCCCCGTGATCCTCGACGTCCACGGCGACTGGCGCTCGTCGACGAGGCTCTACGGCTCGTCGGCGCGCCGCCTGCTCAACCCGGTGGGCGACCGCATCGCCGCCTCCGCGCTCCGCCGCGCCGACGCGGTGCGGACGATCTCCGACTACACGACGGGGCTCGTCCGCTCGTGCGGCGTCGAGCCCGTCGCCGTTTTCCCGGCCTTCATGGACCTCGAGCCGTTCCTCGGGCCGCGCGCTCCGCTGCCCACGGCGGCGCGTGCCCTGTTCGTCGGCGTGCTCGAGCACTACAAGGGGATCGAGGAGCTCGCGACGGCCTGGCCGATCGTCGCGGAGAAGCTGCCCCGCGCCACGCTCCACCTCGTCGGGCGCGGCAGCCGGCGCGAGGCGGTCGAGCGGCTGGTCGCCGAGCTCCCGGACCGCACCGAGTGGACCGAGGCACTCCCCGCCGAGGGCGTCGCCCGCGCGCTCGACGCGGCGACGGCGCTCGTGCTGCCGTCCCGCTCCGAGGGGATGGGTCGCGTCCTGGTCGAGGCGTTCTGCCGGGGGCGGCCGGCAGTCGCCTCGCGCGTCGGCGGAATCGTCGACCTCGTCCGCGACGGCGAGAACGGGCTGCTCGTCCCGCCCCGGGATCCGCAGGCCCTCGCGGACGCGATCTACCGGGTGCTCGCCGACAAGGCGCTTGCCGACCGGCTGGCGACCGGCGCGGCGGCGAGCGCCGAGGCGTGGGTCGCGACGCCGGAGGAGTACGCGGCGAGGCTGGCGGCGCTGGTCGCCGGACTACCATAGGCGCGTGCGCGCCGACCGCATCAAGCAGACGCTGAAGAACGGGGTCTACCGCACGATCGGCGAGACGGCGACGGGTGTCGGCGCGGTCGACGGCGAGCAGGAGCGCACGCTGCGCGTGCTCATGTACCACAAGGTGAACAACGTCCCCGAGAATCCGGTGACGGTGCCGGTCGGCCGCTTCGACGAGCAGATGGCGCAGCTCGGGGAGCTCGGCTACCGGCCGGTCGACCTCGACGCGGTGCTCGACCACTACCTGCACGGCGCCCCGCTGCCGGCCGGCGCCGTCCTGATCACCTTCGACGACGGGTACCGCGACAACCTGGAGAACGCGGCTCCGGTGCTGCAGAAGTACGGCTACCCGGCGGTGGTCTTCGTCCCGGTCGGGTATCTGGCCGGAACGCGTCCCCTGCCCCACGACGAGCGCCTCGCCGCGCGCGGGATCATCAACAGTCCGCTGTCCTGGCAGGATCTCGCCGAGCTCGAGGCGGCCGGCATCAGGGTCGAGTCCCACGGGATCGGGCACCGGCCGCTCGCCGACCTCGAGGTCGACGAAGCGGCACGCGAGATCACCCTCTCGAAGCTCCGGCTCGAGGACCGCCTCCAGCGGCCGGTGCGCGCGTTCGCCTACGTGAAGGGCTCGGAGGCGCACTACCGGCTCGTCCACCTCAGCCTGCTCAGGCAGGCGGGCTACGACGTCGCGTTCACGTCCATCTCCGGCTCGAACGGGCCGGCCACCGACCCGCTGCAGCTGCACCGCTACAACGTCGAGCCCTACCCCGCCAGGACCTTCGAGCTGGTCCTCTCCGGGGCGTGCGACCTGATCGCCGTCAAGGACACGGTCGCAGGCACGCACGCGCGCCGGATCTTCAACGCGGCGCTCGGCACCTCCAGCAAGTGACGCCGTTCCAGCTGGCGTCGTACGAGCCGTCGGATCGCGGCGACTACCTCGCGCTGCTCGACCGGGCCTGGGGCCATCAGCGCCTCGCGCCCGACGAGTTCGACTGGTGGTTCGGGCGGAACCCGGCGGGATCGCTGATGTCGGTCGCCCGGATGGACGGCCGTGTGGTCGGGGTGGCCGCGCACACGTTGCTCCGGATGGTGCTCGGCGGCGAGGAGCGCTCGGCCTCGTTCTCTGTGCATGCCACGACGCTGCCGGAGGCGCGCGGCCTGGGGATCTTCCGCGAGCTGGAGCTGAAGCACGAGCGCGAGGCGCAGGAACACGGTGTCGCGGTCGTGCTCGCGTTCGCCAGCGCGCCGACTGCGCCGATCTTCCTCGGCCCGCTGGGGTGGACGGAGATCGGGCGTCTGCGGATCTGGGCACGGCCGTTGCTCCGGCGCGGCGGCGCGTCGCCCTCTCCGCTCGGCGTCGAGGGCGATGCCGCGGCCTCGTGGCCGAACCACGTCGTCCGCGACAGGCAGCACCTGACGTGGCGCTACCTGGGGTCCCCGCGCGGGTACGTCACCGTTCGCTCGGGTGAGGGCTATGCGGCCGTCCGGCCGGCGAAGCCACACCGCGGCCGGGCGGTGGCGGTGCTCGCCGACCTGGTCGGGGCCGACGTCCACGGGCTGCTGCTCGCTGCGTCGCGCGCGTCGCGGGCGCATGTCCTCCTCGGGCTGCCGGCTCCGGAGCAGCGCGGCGCGTTTCTCCGGGCGGGCTTCGTGCCCACGAGCCGGACGCTGCACCTCATGGGCAAGGCGCTGGCGGGCCGGCTCGACACCGACCCGTCCGCGTGGCGCTTCACCCTCGGCGATACCGACTTCTTCTAGGTGCCCCGATGCGGCTCGTCTTCGTCACCCAGCAGGTCGATCCGGGCCACCCGGCGCTCGCGGCGACCGTGCCGATGCTGCGGGCGCTGTCGGCGCGAGTGGACGAGGTGGTCGTGCTCGCCGACAGGGCGCTCCCCGAGGTGCTGCCGGCCAACTGCCGGGTGCGCAGCTTCGGTGCGCGGACCCAGGCGGGGCGGGGGGTGAAGTTCGAGTCGGCGCTCGCCGCCGAGCTGGCGCACCGGCCGAGGCCCGGCGCGGTGGTCGCGCACATGTGCCCGATCTACGCGGTGCTCGCCGCTCCCCTCGCGCGCCCGGTCGGGACGAAGGTGCTGCTCTGGTACACGCACTGGAGCGTCTCGCGGACGCTGCGGCTCGCGGAACGCGTCTCGAACGTCGTCCTCAGCGTCGACCGACGCACTTTTCCGCTCGACTCGCGGAAGGTTCGCGCGATCGGGCACGGAATCGACCTGTCCGAGTTCGCCTGCGCGGACGGGGAGGGCGCTCACGCGGGCCTGCGCGCCGTCGCCCTCGGCCGCTACTCGCAGGCGAAGGGGCTCGACGTCGTCCTCCGCGCGCTCCGGCTGGCCCTCGACGGCGGGCTCGACCTGCGGCTCGAGGTGTTCGGCCCCGCCCTCAACCCTGACGAGCGTGCCCACCGCGCGGAGCTCGAGCGGCTCGTCGACGAGCTCGACCTCGGGAGCCGCGTCAAGCTCGGCCACGCGCTGTTGCGCAGCGAGGTGCCTGCGCTGCTCGCGCGGGCGGACGTGCTCGTCAACAACATGCGTGCCGGCGCGACCGACAAGGTCGTCTACGAGGCGTGCGCGAGCTGCACGCCGGCGATCGCGTCCAACCCTGCCTTCGACTCGCTCCTGCCGGACGAGCTCCGCTTCGACCGCGAGGATCCGCGCGCCCTGGCCGACCGGCTGGTCGCGCTGGGCGCCCGCTCGGAGGACGAGCGCCGCGCCCTGGGCCGCACGCTGCGCGAGCGGGTTGCGGCCGACCACTCCGTCGAGTCCTGGGCCGACTCGGTCGTCGAGGCGGCAACATGAGCCCGATGCGCCCTGTCTCCACCGGCGTTGTCCGAGGGACAGCCCCCCGGCCGGGGCCTGAGGAGACGACGCGCAGGTCAACCATGCGGCGCCGGCCCGAGTCGGTCGCGGGCGAAAGCGGGCGAAAGGGACTGTCCCCGGTCCTGCGCCCCGCGGGACACGGATGAACCGGACACGCGTGCTCCACCTCCAGAAGGTCGCGGGGATCTCGGGGTCGGAGGCGCACCTGCTCTCGCTGCTGCCGCGGCTCCGCGAGCGCGGCTGGGACGTGCGGATGCTGATGCTGCACGAGAACGAGCCGGGCGCCTGGGACTTCGCCGAAGCGCTCGAGTCGCGCGGCGTGCCCCTCGACGCGATGCCGCTCCGGGCGGACGTCGACCCGATCGCGTTCGTGCAGCTGGGCGGGTATCTCGCCCGCCACCGGCCCGACATCCTGCACACGCATCTCGTCCACGCCGACGCCTACGGCCAGATGGCCGGGCTCCTCGCACGCGTGCCCGTGCGCTTCTCGACGAAGCACGGCTTCAACGAGTTCCGCGAGGGTCGCGCGTTCGCGCTCGGCGACCGCACCGTCGCCAGTCTCGCCCACGTGCACATCGCCATCTCTCGCGGCCTGGCGCGCTACCTCGCGGAGACGGAGGGCTTCGAGGAGCGAAGCTTCGAGATCGTCCACTACGGGATCACGCCGAACGGCGAGCCGGCCCCGTACGCGGGCGACGCGCCGCGGCTCCTCTGCGTCGGGCGCCTGATCCCGATCAAGGGGCATATCGTCCTGCTGCGCGCGTTCGCCGCCGCACGCCGCGAGCTACCCGGGCTCGAGCTCGACATCGCGGGCCGTGGCCCGCTCGAGCCCGCCCTCCGTGCGCTCGCCCGCGAGCTCGGCGTCTCGCCGGCCGTGCGCTTCCTCGGCTACGTCGCCCCGATCCAGGACGCGATCGAGCACGCCGCCATCGTCGTCGTCCCCTCCATGGGCGAAGGCTTCGGGATGGTCGCGCTCGAGGCGATGGAGCGCGCCCGCCCGGTGATCGCGGCGCAGATCGGGGGGCTCGGTGAGCTCGTACGGGACGGGGAGACGGGAGTGCTCGTGGCTCCGGGCGAGGCCGAGCCGCTGCGCGACGCGATCGTCCGGCTCGCGGGGAACCTCGAGCTGGCGGCGGAGATGGGCAGAGCGGGGCGCGACCGGGCGCTGCGCGACTTCCTCGAAGAGCGCTGCGTCGACCGGACGGAGATCCTCTACCGCTCGGCGCTCACCGACGCGTAGACCGCCGCCGTTCGCTCGGCCATCCGCGCGACCGAGAACTCGCCCCGGGCCCGGATCAGGCCGGCGGCGCCCATCGTGGCCGACCGGGCCGGATCCTCCAGCAGCCGGAGCACGGCCTCCGCCAGGGCGCCCGCGTCGTCGGGTGGCACGAGCACGCCGGTCTCTCCGTCGACGACGAGCTCGGGAGCGGCGCTCGCCCTGGCCGCCACAACTGCCTTCCCGGCCAGCATCGCCTCGAGCAAGGCGAGGCCGAAGCCCTCCCAGCGCGCCGGGTGGACGAGCAGCTCCGCACGCCGGTACCAGGAGGCGACGTCGCCCACCCTGCCCGGCAGGTACACGCCGTCGCCGGCCAGCCGGGGGCGCTCCGGCCCCTCGCCGAGCACGACCAGGACGGCGCGCGGCTCGGTCTCCCGCACGCGCGCGAGCGCGCGCACCGCCACGTCGACGCCCTTCTGCTCGGCGAGCCGCGACACGCAGAGGAGGACGCGCGCGCCGGCCGGCAGCTCGAGCTTCCGGTTCTCTCCCCAGGCCGGCGGGAGCTCGTCGAGACCGTAGTGGACGACCTCGACCTTGCCCGCCGGCAGGCCGACCTCGTCCACGCAGAAGCGGCGCAGCGCACGGCTGATCGCGATCACCCGGGTCGCGCGCCGCGTGAGCAGCCGCTCGAGATGCCGGAACGGGCCGCGCCGGAACGGGTCGTCGTTGTGCTTCGTCGAGACCACCGGGACGCCGCCGGCCCCGAGGGCGCCGTACACGTCCCCGTGGACGAGATGGGTGTGCACGACGTCGGGCCGCATGCGGGAGAGCTCACGCCGGACACGGCGCAGCAACCCCGGGTCGACGTCCCGCGGGCACGAGAGCCGGACCGACTCGGCCCGGAGCTCGCGGTAGAACGGCTCGACCTCCCCGGCCGGGTCGTCCAGCCCGAGGAACGCCGGCTCGAGCTCCAGCTCCGCGAGCGCCGGCAGCAACGTCAGCAGGTGCCGCTCGGAGCCGCCGATGCCTCGGATCCGATGGACGTGGACAACCCTCACGGCACGGGGGGCCTGCGCCGGCGGTCGACCGCCCACCAGACTGCCGCCGTTGCGGCCAGCGCGATCACGAAATCCCACGGCACGCGGTAGCGAGTCGCACCGGCGAAGCCCATCGCGACCACTGTCTGGTAGGCGAGCAGGGCGACGCCGAGCAGTGCCAGCCTGCCGGGCAGCAGCCACACGCCGAGGATGCCGAGCAGGAAGAGCGGAATCGAGTACGCCGGCTGCAGCCAGCGGCGGAGGGTGTCGACCAGGCCGCCCGACTCGGCCCGCCCCTGGGTCCGGATCGCCTGCGGATCCCAGAGCATCTCCGTCGCCTGCCCGGCCAACTTGGCCTTCTCGCCGGGATGCTCCCGCCAGAACTCGACGACGAGATGCCGGTAGACCCGCATGCGGGCGCACTCGTCCACCGGCAGTACCTTGCCGTAGGCCCGGTAGTACGCGCCGGCGAACTCCGGCGTCGGCGGCTCGTTTGGCAGCGGCGGCACGTCGTCGATCCACTTTCCGTGTGCGAGCGTCGTGTAGGTGTTCAGGTTGTTCGCCTTCCAGAGCGCGCGTGTGTCGGTGGTCAGCGTGAAGCAGCCGACCGACACCCGGTTCCGCACGATCCACGGCACGAGACCGAGCACGCACCCGGCCAGGACCACGGCGACGACCGCCCACGTGCGCCGCTCCCGCCCGACGAGGAACGCGCAGCAGATCAGCGGCAGGAACAACAGACGCGTGTTGCCGAGGATCGCCAGCGCGAGCGTGACCCCGAGGACGGCTGCGACCCACAGCGACCGCCGCCCGGCGACGATCACCACCAGCAGGACGATCGCGACCGCGAGCAGCTGGTCGAGCACCTCCCGGTTCTCGTGGACGTCGTGCCAGACCAGGTACGGGTTCAGCGTCGACACGCAGGCTGCGGCGAGGCCGACCCGCTCCGACACGAAACGCCGCCCGAGCACGTAGACGAGCAGCGCGGTGGCGACGGCGACGCCGATCTGGACGAGTCCGACGGCGAGCCACGAGCGGCCGAAGATCCAGTAGATCGGGATCAGGAACCAGGCGTAGAGCGGCTGCGTCCACGCGGTCGGGTGGCCGGGGACGAAGCCGAACGTGCCCGTCTCGACGAAGTTCCGCGCGAGGTCGTCGCTCTTCTCCGTGAACGACGAGAGGATGTCGTGCCGCTCGACGAGCAGCACGACCAGCCGCGGCACTGCGGCGACTGCAGCGACAATCAGCCAGGGGCGGCGCTTCACGCCGCGGCCGCAGCCGGCGTTGCGGGGTCCAGATGCTGACGCTGCCAGAGCTCGAGCATCAGCAGGCACCAGAGCCGGTGGGCGTGGTCGGCGCGGCCCGCGACGTGGTCGTCCAGCAGCCGTGCGACGACTCCCGGCCGGAGCTGCCCGCGTCCGCGTGCCGTCTCCCCGAGCAGGACGTCGCCGGCGAGGGTCCGCAGCTCCCCGCGGAACCAGCGCGCGATCGGGACGCCGAAGCCCGTCTTGCCGCGTCTCGCGACCTGCGGCGGCAGTGCATCCGCGAACGCCCGCCGGAGCGCCAGCTTGCCGCGCCGGCCCTCGACCTGGAGCTCGTCGGGCAGCGACACGCCGAGCTCGAGCACGGCGTGGTCGAGCAGCGGCGAGCGCAGCTCGAGCGAGTGCGCCATCGAGGCGAGGTCCGCCTTCAGCAGCAGGTCGCCCGGGAGGTACGTGCCGATGTCGAGCTGTTGCAGCGCCGAGATCCCGTTCGCGTGAGCCCCGAGCAGCTCCCAGGCCGGCCGCGGCCGGGCGACGAAGCCAGGCTCCCACAGCTCTACGCGGAGCTCCGCGGGAAAGACCTCCATCAACCGGCCGTAGCGGGCCGCCGCCGGCAGCGCTCCCAGCTCCAGCAGCCGCCCGGCCCGGTTGGCTCGCGAGCGCGGCTCGTGCCTGCCCGCCCAGCGCAGGAGACGAGCCGCCGTCCCGGCACCCGGCACCGCGACGCGACGCGCCAGCCCGACGGCGGCATACCGCTCGTAGCCGGCGAACGCCTCGTCGCCGCCGTCGCCGGTGAGCGCGACCGTCACGTGCCGCCGGGCCAGCTCGCTGACCACGAACTGCGGGAGGGCCGCCTCGTCGCCGAGCGGCTCGTCGAAGGCGCGCACCAGCCGGGGCAGGACCTCGGCCACGTCGGGCTCGACCACGATCTCCTCGTGCTCGGTGCCGTACCGGTCCGCGACCGCACGCGCGTAGGCGCGCTCGTCGTACAGCTCGTCCCCGAAGCCCACGGTGAAGGTGCGGACCCGCCCCGGCGCCTTCGCCATCTCGGAGACGACGATGCTCGAGTCGATGCCGCCGGAGAGGAGCGCGCCGAGCGGCACGTCGGCGACGAGGCGCCGGCGAACGGCCGCGCCGACCGTCTCGCGTACCCGCGCGAGCCACTCGCCCTCGCTCGCGGCCTCGGCTGCCGGTCCAGCCGCCAGCGACCAGTACGGCTCCACCCGCACCGAGCCGCCTTCCGCGACCAGCACGTGACCGGGCGGCAGCTTCTCCACTGCCTCGAGCGCGGTGCCCGACGGCACGTACTGGAGCGCCAGGTACGCGTCGAGCGCGGCGGGGTCGAGCTCGCGCGAGACGCCCGGCAGCCGCAGCAGCGCCTTCAGCTCGGAGGCGAACGCCAGCGTGCCGTCGGCCAGCCGCGTCCAGAGCAGCGGCTTCTTCCCCGCCCGGTCGCGGGCGAGCACGAGCCGCTCGCGACCGGCGTCCCAGAGCGCGATCGCGAACATCCCCTCGAGCCGCGACACGAGCCCCGTCCCCGATTCCTCGTAGAGGTGCGGAATCACCGGCGTGTCGCCCGAGCCGCGCACGTCGTGGGCCGTGAGCTCGGCGCGCAGCTCGCGGAAGTTGTACAGCTCGCCGTTGAAGACGGCGACGACGTCGCCCGTCTCGTTCGCGACCGGCTGGCTGCCGGTGGCCAGGTCGATCACCCGCAGCCGCCGGTTGCCGAGCACGCAGCGGCCGAAGGAGTCGACCGAGCCCTCGTCGGGGCCGCGGTGGACGAGCGCTGCGTTCATGCGCTCGACGAGCGCCGGATCGGGTCGCCCGGAGGGAGGAGCGAGCAGTCCGCAGATCCCGCACACGGCCGTCCAGCCTAGGCGATCATGGCGACGTGCCCGACGCCTGTGCCGTCGTCTCCTGCCACGTCGAGCGGCCGCTCGACGACGCTCCCTGGCAGGCCTTCTCGCGGCTGCGGGAGCGGCGTCCCGGCGGGCTCGAGATCGCGGCGCTGATGCGGCCCCCCGACCCCGAAGCGGGCGAGAGCGAGTCGCTGTGGCTCGCCCGGGCGCGCATCGCCGCGGCCCGCGGGCCGTTCGGCCTGCACACCCACTGGGGCGGCCCGGAGCAGGCGCGGCCGGCCGGCGGCGACCCCGCCGCGCTCGTGCGCGAGCAGGTGGGATGGCTGCGGGAGCGGGGCCTGAGCCCCGCGCTCTTCGCCGGCGGAGGCTGGTACATGGACGAGGGGGTCGCGGCCGCCCTCGCCGAGCTGGGCCTGGCCGACTGCACCGCGACCGCGTTCCGGCCCTCGTACCTGGCGCCCGGCGCCGCCCGGCTCGAGCTGGCGGAGCCTGCCCGGCTCCGGGTGGGCTCCGCGTCGCTGCTCGAGCTCCCGGCCACGCACTCGTCGGGGATGGCAGCCCGGTCGGCGCTCCGGCGGCTGCCGGCCTACGTGCACGTCTACTTCCACGACACCGACCTGCTCGACGGGAAGCGCGCCCGCGCGCTCGAGTGGGCGTTGAGGATCATCGGCCGCCGGCGCCGGCCCGAGCGTCTCGACCGTCTCCAGGCCGGGCCCGAGCTCGCGTTCAGCGCAGCGGCTTCCGCGCCCTGAAGCAGATGTCGTTCGCGAACAGCCGCGCGTGGAGCGGCACCAGCCGTCCGGCCACGAAGCGCAGCTGCACCTGGTCGAAGTCGGCGAGCAGCGCCTGCACCGCAGCCGGCGAGAAGAGATGCAGGTGGGTCGGGTCCGACTCGGGTGGATAGCCGCACAGGAACATCAGGCGCGCCTTCAGCCGAAACGCGTTGGGGACCGATCCGACCAGCCGGCCGCCCGGCTGCAGGACCCGCCGCGCCTCCGCGACCGTGCGCTCCGGCAGCGGCAGGTGCTCGAGCAGCTCGCCGGCGACGACCACGTCGAAGCTCGCGTCCTCGAGCGGCAGCGGCTCGCCGGCATCGGCCCACAGCGGCTCGATCCCCAGCGCCGCCGCCTGCTCGAGCGCTTCCCGGTCGACGTCGACGCCGACCACCTCGTTGCCGTCCAGATAGGCGCGGGTGAGCGCTCCGAACCGGCAGCCGAGGTCGAGCACGCGGGCGCCGGTCCCCACCCACTCGCGGAAGAGCGCGGTCCGCTCGGGCCCGCAGTACACGAAATCCGGCGGGCGGCGCGCCTCGTGGTGCGCACGGTAAACGGCCTCGATCCGTTCGAGACGCCCCACGCGGCGAGCTTACCGGAGGAGCCCGCCGGTAAACTCGGTCGCTCCGTGGCGACCAAGGAAGCTCCGCCGGCGAATGTTGCCGCTCCCGGCGAGAGGGAGCCGCCCGACGCGCCGATCGCCGGCGACATCAGGCGGAGCAGCCCCCACCTCCTCGCGTCGAGCCCGCTGCGCAACCTCCTCTTCCGGGCAGCGAGCGTCGTCGCCCTGGTCGCGATCGACCTCGTCGCCGTCGGGTTCGCCCTCTACGCCGCGCTCGCGCTGCGCGAGGTCTACTACGGCCACTCGCCGATTCTCTGGGGCGTCCTCTGGACCGCCGAGGGCAAGTGGCTGCCGTTCGTCGCGCTCGTCACCGTGCTCGTCTTCTGGCAGGCGGGCCTCTACGCCGAGCGGGAGCGGCGCGCCGGCTTCGGACGGATTGTCTCGTCGCTGATCGTCGTGGCGTTGCTGGTCCTCGCCTTCGGGCTGGGCACCGGGCACGACTTCACCACCTTCGGGATCATCCCGACCTCGCTCGTGCTCACGATCGTGCTCGACGGCCTGCTCCGCGCCAGCTACGACGCGATCAGCCGCGAGGCGCTGCACGTCCTCGGCGTGCGCCGGCGGGCGATCGTCGTCGGCGAAGGCGAGCACCTCGACCACCTGCTGCGCACCCTCGGCGCGGTGCGCGGCGGGATCGAGTACGACTTCCTCGGGGTGGTGAGCAACGAGGCCGGCAGCGCACGCGCCCTGCCGCGGCTCGGCGAGCTGGACGGCCTGCGGGCGGTGCTCGACCGGCACCCGACGGACGAGCTGATCGTCACCGACTCCGACTACTCCGAGCGCCAGCTGCTCCAGATCGTCGAGCACGCGCACCGGTCGGGCGTCAAGGTGCGGATCGCGCCGAAGACCACCGAGCTGCTCGTGCAGCGTGCCGAGTACGTGCCGGGCCAGGGCGTGCCGTTGTTCGAGCTCCGCCCGCCCGCGTTCCTGGGTGCCGAGTGGGCGGTCAAGCGGGCCTTCGACCTGGTCGTCAGCGGCCTGGTGATCGTCGTCGGCTCGCCGCTCTGGCTGGCGATCGCCGCGGCGATCAAGCTCACGTCCCCCGGCCCGGTGTTCTACCGAGACCCGCGCATCGGCCTGGGCGAGCAGAGCTTCGGGATGTTCAAGTTCCGGACGATGGTCGCCGGCGCCGCCGATCGGCAGGCCGAGCTCGAGGACGAGAACGAGGCGGAGGGAGCGCTGTTCAAGATCCGGGACGATCCCCGGGTCACGCCGGTCGGCAAGCTGCTCCGCCGGTTCTCGATCGACGAGCTGCCGAACATGATCAACGTGATCAGGGGGCAGATGAGCCTCGTCGGCCCCCGGCCGCTGCCGCTGCGCGACCACGCGCTGCTCGAGGACTGGCACCGCAAGCGCTCGAACGTGCTGCCCGGGATGACCGGCCTGTGGCAGATCTCCGGCCGCTCGGACCTGTCCTTCGACGATCTCGTCCGTCTCGACTTCTTCTACCTCGAGAACTGGTCGATCTGGCTCGACATCTCGATCCTGGCGAAGACGGTCCCCGCGGTCATCGCCAGCCGGGGCGCGTACTGAGCCGGGCTGCCTTCGACCGTTCCTCCTCGCAGGCGTTCGGCCGGGTCGCGGAGAGCTACGAGCGGCGGCGCCCGACCTACCCGGCCGACGTGGTCGACTGGCTCGCCGACCGGGTGGAGCTCCGCCCGGGGGCGACGGTGGTCGACGTCGGCGCCGGCACGGGGAAGCTGACCCGCGACCTCGTGCCGACGGGCGCCCGCGTGGTGGCGGTCGAGCCGCTCGCGGAGATGCGGGAGCAGCTGGCGGCGGCGGTGCCCGGGGCGGAGGTGCTCGCCGGCTCGGCGGAGGCCCTCCCCCTCCCGGACGACGCGGCGGACGCGGTCGTGGCCGCCTCGGCGTTCCACTGGTTCGACACCGAGCGGGCGCTCGTCGAGATCCACCGCGTGCTGCGGCCCGGCGGCGCGCTGGCCACTCTCGGGAACGGCCGCGACCTCTCCGATCCGCTCCAGCAGGAGCTCCAGGCGATCGTCGGCCCCTACCTGCCCACGGCGGGCGAGATCCTCGCCTGGATCCCGGTCGTCGACGCGAGCCCGCTGTTCGGCCCGGCCGAGGAGCTCGTGACCACACACGAGCAGTGGTTCGACGCGGAGGGGCTGGCCGAGCGGATGGGCACCGTCTCGTACGTCGCCCGGCTGCCGGACGACGAGCGCCGCGAGGTGCTCGCGCGCATCCGCGCCCTCGGAGAGGCGCAGCCCGAATCGCCGTTTCCGTTCCGGTACCGGACGGAGGCGCGGGTCTGCTACGCTCTGATTAGCTAATTTAGCTAACACAGCCATGGCCAAGGTCGTCAACATGCACGAGGCGAAGTCGACCCTCTCGAAGCTCGTCGAGCAGGTTGGTGAGGGTGAGGAGGTGGTGATCGCGAAGGCGGGCAAGCCGGTTGCGAAGCTCGTCAAGTACGAGGCGCCCGTACCGCGCAGGCTCGGCCTGCTGGAAGGAAAGATCTGGATCGCCGACGACTTCGACGAGCCCGACGAGGAGCTGATCGCCCTCTTCGAGGGATCCGAAGACGAGGAGCTCTGAGGCTCCTTCTCGATACGCATGCGATGCTCTGGGCGCTCGGCCGTTCCCGGCGGTTGCGCTCGTCGACCAGAGCAGCGATCGCCAACCCGCGGAACGAGGTCGTCATCAGCTCCGCGTCGGTCTGGGAAGCGTCGATCAAGATCAGCACCGGAAAGCTGCGGGTTCCGATCGACCTGTCCAGCGCGCTCGATCGAGCCGGGTATCTCGCGCTCGACATCACGCGTGAGCATGCAGTCGCCGCAGGAGCTCTACCGCGCCACCACGGCGACCCGTTCGACCGCATGCTGATTGCCCAGGCGCAGCTCGAAGGGCTCACGCTGGTGACAACGGACAGGACGCTCGCCGCCTACGACGTCGCGCTCCTTCCCGCCTGATCTCCATACTGACTGGCGGATGAAGGCCCCGAAGATCCTCGCGGTCGCGTCCGCGGTCGACCTCGACTTCCGCTACGGCTGCACGCCCGCCTGGTGGCAGCTCTGGAAGGGCCTGCACGCGGCCGGCTGCGACCTGATCGTCACGCCGTACCGAGGGCGGCCGGTCGAGTCGCCCTGGTGGCGCACCGCGCCGAACCCGTGCTACCGCGAGGGCGAGGCCTTCGCGAAGGCGCGCGACCTCGTCGCACGCCTGAAGGGCGACCGGTACCTGCGGCGGGCCGAGAGCGAGCCCGGCGACACTGACCGCTGGGTCAGGCAGGCGATCTGGCGCTGGGTGACGCCGCGGTGGCGCAGCCACCTGGTCGGCCTGCTCGAGCGCGAGCGCGACGTCGACGCGGTGCTCGTCTTCACCGTGCCGATGAGCCACCTCCGCGGGATCCCGACGCTGCTGCGCGAGCGCTTCGGCGTGCCGGTCGTCTTCTACGACGGGGACGTGCCGATGAGCCTGCCCGAGTTCGGGGGCCACGACACCGGCTTCAACTACTACTTCGGCGCCGATCCGTCCGAGTACGACCTGGTCGTCTCCAACTCGGAGGGCGGGCTCGACCGGCTCCGCGAGCTCGGCGCCCGCCGGGCCGAGGCGGTCTTCTGGGGCGCCGACCCCGAGCTCTTCCGGCCGCACGAGGTCGACAAGGAGACCGACGTCTTCTTCTACGGGTACGGCGACAAGTTCCGATCTGAGTGGACCGAGGCGATGATCGGCGAGCCGAGCCGGCGGCTCGACGCCGACTTCTCGCTCGGCGGCCGCGACTTCCGCGGCGACATCGGTCGCGCCAGGCTCGCCGGCGACGTCCCCTTCAACGTCTTCTCGCGGGCGATCTCGGCCGCCCGCATCAACCTGAACGTCACCCGGCGCGCACACGCGTCCGTCTACGCGTCGTCCACGTCGCGGCCGTTCGAGCTGGCGATGTCGGGCGCGACGATCGTCTCCAACCCGCACCTGGGGATCGAGCGCTGGCTGGAGCCGGGGCGGGAGCTGCTCGTGGTCGAGAACGCCGACCAGGCGACCGAGGCGTACGCCCAGCTCCTCGACGACCCGGGCCAGGCCGAGGAGCTGGGCCGCGCCGCCCGCGAGCGCGCCCTCGACGAGCACACCTTCGTGCACCGGGCGCGGCAGCTGCTCGACCTGCTGGAGCTCGGCGTGCCGGAGGCGGTGCGTGGCTGAGCTCGTCACCGAGGCTCGCCCGGTCGCCACGCCGCGAACGGCGTTGAAGCGCATCGCGATCGTCCCGGCGTACAACGAGGAGGAGAGCGTCACCCACGTGATCGACGAGATCCGCGCGTTCGACCGCGACTTCGAGGTGGTCGTCGTCGACGACGGCTCGACGGACGGGACGGCCGCTGCGGCGGCGGGGCTCGGCGCCCACGTCGTCCGGCTGCCCTTCAACCTCGGGATCGGCGGCGCCGTCCAGACCGGGTTCCGGTACGCGTTCGAGCACGGCTTCCAGCTCGCCGTCCGGGTGGACGGCGACGGGCAGCACGACCCCTCGCAGCTCGACCTGCTCCTGGGGCCGGTCCTCGCCGACGAGGCCGACATCGCAATCGGGTCTCGCTTCCGCGAGACCCGAGAGGGAGATCAGGAGAGCTACCGGTCTTCGAGGACGCGCCGACTCGGCATCACTGTCCTCGGCTGGACGGTGTCGGCGCTCGTCCGCCGGCGTGTCACGGATCCGACCTCGGGCTTCCAGGCGCTGAACCGCCGCGCGATCGCCCTGTTCGCCGCCGACTACCCGCACGACTACCCCGAGGTGGAGGCCGCGCTGATGGTGCACAAGCACGAGCTGCGGATGACCGAGGTGCCGGTCCGGATGCGCGAGCGCTCGGGCGGCCAGTCGTCGATCGGCGCGCTCGCCTCGGTCTACTACATGGTCAAGGTGCTGCTCGCGCTGTTCGTCGGGCTGTTCCGCAAGAACGTGACGCCCCTGGAGGAGACCAAATGACCCCGCTCACCGTTTCCGTCGTCGCCGCGATTGCCTCGGTCGTGCTGATCCTCGTGGTGCTCGAGCTGATCCGCTCGAGAAGGCTGCGCGAGCGCTACGCGCTCCTGTGGCTGCTCACCGGCGTCGTCCTGCTCGCGCTCTCGCTCTGGCGCTCCGGGCTGAACACGATCGCCGGCTGGGTCGGGATCGAGACCTACCCGCCCGCGGTCCTGTTCGCGGTCGGCGCGCTGTTCGTCCTGCTCGTCCTGCTGCACTACTCGACGGTGATCTCGAAGCTGCACGACCAGAACACGATCCTCGCGCAGCGGCTCGCCTTGCTCGAGCAGCAGCTGCGCGAGCGAACCTAGGAGCGTCCCGCGCGCTCCTGCGCGCGGAGCCGAGCTGCCTCATCCGCCACCCGTTTCCGGATGTCGGACGGTACCTCGGGATTGATGCCGACCAGCCCGACGGCGTCGTCGGCGAGGCCGAGATCGACGTCCTCGCCCGGAGGCAGCCGGCCCTCCAGATACAGACCCACGCTCAGCTCGACGAGGCGGTCGAACCGCTTGGTTGCAGAGGCGAGGATGTGCGGGCCGAGATAGGAGCGCTCCTCGTTCGTCGCCACGCCCCAGACGTGGCGGATCGCGGCTGCAGAGAGTGCCCCGAGGCCGCAGTCTCCCGCGGCTGCGAAGACGACGCCGGCCCCCGCGTCGATCTGCGAGTTGGCGATCCGCTCGCAGGTCTCCTGGTCGTCGTACTCCTGCGAGTAGTCGACGCGAACGACCACTCTCGGCAGGGCTCGGCGAGCCCCCGAGGTGAAGCCTCGCTCCCACATCTGCTCCTGCGGGAAGTACGGCTCGCCGACGATGATCGAGAGCATGTGCGTCTCACCTGCTCGCAGCGGGCGCCGGGATTCCATCAGTCCGCTCAGATACCCGGCCAGATGGGCGGCGCGGTCGGCGCGCAACCTGAGCCCGGTTGCGTTCAGCGCACCTCCGAGGGCGGGATCCTTCACGCAGCAGAAGTCCAGGAAGACGAAGCGCGTCTGGGCGTTCAGTGGAACGACGTCGTAGAAGTTCGGTCCGGTCAGCCCCAGTGGCCAGAGGACGAGATCGAAGTTGCCGGACCGGAGCCGCTCCGAGAGCCGCGCGACGTCCTGTGGCGAGCCCTCCTCGAAGCCGCCCGCCGGTGGCCGGCGTGGAAACAGGTCGATGATCTCGGTCTCGATCTGATACCGGCGCCGGGCGTTCAGCAGCCCTTCGACGAAGGGTCTCCCGGCCTCGTCGGCCCCGCCGACGCCGCCGGGGGGCCACGTGCGGATCAGTGCGACCCGAGGCGACCCGCTTGCCTCCGTCGTTCCGCCGCCGGTGAGCGCGAGCACGAGCGCGGCGGCGACGGCAGCGAGAGCTCCCACGGCGAGGACGACGCGCGCTCTCCTCCGCGGCGCCGGCCCGTCGTGAGCGGCCGGCCGGGACCGCTCCCGAAGCTGGGGCTCCTGCCGGACGATCTGCCCGGCGAGTCGGCGCAGCTGGTCGCTCGGCCGAAGACCGAGACTGTCCTGCAGGGTTCGGCGCGTCCGCTCGTAGACCTCGAGTGCCTCCGCCTGACGATCGGAGCGGTACAGCGCCACCATGAGCTGGGCGATGAAGCGCTCTCGGTACGGGCTTTCCTCGACGTGCCCGTAGAGCTCGCCCACGACCTCCTCGTGGCGTCCCAGCGCAAGATCCGCGTCGAGACCGATCTCGAGTGCTCTCGACCGAAGCTCCTCGAGGCGCTCGGCCTCTGCACGGCCGCTCGAGTGCAAGGAAATGCCCGAGAGGATCGGACCGCCCCAGAGGCCTACTGCCTCCCTGGCGAGTGCCCTGGCCCGGGCATGGTCGCCGGCGTCCGCCGACCGGCCCGCGTCCTCCACGAGCGCCACGAAGACCCGAGCGTCGAGCTCGGCGCCGCCGAGGTCGAGCCGATATCCCCCTGCACGGCGCTCGATCGCCACTCCGTGCCCTGCGAGCGTCCGGCGGAGCCTCGACACGTACGCCTCCAGGCCGTGACCGGCTGACGCCGGCGGAGTCTCTCCCCAGACCTCGTCGACCAGTCGTTCGTCCGGGACGATCTCCCCCGCCCGCAGGAGCAGAGCGGCGAGGACGGCCTGCTGCTTGCGCCCGCCCAGGTCGAGCGCACGTTCACCAGCCTCAGCTTCGAGCGCACCGAGTATCCGGAAGCGGAGTGCCTCTACCTCGCTCGTCTCGCGGCCAAGCTAACCACACTCACCTGCCTTGCGAAAGCGGGCGTTCGAGCTCTTTGTGAGCCGGTTGCGAGGCCGCTCTCCGACGCTACCCGGCGACCAGAGGTGTTCCGACATGGAGGTCCGCATGGCTCTCAGCAAGGCAGTTCTCGTTGCCCTCGCCGCCGCTGTCACGATCACGGCCGCTGCGGGGGCCGGGCCCGGCGCGACGAGGCAGCGAGTGGCGATCGCCGGCCACGGCGTTGCAGCCAATCCGAAAGCTGCGAGGTGGACCCTGACTCTGCTCGGGGCCGGAGCGCTCGAGGCCGACACGATGACCGAGACGTCCGCACTGGGCGGGTCGCGCGAGGTGATGCGCGACGGGACGGAGTTCACGATCTACCCCGGAATCGTCGAGACGCTCACCGGAAAGCTCGGAACGCTCGTGATCCGCAATCACATCGAGTACGCCGAGGCCGGCCATGGGTACCACGTCGGCTTCATGACCTGGAAGGTCGTGCGCGGCACCGGCCAGTATGCGCATGTCACCGGGGGCGGTCGGGGTGGCACCGTGTGGCTGGACAGCGGGCCCTGGACCAGCAACAGGGAGGGGCTACTCACGTCCCGGTAGGACGATCGAGCCGGGCGGGCCCGGCGCCCGCCCGGCTTCGCCGTCGGAGATCCGCCGGCCGCCGAGTGCGATCGCGACCGCGACGACCACGGCGAAGACGGCTGTCAGCGCCGCGAACTGCCCCGGGGTCGACACCGGCGTGAGCGCTGCGTACCGGTGGTTGAGCGAGAGCACGGCGAGGGCCCCGAGCCCGACCAGTCCGCCCACTGGACCGAGCTCCCAGCCACCGACGTCGAGCGAGGCGAGCGCCGCTCCGGCCGCGACCGCGAAGAACGCGGCCCCGAGCGCCGAGAGCAGCGGCTCGCTGCCGTTGATCCACGTCGGGTTGAGCAGGAACGCCTCGCCGGACACCGCGATGCCGCCTGCGAGACCTGCCCAGAACGGGAATGACAGCGCCGAGTACCGGCCCAGCCGGCGGGCGGCGAGCGCGCCGAGCATGACCGCCAGCGCCCCGGCGATCCCGACGATGATCCGCGCGACGTGGAGCCCGAGCCGGCCGGTCCCGTCCGGCAGGTCGCGGAACGTCCCGAAGATCGTCAGCCCGAAGAATCCGGGGTGGTCGCGAACCGAGAACGAGTGGTCGACGATGCGGATGAGCCCGTAGAGGGCGAGCGGGACGACCAGTGAGCACGCGGCCGTCCAGATCCGCCGCCGCTGCGGCTTCACGCGCCACTCCCGCGAGAGCAGGACGCCGAACGGCGCGAGCGCGACCAGCGGGAAGACGGCCTCGCTCCGCCCCAGGGTCGCGACGGCCAGCCCGGCGACGAGCAGCCAGGGCCTCACACGCAGGGCGCCCCAGAGCGCGAGCAGGCCCCCGATGATGAAGGTCGAGTCGGCAAGCCGGCCCGGGCAGATCGCAAGGAACCGGAACAGGTAAGGGTTCGCGATCAGCGCCCCGATCGCGACCGCGTACTCCGGCCGGCGAAGGCCGAGCGGAGCAATCAGCCGGTCGACGACGAAGACGATCACGCCGAGAAGGAGGAAGGCGAAGACGTAGTACAGCGGGCGGTCGCCGACCTGGAGGGCGTCGGTTACCAGGCCGACGAGGTAGTGCGGCACGAACCGGTCGGCGTGCTGGGACGGCAGCGGCTGGTCGGTGAAGCCCGGCGCCGCCCGTGCGACGCGCTCGTACTCGACGACGTCCGAGCCGAACAGGAGGTCGACCGTCCGCTGCCAGGAGTACCAGTGCGTGGTCGCCCAGACGGCGGCGAGCCAGGCCCCGGCGGTGGCGAGGCGGTACCGCGGCGTCAGGGGCCTGCTGAGCAGCCGAACGGCCGCGGACCCCTCCGACCGCGCCTCGATGGAGACGTCGACCTGCGACACGCGGCTGGAATCTACGCGCTTGCGCGGACCGCGTCGGCCGCAACATCTAGGCTCGGCGGGTGCAGGGCGACCGGCGCGACCGTGCGCACAGGGCATTCACCTGGGTCCGGAGGAACGCCGCGATCCTGGCGATCGCCGCGGTCGGAGTCGTCTACCTCATCCCGGTGCAGTACCTCGGCTGGAACCAGGGCGCGCACTACGCGCTCGTCCGGGCGCTCGCAAACGGCACGCCGAACGTCGACAGGACGCGCTTCGAGGTCGGCAAGGGCGGCATGGCCGACGACGGCACCGGTGACCTCTCCCTGATCGACGGTCACTACTACGCCGCGAAGTCGCCGGGGCTCGGGTTCGCGGTGCTCACCCCGTACCTGCTGCTGAAGGCGGCCGGCGGAGCCCAGCCCGTGCGGGAGTCCCGGCCGGAGGTCTGGTACCTCCAGCTCTTCGGCGCGCTGATCCCCGCGGTCGTGCTGCTCCTGCTCGTCGCCCACGTGGCCGAGGGCCTCGAGCCCGGCTACGGGACTGCGGCGGCGGTCACGCTCGGGCTCGCGACCATGGTGCTGCCGTTCGCGACCATGCTGTTCTCGCACGTCCTGTCGGCCGTGCTCGTCTTCGGCGCGTTCACCTTGCTGTGGCGGGAGCGGCGCGGGCCGCCCAGGCTCGCCACGGTGGGCCTGGCCGGGTTGCTCGCCGGGCTGGCTGCGACCACCGAGTTCCCGGTCGCGCTGGTCGGCGCGATCGTCGGCATCTACGCGATTGCCCGCCGGCCCCGGCCCACGAGGCTCGGCGCGTACGCGGCCGGCGCGATCGTGGGCGGTCTGCCCGCGCTGCTCTTCAACCTCTGGGCCTTCGGGAACGCGTTCACCTTCTCGTACGCGAACGTCGTCGGGGACCAGGATGCGAACAAGCGCGGCCTGTTCGGCATCGCCGCCCCCGACTTCGGCGTCCTCGTCCAGTTGCTGTTCTCGCCGCTCGGCCTGCTGGTCCTCACGCCGGTGGCGATCGCGGGCGCCGCCGGGCTCGTCCTCCTCTACCAGCGCGGCCACCGGTTCGAGGCGCTGATCTCGGGCGCGGTCGCGGTCGGCTACCTGATTCTCAACTCGGGCTACGAGACGCCCTTCGGCGGCAACTCGCCGGGCCCGCGGTTCCTCGTCGTGACGCTGCCGTTCCTGGCCCTGGGCCTGGCCGCCGGGTACCGGAGCTTCCCGCTGACGACGCTCGCCCTCGCCGTCGGGTCCGGGGTGGAGATGGTCGTCCTCACGCTCACCAACCCGCTCGGGATCGACGACAGGGCCTGGTTCCACCGCTTCGCCTCCGGCCAGTTCGTCGAGACCGTCAACGACCTGCTCCACGTGGGGCACGGCGTCGCCCTCTTCTTCGCGGCGCTCGTCGCCTCGGTCGCGCTCGGCGCGCTCGCCACCGCGCGGCCGACGCTGGACTGGCTCGACGCGACGCGTGCGGCGCTCGCCGTCCTCGGTTGGGTGTGGCTGGTGCGGCACGCCCCGCACCTGCTCGACGACCACGGACCGTGGGCGGCCGTCGGCCTCGCGGAGAGCATCGTTCTCGCGATCGTGCTGATTCCGTACGCGCTGACGCGCGTCCGACCTAGTCCACGCTGACCGTCACCGGGTCGCTGACCAGCATGACGTCGCCGAGCGAGGTGTCGTTCGCCCAGTTCGCGGTCATCGCGACCCGATAGGTCCACCGGCCCGGGGGCGGCCTGTCGACGTAGTCGCGACGATCGGTGGTGGCGAGGTGATCCATCACCAGGTCGCAGCTCAACGGCGCGTTGTGCTGCCGCTCCTTGCAGGAGAGGCCCTGCACGACCTTGCGGTCCTCGTTGTCCGGGTCGGGCGCGACCGGGCGGGCGCGCAGGATCGTGTAGAAGACCGCGGTGCCGCTCCGGCCTGTCGAGGGCCGGCTCCAGGTGAGCGTCTGCTCGCGGCCGGAGCCGGTCACCCTGAGCTCCATCGATTCCACCGGGACGTACACGTCCTGGAGGCGGTAGGTGACGGCCTCGGCTGTGCTCTGCGGCGTCGTCCCCGCGATCACGATCAGCGGGAGCACGACCAGGACGGCAGCCGCGGCCGCGAGCACCCGGCGCCCGGGCCGATACGACTCGAGCGCCGGGAGCGGGACGGGCCACAGCCTGCGCGTCCACGAGAAGGCCGGCACGAGCAGCGGGATCGACGCCAGCAGCAGCAGGAACGCCGGGAAGCTCGGCATCAGCAGCCGGAAGAAGCTCGCGTCCTCGATGCTCGCCTGGTCGTCGGTTCCCTTGATCAGGAAGAAGGTGACGAACCAGCCGAAGACGAGGATCGACTTCGGCCACGAACGGCGGCCGATCGCCAGCAGGCCCGCCACCGGGACGAACTCGAGCGGGCGCACGGCCCAGAAGAACTCGCGCACCCCGTTGATGTTCTGCTGGAGCTGATGCCAGTTCAGGTTGAGGTACCGGTCGACGGGCGAGAAGAGCGACCCGACGGGTGCGTCTGCGCCGATTGCGCCCAGGCCGCCGCCGGTCCCGCCCATCGAGGCGAAGGCGGGCAGCTCGCCGAGGCCGCGTTCCTTCCAGAGCGCGAGCAGGACGAGGCCGGGCACCAGCGCCCCGAGGAACGCCGCAGTCGAGACCCACTGCCGGCCGACGAGGAGGCAGAGCACTGCTGCCCCGAAGAAGAGCGCGTTCGACGGCTTCAGCCCGATCGCGAAGCCCCCCACGAGCCCGCCGAGGACGGCGTCGATCCAGTCGTGCGTGTCGAGCGCGCGCATCAGCAGGTACGCCGTGACGAGCAGGAACACCATCGACGGGAAGTCGCCGAGCACCGTCAGCCCCAGCGACTGCGGCAGCGTGATGTCGACGAACTTCTCGTGGTAGCGCTGGTCGAACATCGGGATCGTCACGTAGGGGACGATCACCCAGAGGAAGGCGGCCCAGTAGCCGAAGAACCGGCCGGCGATCCGGGTCGCGATCCCGTAGACGCACAGCAGCGCGACCGGGAGGAGGATCAACGCGTTCAGCACGATCACGACCGGGAGGCCCGAGAGGACGTTCGAGCCGGCGAAGAACGCGATCGGGATCAAGAGGTACGACCAGGCGTAGCCGACGAGGGCGACCGGCAGCGTCCACCGGGACAGGAGGTGCGCGCCCGTCCAGTAGTACGACTGGTCGCCGCCCTGGTAATAGAGCCAGCCGTTGTGCCGGGCGGAGAGCGCCAGGCCGATCAGGCAGATCCACTGGAGGACGAGCAGCGGGCCGAGGATGCTCCACGGCTGGTGCCGCGCGATCAGCGACCGGAGCGGCCGCCCCCGATCACGGAGCGACATGAACGGGCGCCTGTGCCCGGTACCACGCGATCGTCCGCTCCAGGCCGTCGCGCAGCGGCGTCCTCGCCTCGAAGCCGAACAGCTCCCGCGCGCGGGACGCGTCGAGGCTTCGGCGCGGCTGGCCGTTGGGCATCGACTCGTCCCAGCGGATCTCGCCTGCGAAGCCGGTCAGCTCCGCGACGAGCTCGGCCAGGTCTCGGATCGAGATCTCCTTTCCGGCCCCGACGTTCACCGGCTCGGCGCCGTCGTAGCGGGCGGCGGCGAGCATGAACGCCTCGGCGGCGTCCTCGACGTAGAGGAACTCCCGGGTGGGCGACCCGTCGCCCCAGAGGACGATCGCGTCGGGCGACTCGTGCATCTTCCGGATCAGGTCGGCGATCACGTGCGCGTTCGTCGGGTGGAAGTTGTCGCGCGGGCCGTACAGGTTCGCCGGCAGCAGGAAGATCGCGTTCGTGCCGTACTGCTCGCGGTACGACTGGGCGCCGACCAGGATCGCCTTCTTCGCGACCCCGTACGGTGCGTTCGTCTCCTCCGGGTAGCCGTTCCAGAGCTCGTCCTCGCGGAACGGCACCGGCGTGTGCTTCGGGTACGCGCACACCGTCCCCGCCAGCACGACCTTCGCCGTGCCGTGACGCCGGGCGAGCTCCAGCACGTTGGCGCCCATCATCAGGTTCGCGTACCAGTACCGCCCGGGGTTCGCCCGGTTCGCGCCGATCCCGCCCACCTCGGCCGCGAGGTGGAAGACGAGCTCGGGCGCCGCGTCGGCGAACAGCCGCTCCGCGTCGTCCCAGCGCGTGAGGTCGTAGTCGGCCCGCCGCGCGACGAACGGATCCTCGCCCTGCGCGCGCAGGCGGTCGACCAAGTGGGAACCGAGGAAGCCCCCACCTCCGGTGACGAGGGTCCTCATGCCTTCTCTCGCCGAAGCTGCGCAGCAGGTTCGGCGACTTTCCAGTCGACGCGGCCGAGCCAGCGCTCGCGGTGCTCGGCGTACCAGCGGATCGTGCGCAGGACGCCTTCCTCCCAGCTCACCTTCGGCTCCCAGCCCGTCTCGCGGTTCAGCTTCTCGTAGCCCACGCGGAGGGCCATCACCTCGCTCGCGCCCGGCCGGTAGCGCGCCTCGGTCGAGACGACGCGGCGGTCGGCCGGCCAGAAGCCGTGCACCGCTCCGGTGCGGATGATCAGGTCGCTCCAGTCGGCCATGGAGATGTTCACGCCCTGGCCGTAGACGTACACGTCCCCCGGGATGCCCTTGGCCGCGACCGTCAGGTGGCCGCGGACGCCGTCGGTGCAGAAGCAGAAGTCGCGCAGCGGCTCGAGCGCGCCCAGCTCGATCTCCGGACGCGTCAGCGCCTGCGTGATGATCGTGCCCGTGACGTAGCGCGGGTTCTGGCGCGGCCCGTAGTTGTTGAACATTCTCGTCACCACGCCCGGGACACCGAACGCGTCGTGGTAGTTCATCGTCAGGAAGTCGGCGGCCACCTTCGCGGTCGCGTAGATCGACTTCGGATTGATCGGCGATCGCTCATGGAGGATGAGCCCTCCCGAGTCGTCGAAGTCGTGCTGATGGGCGAC
>DATBLE010000036.1:0-53445 GCA_036555585.1 Gaiellaceae bacterium
AAGGTCGTCGGCGCTCCCGTCCTGAAGTAGCGCCCCGGTGAGCGCTCGCGGGCGAGGCGAAGGCCGCCGCGGCGTCGTCATCGCCGTCGTCAGCACGGTCGTCGTCTTCACCGCGATCGGGTTCGCGATCGTCAACGCGCCCGGCTGGCCCGAGGTCAAGGCGCAGTTCTTCGACTGGCGCGAGTTCAAGGCCACCTTTCCCGACGTCCTGGGCGCGTTCTGGCTGAACGTGAAGCTGTTCTGCATCGCCGAGGCGTTCATCCTGCCGCTGGCGCTGCTGCTCGCGATCGTCCGGAGCCTGCCGGGCCCCGTCTTCTTCCCGCTGCGCGTCCTGGCGATCGCGTACACGGACTTCTTCCGCGGCGTGCCGACGATCCTCGTGATCGTCACGCTCGGCTTCGGCGCTCCCGCGCTCCAGCTGCAGGGCATTCCGCAGTCGACGACCTTCTGGGGGATCGTCTCGCTCGTGCTCGTCTACACCGCGTACGTCTCGGAGGTGTATCGCGCCGGCATCGAGTCGGTGCATCCGAGCCAGAACGCGGCGGCGCGCTCGCTCGGGCTCAACCACCTGCAGTCGGTCTGGTACGTGGTCGTCCCCCAGGCGGTGCGCCGGGTGATCCCGCCGCTGCTCAACGACTTCATCGGCCTGCAGAAGGACACGGCGCTCGTCGGCATCCTGGGCGCGGTCGAGGCCTTCAAGCAGACGCAGATCGACCAGGCGGCGTCCTTCAACTTCACCTCCAGCGTCTGCGCCGCCGTGCTCTTCGTGGCCGTCACGATCCCGCTGGCGAGGTTCACGGACTGGCTGGTCGCCCGCGACCGCCGCCGCCAGCTCGCCGGCGCTACGGCGTGACCGAGACCGAGCCGAGCGCGCTCGCCCTGGAGAACGTCCACAAGTCGTTCGGGAAGGTAGAGGTGCTCCGCGGCATCGACCTCGAGGTCGGCGAGCACGAGGTCGTCTGCCTGATCGGCGCGTCGGGCTCGGGGAAGTCCACGCTCCTGCGCTGCATCAACCTGCTCGAGCCGATCGACGAGGGCCGCATCGTGGTCGGCGGCCGCGACCTGACCGAGCCCGGCGTGGACGTCAACGAGGTGCGCAAGGGGATCGGGATCGTCTTCCAGGCCTTCAACCTCTTCCCGCACATGACGGTGCTCGCGAACGTCACGCTCGGCCCGCGCAAGGCGCTGGGCCTGCCGCGTTCCGTCGCCGAGGCAGAGGCGCTGGAGCTGCTCGGTCGGTTCGGGCTCGCGTCGCGGCGGGACGACTACCCCGACCGCCTGTCGGGCGGCCAGCAGCAGCGCGTGGCGATCCTGCGCGCGCTGGCGATGAAGCCGAAGCTGCTCCTGCTCGACGAGGTGACGAGCGCGCTCGACCCGGAGCTGGTCAGCGAGGTGCTGGCGTTGATCCGCGAGCTTGCCGAGGGCGGGATGACGATGGTCGTCGCCACCCACGAGATGGGCTTCGCGCGCGACATCGCCGACCGGGTGTGCTTCCTCGACGCGGGGACGATCCTGGAGGAAGGGCCGCCGGGGCAGATCTTCACGGAGCCCCGGGAGCCCCGGACGCAGCAGTTCCTGGCGCGGATCGTCGCCGCGGGCCGACTCTGACCTCCGCGTTGGCGGTCATGGCCGAAGACGAGCATTGCCGCCCGGCGGTGGAGCGAGACGCCCGTCACGAGCGCGTCCTCGCGAACGCCCGCCGAACTCGAGAGCTCGCTGAGCGGGCGCAGGCCAAGCTGGACGCACAGCGCTCCGGCGGATCGAGCTAGCGAGCCAGCGTCACCTTCGAGAGGCCGCGCGGGCTGTCCGGGTCGAGGCCCTTCGCGCGCGCGACCGCGCCCGCGAACAACTGGCCGGGCACGACGGAGAGGACCGGCGAGAGCAGCGCCAGCTCCGGCCTCGGCACCGGGACGCGGTACTGCGCGTCGGCGAGCGCCGCCGCCGCGGTCCCGCTCGCGACCACGGTGGCGCCGGCCGCGCGCGCCCGGGCCGTCGCCTCGACGACCGCCTCGAGCGTCTCGTCCTCGCTGGCGATCGACCAGACCGGGAAGAGCGGGTCGAGCGCCGCGACGGGGCCGTGGGCGAGATCGGTCGCGGTCAGCGGCTCGGCGGCGATCTGGCACGTCTCCAGCAGCTTCAGGGCGATCTCGCGGGCGGTTGCGAACTCGGGGCCGCGGCCGATCACGAACATCCGCGCCACCGACGCGAAGGGCACCGAGAAGGACGCCGCCAGCCGCTCGAGCTCGGGCAGGTGTTCCTCGACCTGGTCGGCCACTCGCGCGAGCGCGGCGCCGAGCTCGGCGCCGCGGCCGGCCAGGCAGCCGGCCAGAAGCGCGAGCGCCGCCAGCTGGTTCGAGTACGTCTTCGTCGCCGCGACCGCGTGCTCCGCGCCCGCGGCCAGCGGCAGGACGGCCTCGGCGGCCGAGGCGAGCTCGGAGGCAGGCTCGTTCGTGACCGCGACCGTGAACGCCCCGCCCCGGCGCGCTCGCTCGACGTACGCGAGCACGTCGGGCGTGCGGCCGGACTGGGAGAGGGCGACCACGGTCGAGCCGCGCAGGTCGAGGCGTGCCCCGTAGTAGACGAGCAGGCTGATCGAGTCGCGGACCGCGGTCAGCCCCGCGAGGAGGCCGAAGGCGTAGACGCCGAAGGAGGCGGCATTGTCGGAGGAGCCGTGGCCGACCATGCGCACGATGCCGGTGCCGTGCTTCGCGGCCGCCTCGGCCACGCGGGCGAACTCGTCGCGGTGCTCCAGCAGGCGCCGGAGGGCCGCCGGCTGCTCGCGGATCTCGGCCAGGTACTGCGTGCCCGGCAACGGCGCGACGGCAGCAGCGGCTTCACGCTGCGACACGGGCCTCGCCTCCGACCAGGACGCGCTCGATCTCCAGCTCCTCGCCGAGCACGACGAGGTCTGCCGGGCGGCCGACCCCGAGCCGGCCGACGTCCGCACCGATCACACGCGCGGGTACGACGGTGGCCGCCTCGAGCGCCGCCTCGAGCGGGACGCCGAGTGCGTGCAGGTTCCGGACCGCCTCGATCATCGTCAGGACGCTGCCGGCCAGCACTCCGTCCCCGTCCCGGCGGACGACGCCGTCTCGCACCTCGACGGACACGTCGCCGAGCCGGTACGAGCCGTCGCCGCTCACACCTGCGGCGGCCACCGCGTCGGTGACGAGCGCCAGCCGTCCGCCGGCCGCGCGCCAGACCAGCCGCACGGTGTCGGGTGCCAGGTGGACGCCGTCGAGGATGATCTGGACGATCACGTCCGGGCGGGCCAGGGCGACGCCGGCCACGCCTGGATCGCGGTGGCTGAAGGGGCGCATGGCGTTGAACAGGTGGGTGACGGTGCCGACGCCGCGATCGAACGCCGCGTTCGCCTCGTCGGCGCCGGCGTCGCTGTGGCCGGCGGACACGACGATCCCGCGCGAGACGAGCAGGTCGACCAGCTCGAGCGCTCCGGGCAACTCGGGTGCGAGCGTGCAGAGCCGGACCGGCCCGGCGGCGAGGATCCGCTCGAGCAGGGCTCTATCGGGGTCGCGGCGGGCAGAGGGAGGATGCGTCCCGAGCCTTCGCGGCGAGAGGAAGGGGCCTTCGACGTGGGCGCCCAGGACGCGCGGGCCGCGGCCGCCCTCGACGATCTCGGCCAAGGCGGCGACCAGCCGGTCCTCCGGAGCGGTGATCAGGGTGGGGAGGTAGGCCGTGACGCCCGTCTCGAGCAGCGACTCGCCCGCTCGCGCGTAGCCTTCCGCGTCGGCGTCGAGGAAGTCGACGCCGCCGAAGCCGTTGACCTGGAGGTCGACGAAGCCGGGCGAGGCGAGCCCGCGCCCGTTCGGCGACGCCAGGCCGTAGGCGGTGACGAGGCCGTCGTCGATCTCGACGTCACCCGGGACGAGCTGGCCGTCGACGAGCGCGGCGGCGACGCCGAGCCTCACCGGTCCGGCTCCAGGGCCCGGCGGACGACTCCGTCCGAGCCGGAGAGCCGCTGACGGGCCCCGTCCGGATCGACTCCGGCGAGCAGCGAGACGATCGCGACCTTCGGATCGCCGCCCGCGCGGGCGAGCGCCTCGTCAGCATCCTCTTCCGAGACGCCTGCCGCCTGCCGGACGATCGAGCGTGCGCGGGCGCGGAGCTTCTCGTTCGACGGGACGAGGTCGACCATCAGGTTCCCGAAGGTCTTGCCGAGCCGGATCATCGAGATCGTCGAGACCATGTTGAGGACGAGCTTCTGCGCCGTGCCCGCCTTCAGCCTCGTCGAGCCGGTCAGCACCTCGGGGCCGACCGGCACGCACACTTCGCTGTCGGAGATCGCCGCCAGCTCGGAGCCCTCGACGCAGACGACGCAGCCGGTGAAGGCGCCGCGGTCACGGGCCGCCTCGAGCGCGGCGCGCACGTACGGCGAGCGGCCGCTGGCGCTGATCGCGACCACGCAGTCGGTCGGGCCCGGATCGAGCCGCTCGACATCGGCGCGGCCGGCGGGCTCGTCGTCCTCCGCTGCCTCCTGCTCGAGCGCGGACGAGGCTCCCTCGCCGGCGACGAGCGCGAGCACCCGGTCCGGCTCGACCGAGAAGGTCGCCTCGCACTCGACCGCGTCGAGCGCGGCGAGCCTGCCCGACGTCCCGGCTCCCACGTAGATCAGCCGTCCGCCGAGCGCCAGCCGGGCGGCGACGTCGTCGATCAGGGCGGCCACTGCGGATGACGCCGCGGCGACCGCGGCCGGAACGGTCGAGTCCTCTGCGTTCATCAGCCCGACGAGCTCCTCGGTGGAGCGCAGATCGAGGTCGGCGCGCGCCGCGTCCCGCGCTTCCGTGCCGAGCTGGTCGAAGGCGGTCATGGCGCGCAGTGTAAGCAGACCGGCGACAGGTGGTCAATACCATTGTCGATCGGATGCGCAGATTCTTCGGATCGAGAACGCCGTGCCCGTCAAGTGTGGTCTTGACCACCGGGCGCAATGCAGTACGATGCGTGCCCGATGAGCACGACCGCGCCGAAGCAGTCCGAGGCCCGCGAGCGCGTGCTCGGCCTGATCGAGGAGCTGGGGATCGGCGACGCCATCCCGTCGGAGCGCCAGCTCTCGGCCGACCTCGGGATGTCGCGGCTGACGGTGCGGGCGGCGCTCGACGACCTGGTGCGCGACGGCTACCTCGTGCGCAAGCGCGGCAGCGGGACATTCGTGAGCGAGCCGAAGATCGCCCAGGAGCTGACGATGACCTCGTTCACCGAGGACATGCGCCGGCGGGGCATGGCGCCCGGAAGTCGGACGCTCGACCTGCGCACCACCACGGCAGGCCCGTGGTTGGGCCGGATCCTGCACGTGTCGCCGTCGGAGCCGATCGTGGTCGTGAAGCGCCTGCGGCTCGCCGACGAGGAGACGATGGCGATCGAGACGCTCCACGTCCGGGCCTCGCTCGTGCCCGGGCTCTCCGCCGACGACCTCGAGAGCCAGTCGTTCTACACGCTCCTGACGGAGCGCTACGGGATCGACATCGTGGGCGGCCTGCAGACGATCGAGCCGACGGTGACGAACGAGGAGGAGTCCGAGTACCTCGGCGTCCCGCTTCACTCGCCGGCCTTCCTGTTCGAGCGGACGACCCGCTCCCGGACGGACGAGATCGTCGAGTACGTGCGCTCGCTGTATCGCGGCGACCGGTACCGTCTGGTCACCGAGCTCAGCCGAACTCCCGGGCGCCGCTGACCGGTCAGTACCAAAGCGGGGAATCGTCTCGGAGGCCGCTCGAGCGGAACCGCGCTGTTGAGCCACAACCGTCACATTCGCACGAAAGTGGTCTTGACAAGAACCCCCGAAATGTGCCAATCTCGCGCCGTGACCGAGTGGTCTGATCCAATCAGACGGACCCGCGAGGGCCGTCCCTCCAAGGATGGGAGATCTTCGATGAAGGCACGCATGATCGGCGCTGCCCTGCTCGTCGCGGTCCTCGCTGTAGCCGCGTCGACGGCGAGCGGCGCCACCAAGCGCTCGGCGGCCAGCATCACGGTCTGGCTCCAGGTCGACGCGCAGTCCGGCTGGCCCGGCGTCGTCGCGGCGGCGAACGCGGCGTTCCAGAAGCAGCATCCCGGCGTCACCGTCAACGTCCAGTACCAGAACTGGGGCACGCATCTCGGCAAGTTCGACGCCACGCTCGCCGGCGGGAACACGCCCGACGTGATCGAGATGGGCAACACCGAGATGACGAAGTACATGGCCGCGGGCGCCTTCCAGGACCTGACGTCCGCCAAGTCGTCGTTCGACAACTCCGGCAGCTGGCTCGAGGGGCTCGCCGCCTCGGGTCGGTACAACGGCAAGCTCTACGGCGTGCCGTACTACGCGGGCTCGCGCGTGGTCACCTACCGCACCGACCAGTACAAGGCCGCCGGGATCAAGTCGGCCCCGAAGAGCCTCGCCCAGTTCACGGCGGACGCGGCCAGGCTGAGCAAGAAGTACGGCAAGCAGGGCTACTCGCCCGTCTACATCGCCGGCACCGACTGGTACGTGGCGATGGGCTTCGTCTACGACTTCGGCGGCAAGATCGCCACCCAGGTCAGCGGCAAGTGGAAGGGCACGCTCGAATCGCCGAAGGCGATCGCGGGCCTGACCGCCTACAAGAACTTCTACCTCGCCGCGTCGAAGGCCAGCAAGACGACCGACGAGAACCGCCCGACCCCGTACAGCGTCTACGCCGAGGGGAACGCCGGCTCGATCGTGGGCCCCGGCTGGTTCACGTGCTGTGTCGGGGACAAGTACAAGGGCTCGACCGCGCAGTTCGTGATGCCGAGCCACGAGGCGGGCAAGGCGATGCCGGGGTTCCTCGGCGGATCCGACCTTGCGGTCCCCATCGGCGGCAACAAGCAGCTCGGCGCCGACTGGATCGCCGCCTTCACGAGCACGTCGTCGGAGAAGGCCCTCCAGGCCGCCGGGAACATCCCGAACTCGACCAACCTGCTGAACACTGCCAAGGTCGGCGAGCGGGCGGCTCTGCGCAGCTGGTTCGTCCCGGCCGCGAAGAACTGGGTCAACGTCGAGAACGGGAATATCCTTCGGACCATGCTGAGCTCGATCCTGACCGGCAAGCTCACGGTCAAGCAGGCGGCCGCGACCGCGGACAACAACATCGAGTACACCCTCAACGCGTCGTAAGGAGCTGAGTGGCGCGGGACGCTGACTTCGCCGTCCCGCCGAACGCGGCGGTCGCCGCCGAGGCTCTTCCTCGGCGGCACCGCCGCTTCTCGCTCGCGCCCTACGCGCTGATCTTGCCGGTGGCGGCCGCCGTGGTCGTCATCCTCGGCTACCCGATCTACAAGCTCGTCCGCATCTCGTTCGAGCGGTACGGCCTCTTCGAGCTGATCCAGCACCAGGGCCACTGGATCGGGCTCGACAACTACCGGTCGGTGCTCTCCGACCAGGTCTTCTGGGACACCGTCGTCCGCACCGTGATCTTCACGGCGGCGAACGTCGCGCTGACGATCGTCCTCGGAACGCTGATCGCGCTGCTGCTGACGAAGATCAGCCGCTGGGTGCGGATCCTGCTGATGACCGGGCTCGTGCTCGTGTGGTCGATGCCGGTCGTCGTCGCCGTCCAGGTCTTCTACTGGATGACGAACTTCGAAAACGGTGTCCTCAACTACCTCGCCGCCGAGCTGCACCTGGTCGGGTCGAATCACGACTGGTACGCGACGCCGACCTCGAGCCTCGCGATGGTCACGCTGCTGATCGTCTGGGGAGCGCTGCCGTTCGTTGCGATCAGCGTCTATGCGGCGCTGGCGCAGGTGCCCCACGAGCTCGTGGAGGCGGCCCGCGTCGACGGGGCCGGGGCGCTGCGCGTCTTCCGCGACGTCACGTTCCCGGTCCTGAAGCCGATCCTGCTGATCCTCACCAGCCTGTCGATCATCTGGGACTTCGGCGTCTTCGCCCAGCCGTACCTGCTGATCGGCTCCTCGCACATCGACCAGACGAACTACCTGATGGGCGTCTACGTGTTCATCAAGGGCTACGCCGACCACGACTTCGGCCGCGGCGCGGCGATCTCGCTGCTGATGCTGGTGATGGTGGCGGCGATGAGCGTCGTCTATGTGCGCCAGATGGTGCGGGCGGGGAACGTCAGGTGAGCGTCGCCGAGCTCCTCTCAACCGTGCCAGGCACTGTTGAGACGCGCCACTGGAAAGCGCCCGCGTGCAGGGTCTTTACGGTGCCAGGCACTGTTAAGACGGGGCGCTCGGAGGAGGCCCTGTGAGCGCGGCGGCGGCCCCCCGCCGGCGGCGTCGCAAGGGCAAGGGTCGCCTCGGCTGGAACCTGCTCGCGCTCGCGATCTTCGTCGTGATGATCTTCCCCGTCTACTGGATGTTCGCGACGGCGTTCAAGTCGACCGACGACATCAACCGCCTGAAGCCGACCTGGTTCCCCACCCACCCGACGCTCCAGCACTTCCGCGACGCGATGGACCGTCCGTACTTCTGGAGCTCGGTCGTGAACAGCATGATCATCGTCGGGATCACCGTCGCGATCTCGGTCGCGCTCGCCTTCCTCGCCGCGATCGCGCTCTCCAAGTTCCGCTTCACGGGCCGCGAGGTGTTCATCGTGCTCCTGATCGGGATCCAGATGCTCCCGCAGGTCGGGCTGGTCATCCCTCTCTACGTGGTGCTCGCCAAGTACCACCTGACGCAGGACCAGGGCGTGTACCTCGGCGTGATCATCACCTACATGACCTTCGCGCTGCCGTTCGCGGTCTGGACCCTGCGCGGGTTCCTGGTGAACATCCCCAAGGAGCTCGAGGAGGCGGCGATGGTGGACGGCTCCAGCCGGATGGGCGCCTTCGTCCGCATCCTGCTGCCGCTGGTCGCCCCCGGCCTGGTCGCGACCTCGGTGTTCGTCTTCATCACCAGCTGGAACGAGTTCGTCTTCGCCTACGTCCTGCTCAACGACCAGTCGAAGCAGACGATCACCGTGTGGCTCTCCGAGTTCTACGGGACGAGCCGCCAGGTCGACTGGGGCGGCCTGATGGCCGGCTCGATCCTGGCCGCGATCCCGGTGCTGGCCTTCTTCGGCTTCGTCCAGCGCAAGATCGCGTTCGGCCTGACCGCCGGTGCGGTGAAGGCATGATGGGCCGGCACTGATGGGCGAGATCGTGCTCGACCGCGTGACGAAGGTCTTCGACAACGGTTTCGTCGCGATCGACGACGTCTCGCTGACCGCCGCCGACGGCGAGTTCATGGTGCTGGTCGGACCGTCCGGGTGCGGCAAGTCGACGCTGCTGCGGATGATCGCGGGCCTGGAGGAGGCGACCGCCGGCTCGATCTCGATCGCGGGCCGCGACGTCACCGACCTGGCGCCGCGGCACCGGGACATCGCGATGGTCTTCCAGAACTACGCCCTCTACCCGCACATGGACGTTCGCCGCAACCTCGGCTACGGCCTGAAGGTGCGGAAGACCCGGGCGGCCGAGATCGACCGGCGCGTGACCGAGGTCGCGAGGCTCCTCGGCCTGGAGCAGCTGCTCGACCGCAAGCCCGCGGCGCTCTCGGGGGGCCAGCGGCAACGGGTGGCGATGGGCCGCGCGATCGTGCGCGAGCCGACCGCCTTCCTGATGGACGAGCCGCTCTCGAACCTCGACGCCAAGCTGCGCGTGACCATGCGCTCGGAGCTCTCCCGGCTCCACGACCGGCTCGGCGTGACCACGCTGTACGTCACCCACGACCAGGTCGAGGCGATGACGCTCGGGCAGCGCGTCGCCGTCCTCCGCGACGGCGTGATCCAGCAGGTCGACTCGCCGCAGGCGCTCTACGCCCGGCCGGACAACCTGTTCGTCGCCGCCTTCATCGGCTCGCCGGCGATGAACCTGGTCGAGGCGACGGTCGGCGACGGCCAGGTCGCCTTCGCCGGCTGGGAGCTGCCGCTCGAGCCTGCCCGCCGGCCGGCGCGCGCCGGCCGCGTGATCCTCGGCATCCGGCCGGAGAGCTTCGAGGACGCGGCCCTGGCGGACGCCGGGCTGCCGGCGGTGGAGGTCGAGGTCGTGGTCGTCGAGGAGCTCGGCTCCGACTCGCACGTGATCTTCCCGATCGACGCGCCGCGCGTCGAAGCCGAGGAGCTGCGCGCGGCGGCGGATCACGAGGACGACGCGCTGCTCGCCGACGACCGCTCGCTGTGGAACGCGCGCGTCTCGTCCAAGACCGATGCCGAGCCCGGACAGCGCCTCCGGCTCGCCGTCGACCCCGGAGCGCTCTACTTCTTCGATCCGGACTCGGGCGCGAGCCTGACCGTCGGCGCGCGGGCGACCGCGGCAGCCGTCTGACATGGGCCCGGCCGTGATCCCCAAGCCGGTGTCCCTGACGCCGGGCTCCGGCGCGTTCGTCGTGCGGGCGTCGTCCACCGTGTCGGTCACCCCGTCGAATCCGGACACACGCCGGGTGGCGGCCGCACTGGCGTCGGTGCTCGGAACGAAGGTCGTCCGGGGCCCCGCACCGGTCACGGTCGAGCTCGCCGGCCCGGCGCAGCTCGGCGACGAGGGCTACGAGCTGACGGTCGCTCCCGGCTCGATCCGGCTGGTCGCCAACCGGCCCGCGGGGCTCTTCCACGGCGTCCAGACCCTGCGCCAGCTCCTGCCGGTGCGCGGCCCGCGGCGCATCCCGGCCGTCCGCATCCGCGACCGGCCGCGCTTCGGCTGGCGGGGCGCGATGCTCGACGTCGCCCGCCACTTCAGGTCGGTCCGCGACGTGAAGCGGTTCGTCGACCTGATGGCGCTCTACAAGCTCAACCGGCTGCACCTGCACCTGTCCGACGACCAGGGCTGGCGGATCGCGATCACCGGCTGGCCGCGCCTCGCGACGCACGGCGGCAGCACCCAGGTCGGAGGCGGCACGGGCGGCTACTACACGCAGGCCCAGTACGAGGACATCGTCCGCTACGCGGCTGCGCGGTACGTGACGGTGGTGCCGGAGATCGACATGCCAGGCCATGTCCACGCCGCGCTCTCGTCGTACCCGAAGCTCGCCTGCGACGGGAAGCCGTCGCAGCTCTACACCGGGATCGACGTCGGCTTCAGCTCGCTCTGCATCGACAAGGCCGTGACGTACGAGTTCGTCTCGGACGTCGTGGGCGAGCTCGCACGGTTGACGCCCGGCCCCTGGATCCACATCGGCGGCGACGAGGCGATGGCGACGAAGACGGCCGACTACGTCCGCTTCGTCGGCCGCGTGCAGGCGATCGTCGCGGAGCACGGGAAGGTGATGATCGGCTGGGAGGAGATCGGGCGCGCGCGGCTGCGCCGCGGGACGCTCGTGCAGCACTGGAACCTCGACCCGGCCAAGAGCGCCGTGTCCGCGCGGGCCGTGCAGCAGGGGGCGAAGGTGATCATGTCCCCGGCCGACCACGCCTACCTGGACATGAAGTACGACGCCTCGACGTCGCTCGGCCTCCGATGGGCCGGGTACACGTCGGTGCAGGACGCATACGCGTGGGACCCCGTGCGGCAGGTCGCCGGCGTCGGAGCGTCGGACGTCCTCGGCGTCGAGGCCCCTCTCTGGAGCGAGACCGTCCAGTCGAACCGCGACGCCGAGTACCTCGCCTTCCCGCGGCTGATCGGGATCGCCGAGATCGGCTGGTCGCCGGCGCGCGGGCGCTCGTGGGCCGACTACCGGCAGCGGCTCGGCGCGCAGGCGCCGCTGCTCGACTCGCTGGGCGTGAACTTCTACCGCGCGCCCGAGGTGCCGTGGCGCCGGTCTTCGTGACAAAGGAAACGGGGACAGGTCTGCAAGACCGGTCCCTCTCTGTGCTCATCAATCTGTAACGAGTCTGCGCCGGAAGGCAAAAGGACACTGTCGGCAGCTGCTCCGGGCCGGTACCACGGGAGCACACCCGTTCCCTCTCCCGATCGGAGCCGCCCATGCCCAGGACTCGCCTGCTCGTCGCCCTCGTCTTCGCCGCCCTGTTGCTGGCCGCCCCGGCCGTGCCCGCCTCGTCCTCCGGCGTGGTCGTCAGCCAGGTCTACGCCGGCGGAGGGAACGCCGGGGCCAGCTTCACGAACGACTTCGTCGAGCTGTTCAACGCCGGCCCGGCTTCGGTGAGCGTGGACGGCTGGACCGTCCAGTACGCCTCGGCGGCCGGCGCCAGCTGGCAGACCACCGCGCTGGCCGGCTCGATCGCGCCCGGCCACTACTACCTCGTGCAGCTCAGCTCCTCGGCGGCGATCGGCGCTCCGCTGCCCACACCCGACGCGACCGGCACTTCGAATCTGGCCGTGTCCGGCGGCAAGGTCGCGGTCGTCACCGGCTCGACCGCGCTCACCTGCGGCGACACCGCCGGAAGCTGCTCCGGCGCGTCCGGGATCGAGGATCTGATCGGCTACGGCGCCGCAGCCGACTACGAGGGCACGTCGGCTGCCCCGGCCCTGAGCAGCACGACCGCTGCCATTCGGGCCGGCGGCGGCTGCACCGACACCGACTCGAACGCCGGCGACTTCGCCGCGGATGTGCCGACGCCCCGGAACAGCGCGTCGCCGTCGACGGACTGCGGCGGCGGCGGCTCGTCCGGAGGGACGACGGGCTCGGCCAGCGTCGACGTCGACATTCAGCCCGTGCTCTCGCTCGCGCTCGACCAGCCGGCGATCAGCTTCGGCACGGCGTTCGCCGGCGCCACGCCGGCGCCGGTCTCCGAGCGTGTCACCGTCGTCAGCAACAACGCCGCCGGCTACTCGTTGACCGTGCACCGCACCGCCTTCACCCCGGCCGACCTCCCTCTCGGCATCGCGAGCACGGCACCGGCCGGCGGAGCTGTCGGCCCACAGCTCGTCGGCGGGGCGCGAGCGTCGGTTCCGATCGCTCCGGCCGCCGACCTGCTCGTCGGCACGGCCTCCGCGGGAACCGCTCCCGGCGGCGACGTGTGGCCGACGACGATCGGGTTCACCGCTCCGCTGCCGGTGGTCGCGCCCGGTCGGTACTCCGCGTCGGTGACCTACACCGTGATCGGCCGTTGACGGCGGTCGCGGTCCTCGCTTCCCTCCTGGCCGCCTCCCCTCCCACGGGGGCGGCCAGGCCCCCCGTCGCGCTGATCGCCTCGCCCGCCCACGTCGCGCTCACGGGCTCGGCGCGTGCGCCCGTGGCGGTGACGAACTCCGGCACCGAGCCCGTGGTCGTCGACGTGGCGCGAGCCGGGTTCGCGCTCGACCTGCGTGGGCGGCCGCGCGCCGTGTCGCGCCGCTCGTCCTGGCTGGCCGTCGTTCCCCGCTCGCTCGTGCTGGCACCGGGAGCGACCGCGCCGCTGACGGTGTCTGCGAAGGTTCCGCGTCGCGCCCAGCCAGGCGACCACCCGGAGCTGGTGCTGTTGACCACGCGTCCGTCGGCGAGGCGAGGCCTCCCGGTGCGGTTGCGCCTCGGGGTCGTGGTCGTCGTGCGGGCGCCGGGCAAGGTCGTCCACCGCGTGGAGGCCGTCGCGGTGCACAGCCGACGCGCGGGCCGGGGACGCCGCCTCGAGGTCCTGCTTGCGAACCGGGGCAACGTCACCGAGACCGTCCGCGGCTCGTGCGCGAGCGTCACGCTCCAGCGCGGAGCCCGTCTGGTCGCTCGGCTGCGAGCTCCCCGTCGGGAGCTCCTGCCGCGCACGCGCGGGCTGGTCGATCTCCGCTATGCCGGGCGGGTGCGCGGCCGGGTCGCCGCCCGCGTGGTCCTGCTCAGGGCCTGCGGCGGCCTGCGTGCGCGAACGTTCGTCCTGCGGCTCTGAGCCTCGGTCAGGGCGCGACCGACCACGTGTGTCGGTCTTCGGAGGTCCAGCGAACGCCCTGCGCCGCTCCCTGGTCGAACACGGTCGCGTGGACGACGAGGGTCGAGCCCGAGACGGTCAGGGACTGGTCGAGCAAGGCGCCCGGCGGGTCGGGCAGGTCGATCGTGGTCTTGCCCGCTGCGTCGACGACCAGGACCGACACGGTGCCCGCGACGCTGTCGCGTGCGAGCGCCGCGACTCCGCCCGGCACCAGCGCGGTTCCGACCACCGTGCCCTCGGACACCGATCCGACCGCCTGCGACCGGATCCGGCCGACCGGAGGCCAGGGCGTGACCTGCTGGATCTCGGTGCCGTCCTTCACCCAGTACAGCGAGGGGCCCCGACCGACCAGGCCGCCGGCGATCGCGCGCGTCGCCACCCAGTGCTTGCCGCCGTCGGCCGTCCAGTAGTCGTGGGCGCACGTGCAGGGGGCGGCGACCGCGGCGACGCGGATCACGCCGGCGCGCGCCGACGTCCGTACGACCGTCAGGGCCGGACGGGCGAAAATCCGGCGCCAGTGGGTGCCGCCGTCGTCCGTCGCCCAGACGCCGGTCTCGCGGCTCACCCAGCCGTGTTTCGCATCGGGCCAGCTGCTGTGTCCGGGCACCTCCGGCGTTGCGGGGCCGATGCGGGCCGCGGGCGCTGCCGGCGTGGCGAAGGCCACCAGCTGGCCGGTGAAGGTCCCGACGAAGAGCCGGCCGTCGATCACGGTCGGCGCCGCGACGGTCAGCCCGGGCAGCGGCAGGTTCGCCACCCACCGACCGGTGCCGGCGTCGACTCCGACGAGGCTTGCCGCGCCCGAGAGCGCGAACCAGACGGTTCCGCCCGCGACCGTCGGCGACCCGTTCAGCGAGTCGGTCTTCAGCGGCAGCTTCCACCCGATCGCGGCCGAGCAGTCGGCGTGGACGTCGACCCTGACCGCCTGCGTCCCGGTGACCGCGTACACCGCCGAGCGCGACGCGTCGTAGGCGAGCTGGCTCAGCACCGGGTTGTCGGGATCGAACCGCTCGAGGTCGACCGTCCAGAGCGGGCCGCGTCCGAGGTCGTCGGCACGCCAGCCGAAGACCTGCGCGTTCTTGTTCATCCCGACGACCAGCCGGCCGCACCCGGGCCTGTCCACGACCACCGGCGAGCCGACGAAGTCCAGGTCGAGAGGCTGGTCGATCGACTCCGGATGGCTGGAGCCGGAAACGGCCAGGTCGGGCGTCAGCGACACGATGCTCTCCCCGAGGCCGGCCGCCTCGCTGAAGTCGTCCCCGGTGTTCTTCCCGCCCTCGAAGGCGTTTCCCGTCACGACGAAGAGCCGATCGAGGGCCTGGCTGAAGGCGCTGCCGCCCCAACCCCAGATCCCGCCGCCTCCGCCCTGCTCGGCCGGAACGGCCTCCCAGCTGGACACCGCTCTGGTGGTCGTGTCGACGGAGATCACCTTGCCGATGAACGGGCCTGCGTCGCAGTACGACCCCGTCGCCGCGTAGACGCGCCCGCCGGCGAGGGTCAGCGCGCCCCAGACGAGCTCCTTCGCCGTGTCCTGGTACAGCGTGACCGGCCAACCGGGTCGCTCCTCGCCGGTGGCGAGGTCGAGCGCGTGCAGCCTGCCGACGCCGTCCGCCACGTAGAGGGCGCCCGCGGCCTGGTCGATCACCGGCGTGCCGGTCACGCCGTACCCGTCGAGCTGCGCGCAGCGGTTCGCGTACTGGCCGAGGCTGACCCGCCAGCGGACGTAGCCGTTCTCGCTGAAGGCGTAGACGCGCCCGGCGGAGGTTGCCACGTACAGCGTCGTCAGCCCTGCCCTCGGGACGTCGCGAGCGGCGAGTACCTGCGAGGTCACACGCCCGCGTAGCGGAAGCACGAACGCGGCCCCGATGCCGGCGGGAGAGATCGACGAGCCGGTGGCGCTGCTGCGTCCCGCGTCGCCGCCGTAGGTCGTCCAGCCCGGTGGCGGCGCCGCGGCCTGCGCGCCCGAGAGGAGCACGCAGGCGGCGAGCGGGACGAGTGTCCACCGTGCCCGTCCACGTGGTCGCATTCGCATCGCGTGCCGGCGTCGATCGCGCAAGGGTCCTTGGGGGTCGGCGGGGGAGGGAAGCGAGGTGCGTCCGGACGGCCCGCGCGTCGCGGGCCGAGCGAAACACTAATCCCTGAGGCGAACGTGCGGAACGGGCGGCGATACCCTGTCCGCGCGCCCCCGTAGCTCAGTGGATAGAGCAGCGGTTTCCTAAACCGCGTGCGCAAGTTCGATTCTTGCCGGGGGCATCGCCCCAGCCCGGCGGCGGAGCGCAAGGCGAGCGCCGGCGCGATCGAACCGAACCGCGGCCGCGCCGACGATCGCCTGCACTGCCTACTCCACAAGACCCCTGCCTGCGCGTCGTCCCCGTACGCCTGCCCCCCATCATCTCGTGGTACGAGCTACCAGTCAAGTCGTGCGACGGTGCGGGCGAGCTCGATCGCCTCGTCCTGGCCGAGCTGAGCACCCTCCGCGCGCGCCGCCTCCAGCTCCGCGGCGCCGAGCGTCGCGGCGAGGCGGTCGTGCGTCCGGTCGTACAGATTCCTCTCGAACGGCTTCATCGTGGCCCCGAGCCGGTCGAGCAGAATCGCGGCGAGGGCGAGGAGCCGGGCGCCGTCCAGCTCCCTGCCGCCGGTCTCCGCGAGCGCGGCGAGGCCGATCAGGCACCACGCGGTGTCCTCGTCGTCGGCGATCGCCTGGGAGAGCTCGAGCGCCTCGAGCAGCAACGCGGCCGCGTCGCCCGCGTGCTGCCGCTCGAGCGCGACGGCGCCGAGGTTGTAGAGAGCCCGAGCGACGTTGGCGACGTCGCCCACGGAGCGAAGCAGGTCGAGGCTGCGGGCGAACTGCTCCGCGGCCACATCGAGGTCGCCCCGCGAGAGCGCGACGTCGCCGCGGTTGTTGCGGGCCATCGCCGTCAGCCGGTCGTCGCCGAGCGACTCGCAGGCCTCGATGCACGAGTCGAGCGTCTGCGCCGCCTCGTCGAGCCGGTCCTGCGCGTGGAGGATCGCACCGAGGTTGCTCAGGCAGCGGGCGACGCCGGCCGCGTCGCCCGACTGCCGGTAGAGCTCGAGCGCCCGCTCGGCCAGCTCGTGCGCCAGCCGATAATCGCCTTGGAGCAGGGCCAGGGCGGAGGCGGCCCGCAGAGCCTTCGCCCGCGCCAGCGGCTCTCCGGGCGAGGCCGCGTCGTTCGCCCGGAGGAGCCGCTCCAGGCCCTCGCTCAGGTACCCGCGCACGTACCAGAAGCGGCCGAGCGCAGCCGCGAGACCGAGCTCGACCGTCGGGTTGCCCGACCGGGCGGCCCAGTCCGAGGCGGCCCGGAGGTTGTCGTGCTCGGTCTCGAGCGTGGCCAGCCAGGCTCCCTGCTCGGCGCCGGTCAGGTGGGCCTCCGCCTGCTCCGCCAGGAGCAGGTAGTGGCGTGCGTGGAGATCGCGCCCCTCGTCGTCGGCGGACGGTAGCTCGGCCGCGTACTCGCGCACCAGGTCGAGCATCTCGTAGCGGCCGCGGCCGGGCCGGACGAAGCTGGCGTCGACGAGCGCAGCGAGGTCCTCGACCGTCGATCCTTCGCCCACGACGAGCGCGGCCTCGCTGGTGAAGCCGCCGCTGAAGATCGACAGCCGGCCGAGGAGCCGCTGCGGCCCCGGCTCGAGCAGCTCGTAGCTCCAGTCGAGGGCGGAGCGCATCGTTCTCTGCCGGAGCGGCTGGTCGCGCGCGCCGCCGGCGAGCAGGTGGAGGCGGGAGTCGAGCAGCGAGAGCAGCTCGTCGGGCGGCAGGGTGCGGAACCACGGCGCGGCGAGCTCGATCGCGAGCGGCAACCCCTCCAGCCTGCTGCTGATCGCGTCGAGCCAGGCCCTCTCGGGGGCGGTCCGGGCAGCGGCTGCGACCACCCGCTCGGCGAGCAGCTCGAGCGAAGCGGGACCGTCCAGCGGCTCGACCTCGAGGATCTCTTCCGCGGCGAGGCGCAGGACCCGCCTGCTCGTCGCCAGGATCGTCAGGCGGGGCGCAACGGCGAGCAGCTCCCCGAGCGGGGCAGTCGCGTCGACCAGATGCTCGAGGTTGTCGAGCACGAGCAGGAGCTCGAGGCCCGCGAGGTGGCTCGCGAGCAGCTCAGGCCACGGCGTTCCGCCCTCGCAGAGGCCGAGCGCCCTGCCGATCGCGGGCAGGAGGTGGGCGGGCTCGGCGACCGGCGCCAGATCCGCGAGCACGGCACCGTCCGCGAGCTCGTCGTCGAGCCGCCGCGCCGCCTCCACCGCGAGCCGCGTCTTGCCGATCCCTCCCGGCCCGAGCAGCGTCAGCAGCCTCGTCCGCGGGTCGAGGAGGCGCTCGATGATCGTTGCGAGCTCGCGGTCGCGGCCGACGGTACGGGTCGGGGGCGCGGGGAGCCCTCCGAGCCGGCGGCGGCTGCCCGGCGCCTCGTCGAGCGTCGGATCCTGCTCGAGGATCCGGCGTTCGAGCTCGCGCAGGTCCTTCCCGGGCTCGAGCCCGAGCTCGTCGACCATCGCCGTCCGGGCGTCGCGGTAAGCGGCGAGGGCGTCGGCCTGCCGGCCCGAGCGGTAGAGCGCGAGCATCAGCTGGCTGCGCAGGTGCTCGCGCAGCGGGTGCAGCGCGACGAGCTGCCCCAGCTCGGCGAGGACGGCCTCGTGCCGTCCGAGCCGGAGATCCGCTTCGAGCCGGCACTCCAGGCACGCGAGCCGCAGCTCGTCCAGCCTCGCCGCCTCCCGGGCGACGTAGCTCTCGACCGCGAGACCGGACAGCGCGTCGCCTCGCCAGAGCTCGAGCGCGCGTGCGCACAGGCTCCGAGCGAGCCGCGGGTTCTCCTGCGCGAGCGCCCGCCGCCCGTCGGCGAGCAGCTGCTCGAATCGATCGGCGTCGAGCTCGCCCTCCTCGACGAGGAGCACGTAGCCGGGCGCCCTCGTGACGATGCGGCCGTCCCCAAGGGCACGCCGGACCCGGCTCACGTACATGCGCAGCACGCTCGCGGCCGAGGCGGGGGCGCCGTCGCTCCAGAGCGCGTCCATCAGCTCGTCGGTGGGGACGACGCGGCCGGAGCGCACGAGCAGGGCGGCGAGCAGCGCCCGGGGCCGCGGGGCGGTGAGGTCGACGGAGCGGCCGTCGACGAGGACCTCCATCGGACCGAGCACCCGGAACTCCACGTCGTTCGCCCCTTCCTGCGTCAACTCGCCGCCCGGATTCTAGGGCTGCCGGCCTATGCGGTTTCTATGCGCGCGTGCGCTTCAATCGCCCCGATCTCGACTCTGACGCGGAATCCAAAGATCGGAGGCGCCATGACCTTTCAGCGAACGCGGCGGGCGGCGGCCGCCACGGTCGTCGCCGCAACGGCGGGCCTCGCCCTGGCGGCAACCGGCTCTGCATCCTTCGCCGCCTGCCCGGCCTGCGGCAAGAACCTGATCCTGAACCCCGGCGCCGAGGCCGGTCACGGCGTGACCACGGTCGGCGCCTACGGGGCGGTGCCGCACTGGGAGAGCACCGCGGGCCAGTTCGGCGCCGCCTCGTGGGCCAGCTTCCCCAACGGCTGGTTCTCGACGCGCTCGAAGGGGCCGAAGTCCCGCGGCAAGAACTACTTCTTCGGGGGGACGACGCCCGCCGCCACGGAGGCCAAGGCCTCCATCGGCACCCAGACGATCAAGCTGCCTGCGGGCGCGGCCGGCCACAAGGCGACGCTCAGCGGCTGGCTCGGCAACTACGGCACGAACACCACCCAGGTGCGGGCGCAGTTCACGGACGCGTCGGGCAAGTCCCTGGCAGCGCTGAGGATCGGGCCCGACACGACGATCAGCAGCACGGACATGGCGTTGCGCTCGCGGACCGGCAAGGTCCCGGCGGGTGCCAGGACCGTGGTCGTCGTCGTCACGTTCACGGATCACGCGAACTACAACCTCGCCGGGGCGGACGACCTTTCGCTCGTGCTGAGCTGATCCCGGCGACCCGAGAGGGCGGCGCGCGCGATCCGGTGCCGCCCTCCGGCTTCCTCGCCCGGGCGCATGCCGGTTGACTCGGTACCGGAACCAAGGTTGACTTCGAGGTGGGGTTACGCCGATCGGCCCGAGGCCGACACGGAAAGGGAGAGTGAGGGCATGAAGCGCAAGCGGCGGTCTCTCTTCGCGTCAGCGGTCCTGGCCATGGTCGCGCTCTGCGTCGCGGTCGGCCCCGCGAGCGGGACATCGGCCAAGACGACGATGAGCGTCGCCGTCAGCCCCCTGATCGGGACGACCTCGAACGGCGTGCAGCAGGTCACCTACGGCGGGAAGATCGGGCTCCACCTCGACGTCGCCAACACGGGCAAGTCGACCGTGAACCACATCGTCATCGCCGTCACGAGCGACACCGCCACGTTCTCCGACGCGAGCCGGTCGGAGTGCGGACAGGATCCCCACGCCCCGAACCGCATGGTCTGCACGCTGAAGCAGATGAAGTCGGGCAGCCCGACGTTCTCGGTCGACCTGCGCTTCACCGCCCCGGCGAGCGGCTCGCAGGTGGTCTCGACGCCGACCGTGACCGTCGACGCCAAGTCGCAGGGGAATCCGGGGAACAACGGGAACGGCACCACGACCGGAGCCCCGGTGACCACCGTCCTGGTCTCGTCGGCGGGGAACTCGCTCGTGGACTCGTTCCTGCGCGGGACGGAGACGGCGGCCACGGCGGCGACGCTCCCGCAGCACAGCCAGTTCGTCATGCCGGGCTCGCTGCTCGGCGGGGTCTACGGCGTCGAGACGTCGGTCCAGGAGACGACCGGGACGCCGCTGTGCACGAAGTGCCCGGGCCTCGTCACCGTGCTCTCGATCCCGGCCTCGTTGCTCGCGGGCTCGCCGTTCTCGTCCACGAACCCCTTCACGTTCACGGTCACCCTGCTTCCGGCCGGCGTGCCGGCCCACTACTACGCCACGGGGCTGTACCACGACGGCGTGCTGATCCCGATGTGCAGCGACTCGCCGCTGAGCGCGACCGTCCACATCTGCCTGGACTCGTTCTCGGGCAACAAGTGGGCGGGCTTCGTCGCCACCGGCGAGGCCGACCAGAACGGCCGGCTCGGGTTCGGGTAGGAACCACCTCGCCGGTTGCCGGTTGACTCCGAAGCGAGGCAACGCCAGACTGGCGACGCGGGCCGGCGGTCGGCCTCGCGACAACCGAGAGAGGTGGGGAGAGGGATGACACGGAAGCGGACGCTCGTCTCCATTGCCGTCGTCCTGATCGCGTCCTGCGTCGCGGTCGGATCGGCGGGCGGAAGATCGTCCAGCACGAGCGTGACCGTCGTGCTCAGACCGCTGATCGGTACGTCGACGAACGAAATCCAGCAGGTCACCTTCGGCGGCAAGATCGGCTTCGGCCTGGACGTCTCGAACACCGGCACCTCGACCGTCAACCACGTCGTCATCGTCGTCGACAGCGACGCCGCCACGTTCTCGGACGCGAGCAGCTCGGCCTGCGCGAAGGACCCGCAGTACGCGACGCGCATGGTCTGCAAGCTCCAGCAGATGCAGGGCGGCACTGGGTTCTCGGTCGACCTTCGCTTCACCGCGCCGACGAGCGGCTCCAGCGTCGTCACGACCCCGTCGGTGACCGTGGACGCCAAGACCCAGGGCAGCTCGGGGAACAACGGCACCCAGACCGTCACCGGAGCGTCGGTGACGACCGCGCTCGTCTCGTCGGCGGCGAACGCGCTGGTGAAGACGTTCGCGAAGGGCAAGGAGGCCGTCGCGACGTCGTCCACGCTGCCGCAGCACAGCAAGTTCACGATGCCGGACGCGCTCGGAAGCCTCTACGGAGTCGACACCTCGGTGGAGGAGACGACCGGGACGCCGTTGTGCGACAAGTGCCCGAAGTACGTCACCATCCTCGAGATTCCGGACTCGCTCACGGCGAGCTCGCCCTTCTCGCCGACCAATCCGTTCTCGTTCACGGTCACGCTGCTTCCGGCCGGCGAGCCCAAGGGGTACAACCCGACAGGCCTGTACCACGACCGCGGGCTCGTTCCGATGTGCGCCGACTCGCCGCTCAGCGCGACCGTCCACATCTGCCTGGACTCGTTCCAGGTCGGCAAGAAGACCGGCATCGTCGCCATCGGCAGGGCCTACCAGAACGGACGGCTCGGCTTCGGCTAGGAGACCTGGCGGGCGGAGGCGGCCTCGGCGGCGAGCTCGTCGAGACGCTCGACCAGCACACGGCTCCCTTTCCGCTCGGCCATCCCGCGCGCGTCCTCGATCAGCGTCCGGGCCTCGTCCTCGCGGCCGGCGTGCAGGAGGATGCGGGCGAGGTCGGCGTTCGCGCCGATCTTGGTGACGACGCCGTCCGTCGGCGCGAGCAGGTCGACCGCCTCGCGGGCGAGCGACTCGGCCTCGGCGAGGGAGCCCCGGTGCGCGAGGATCTTCGCGCGGGTCAGCCGCCAGAGCGACTGCGCGTCGGCGTCGCTCTCGTCCGCGAGCTCCTCGGTGGCGAGGGCTGCGTCCTCCGCCTCCTCGAAGCGACCGCCGGCGACCAGCGCCTCGGCCATGAGCCCCGCGACGGAGGAGAGCAGGTAGCGCTCGCCGAGCGAGGCGAGATGGTCGTAGCCGCGGCGTAGCTCCCGCTCGGCCTCGTCGGGATTCCCGGCCAGCAGCTCGACGTGAGCCGAGCTCAGGGAGAGCGTCGAGGCGTCGACGTGCAGGCCGAGCTCCTCGAACATCGCCCTCGCGCGCCGGTAGAGGTCGCGCGCCTGGTCGAACTCGTACTGCATCGCCTGGAGCTGCGCGAGCACGCAGAGCATTGCCGCCTCGGCCTGCCGGTCGCCGCCGACGCGCTCGGCGATCTCCTCGCACCGGCGGATGCCGGCCTCGACGGGCGTCGGCCCGTAGACGGCCGTGAGGGCGTACTGGGTCGAGGCCCGTCGCTCCTGCCTGACGTCACCGGCGCTTCGCGCGCAGTCGATCGCGTGCTCGAGCGCCCGTGCGGCCTCGTCGTAGCGCCCCGCCTTGCCGTGCATCCAGGCGAGAAGGCGCCAGGCACGGGCCAGCCCCGCGTTGTCCCCGGCCCGCTCGCAGAGCTCGATCGCGTCGCGCGCCGCCGTGGTCGCGGCCGCCTCCCAGCCTTCCGAGTCGCCCGAGAGCAGCACCACCAGCATGCGGACGAGCTCGGCGTTGGCGGCGAGCGTCGGCTCGTGCGCGGTCTCGGCGGTGGCGACGGCGTCGGCGAGCAGGCTCTCGGCGTGGGCGAAGTCGCCGACCTGGAGGAGCGCCTCGCCCAGCTCCGGGAACAGGGCGAGCCGGCCCGGGTCGAGCGGCTGGAGCAGGGCGGTCGCGCGCTCGAGCAGGTTCGCCGCCGCGGCCATGTCGCCGCGCTCGAAGGCGCGGCGGCCGGTGGCGGCGAGCTTCGTCGCGGCCCGCTCGCCGAGCTCGCGCGCGTGGTCGTCGATCGGGCCGAGCTGGAAGAGGTAGCGGTACGCCTGCTCGAGGTGGTAGCCGAGGATCTCCTCGTACTCCGTCTCGCGCTGGCGGTCGCGGTTGACCTGCTCGGCCCAGTTCGCGAAGCGCTCGTGCAGGCCGGCTCGCGTCCGCTTGAGCACGCGGTTGTAGGCGGCGTCCCGGATCAGGATGTGCTCGAAGCGGAACGCGTCGACCGAATCGGGACGGTCGAGCCGGATCAGCTGCTTCTGCGTGAGCGTGGTCAGATGCGGGTCGAGCTCGGGGCGCACGGCGTCGGTGACCAGCTCGCTCAGGGCCGGGCGCACGAAGCTCAGCCCGATCACGGAGGCGGGCTCGATCACCGCGCGCTGGCCGTCCGAGAGCAGGTCGAGGCGCTCCGTCAGCAGCGCGTCGATCGAGCCCGGGAGCGCGAGCCCGTCCGAGAGGTCGCTGGTCGCGCGCCAGCCGTCCTCGTCGAGCACGAGCAGCTGCTCGTCGACCAGCATCGAGACGAGCTGCTCGACGAACAGCGGATTGCCCTCGGCTGCGTCGACGATGCGGCGCCGCACGCCTTCCGGGACGGCGACGGTGCCGAGCACGTGCTCGATCACGCGGTTGGCCGCGTCCTCGGTGAGCGGCGACAGCACGATCGACGTGTCCGAGACGGCCTCCCAGTCGCGGCGCTCGAGCAGGTCCGGGCGGGTCGCGCAGAGCACGAGCAGCGGGACGTCCTGGATGGTCGTGCGCAGGTGCTCGACGAGGTCGAGCAAGGTCGCCTCGGCCCAGTGGATGTCGTCGAAGCGAAGCGCGAGCGGTCGCCGTGCGGCCAGTCCCTCGACCAGCTTCCGGGCGCCCCAGAAGAGCTCCGAGATCGGAAAGTCGCCGTCGTCGAGCCCGACCGCCGCGGCGATGCGGGCCGTCACCTCGGGCTCGTCCGTCAGGCCGGCGATCTTGCCCCGGGCGACCTCGGGCGAGTCGTCGTCCTCGATCGCGGCCGCCTGCCGGACGATCTCCACCAGCGGCCAGAACGTGATCCCGCGGCCGTACGGGAGGCAGCGCCCCCGGAGAGTCGTCGCCGTCGGCGCGATCCGGTCGAAGAACTCCTCGATCAGGCGCGACTTGCCGACGCCTGCCTGGGCGACGATCGTGACCAGCCGGCAGCTGCCCGTGGAGACCGCTGTCTCGAACTCGGCGTCGAGGGCGGCCAGCTCGCCCTCGCGCCCGACCAGCGGCAGCCGGCGGCGGGCCGCCGTCCCGACCTCCTCGACGGAGAGGAGGCGGTAGGCGGGCACGCGCTCGGCCTTCCCCTTCAGCTCCAGCGGCTCGACCGCCTCGACCTCGACGCTCGAGCGGACGAGCCGGTAGGTGGGCTCCCCGATCAGCACCTCGTTCGCGGGGGCCGCCTGCTCCAGGCGCGCGGAGACGTTGACGGTGTCGCCGACGACCAGCCGCTGGTCGGCCGTGGGATCGCCGACGACGACCTCGCCCGTGTTCACGCCGGTGCGGTTGGTGAGCGTGACGCCCCAGCGCGACTCGAGCTCGCCGTTCAGGGCGGCGAGGCGCCGCTGCATCTCGGCGGCCGCCCGGACGGCCCGCAGCGCGTCGTCCTCGCGGATCCTCGGCAAGCCGAACACGGCCATCACGGCGTCCCCGATGTACTTCTCGACCCGGCCGCCGTGCTCCTCGAGGGCTCCGCGCATCTCCTCGAAGTAGCGCGTCATCACCTCGCGCAACGCCTCCGAGTCGAGCCGCTCGCCCATCGTGGTCGACCCCTTCAGGTCCGAGAAGACGACCGTGACCGTCTTTCGCACCTCCTGGGGCGGCAGGGGAGCGGCGAGCGGCGTCCCGCAGAAGCCGCACAGACGGAAGCGGTCGGGGTTCTCTTCGCCGCAGTTCGGGCAGACCGCCATCACCGGAGTGTACGAGCGGCTCCGCCGTCCGACCGCTTCGCGAGAGTTGTAAGCATTCCATTTGCAGGGGTTTGGCTTCCCGGACAACGGGAGACTGTCCCCCGAACGCTTCCACGACGGGAAGGGGAGACACATGCGCTCTGCTGCCACGCCCAGGAGTCGTTGGTTCCGCAGAATCGTTGTCGGAGGAGCCCTTGCGGGCGTTCTCGCGGTCGTCGCCGCCGGTTCGGGCATCGCGGCCGCCACGGTGAAACCGAGCAACACCTCTCTGCCCAGGGTCTTCGGTGCAGCACGGATCGGCCAGGTGCTCACCGGCGACCGCGGGGACTGGTCGAACAACCCGACCAAGTACGACTACGCCTGGTTGCGCTGCAACGCCAACGGCGCCGGCTGTAACCCGATCAGCGGCGTCAACGGCACGCAGTACACGCTCACGGGCAACGACGACGGTCACAGGATCCGCTTCCGCGTGACCGCGACGAACGGTGACGGCTCGACCACCGCCACCTCCGCCGCGACCGCCGAGGTCACGGCGGCCGGCAAGCCCGCGAACACGGCCGCGCCCTCGATCTCCGGCCTCGCCCAGGAACGCTCCACGCTGACGGGCAGCAACGGCACGTGGACGAACAGCCCCAGCAAGTACGTCGTCGCCTGGCTGCGCTGCGACAACAAGGGCGGCTCGTGCGCCGCGATCAACGGCGCCGACAAGAGCACGTACACGCTCGTAACGGCCGACATCGGCAACACGATCCGCTTCCGGGTGACCGCCTCGAACTCGGCGGGCGACGAGACCGCCCAGTCCGCGCCGACCGCGGTCGTCAGCCCCTTCCGCGGGAACGGCTGTCCTCCGGGCGGGAATCCCGACCAGGTCGCGAACATCAACGCGCCTGCCCGGCTGCTCGTGGACACGCTGCAGAGCGACCCGCAGGTCGCAACCGGGAGCACGCAGACCCTCGTCGTCCGCTTCCACATCACCTCGACGTGCGGCGGGCCGGTCCAGGGTGCGCTCGTCTACGCGACGGCGACGCCCTACAACCAGTTCTCGATCCCGACCGAGGCGCCGACGGGAGCCGACGGCTGGGCGACGCTGACGTTCCAGCGGCTCCGGGGCTACCCGGTGAGCAAGCACCAGCAGCTGATCGCGATGTTCGTCCGGGCGCGCAAGTCGGGCGAGAACGTGCTCAGCGGCATCTCGACGCGCCGGCTCGTCTCGATCCGCGTCAACCTGCGCTAGCGCGCACCGCACCTCGAGCGACGCGACTGCGCGGCCTTCGGGCCGCGCAGTCCGTTGTCGGGCCCGTCGGCCTCGCGGCGCCTACCATGTCGGCGCCGTGTCGGACACGATGGTGTTCATCCCAGCCTGGAACGAGGAGGAAATCCTCCCCGCCGTGCTCGGCGAGCTGGCGGACGGGATGCCGTCGGCCGACGTCCTCGTCGTCGACGACGGGTCGACCGACCGCACCGCCGCGGTCGCGGCGGAAGGGGGCGCCCAGGTGCTCTCGTTCGGCGAGAACCGGGGGCTCCGCGCGGGGATCGCCGCCGGCTACGCCTACGCGTACGAGCGGGGCTACGCCTTTGCCGGCCGCGTCGACGCCGACGGGCAGCACCCCGTCGAAGAGCTCGCCCGGCTCCTCGAGATCGTGCGCGCCGGCGACGCCGACGTCGCCGTCGGCTCGCGCTTTGCGAGCGGAGAGGGGTACGAGGCCTACCGCTACGAGCCGAGCCCGAGCCGGCGGTTCGGCACGGCCGTCCTGCGGCGGGCCATGAGGGGGGCGCTCGGCCGCCCGTTCCTGGACGCGACCAGCGGCATGTACGCGGTCAACGCCCGGGCGCTGCCGATTCTCGCGCGGCCGTACGAGAGCGGCGCGCCGGAGGTCGAGTCGCTGCTGCGGCTGCAGGAGGCGGGGCTGACCGTGGTCGAGGTGCCGGTGAACATGCGGGAGCGCGCGAGCGGCGAGTCGAAGCTCCAGGGCAAGAAGGCCGTCCAGCTCGTCCTGACCGTCGCCGGCACCCTGGCGCTCTACGGGGTCTGGCGCCGCCTGCGCGGGGGCCGGACGTGAAGGGTCCGCGTCTGATCGCGGTCTGCGGCTACTCGGACGGCTCCGGGGAGCATCTGCACGAGATCTGCGCGAGGCGCCTCCGCCGGGCCGAGCGGGAGGCGACCCCGGACGACGTCGTCCTGCTGACGGGGTGGGCGCGACACCGTGACGCCGTGTCCGAGGCCGAGCTGATGCGACGGTCGTGGAGCGTGCCCTGCAGCCGGCTGGTGGTCGACGCCGGCGCCCGCTCGACCTTCGCCAACATCGCCGCGGCGGCGGCGCTCGCCCGGGAGGTGGATGCGACCCGGGTCGTGCTCGTCACGTCGGGCTGGCACGCGGGCCGGGCCGCGGCCCTGTTACGGGCGGCGCTGCGGGGCTCGGGCTCGACGGTCGAGGTCAGAACCAGCGACGACGAGGCGTCCGGGCGGGCGCGGCTCCGCGAGCTCGCCTGCTGGGCCCTCGTCCCGCTCGCCGCGCTCAGGTGGCGGGCTCAGGCCGGGTGATCCGGGTGACCCGGGTGCTCGGGATGGTCCGGATGGTCCTTGGCCGGGTCGGGCGCCGCGGGCTCGGTCTGGGAAGGCGAAGCCGAAGCCTCGGGCGTCGCCGGCTCGGGCGGCGCGGACTGGTCCCGCACGTCCTGCGTTGACACGGCGGGCGCGCCGGCCGGCGCTGTCCTGTCTGCTCGTTCCCTCTTCGAATGGGCGACACCGTCGGCGCCTCTGGCCGGCGTCTGCCTGCTCGCAGGCATTCCGTGCGCCCGCCTGCCGTTGCCGTGATCGCCGGCGGATCCGCTCTGGGCGTGAGCCTGCTCGGACCGGCCGTGGACCGGGGTCGAGGCCGGCGGCTCGTCGCTGTGAACGGAAGGCGTGGCGGCAGGTGGGGCCTGCAAGATCGTCGGCTGCTCGGCCGGCCTGCTCGCAGCGGCCGGAGCCTTCCGCGCGGGGGCCCGTCGTACCCGCTCGTGCGAGGAGGGCGGACGGCGAGTCCGGACTGCCGTGACTCGCACTCCCGGGGTCGGCACGGAGACCCGCACTGCTCGGGGTTTCGGGGCAAGATGCCGGACCGGCACGGCCGCCGCGGTCTCGGTGTGCGCCGCCGGCGCCGCGATCGCCTGCCGCGGCGCGCGCTGCGCGGGCTGCTGGTCGACCTCCTGCTCGACTGCGACCACCGTCCCCGCGGTCAGCCCGACCGCGACGGCGCCGCAGCCGATCTTCGCGACCGCAGGCAGCGCGGCGACCTTGAGCGCAGGCCCGCGTGAGACGAGCTGCACGACCGCGTTCCAGGCCTCCGGCAAGGGCAGCACGACCCGGGCGCGGCGGAAGGTCGACCGCAGGCTCCTCCGCGCGCGGAACAGCAACGAGCCGATCGCCGACTCGGTGACCCCGATCGCGGCCGCAACCTCGCCGTAGGGCAGCCCGCAGAGCTCGTGCAGCACCAGGGCATCGCGCTGCTGGGCGGGAAGCTCCCTGATCGAGCTGCTCAACGCACGGAGCTCTTCCCCGGCGATCAGCGCGGCGAGCGCGTCCCGGGCTCCCGGGACGCCGCTGTCCACCTGGCCGGCGAGCGGCTCGCGCATTCGTGCGCGGATGCGGTCGACGCACTCGTTGCGGGCGATGGCCGCGAGCCAGACCTCCGCGTGGCGCGGCCGGCTGCCGGCCAGCAGCGCCCGATAGGCGGAGACGAACGTCTGTTGCATCGCGTCCTCGGCCTCGGCGGCGTCGGCCAGCAGGCGCCGGCACACGCCGAGGACCAGCCTCGAGTGCTGCCGGAACAGCTCGGCCGCGAGAGCGTCCGTGCCGTTCTCGGCCAGGTGCCCCCGGGCCTGGGCCGATTCAGCCGCCACTGCCTCGACATGATGCCGCGTCAGCTGGCAAGCGCGTGCCCCGACCGGGTGATATCGGGGTGCCGCGCGCGGAACCGCCCCTGCGGCCAGACCAGGGTCGCGAGCAGCACGACCAGCGCGAGGTCGCGCGCCAGCACCAGCCACGAGGCGGTGGGGTCGAAGCCGTAGACCAGGTCGAGGTAGCGGTAGGGGAACCACAGCTGGGTGAGGAGCATCGAGACGACGAGCAGGGCGCCCGCTGCCGCCCCGCGGCGCCCGCGGACGAGCGCAACGAGCGGCAGCAGCCAGATCAGGTACTGGGGAGAGAGCACCTTGCCGAAGGCGACGAACGCGCAGACGCAGGCGGCGCACGTCCGCACCAGGCGCTCGCGGTCGGCAGGGCCGCGCAGGAAGGCGACCCAGACGGCGACGACGACGAGCGCCTGGAGAAGAGCCTCTCCGAGCGCCAGGCGGTCGGGCAGCGAGCCGACGAGGTTGTTCGAGCCGTGGCTCACGCCCATCGTCAGCCCGGTGCCCGCCGCCTGGTGGGCCGCGAGGAGAATCGAAGCGCCGAGGCTCTCGATCTGGAGAGGCCGGCCGGCCTGCCCGGCGAGGCTCGACCAGACTCCGTGGGGTGCCAGGACGACGAAGGGCGCGTAGCAGACGGCGGCGGCTGCGAGGAAGCAGAGGCCGCCGGAGAGCGCCTCCCGCCGCCCGTTCCGGCGCCACACGTACCCGAGCATCGGCGGCAGGAGCAGGGCCGGGAAGAGCTTCGCCGCAAAGGCCAGTCCGAGCACCGCGAAGCCGGCGCGTCTCCGCTCGTAGAGGAGCAGCGCCAGGGCCCCGACGGTCAGCGCCGCCGGCCAGAGATCGAAGCGCGAGAGGGCGACCGGGCCCAGCGCGAGCGCGCCGAGAGCCGCGAGGCCGGCTGCGAGGGCGAGCGGTACCCCACGTCGCCCGAGCCGCACGAGGATCAGCGTCGCGGCCGCGACGGCGAGCATCCCGCACAGGCCCATCAGCGCCTCGAACACCCGCGTGTAGGCGCCGAACCTGCCCTTGCCGGCGAGCACGGACGGCGCGACGAACACCGGCAGCGCGCCCGGCGGATACTCGACGGCGACGTCGCGGTAGGGAACCTCGCCCCGGAGGCTCGCGTCGCCGTAACGCTCGTAGATCGGCGTGTCGAGCAGCAGCCGATGCGTGTAGAAGCCGTAGTGCAGGGTGCCCCACGCGGCCAGGAAGGCGGCCAGCCCCAGCGCGACGACGACCGCCGTTCGTCCGCCGGCGGCGTGAAGCGCTCCCCCCGCCGTGACCGGCAGAGGGAGCGCTGTGCTGGTCACGCCGCCGCCGTGCGGCGCGCGCCGCGGGCCCTCCCCCAGGGCGGCGTCAGTGCTCGCCGCCACCCTTGCCGTTGCCGCCGGCGTTGCCCTTGCCGGCCTTCTCCTTGCCGGCGTTGCCGTGGTCGTCGTCCTTGCCGTTTCCGTGGCCGTTGCCGTGCCCGTTGCCGTGGTCGTCGTCGTTGTCGTGGGTCGTGCTCGCGCCCGGGGTGGCGACCGTGGTGGTCTGCGTCGAGGTTCCGGTGGTCGCGTGCTTCCCCTTGCCGTGCCGCTTCAGCGCAGCGATCGTCGCCGCCGTGCAGGGTCCCAGGACGTCGCCGTGCCTCAGGTGCGCCCGGACCGCCGGCGCGGCCACCGTGATCGTGTGGAACGGGTGCTTCTTCGAGTGGGTGCGGTGGCAGAGCGCGACCTTGCCGGCCGTGGTGACGGTCAGGCCCGTCGTCCCCGTCGTGGTGATGTGGGCGAGGCCGCCGCCGCGGGCGATCGACACCGCCGCGAAGCCTCCGGCGGCGAGCAGCGCGATCACGGCGACCGGGGTGGCAAGACGGCGCATGGCAACTCCTTTCGAACTGGGGCGATATCGCTCGTTGTCGGCACGAAGCGGCGACGACCCGATCGCCCGTTCGTGCGGACGTGACGGGTCGCTCACTCTGGATGACGGCCCGCGGGCGGGAAGTTCGCGCAGCGCTCGCGTTAAGTTTTTGTAAGGAGCGCTCGGCCCGGCGAAGAACTCACGGCCGAACGACCGTCTTGGCTATTCAGCGGGGCGCGATATGCCTCGCTCTCTACCCCTTCACGCCCGGACTTCCGCTCGATCTAGTACTGCGGGAGGCGGAAGCCAAAGGCGATCTCAATGCGAAAATCGAGTCTTACGACAGCATCGAGGCTGTCGCGAGAATCACACGACGCGAGCTGGTCGTCGAGTTCAAGCTCCGGCCGGTTCTACTCCTACAGGGAGGAACATCCGAAAGACGCCCGGACATGCTTGTCGCGACGATCAACTCAATCACCGATGAGCATCGGTCCGGACGAGAAAACTGGGTGAAGAAGCTAGAGAACAACATTCACCCGATCATGGTCATGGTCGGCCATGAAGTGCATCACGGCTTGAAGAGGGTCTCGTATACGAACCTATCGACCGTCCAGCCTGTGAACAAGCAAGCGATCTTGAGGAAATTGGGTCAGCTGACCGACGATGAGATGGCCGAGGTTTCGGAGCGGCTGATCCGCGCGCTCGAGATTGACGTCTCAGGGTACGTCGCGCAGCTTAGCCCGAGCCGGGAGGAGAGCTCCCCCAGCGAGCCCGAGCGGCCCTCCTAGCCGTTACCCGTGCCCCGGGCTCAGAGCCAGTCGAGCAAGCCGGCGACGCCGTCGACGACGGCGTGCGGACGGCGGCGCTCCGGGAGCGCGTCCAGGGCGAGACTGCCGCTGATCCCGCTCGCGACGAGGATCGTCCGGGTGCCGCCGAGGCGGCCGAGCGCAACGTCCATGGTCACGTCGTCCCCGATCACGGCGACGTCGCCGCCGCGGGCGCCGACCTGCTCCTCGATCGTCCGCATCGCCGCGCGCGACGGCTTGCCGACGATCACCGGTCGGACGCTGCTCGCCTTCGCCAGCGCCGCCGTGGTCATCGCGCCGCGGCTGAGGATGGGCCCGTCCGCTCCCGCGTACGCGGGGGCGTAGCTCGCCGTCAGCAGGCGCGCGCCCGCGATGATCGACCGGGCCGCCCGCTCCAGGAGGGGGAAGTCGACGGTATCGGCGTGCGCGACGAAGACGGCATCGACGGGCCCGTTGTCGCCGGCGAGCCGCATCCCCTGCTCGTCGAGGAAGTCGCGGGCGTCGTCGGTCGCGAACGCCAGCACCGGCCCGTCGAGCCGCCGCATGCGCAGGTACTCCCGGACGCTCCGGAGCGGGGTGAGCATCTCCTCGTCGGCGACGTCCAGGCCCGCCGCGCGCAGCCCTGCGGCGAACCACGCCGGCGAGGCATGGCTTCCGTTCGTGAAGATCGCGAGCCGTCGCCCGGACGACCGGATCCGCGCCAGCACCTCGCGGGCGCCGGGCTGCACGTGCACCTCGTCTCCGGCCCGGTGGACGAGGGTGCCGTCGACGTCGAGGACGATCGCCCGCACGCCGTCAAGCACGGTGCCACTCCACGACCCGGTCTCCGGTCTCGACGTGCAGGCTGACCACCGACCTCCGCCTGGCCACCTCACGGAGCAGCGTGGTCACGGGGTGGCGGGCACGCAGCGCACCGCCCCGCGCATCGCGTGCCTCGCGCATCGCGTCCACCTGCTCCTCCGGCATGGTCAGCCGGAGCAGCAGCTCCTCGTCCGAGATCCCTCGCCCGAACCGCTTGCGCGCGCCCTCGAGGTGGAGGGGCTCCAGCTCGCGGAGCTCCTCTGCTCCCGGCCGCGAGAGCACGCGCTCGGCCACGTCCGGGTCGACCGGCGCCGCCGGCTCGCCGTAGTGGCCGAGGAAGTAGCGAATGGTCTCGACCGAGACGTTCGACCAGCGCTCGTCGTCCATCACGTTCCGGACCGCCTGAGTCGCGACCATCTGCGAGACCGGAGTGACGATGATCGGGTAGCCCATCTCCGCTCGCACGCGCCCGACCTCCTCGAGCACGGCGTCGAAGAGCTCGGGACGGCCCTGCTCCTCGAGCATGCGGCGCGTGGTCGAGACCATCCCCCCCGCGAGCTGGTGGTGGTAGTAGGTCGCGTCGAACTCCTGCGGCTCCCCCAGCGGCAGGCTCTTCTCGAGGCCGAGCTCGCGGAAGTGGGCCGACATCGCCGCGAGCGCGTCGAGGTCGAGCCCGTGCGAGAAGCCCGACGCCTCGAGATCGCGGAGGGTGGTTTCGGCCGCGGGGTTGGACGTGCCGCGGGCCAGCGGCGCCACCGCCGTGTGCAGCACCTGGAACCCTGCGCGCAGCCCTTCCATGTACACGAACGGCGCGAGCCCGATCGTGCAGTGGCTGTGCAGCTCCACGGTGCGCTCCCCGGCGGCGGCGAGGAAGTGCGGCGCCAGCTCGCGCACAGCGTCGGGGGTGAGCAGGCCGCCCGGGTCCTTCAGGTACAGGCGGTCCAGGTCGCGGCAGCCGGCGAGCGCGGCGGCCCGCTCGGCGTAGTAGGCGTGCGTGTGCACCGGGCTGATCGAGTAGGTCAGCCCGATCACGATCTCCTCGACCCCCTCCTCCCGCGCGACGCGCGCCATGCGCTGCAGCCTCGCCGGGTCGTTCGACGGGTCGGCGATCTGGAAGCGGCGGATCCCGTTGCGGACGACGCAGCGGAACGAGAGGCGCATGAAGTCCTCGTCGGCCGGCACCCACGAGATGAAGCGCATGCCGGTGGTGATGTAGCTGAGCGGCGTGTTCGGCATCGCCTCGCTGACCAGCCGGAGCCGCTCCCACGGATCCTCCTGGTGGAAGCGCACCGCGACCGCCATGTGCGTGCTCGACGTGAAGTCGGCGGCGTGGAAGCCGACCCGGTCGACGGTCGGCGCGATCGCGAGCACGTCGGCCGTCGTCAGCCCCGTCGCGCTCCAGAGGCTCTGGTTGCCGTCGCGCATGGTCGTGTCGACGATCTCGACCGGGGGGCCCGAGCCGGAGCCGGGGCGCTGCGTGGGCTGATCGGCCGAGGGGACGGCGTCGTCGCGCTGCACCTGCAGCGAGAAGGTCTCGGTCACGACCTCGAGCTCCTCCTCGTGCGACTGGTCGATCAGCCGCAGGATCTCGCGAACGTCGTCGTCGCTCAGCGGCACGCCTAGTCGAGGATCGTGACGACGCCCGCCGAGCCGTCGACGCGGATCGACTGGCCGGTGCTGATCGCGGCGGTCGCCCGGCCGGTGCCGACCACGGCGGGCAGGCCGTACTCGCGGCAGACGATCGCGGCGTGCGACATGACTCCGCCGATGTCCGTCACGACCGCGGTCACCTTCGGGAAGATCGGCGCCCACGCGGGCGACGTGACCGGACAGACGAGCACGTCGCCGTCCCGGATGTCCGCCAGCTGCTCGACGGTGACCACCACGCGGGCCGGCCCCTCGACGACGCCGGGGGACGCAGCCGCGCCCGTCAGCGACGAGCCGCCGTCACTGGCCCCGGCCCATTCCTGCACGCGCTGGGTGGTGACGCCCCAGAGCATGATCGACATCGGGTCGGTGATCGCCTCGGGGGTCGCGCCGATCGCCGGCGGCGGCGTCCACTCCGCCAGCTGCTCGAGCAGCGCCTTGCGCCGGACGACGATCGGCGGCCAGTGGCTCGGCCCGGCGGGCGCGCCTCCGGTCGCCCAGGTCAGGAGCAGCTCGTCGAGCGCCTCGGCCACCTCGTGCCGGGTGAGGTGGAACATGTCCTCGCCGTCCTCGAGGAAGCCGTGGGCCTCGAGCAGCGCTCCGAACTCGCGCAGCTTGTTCCACCAGCGGGTGAGGAACCAGTAGTCGCAGAAGAACTTGTGCTCCTCGACGTACGGGAACACGGTGCGCGAGAGGCCGAGGAGCTCGTGGAAGGTCGTGCGGTCGTCCTCGTCGAGAAGCGCCGCGTACTCCTCCGCCAGCCGGTCGCGCTCGCGGGCGATCTGCTCGCTCGGACGCTCGATCTCCTCGCCCGCCTTCAGCGCGCGGATGTGCCCGGTCACCGACGCATAGGGGATGCTCGGGTCGTCGTACCAGCTGCCGTAGTAGTGGTAGAGGCCGTCGCCCGTGGCCATGTTGAACCAGGGGTCCTTGACCGCCTCCAGCTCGGCCAGCCAGGCGCGGCCGGCGTCGCTCTCCGCCAGCTCGGCGTCGATCTCCGCGGGCGTCCGCCCCTCGACGAAGGCGCCGTCCACGGCGGCGTCGATCGCCAGCTTCGCCAGGCGGGCGAGCTCGGAGCTCGGCCTGAAGAGGAGGACGTCGATGCCGGCGACCATCTGGGCGATGTGCTGCTCGGGGATGTCCGGGAGCCGGCCCTTGCAGAACTCGCTGAAGGTCATGTACGCGCCGTAGCCGAGGAGCAGGAACTCGAAGTGGTGCTGCCACATCAGGTCACCGCAGCGGAGCGTGCGGCTGTACGCGTCGAGCACTTCGTAGAAGGCGGTCTGGCGCGCGTCGTCGGACATCACCTCGTCCGGCTCGTACTCGGGGAGGTCGGGGACCCGGAGCGCCGTGATCTCGGCGATCAGCGCCTCCATCTTCCCGCGCCAGCGGCCGTAGAGCTCGTCCCAGTGCTGGTAGTAGTGCCCCGCCCGCCGCTGGAAGAACTCGACCCGCTCGGCGACCTTGGCCGGGTCGGTGACCGGGTTGCCGGAGATGTAGACGTAGCCGTTCACGATGCGGTAGTCGATGCCCATCGCCGGCGGAATCGCGAAGAAGCGGTTCTGCCATGCACCGACCGCCTGGTACGGCGCGTCGATGCAGGCGACGTCGAAGGCCGGCATCGGCACGGGGAAGTGCATGGAGTTCCAGAACCAGAAGCGGCTCTCGTCCGCCTCGCGACGGGCCTCGGCGAAGAGCGCGTAGTACGGATACATCTCCTCCCAGCCCTCGCACCCTGGCGGCGTGGCGATCTCGTAGGGGCTCGGGAAGGCGCTGCCGGGCATGGCGTATGTATACGACAATCGCCGTGATGCAGGCCGTCCGTCAGCACGCGCTCGGAGGACCGGAGGTGCTCGTCGTCGAGGAGGTGCCGACGCCGGAGCCCGGGCCGACCGAGGTGCTCGTGCGCGTCGCCGCCGCGGGGGTCAATCCGGTCGACTGGAAGACGCGGTCGGGCGGGGGCTTCCTGCGCGAGCCGCCGTTCACGCTGGGCTGGGACGTGGCCGGAACGGTCGAGCAGGTCGGCTACGGCGTCACGTGGCTGTCGCCCGGCGACCGCGTCTTCGGGATGCCGCGCTTCCCGCGCGAGGCCGCCTGTTACGCCGAGCTCGTCTGCTCGCCGTCGCGGCAGCTGGCGCGCGTCCCGGACGGCCTGTCCGACGTCGAGGCGGGTGCGTTGCCGCTGGCCGGCCTCACCGTCTGGCAGGCGCTCGTCGACACTGCCGGCGTGGACGAAGGCTCGCGCGTGCTCGTGCTCGGCGCGGCGGGCGGCGTCGGGCATCTCGCCGTCCAGATCGCGAAGGGACGGGGCGCCTGGGTGGCTGGAACGTCGAGCGCGGCGAAGCACGCGTTCGTCGCCGGGCTGGGCGCCGACGAGCCGCTCGACAAGGACGATGCAATCGCGGTTCGCGACGTCGACGTGGTCCTCGACGCGGTCGGCGGCGAAGCCGGGCTGACCGCCTTGCCGACGATGCGCGACGGCGGCGTGCTCGTCACGGTCTCGGGCTCGGCGGTGGCAGCGCTGCGCGAGGCGGCGGCGGGGCGCGTGCGGGTCGAGGGCATCCTGGTGGAGCCCGACCGGTCTGGGCTGGCTGCGCTCGCAGCGCTCGGCATCCGACCGCACGTCGAGGCGACGTTCCCGCTGGCCGAGGCGGGGGCGGCGCATTCTCTCGGCGAGCAGGGCCGCACCCGCGGAAAGATCGTGCTGACGCTGTAGCTCAGCGCGGCGAGACGGGGTTCTCCCACTCGATCTCGTGGAAGCGCGCGAAGTCGGCGTCGGCCGAGCAGACCGTCAGCCCGCGCTCGACGGCGAGCGCCGCGAGCTCGGCGTCCGAGGCCACGGACGTGTCGGTCGCGAACAGGAGGATGTTCGCGTCGACGAGCATCAGCGGTTGTGGGACCCCTCGGCGATCTCGAGCGCATCGGCGACGTCGGTGACGTCGATCTGCAAGCCCATCGGGTACGAGCGCTGCTTGAACGGCGTACGGGCGGGCCGACGCCGCAGGCCGTTGCGGATGAGCTCGTTGACCGCCTCGCTCAGCCCGAGGGAGCGGGTGCGCCGAAGCTCGCGAATCGCTGCGGCGACGTCGTCGTCGAGGGTCACCGTCGTTCGCATGCACTCATTGTCGCATCGCGATGCAGAGCTATCTGCATCTTGATGTCGATCATGGCCATGGCTGTGTCGATCGGCCGGGACCTGGGAGGATTGCCCGCATGGCCCGCTTCGTCCTCGTCCACGGCGCGTTCGGCGGCGCCTGGTGCTGGGAGGAGGTGGCGCCCCGGCTGGAGGCGGCCGGTCACACCGTGCAGGCCGTCGACCTGCCGGGCGGGGGCGAGGACCGCACGCCGGTCGAGGAGATCACGCTCGAGAGTTGCGCCCGGCGGGTCTGCGACGCTCTCGAGTCCTCGGACGAGCCGGCGATCCTCGTCGGCCACAGCATGGGCGGCACGGTCGTGACCCAGGCGGCCGGGCTTCGGCCGGACAAGGTCGCCTCGCTGATCTTCGTCGCCGCGTTCATGCCCGCGAACGGCCAGAGCCTGCTCGACCTCACCCGCCTGCCCGAGGGCGCCGGCGACATGATCCAGGCGAGCATCGTCGTCGAGGGCGAGCCGCCGGTCGCCACGTTGTCCGACGAGGCAGCGGCCGTGGCGATCTACCACTGCTGCACGCCGGAGCAGCAGCAGCGGGCGTTTCCGCGGCGCCGGCGGCAGGCAGTGGCGCCGTTCGCGACACCTGTGCGAGTCGACGAGAGCGTGCTCGCGGCGATCCCGCGCTCGTACGTCCTGGCGAAGCGGGACCGCTCGATCCCGCCGGCGCTCCAGCGGCGGATGACCCGCGAGCACCCGTGCGAGCGCGTGATCGAGCTCGACACCGACCACGCGCCCTACTTCTCCGCGACCGAGGAGCTGGTCGCCGCGCTGCTCGAGCTCGCAGCGTGACCGGCGCCTTCGACGTCGTGGTGGTCGGGTCGGGGAGCGGCGGCGCCGTCGTCGCCCGCCGCCTGGTCGACGCGGGCGCGAACGTCTGCGTGGTCGAGGCCGGCGGGATGGACGAGAACCCGGCGATCCACGATCCCGGCCGGCTGTGGGAGCTCTGGGGCTGTCCCGACGACTGGGCGTACACGACCGTCCCGCAAGCCGGGTGCAACGGGCGGGTGCTCGAGATTCCACGCGGGAAGGTGCTCGGCGGCTCGAGCTGCCTGAACGGGATGATCTACATCCGCGGCCATCGCAGCGACTACGACGCCTGGGCGGCGGCCGGCTGCGAGGGCTGGGGCTACGAGGACGTCCTGCCCCTCTTCAAGCGCTCGGAGGACTTCAGCCGCGGTGAGTCGGAGTACCACGGCGCCGGCGGGCCGCTACGCGTGACCGCCGACTACGAGCCGCACCCGCTGCACGCGGCCGCGGTCGAGGCGGCGCAGGAGATCGGGATCCCGCTCAACGACGACCACAACGGCCCGACCCAGGACGGCGTCGGCTACTGCCACCTGCTGGTCGCCGAAGGCGTGCGCCAGAGCCAGACGGTCGCCTTCCTCCGACCGGTGCTGGACGCGCCGAACCTGACCGTGCTGACGGGCACGCGCGCCCGCCGGCTCGTGCTCGAGCACGGGCGCTGCGCCGGGGTCGACGTCGGCGACGCCGTGGTGCGCGCCGAGGGGGAGGTCGTGCTCGCGGCCGGCACGATCGAGTCGCCGAAGCTGCTGCTGCTCTCCGGCATCGGCCCGGCCGGCGAGCTGGCGCGGCTCGGGATCGACGTTGCCGTCGACCTGCCGGGCGTCGGCGAGAACCTCCACGACCACCTGCTCTCGCCGGTCGTGTGCTCGTCGTCGCGCCCGATGCCGCCGGCCGTGCCCGGGACGACGCCGCTGCACGCGCACCTGTTCGCGCGAAGCAAGGGGAACCTGCCGGCGCCCGACACGCAGCCGCTGGTCTTCAACGTGCCCGCATACCTGCCGGGGATGGAGGGGCCGCCGGACGGGTTCACGCTGATGGCGGGGATGATCCGCCCGCAGAGCCGCGGCCGGCTGACGCTCGCGTCGGCGGATCCGGACGTCGCGCCCGTGATCGACCCGGCCTACCTGGCGGAGGAGGCGGACGCCGACGCCCTGCAGTGGTCGTTGGAGCAGGTCCGCGAGATCGCGCACGCGGGCGCGCTCGCCGACTGGCTCGGCGCGGAGCTCTATCCGGGGCAGCGCGTCACTTCGCGCGACGACGTCCGCGACTACGTCCGCGACACGGCGATCACCTACCACCACCAGGCCGGGACGTGCCGGATGGGAGTCGACGAGCTGGCGGTCGTCGACCCGCAGCTGCGTGTCCGCGGCGTCGACGGCCTGCGCGTCGCCGACGCGTCGGTGATGCCGACTGTCACCGCCGGCAACACGCACGCGCCGACGACGATGATCGGCGAGCGCGCCGCCGAGCTGGTGGTAGCCGCGCGTGGTTGACGTCGGGATCGTGGGCGCCGGCACCGCCGGCCTCCATCTCGCTCTCTTCCTCCGCCAGAACGGCCTTGAGCCCACGCTCTACGCGGAGCGGAGCGCGGACGAGCTGCGCCCATCATCACCACACCAGGTCGCGCGAGCGGGAGCTCGGCGTCAACCACTGGGACGACAGCGGCCCGTCGTACGGCCGCCACTGCCACTTCTTCGGCGGTCCGGAGCCGCTGCTCTTCCCCGGCGACTTCACCGCACCGAGCCTGGCCGTCGACTACCGGCTCTACCAGCCGCGCCTGCTCGAGGACTTCGAGGAGCGCGGGGGCAAGGTCGAGGTCGGAGTGGTCGCCGTGGACGAGCTGCCGCGGCTCGCAGCCCGGCACGACCTGCTCGCGGTCGCCACCGGCCGCGGCGGCCTGAGCAAGCTGTTCCCGGCGATCCCGGGGCGGTCGCCCTTCGACGGGCCGCAGCGGCTGCTCTCGGCCGGCCTCTACACCGGTATCGCCTACGCGGACCCGATCTGCGTCACGTTCGCCGTGTCACCCGGCCACGCCGAGCTGATCGAGATCCCGCTCGAGACGTTCGAGGGGAACGCGACCACCCTCCTCTTCGAGACCGTCCCTGGCGGCGACCTCGAGGTCCTGGCGAGGACGCCCTACGACGACGATCCGGCGGCATACGAGGCGCTCGTGCTGGAGAAGCTGAGCCGGCACTTCCCGCCGATCTTCGAGCGCGCCGATCCGTCGTCGTTCGCTCTCACCCGGCCGAGCAGCATCCTGCAGGGCTCCGTCACCCCCGTCGTGCGCGAGTCGCATGCGGACGTGGACGGTACGCTCGCGATCGCCGTCGGCGACGGGCACGTCACCGTCGACCCGGTGGTCGGCCAGGGCGCAAACGCCGCCTCGTTCTCGGCGTGGACGCTCGGCGAGGCGATCCTCGAAGGCGGGCCCTTCGACGAGGCGTTCTGCCGGGAGGTCGACGAGCGGCGCCTGCCGTTCGTGCTCGGCGTCCTCGACTGGACGAACTTCATGCTCGCCCCGCAGCCGCAGCTGTTCGACCTGATCGGGGCGATGTCGCAGAACAAGCGGCTGTGCGACGACTTCACCGAGAACTTCAACCGCCCCGACCTCCAGTGGGAGCACCTGCAGAGCGCGGAGGCGACGGCGGCCTATATCGCCTCGTTCGCCTAGCGGACGCCGCGTCTCTAGCTCAGGATCGTCACGACGCCGGCGTCGGCGTCGACGCGGATCCGGTCTCCGGTCCTGATCCGCTTCGTACCGACGCCGGTGCCGACCACGGCCGGCAGCCCGTACTCGCGGGCCACGATCGCGGCGTGGCACATGATCCCGCCGACGTCGAGCACGGCGCCCGCGATCGTGCCGAAGACCGGCGTCCAGCTGGTGGAAGTGGTGGGCGCGACCAGGATCTCGCCCTTCTGCAGCCGGCGGGCACCGGCCGCGTCGAGGATCACGCGGGCTGGACCTTCGACGACGCCTGGTGAGCCCGGGGTGCCCGTCAGCGCTGCCGAGCGCCCGTCCTGGGACGAGAGCCATTCCTGCACCCGATCGGAGGTGATGCCCCAGAGCATGACGGTGACGGGCTCTACGATCTTCTCGGGTATCCGACCGAGGGCGGGCTCGGGCGACCATCGCCGCAGCCCCTCGTAGATCGACCTGCGCCGCTCGACCACTGCCGGCCAGTGCGACGGCCCGTAGGCAGCCGCTGCCCCGCTGCTCCAGGCGAGCCGCAGGTCCTCGAGCGCGGAGCGGACCTCGTCGTGACGCAGGAAGAAGACGTCCTCGCCCTCGGCCAGAAACCCGTGCTGGGCCAGCAGGGCGCCGAACTCGCGCACCTTGTTCCAGAAGATCGTCAGGTACCGGTGGTCGACGTAGAAGTTGTGGTTCTCCACGTAGGGGAACACGGTCCTCGCCAGCGCGAGGCTCCGGTCGAAGCCGTCGCGGCTCTCCTCGGGGACGAGCTCGCGGAAGTCGGCGGTGATCCGCTCGCGCTCGGCGAGGATCGCCTCGTACGGTCGGGCGATGTTCTCGCCGGCCTCGAGCCGCTCGACGTACGATCCGATCGTCGCGATCGGCAGCGTCGGATCGTCGATCCACGAGCGGTGGTGGTGGTAGAAGGTCCCGAGCCCGCAGGAGAAGTAGAACCAGGGATCCTTCGTCTGCTCGTAGTCGGCCAGCCAACGTGCTCCGGCCGTGTCGTCCGCGAGGACTGCGGCCAATTCGGCTTCGGTGGAGGCGCTCCTGACGAGGTCGCCGATGCCGAGCTCCCGTGCGAGGCCGGCGAGACGCCTCAGCTCGTCGTCGGGGCGGAGCACCAGGACGTCGATCGCGGCGACCATGCTTGCCAGCGTCCGGTCGTCGACCTCGGGGCAGGCGCTCCGGCATCGCTCGTAGAAGGAGAGGTAGGCGCCGTAACCGAGGTTCAGCAGCTCGAAGTGGTACTGCAGGACGCGGTCGAGCCCTGCGAGCAGCCCGTCGTAGGCGGAGAGCAGCAGGTAGGCGGATCCGACCCCGCGCCCTTCGGTGACGACCGATTCGTCCTCGAACTCCGGGAGCTCCGGGACCTCGAGTGCGACCAGCTCGTCGGTCGCCGCTTCGACCTTCTCCACCCACCGGTCGTAGAGCTCGTCCCAGTGCTCGAAGTAGTGGCTGCTCCGCACCTCGAACAGCTCCGCGCGGCGCGCCACGGTCGCCTCGTCCGTGACCGAGTTCGGGCTGACGTACACGTAGCCGTTCAGGATCCGTAGCTCACTGCCGAGTGACGTCGGCACGGCGAAGAGGCGGGCGTTCGTCTGGTTGAGCCCGACGACCGCCCGCTCGAAGACGAGCGCGTCGAACGGGTAGAGCGCCTCGGGCGCATGCAGCCCTTCCTGAAACCAGAACCTGCTTGCGTCGAACGTGCGCCGAGCCTCGCTGAACCGGACGTGGGGCGCATACAGCTCCTCCCACCCCTCGCAACCGGGCGGAACCGGGATCTCGAACGGGCTAGGGAAGCCTCGGGCAGCCATCTGGATCGTGCGGATCGTCATCTTCTCACGCAGTCGGTCGAAAGCCCAGGAGGGGAGAGATCGCGCTCTCCCCTCCTGGCGGGCGATCGGTCACGGCTGCCCGGCGGCTCCGGCCGCGAGCTGGGCGAACGTCAGGTTCATGATCCGCTTCGTGTACTCGCGGGTCTGGGGGCTCATCGAGGCGAGCACCGACTCGACGCTTGGGCCCTTGTGCACGCTCGTGACGGCGTAGCCGGTTCCGAGCGCGTTCGCAGCGAGGTCAGCGGCCGACAGCGACATGATCGGCGTCACCTTGCGTGCGTCCTGCGCCGCGGAGGTGGCCGAACCGGGGCCGGCCACGACTCTGAAGTTCAGGGACGCGGGCGGAAGCGGATTGACGATCTCGGTCGCCTGGGCGCCGCTCGACGCGGTCGTCGCGCTGCCGTTGTCGAACGCGAACGCGACCACGATTCCGGTGACGGCTGCGGCCAGGACGGCGACGGCGACGACCAGGCCGATGAAGCGACCGCGCTTGATCTCGACGGTCGCGGGAATGGACGGGTAGGTGCTCATCTCTGCTCCTTTCGGCTTGACGGTGACTGCGGCGACGATCCGGTCGAACGGGAGGCCTGCCTGCCGGTTCACCTCGGCCACAGCGTCCGAGGAGGGCCCTTCGAACCGGCAGAAGCAGGCTTCGTCCCGCAGCACGATGGTCGAGTCGAGGTAGCGCACTTCCGTCGGGCGCTCGGCCCGCTCGCCCGCCTGCTCGAGTCGCAGGAGCCCGCGCAGGAGATCGGAGCGGTGAAGGCCGGGGAGGTATCGCTCGACGACGTAGACCATGCGCCCACGCTAGGGCTCAGGGTCGGGGGGCCGAAACCCGAAAAACCCTAGCTTTGGACGGGTTCTCCCCCTGCTTTGGCAGCGGCACCCTGAGCAGCGCACCCCGGAGGAGCGAGGCCCGCGAGCCGGATTCCGGGGCGGCACAGCGGTCGAGGTCTGGCGGGGGAAGCGGCTACATTCCTCACATGGCCTCGCTTGCGGATGCGACGCTCGACGCAGTGGAGCGCCGCGTCCTCGACCGTTTCGTGCACCTGCTCGAGGCGGAGCTCGGCGCCGATCTGCGCTCGGTCTGGCTCTTCGGCTCCCGCGCCCGCGGCGAGGAGCCGGGTGCCGAGTCGGATGTCGACGTGCTGGTAGTCGCGACGCGGGCGAGTCTGGACGACCGCCTACGCGTGGTGAGGCTCGTCCACGAGGCAGCCGAGGCGGAGGGGGCGAACCCGGCCTTCTATGCCGTCAAGCTCTATGACCCCGATCGCGTGGCACAGCGCCGGGCGATTCGGTCCTTCTTCATGCAGGAGGTCGATCGGGACAAGATCGTCCTCGCCGGCGAGCCGTGAGCCCCCGCTCCGAGGAGTTGATGGCGAGCGCTCGCGACCGCCTGGGCGCAGCGCGGGCCGCGCTCGATGCGGGCTTCAGCTCGAACGCGGCCAGCGCGGCGTACTACGCAATGCTGTACGCCGCCCGTGCGGCGCTCAGCGAGCAGCAGCTGAACGCCAAGACACATGCAGGAACCTGGGCGCTCTTCCGGGAGGCGTTCGTGGCTGCAGGTCGTTTCGACGATGTGCTCTTCTCGGACGCACACGGGGTGCAGCAGCTGCGCGAAGCCGCGGATTACGACGCGCTGATCGTCCCGGATGAGGACGCCGAGCGAATCGTCGAGCTCGCAGGTCGCTTCGTCGCGGCCGTTGCGGCCGAGATCAGCTGAGCGACGGGGCTCGGCCTTCATCGGTCGAGGCTCGCGGCGCGTCCACCCCGACGGACAGGCGACCTGCGAGCCCGGCGCGGCGGACGCCGAGCTTGCGGTAGACGTGGGAGAGGTGGGCTTCGACGGTGCTGAGGCCCATGTACAGCTCGGCAGCGATCTGCTTGTTCGTGCGCCCGTGCGCGGCGAGCTCGGCGACCCGGCGTTCCGTCTCGGTCAGCTCGTCGGAGGATGGCGCGCGGCCGCTGATCCGGGCCAGCTCCGCTCTCGCCTTCTCTGCCCACAACCGGGCGCCGAGCTCCTCGAAGATCGCCAGCGCCTGCTCCAGGGCGTCGCGGGCGCCTTTCTTCTGCTGCGCCTGCCTGCGGACGGCGCCGAGGCAAAGCAGTGTCCGCCCCCGCTCCAGCGGGAAGGGATGTCCCTTCAGCCGGGCAAGGGCTCGCTCGAACGGCTCAGACGCTGCTTCGAGGTCGCCCTCGGCGGCGGCGAGCAGGCCTTGGCAGCGGTCTGCACTCACGATCGCCCGAGGGCTGCCGAGGCGGGTTGCAAGGGCGGCGAACGAGTCGAGGTATGCTCGGGCCTGCTCGCGCTCGCCCACCGCGATCAGCGTCTCGATCGTGTCCGGCCAGACCGGGTCCGCCGGATCGTTCAGGCCCAGGGCGACGAGCCGGCCGGGTAGCCCGTGCAGGATGTCGGAGGCCCTCTCGAGATCGCCGGTCACAAGCTCGATGCGACCGAGCACACCGAGATTGCGGATGACGAACCACTCGTTTGAAGCCTCTTCTGCAAAGGCAAGCCCTTCCTGGGCGGAGGCGCGCGCCTGCTCGACGAGACCGAGGTCCGCCTCGACCAGCGCCTTGTTGCGGTCGATGAGCCCACGCCCGTGCAGATCCGCGATCTGCTCCGCGAGGTCGTATGCGCTTGCGGCGTGTTGCAGTGCCCGCGGCCACCGGCCCGCCTGCCACTCCAACGGGACGAGGTCGAAGCCCAGGATCATGACCCGGGTGTCCTCGTCCCCCCGGGCTGCCGCTTCGGTTTCGAGCTTCTCGAGCAGCGTTCGGGCCCGATCGAGCTCGCCCACGCGGAGCAGGCGTCGGGCCAGCGCAACGCGCGGGCTTTGGTGGTAGTGGAGCGGTCGCCCGAGACGTTCTTCGATACCGGCGCCGCGCTCGAGGAGGCCCGGTGTGACGTCGGCGGTCCAGGTCTCCAGCGTCCCGACTCGCGTGATCGCCGTGACGAGCAGCGCCGGGTCGCCGGCCCGTTCGGCCCGCTCGAGCGCAAGTCGAGCGTCGTCGCGCGCGCGTGCGCCGTCGCCGGACAATGCGTAGAAGAGGGCTCGGTGGCACAGGATCCGCGCCGTGCGGGTGTCGTCGTCGGCCGCTTCGGTCAACGCCTCTGTGCAGAGCTCGACGCCGGCTCGGCTGTCGGCTCTGCGTGTGGCCGCCAGCTCGAGCAGAATGTCGGCGCGCTCCACCCCGGAGGTCACCTCGCCGAGGAGCTGCTCGAGGATCGGCACTGCGGGCCCGCCGACGCCCGTGGCAAGACGGTGATAGCTCGCCGCTCGCAGGCGCCTCGAGCGCGCGAGATCGGGATCGCCGGGAGTCAGCTCGGCGGCCAGCTCGGAAAGCTCCCCCGCGGCGGTGGTCGCCCCGCGCGCTGCGGCGTGCTCGGCGGCGGCGTCGAGCTCGGCTGCAACTGCGGCGTCGGGGCCGTCGACGGCAAGCGCTCGGTGCCGTGCCCGTTCCTCGACGTCCGAGACCGCTCCGGCGAGCGCATCGTGGACGGCGCGGCGCTTCCAGACCGGCGCCTGCTCGTAGCAGAGTGAGGCGAGCAGGGGGTGCGTGAAGCGCACGCTCGAGTCGTCCAGTGCGACGACCCCCTCCTTGACGGCGGCCTCCAGACCGCGTCGCACGCCCTCCGGCCTGCCGTGCGCCGCCGTCACGACCCCGATGGTCGGCCGGGCGAGTGCCGCGACCTGGAGGAGGACGTCGGCCGTTTCCGCCGGCAATCGCGCCAACCGGTCGCCGAGCAGCTCGCGCAAGCTCTCCGGGACGCGCAACGCCTGACCAGGGGTCGGACGCACACCGGTGCGCACCAGCTCGCGGCCGACCTCGAGGGCAAAGAAGGGGTTGCCCGCGGTCGCCTCGTGGACGCGGGCTAGCTCGGGTCTCGTCAACTCGAGGCCGAGTCGCTCTTTCAGCAGGCCGTGCACGGCGCCCACGCTGAGGGGGCCGATCGTCAGCCGCTCGAGGCGGTTCTCCGCATACGACCGCCCGAGCTCGAGGGGGCTCGTCAGCTCCGGTCCCGTCCTGAAAGTCGCCAGCAGGCCAACCCGCTCGTCGCGTAGCCGTCGCAGGGCGATCTGGATCACGCTGGCAGATGCCTGATCGAGCCACTGCACGTCGTCGAGAGCGACGAGCACCGGTCCGTGCTCGGCGAGCGCGCTCAGCGCATCGAGCACGGCCAACCCGATCGCGTGCTGGTCGGGAGGCTCGGCGCCCGGCTCGATCCGAAGCAGGGCGATCTCGAGCGCACGTCGACGCGGAGGCAGCAGCGATGCGGCGATGTCGTCGAAGCTCGGCGCAAGCAGATCCGAAAGACCGGCGAACGAGAGCGACGCCTCCGCTTCGCTTTCCCGCCCCGCGAGGACGCGCAGGCCGTGCTGCTCGGCCTCCTGCACGCCGATCTCCCAGAGGATCGTCTTGCCGATGCCCGCCTCCCCGGACAGGACGAGTGTGTGGGGGCTCCCCTCGATGCGGCGGAGGAAGGCCCGGATTGCAGCGAGCTCCTCGTCGCGGCCAACGACTGTCGTGCTCATGCTTCGACCGCTTCGTCGACCGGAACGGCGAGCCGGGTGGCGAGCTCGGCGCGGCGGACGCCGAGCTTGCGGTAGACGTGGGAGAGGTGGGCCTCGACGGTGCTGAGGCCCATGTACAGCTCGCCGGCGATCTGCTTGTTCGTGCGCCCCTGGGCGGCGAGCTCGGCGACCCGGCGTTCGGTCTCCGTCAATTCCTCCGAGGCCGGTGCGCGACCGCTGATCCGGGCGAGCTCCGACCGCGCCTTCTCGGCCCAGAGCCGTGCACCCAGCTCCTCGAAGATCGCCAGTGCCTGCTCCAGGGTCTCCCGGGCGGCTTTCTTCTGCACCGCCTGCCGGCGCACCGCGCCGAGGCAGAGAAGCGTGCGGCCCCGCTCGAGGGGGAACCGCTGGGCGTCGGCGACCGCGCGCTCGAACGCCGCCAGCGCAGCCTCTGGCTCACCCTCGGCGGCGAGCAGCAGCCCACGGCTGCGCGCGGCCCCCGCGCGCGCATGCGGGCTTCGCAGCCGTTCGGCATTCAGCTCGTACGGCTCGAGGTAGACGCGTGCTTGCTCGAGCTCGCCGAGACCAATTAGCGTCTCGATCGCGTCGGCCCAGAACGGGAAGGTCGGATCGTTCATCCCGCCGGCGAGAACGCGTGCCGGGAGGTCGCGCAGATATTCGCCGGCGGTCTCCAAGTTGCCGAGCTCGAGTTCGATACGCCCGAGCACACCGAGCGCCAGGATGATGTAGTGCTCTTTCGCGGTGGCCTCGGAGAAGGCGAGAGCTTCCCGGGCTGAGACGCGTGCCTGCTCGACGAGGCCGAGATCTGCCTCCACGAGCGCCTTTCCTCTCCCGACGAAGGCGCGTCCGCGAGCGTGCTGGGTCTGCGCAGTCAGTTCATACGCTGTCGTGGCGAGTTCGAGCGCACGGTCCCATCGTCCCGCCAACCACTCGAGCTCGGTCACATTCCAGAGGACCATGACCCGGCTGCCTTCGTCGCCTCGCTCGAGCGCGGCTGCTTCGAGTTCCTCGTATATCGCACGCGCCTGATCGACCTCGCCCCGCCGGGTGAGAAGTCTGGCGTGGGCGTAGCGCGGGCTTTCCTCGGACTCGATTGTGAATCCCTCACGGTCCTCGATGGCCACCGCACGCTCGATCAGCCCCGGAGTGACGTCGACCGCATACGCCTCGGCGATTGAGGCGCGGGCGATCGTGACCGCGAGAAGGAAGTGATCGCCCGTCCGTTCGGCCTTGTCGACCGCGGCGCGCGCATCGGCAAGCGCTGCGCGGGCGTCTGCCTGGTACAGATGGACACCCATCTGCCAGGCCAGTATGCGGGCGGAGCGGGCGTCGTCGTCTGCGGCCGCGATTCGCGCCTGCTCGTACAGTTCGACCAGCCCGGCAGTGTCGGCCCGCTGCGTCATTAGCATGCCGAACAAGACGTCCGCCCGGTCGACGCCCGCCGGGATCTCACCCAGGAGCTGTTCGTACAGAAAGAGCGCCCGGTCGAGGTCGCCTGCCAGCCGGTAGTAGTCCGCTGCGCGCAGGCGTCGTTGTCGACTTGGATGCGGACCACCTGGGGACAGTTCGGCTGCTAGTTCGCAGAGCCCGGCTGCCGCGGCCGACGCACCTCTCGCGGCTGCGTGTTCCGCGGCCACGTCCAGCTCTGCAGCGACGGCGTCGTCGGGGCCGTCGGCGTCGAGCGCCAGGTGGCGGGCCCGCTCCTCGACGTCCGCGACCGCTGCGGCCAGCGCCCGGTGGACTGCACGCCGCTTCCAGACAGGGGCGCGCTCGTAGCAGATCGACGCGAGCATCGGATGCGTGAAGCGGACATGCGAGTCGTCGAGCTCGACCACGGCGTCCTCCGCCGCCGTCTCGAGTGCTTCGAGCACGCGATCGCGCTCGCCGTAGGTCGCCGATAGCAACTCGACCGTGGGCCGCGCGAGCGCGGCGACCAGGAGCAGGACATCGAGCGTCTCGCCAGGAAGGCGGGCCAGGCGTCCGCCGAGCAGCTCCCGCAGGCTCTCGGGCACGCGTAGCCGCTGCCCCGGCGCCGGCCGCGTACCCGTCCTGACGAGCTCGCGACCGAGCTCGAGGGCAAAGAACGGATTCCCGGCCGTCGCGTCCTGGACCCGGGCCAGCTCTGGCCTCGTCAGCTCGAGCCCAAGCCGGCTCTGAAGTAGGTCGTGGACGGCGCCCAGGCTGAGTGATCCGAGGGTCAGCCGCTCGGTGGTGAGCGAACGCTCGAGCTCGAGCGGGTTCTCCACCTCCGGGCCGAGCCGGAGCGTGGCCAGGAGGGAGACAGGTTCTCCCCGAATGCGGCGGAGGGCGATCTGGATCGCCCGATTCGAGGCGTGGTCGAGCCACTGCACGTCGTCGAGCGCGACGAGTACGGGGCTCTGCTCGGCCAGTGTGCGCAGCACGTCCAGGACGGCGAGCCCGACCGCGTGTGGATCGAGTGACGTCTCGCCCGGCTCGGCGAGTAGGAGTGCGACTTCGAGTGCGCGCCGACGTGGTGGTGCAAGCGACAGCTGGACCTGGTCGAGTACGCCGCCGAGCAGCTCCGACAGCCCGGCGAACGAGAGCGACGCCTCCGCCTCGGTACCGCGGCCGACGAGCACGCGAACCCCGCGCTGCTCGGCCTCGTCGACACCGGTCTCCCACAGGATGGTCTTGCCGATTCCGGCCTCGCCGGAGAGGACGAGCGCGCGCGGTCCTGCCTCGATCCGGTCGAGGAACGTTTCGACGGCGGCGAGCTCCTCCTCCCGGCCGACGACCGTGGTGCTCATGCCTCGGCTCTCTCCAGGCCCGCGGCGAGCCCGGCGCGGCGAACGTCGAGCTTGCGGTAGACGCGGGAGAGGTGCGACTCGACCGTGCTCACGCCCATGTAGAGCTCGGCGGCGATCTGCTTGTTCGTGCGGCCCTGGGCGGCGAGCTCGGCGACGCGGCGCTCGGTCTCGGTCAGCTCCTCGGAGGCGGGCGCGCGGCCGCTGATCCGGGCGAGCTCGGCGCGGGCCTTCTCTGCCCACAGCCGCGCACCCAGCTCCTCGAAGATCGCCAGCGCCTGCTCGAGCGCCTCCCGCGCGGCACTCTTCTGTCGGGCGTGACGCCGCACCGTGCCGAGGGCGAGGAGGGTCCGGGCGCGCTCGAGCGGGTACGGCCGTCCTGCCAGCTGCGTGAGAGCCCTCTCGAAAGCTGCATGGGCAGCCGAGACGTCCCCGCCGGCCGCGCAGAGCAGTCCCCGGCACCGCGCTGCACACGCGACCGCCCAGGGATCTCCTACGCGTGCGGCGTGCTCCTCGTAAGGCTCGAGGTAGGCGCGCGCCCCGTCGAGCTCCCCGAGCGTGATCAGGCTCTCGATTGCATCCTCCCAGAACGGCGCCGTCGGGTCGTTGAAGCCGAGTGAGAGCGCGCGCGCGGGGAAGTCGCGCAGCCGGGCACCCGCGGCTTCGAGGTCGCCGAGCACGAGCTCGAGCCGTCCGAGCACGCCGAGGCACGTGAAGACGTTGACGTCGTCCGAGCGCTCCTCGGCGAGGCGCAGGGCCTCCTCGGCTGCCGTTCGGGCCGAGTCGGCGAGACCGAGGTCGACCTCGATGAGGGCCTTGACCCGGCCCATGAAGATGCGCTGATGAGCGTCCTGAGCCTGATCCGCGATCTCGAGGGCGGCGGCTGCGTGAGCCAGCGCCTGCTGCCAGCGCCCCATGTACCACTCGGCCAGGCTGAGCCGCCAGAGGACCTGACCCCGGCTGGCCTCGTCGCCGCGCTCGGCGGCTTCCTGCTCCAGCTCCTCGAAGATCACGTGGCCTCGCTCGATCTGTCCCGACGCCGTCAGGAGACGGGCGAGCGCGACGCGGGGACTTTCGTAGTACTCGAGCGAGAGCCCCAATCGCTCCTCGAGCTCAACGCCTCGCCCGACGAGACCGGGCGTGACGTCGGCGTTCCATACCTCCGCCTGCCCGACCCTGGCGATGGCCACCGCGAGGAGAGTTGGGTCGCCGACCCGCTCCGCCCGCTCGAGCGCGGCGCGGGCGTCGACAAGGCCCTGCCGGACGTCCGCCTGGAACAGCCGGACGAAGCTCCGGTACGCGAGGATCCTCGACGCCCGCGCGTCGTCACCTGGCACTTCGGCCAGCGCCTCGTCGCAGAGCTCGATCATCGCCGTCGATGTGACCCTGCGTGTCAAGGCAAGCTCGAGGAGGACGTCGGCTCGTTCGGCCCCCTTCGAAACATCCGGACGAAGGCGCTGGAGAATCGCCACCGCTCGCTCGCCGTCGCCCGCGAGACGATGGAAGTGCGCGGCCCGAAGACGCCGATGCCCTCTTTGTGAGGGATCGTCCGGCGTCAGCTCGGCGGCGAGCTCGGATAGGTCGGCCGCGGCCGCGGTCGCGCCGCGGGCGGCCGCCTGTTCCGCGGCCGCGTCGAGCCCGGCGGCGACGGCGGCGTCGGGCCCATCCGCGGCGAGTGCCAGGTGGCGGGCCCGTTCCTCGACGTCGTCGACCGAGTGGGCCAGCGCCTGGTGAACCGCGCGTCGCTTCCAGATCTGAGCACGCTCGTAACAGATCGACGCCACCAGCGGGTGCGCGAAGCGGATCCTCGACCCGTCCAGCTCGATCACTCCTTCCTGGACGGCGATGTCGATTGCCTCGAGAACGCGCTCGCGGTCACCGCCGGCAGCGGCAACCGCGTCGATCGTCGGACGGGCGAGCGCGGCCGCGAAGAGCACGACGTCGCCGGTCTCGCTGGGCAGCCGAGCGAGCCGGTCGCCGAGGAGCTCCTGCAGGCTCTCCGGAACCGGGAGCGCCTGCCCCGCCGACGGTCTCGTGCCCGTGCGCACCAGCTCGCGGCCGAGCTCGAGCGCGAAGAACGGGTTGCCGGCGGTCGCCTCCTGCACACGCGTCAGCTCGGGTCGCGTCAGGTCGAGCTCGAGCCGCTCCTTGAGCAGCCGGTGGACGGCTCCCGCGCTGAGCGGCCCCACAGAGAGCGACACGAGCCCGTCCTCGGAGAAGACGTCCTTCAGGTCGAACGCAACGGGAACGTCCGGCGTCCGGCGCACGGTCGCCAGCAGTCCGACCGGTTCGTTCCGGAGACGGCGTGAGGCGATCAGCAGCGCGCCGGACGAGGAGGCGTCGAGCCACTGCGCGTCGTCGAGCGCGACGAGCACGGGCCCGTTCTCGGCGAGCACGCGCAGCACGTCGAGGACGGCCAGTCCGATCGCGTACGCGTCCGGGGAGTAGTCACCAGGCTCGGCCAGCAGCAGGGCGACCTCGAGCGCACGGCGCCTGGGCGGTGGGAGTGACGGCAGCGTCTCCTCGAGCACGTCCGCCAGCAGCTCGGACAACACTGCAAACGAAAGGGACGCTTCGACCTCCATTCCGCGGCCGGAGAGGACACGTCCCCGGCGGCGGTTGGCCTCGTCGACGCCCGCCTCCCAGAGCGAGGTCTTTCCGATCCCGGCCTCGCCGACGAGGACGAGCGCGCTCGGGTGGCCCGCGTCGACCCCGTCGAGGAACGACTCGACGCGTTCGAGCTCGTCCTCCCGCCCGATGAGGGGGGTCACGGGCATGCCTGCGTGTCGATTGTGACGTGCTCGGGGCGCCGGCGCACGGCGCCTTGAAACGCTAGACGGTCGCCTTCTGGCGCCAGGAGCCCTCGGCGTACGACGTCCGCGCCACTTCGCTGTAGGGCACGGGGCTGACGATCGCGCGGATCTCGATCTGCGTGTGCCGCTCGACCACCGGCTTCGCGGAGCCACCTGCCTCCTCGCCCCAGACGAGCACGACCTCGGTGCCGACCTCGACGTCGGAGTTGACGACGCCGAGCGAGAGCATCGAGCGCTCGTTGTAGCTGTAGCCGGAGAAGGTGGAGACGCCGACCTGCTCGCCGTCGAGCAGCAGCTTGTCGTTCGGCCACGTCGAGTAGTTCGAGAGCGGCAGGTCGATGTACTTGGCCGGGTCGCCCTGCTCGAACAGCGTCCGCATCGCGGCGGCGACGTCGTCGCCGTTCCAGGCGAGCGTCACCTTGCGGCGCGGGCCCTCGTCGTCCATCGCCTCGAGCGCCTCCCGGCCGACGAAGTCGTGGTCGAACTTGACGAACCCCCAGTAGCCCAGGTCGTGCGGCGTCAGGTAGTAGTCGGCGATGTCGTCCGAGTAGAAGCTGCCGCCGAGCGAGCCGGTCGCCTCGTAGCCGTTGCCGGGCAGCCACTCGCGGTAGGCCTTCAGCTCGTCGCCGGTGAAGACGGCGGGGAGCGGACACGGGATCCAGCCCGATTCGAGCGTGTTCGTCGCGTAGACGCGGGAGCCGACCTGCTTGAGGCCGGAGTCCCTCCCGGCCTCGACGATCGCGGCCCTCACGTCCTCGCGCTCCTCCCACGGCCCGAAGAGCTCGAGGCCCGGGACGCCCGACATGCCGTGGTGCAGCGCCCG
>DATBLE010000037.1:0-31372 GCA_036555585.1 Gaiellaceae bacterium
CCTACGCCAGGCAGTCGAAGGCACCGTCTACCACGCCCTCGGCCTACCCGAGCTCAACGACGCCTCCATCGCCAAAGCAGCAGGCCTGACCGAACGCGAGCTGACCATCATCAAAGCCGTCGCCCGCGGCCTCTCCAACCAGGCAATCGCCAAAGAGCTGTGGGTGACCGAACAGACCGTCAAGTTCCACCTCACCAACATCTACCGAAAGCTGGACATCTCCAACCGCACCGAAGCAGCACGCTGGGCGTACGCACAGGGCTTCATGGAGGCGCCGTGGTCGGAGGCATCCGTCCTCGAGGGAGCGACGAGCTAGACCACGCGAGGCGGCGACCGGGCAGGAGCGAAACTCTGGCCCTTCGGCTAGTCGGGCACGGTCGGACGGCAGTCGGGCCGCCCGCGGGGCGGGCAATAGACTCGGTCAGTGGCCACGGCGAGGGGTGACGTGACGTGAGCACCGCAACCGAGCAAGAGCCGCAGCGGCTGATCGTCCTCAGCGCGCAGGCGACTGCCGACGAGATGGACGCGGTGCTCGACCGGTTGGCGGCGGCCGGCGCGGCCGCGCGGGTCACGCCGGGCGAGAGCTCGACGGTGATCGGCGTGATCGGAGACGACGAGGTGCTGGACGACCTCGAGCTGACGACATTCGCCGGCGTGGAGCAGGTCCTCCCCATCGCCAAGCCGTACAAGTTCGTCTCCAGGGAGACGTCGCCCGATCCGAGCCTGATCCAGGTGCGCGGTCGACGGGTCGGCCGCGGCTACTTCGCGCTGATCGCGGGGCCGTGCACCGTCGAGTCGCGCGAGCAGACGCTGGAGACCGCCAGAGCGGTGCACGCGGCCGGCGCGACCATGCTGCGCGGCGGGGCGTTCAAGCCGCGCACCTCGCCCTACGCCTTCCAGGGCCTCGGCGTCGAGGCGCTGCGGATCCTGGAGGAAGCGCGGGACGAGACCGGGCTGCCGATCGCCACCGAGCTGATGGACCCGCGCGACGTCGAGGCGGTGATCGGGATCACGGACGTCATCCAGATCGGCGCGCGGAACATGCACAACTTCACGCTCCTGTCCGAGGTCGGCCGCGGCGACAAGCCGGTGCTGCTCAAGCGTGGGCCGTCGGCCTCGATCGAGGAGCTGTTGATGGCAGCCGAGTACATCGTCAAGGAGGGGAACCCGAGGGTGATCCTCTGCGAGCGCGGGATCAGGACGTTCGAGCGGTCGACCAGGTACACGCTCGACATCTCGGCGATTCCGGTGCTGAAGGAAGAGACGCATCTGCCGGTGATCGTCGATCCCTCGCACGCCGCCGGCCGCCGGCCGCTGGTCTTGCCGCTCGCCCGGGCCGCCGTCGCCGCCGGCGCCGACGGCGTGATCGTCGAGGCGCATCCGAATCCCGAGGTCGCGCTCTGCGACGGCCCGCAGTTGATCCCGACGGCCGAGTTCGGCCGGTTCGCGCAGGAGATCCTGGACATGGTCGCGGTCATGGGCAAGGCCATGGGGTAGAGCCGCCACGGCGGCGGGCCGAGCCGGGGCCGTCCGCCTGCGGAAGAGAAGCCGTGCAGCTACGACACTCGTACATCAGGGAACCGGGCCGGGCCGCAACGCTCCCGGAACGGCCGCAGAGCCCGGTCGGAGACCTGCTCTGGGAGGCGGCGGCCGCGTATCCGAGCCGGACCGCGCTCGTGTACGGGAGCGAGCGCCAGACGTACGCCGAGCTCGCCGAGCGCGCACAGCGGCTGGCCGGCGGGCTGGCGTCGAGAGGGCTCGGGCCGGGAGATCCGATCGCGCTGATCGCGCCGAACAGCCCCGCCTTCGTGGCCACGTTCTTCGCCGCTGCCGCCCTCGGCGCGGTCGTGGTGCCCCTGAGCCCGCAGTTCGAGGAGGCGGAGATCGACTTCTACTTCCGCGAGTGCGGAGTGCGTGCGGCCATCGCCGACCCGAAGCGCGCGAACACGGCTTCGCGCATCGCCGCTCGTCTCGACCGGCCGATCGACGTGATCAGCACGGGCCGGCCGAGCCGGCGGACCGTGTCGCTCGGCTCGCTGCTCGAAGCGGAGCCGCTCGATCGCCGCGAGGTCTCCCCGAACGAGGATTTCGTCTTCCACTACTCGTCCGGGTCGACCGGCCGGCCGAAGCGCTCGCCGAGGACCCACCGGCAGCTGCAGGCCGAGGTCGAGAGCCTCCTGGGGGCGATCGAGCTCCAGCCCGAGGACAAGATCCTCTGCACGATCCCGCTCGTGCACTCGTACGGGATGGGCTGCTGCCTGCTGTCCGCGGTGCGCAGCGGAGCGACGCTGCTGCTGGACGAGGCGCAGCCGCTGGTCCTGCGGCGAATGCGGATCCTCAAGCTGCTCGAGAACGAGCAGGTCACCGTCTTCCCCGCCGTCCCCTACGTCCTGCGGCTCCTGACCGAGACGTCGGTGCCCGCGAACCTGGAGCGCCTGCGGCTGTGCCTGTCGGCCGCGGCAGCGCTCCCGCGGTCGACGTTCGACGCGTTCCTGGACAAGTTCGGCGTGCCGATCCGGCAGCTCTACGGCTGCACCGAGACGGGGGTGATCACGGTCAACACCGACGACGACCCCGACGCGACCGCCGCCTCCGTCGGCCGCCCGATCGACGGCGTCGAGCTCAGGGTCGTCGACGAGACGGGCGAGCCGTCGCCCCCGGGACACATCGGGGCGATCGGGGTCTCGAGCCCGGCGATGACGCGCGGGTACCCCGGCCTCGACGACCAGAATCGAATCGCGTTCCGGGACGGGTTCTTCATGACAGGAGACCGCGGCCGGGTCGACGAGGACGGCCGGCTCTTCATCACCGGCCGGACGAAGCTGCTCATCGACGTCCGGGGGGAGAAGGTCGACCCGATCGAGGTCGAGGACGTCCTGGCGACGCATCCCAAGGTGCGCGAGGTCGTCGTGGTCGGCGTGGCGAGCGCGATCGCGGGCGAGGAGCGCGTGAAGGCCGTGATCGTCCCGGAGCCCGAGACGCCCTGCGACGAGCGCGAGCTGGTCAGGTTCTGCCGCGAGCGTCTCGCTCGCTACAAGGTGCCGGAGCTGGTCGAGTTCCGCGACGAGATCCCGAAAGGCCCCTCCGGCAGGACGCTGCGCAAGTACCTCGTCGAATGAGCGGCCTCTGACCCCGTCGAAGGAAGGTCGAGCCAACCCTGACCCTTCGGGGAGTGTTCCGGGAGCCGGCAGAACGGAACATGCGAAGACCTTGAACACATCGGGAGAGGAGCTGTGACGAGCGTGCCCGTCCGAGGCGTCGCGCCCGATGCCCCGCAAGCAGCTTCGAAAGGAGCACGATGAGCTCGACGACGTCGACAGTCTCGGAATCGGCCTCTGCGCGATTTATGAGCCGGGCCTGCGCGAGTCTCGCCGCAGGCGACAGCAGCACGATGCGCGTGCAGCCCTATGCGCTGCCGCTGGTCGCGGAGCGCGGCGAGGGTAGCCGCCTCTGGGACATCGACGGCCAGGAGTACATCGACCTGAACATGGCCTACGGCCCGCTCATCCTGGGCCATCGCCATCCACGGGTCGTGGCGGCCGTCACGCGGCAGATCACCGACAACGGCAGCCAGCTCGGCTTCCCCACCGTGATCAGCGTGCGCGTCGCGGAGAAGCTCAAGCAGCTCTTCCCCTCGATCGAGCTCTTGCGGTTCGCGAACTCGGGGACCGAGGCCGACGCGACGGCCGCGCGCCTCGCCCGCGCGTACACCGGCCGCTCGAAGCTGGTCCTGTTCGAGGGCCACTACCACGGCTGGAGCGAGGCGCTCTACCACCGCTACCACGCTCCGCTCGCCGACCTGCCGGACGGCCCGTACGGCCCGGCCATCCCCGGCACCGCCGGCATGAGCACGGCCCTGGACGACGTGATCGTCTGCCGGTGGAACGACCCCGAGGCGCTCGACGCCCTGTTCGCGGATCACGGCGACGAGATCGCCGCGCTCGTGATGGAGCCCGTGATGGCCAACGCCGGCGTGATCGCCCCCCGCCCGGGCTACCTGCTCAAGGCGCGGGAGATGACGCGGGCACACGGCTCGCTGCTCGTCTTCGACGAGGTGATCTCGGGCCTGAGGGTCGCCGCAGGCGGCGCGCAGGAGTACTACGACGTGCGCCCGGACCTGACGATCGTCTCGAAGGCGATCGGCGGCGGCTATCCGGTGGCCGCGTTCGGCGGGGCCAGGGAGATCATGCAGCTCGTCGTCGAGGGCAAGGTCTTCCACGGCGGCGTCTTCTCGGGCAACGCGCTCGTGATGGCGGCCGCCGACGCGGTCCTCGACGAGGTGCTGGAGCACCGCGACACCATGTACGTGGACCTCCACACCGCCGCCGACACGCTCGCGACCGGCTTCAAGACCATCTTCACGGAGCTCGACGTCCCGTGCGTCATCCAGCACGTCGGCCCGATGATCTCGATCTTCCTGACCGACGAGCCCGACGTCGAGCTGGCCAGCTACCGGGACGTCCGCGCCCACGGAGAGCTGGAGCGCTTCGTCGAGTTCCAGCACAACGTCCAGCGGGCGGGCGTCTTCTTCCACCCGAACATGTTCGAGCCGATGTACCTGTCCACCGCCCACACCAGCGAGGACGTCTCGCTCGTGCTCGAGCGCGTCGAGACCGCCGCACGCAGGTGGCTCGCCGCCTAGCCCCCGACCCGAGCCGGGCACCCGGCCCGATCGACGACGACCTCGACCCCACGCCGCTCCTGGATGCAGTCGAGGCCGCCCGGGGCGACATGGTCGACCTCGACCACGGCGAGGTGGTCGAGCCGGACGAGCTCCGGCGGACGATCGAGGAGCTGGAGCGGACCTTCCGGGCCGGCGGCCTCGGCCCGGGCGACCGCACGGTCATGGCCGTCGGCAACGGCCCGCTCTTCCTGGCCACGCTCGTCGCGATCATCCGGGCGGGCGGTTCCCCGTTGCTCCTGCACGCCGACACGCCGGCGAGCGAGGTCGCACGGACCGCCGAGCGCTTCGGCGCCACCTTTGCGGTCGGCGACGCGCTCGAGCCGGCCGAGCTCCGGGCGGTCGGCCTCGTGGGCCGGGAGTTCTCCTGCCGGCGCTGGGCCGGCGGTCTCCTGGCCCGCGCGGAACGGATGCCGACGGACGGGCCGGGCACGCCGGCCCTGGCCGGGGTGCCGCTGCACCCGACCGGCGGCACCACCGGCGAGCCGAAGCTGGCGGTGCGCCCCGGCGCCGCGGCGCTGGCGGAGGCGCGCCACTACATCGACACGATCGGGATCACGGAGGACGACGCCGTCCTGTGCACGATCCCGATGAGCCACGCCTACGGCTTCGGCATGTGCGTGATGGTGCCGCTCCTGAGCGGAGCGACCGTACGCTCGATGCGCCGCGTCACCGCCGGCGGCGTCATCGGCGCCCTCGTGGAGGGCTCGGTCACGGTCTACCCGTCGATGCCGGCCACCCTGCAGCTGCTGCTCGCCACCGCGGACGAGGCGTTCAGCCTGCCGCGCTGCCTCACCACGGCGGGCACTCCGCTGCCCGAGCGCGTCGCCGCCCAGGTCGCGGAGCGGTGGGGCGCGACCGTCCGGCCGCTCTACGGGACGACCGAGACGGGCGGGATCTCCGTCGCGACCCCCGATCGCGATCCCAGCGAGCCTCGCAGCGTCGGCCCCCCGATGGATGGCGTGTCGATCCGGATCGAGCCGCTCCCCGACCTGGAGACCGTGGAGGAGGGCGTGGGAAGGCTCCTGATCGGATCCTCGTCGATGATGGCGGGCTACCTCTCGCCCACGGGCGTCGACCGCTCCGCCGTCGCGACCGGCTGGTTCGAGACGGGCGACCTGGCCAGCCTCGACGAGGCGGGCAACATCGTTCTGCGAGGACGCGCGTCGGACGTGATCAACTCGTCCGGCCACAAGGTGCTGCCCGGCGAGGTCGAAGCGGTGATCGCGCTGCTGCCCGAGGTCGTCGAGGTCAAGGTCTACGCCGCGCCGAATCGCTGGGGCACGAACTCGGTGAAGGCCGCCGTGGTGGTGAAGAACGGCATGACCGCCGCCGACGTCCGGGCGCACTGCAAGCGGCATCTGGTGGGCTACAAGCAGCCCGAGCAGGTGGTGCTGCTGGAGAAGCTCCCGCGGTCGCCCGCCGGCAAGATCCTCGCCGCGAAGCTTCCCTAGACGGTCGCGCCGGTCTTCCTGGCGACGAGGTCGGCGATCGCCTCCGTCGTCCGGAAGTTCGCGGGCACGAGCTCCTCGTCGTCGATCTCGATGTCGAACTGCTCCTCGAGGTACGAGACGAGCTGCGCGAGGCCCGCGGAGTCGAGGAGACCGTCGTCGAGCAGGTCGTCCCGCGCCGTCACCCTCTTCGCCGGGTCACCGAGCTCGGCGGCGATGAACGCCTCGATCTGCCCCGCGATCTCCACTGCCTAGACCTTGAACGGGACGTACAGCGTCGCCGACTGGCCGGTGTCGGCCACGGACGCCGTCACCTTGAGGTTGTACGTGGTGCCCGGGTGCAGCGACTTCAGGGGCAGGCGGATGCTGATCGGCGTCGACCGTCCGGCTTTCACGCGGGCCACGATGGTCGTGTGCTGACGGCCGCTGCGCACCCCGGCGACCGTGCTCTCCTTCAGCAGCGGGAGCAGCGACCCTCCCTTCGCCGGGTTGGCGCCCGCGACCGCCGAAACGAGCAGCAGCACCGACCTGTCGACCTTGATCTCGGCCGCCGCGACGCCGATGGGCCCGCTCTTCTGGAGGCTGAGCGGGAGCTGGAGCGTGCCCGGAAGCTTGATCCGCGGCAGCCCCTTCGAGCTGGACGGCGGGTTGCCGGTCGAGGGGGGCGTCGAGGGCTGTCCGCCGGCGGCTGCCGGGTCGGCGCCGATCGGCAGGAAGGTGTTGCCCACGTTCACGGGATCGACCGTCGACTTCGAGGTGAGGTACGGGCGATACTTTCCGGAGACCACCCGAGAGTTGCGGATGCCCGACCGCACCGAGTTGTAGATGCGGACGGTGATGACGCCGCCCTTCAGGAGGCATGTGTCGCAGATGATGTCGGAGGGCGGGACCGGGTTGTTGATGCCCTTGCTGACGAAGAAGGCCGCGTTGTTCGCGCTCTCGCACTGGTCGTCGAGGTTCTTGAACGTGACCCGCTGCCCGCCCATCGCCTGGATCCCGTCCTGGTGCTTGTTCTCGTCGTGGCCGTAGCAGCGGATCGAGCCGCCGCCGATGAACAGGTCGTGTGCCCCGGATGCGACCTTGATCGCGTCGCCGCGGTACTGGACGATCGTGATCTTCCCGATGCGGCCGGTGCAGCCCGCCTGGAGATGGACGGCGTCGTTGTTGTTGGACCCCCGGTTGGGGAGCTTGGCGCCCGTGTTGATGGTCACGGTCACCGAGTCGAGGTCGACGGGGCCGCTGCAGGTCCACAGCCGGTCCTGATTGATCGAGCCCTTGAGCACCTTCGCGGTCGAGGACGACCCGCTCGGGGCGCCGACGGCCAGGAGGACCGCGACGCCCAGGGCGACGCCGACGGGCAGCCGAACACGCGCGCGCCGGCCCGAGCTGGACGTGGAGAACGGGCGCATGTAGACCAGTCTAGTCGACTGCCTCGCAGCCACTCCCGGATTTGCCCAAAACTGACCAAATGGCTAGGCGCGCCCTCTCGAAAGCCGGTCGGGGCCTCGAGCGCCGGCCGTTTGCGTGTGGTTCGTGGGCGCGACGGCGGACGAACGACGCGTGACCGAGCAGTCCGTTCGCGCGTACCTCCAGTACTCCCACACGGTCGACCCGGCCGAGTGGGCCCGCCGGCACGAGCAGGGGGAGGTGCCCGACCGCCTTCCGTACGGGCTCGACCGGATGGGCGACTTCGGCGTCTCCGTGGCCTTCCGCCGGCTTCCGCGGCCCGGCCGGGCGCGCGTTCTGGCGCAGCGGGCGACCCGCCTCGCCACCGGCGGCTTCGAGCTGCCCGACCTCGCCCGGGACCGCCGCGAGCGGCGGTCGGCCGACGTCGTCGTCTGCTGGGACGAGCGGGCCGGCGCCTTCGCCGCCGCCCGTAGCCGCGCGCGGGGCGAGCCGCCGGTCGCGACCGGCGTCGTCTGGCTCACCGACGTGCCACGGCTCGGTCGCCGCTCGGCTGCGGCGCGCGCGCTCGCGTCCGCCGCGTGCGTCTACGTGAACGCTCCGGCGCAGCTCGACGTGCTCCGCGCCTGGGGCGTGCCCGCAGACCGCGCGCACTTCATCCACATGGCCGTCGACGCGGACTTCTGGCACACCGACGGCGTCGCGCCCGAGCCGGGGCTCGTCGTGGGCTCGGGGAACGACCGGCATCGCGACCACCCGCTGCTGGTCGAGGCGATGAAGCGCCTGCAAGCGCGCCGCAGCCCGGCCCGGCTCGAGCTGGCCACCCACCACGACGTCGACGTTCCCGGAACGGTCGGAGCACGCCGTCCCGACCTCACGCACCGGCAGATGCGCGACCTCTACGGCCGTGCCTCGGTCGTCGCGCTCGCGGTCACGCCCAACCTGCATCTCTCGGGCCTGACGGTGCTCCTCGAGTCGATGGCCTGCGCGCGCCCGGTGGTCGCCACGGAGACGGCAGGCATGTCCGAGTATGTGACGAACGGAACGACCGGTTTCCTGGTCGAGCGCGATCCGGAGGCGATCGCGGACGCGCTCCACGCCTTGCTCGCCGACCCGGACCGCGCGCGGGAGATGGGCCGAGCAGCGCGGGAGGCATTCGAGCGCGGCTTCACCACCCGCCATCTGGCGGGGAACCTGGCCCGCCTGCTCCGGGCTGTCGCAAAGTAGAGGTGACCCCGGCCGACGCGCCAGCCCGGGCATCTGGCCGCGTCCCGATACTTGGACCCATGACCGAGGTCCTGCTCCCCGTGGACAGCCCCGGCCCCGGCACCGGCGCGACCGCGCAGGCCGCGTTCTCGGCCCTCGACGAGGCAGGCATCGCCTGGTGCGTGCTGCGAGGAGAGGGCTCGCCGATGGCCTCGCGCAACGACATCGACCTGTTCGTCTCGAGCGGGGATGCACCGCGCCTGGAGGGGGTGCTGGCGGATGCGGGGTTCGCCCCGGTTCCCCAGCGAAGCCGCCATCGCTCCTTCATCGCCTACGACGCGGAGCACGACCGCTGGCTCGCGCTGGACGTCGTGCACGAGCTCGGGTTCGGCCCGGGCCGGAGGTTCAGGCTCGCCGGCGGCGAGGAGGCGCTCGCCCGTCGCGTACGGGTCGAGGGGGTGCCGCTGCTCCGGCCGGAGGATCGCTTCTGGACGCTCGCGCTCCACCACCTGCTCGACCGCGACGACCTGCCCGAGCACGCGCTGCGCACCGTGCAGGAGCTGGCCGCGGAATGCAGCTCCACGGGGCCGCTGGCGCGCTCGATCGACGCGGCCTGCACGCCTCCGTGGGACGCATCGGCTCTCGTCGCGCTCGCGCGCGCCGGCCGTTGGCCGGAGCTGAGGGCGGCGTTGCAGCCGCTGGTCGTGCCGCCCGGCTGGAGCGCCGGCCGGGCGTGGAGGTTCGCCACCCGGCCCGTACGCCGGGCTCTGGTGATCTACCGGCGACGCGGGATGACGGTCGCGGTGCTCGGGCCGGACGGCGCCGGCAAGTCGACGCTGGTCAACGCGCTGGTCGAGTCGTGGCGGCTGCCGGCCAGGATCGTCTACATGGGCATGCAGCGCGGAACCTCCACGCCGGGCAAGGTCTGGCGCGCCCCCGAGGGGGCCGCGGCTCCGAGGCCGCGCCCGCTGCACCGCCGGCTCGTCCGCCAGACCCGCGTGACCGGGCGGTTCGCACGCCGCTCCCTCGTCGCCCGCCGTCACCGCGCGCTCGGCCGGCTCGTCGTCTTCGACCGGTTCGTCTACGACGCGCGAGTCCACAGAGGCCGGCCGACCGGGCTCGGCCCCCGCTTCCAGATGTGGCTCCTGCACGCCGTCACGCTCCGCCCCGACGCGATCGTCCTCATCGACGTTCCCGGCCGCGTCCTGTTCGAGCGCAAGGGCGAGCACAGCGTCGAGCTGCTGGATCTGCGCCGGCAGCTCTACCTGGAGCTGGCCGAGGAGCTTCCGGACGTCGTCGTCGTGGACGGCACAAGACCGCCGGACGAGGTCCGGCAGGCGGTGACCGACGCGGTCTGGCGGCGATACGCGGCCCGCCGGCGCTGAGCCGCCGGGAGGTCAGGCAGGGCGCCGCGGCGCCCGCCCCAGCACGGCGCCGAGCGCCGCGAGGCGGCCGCGGAGGTGCGCCCGCGAGCGGGCGAGCGCGAGCGGCAGCCTGACGACCTCGTAGACCGCGGCGGCGACCCGGAAGGCCGGTCGCTCGAGCGGTCCCGCATGGATGCGGGCGTAGAGGAGGCGCGAGGAGGCCTTCAGGGCGGCCTGCCCGGGCGAGGGGGCGGACGCGCCGCCCTCGTGCCGTGCCACCACGGCCGGGTCGTACCGGACCGTGAGCCCCGCGTTCCTCAGCCTCAGGCACAGGTCGGCGTCCTCGCTGTACATGAAGAAGCGCCGGTCGAAGCCGCCGAGCCGGTCGAAGGCGGTCCGGCGGACGCAGAGCGCGGCTCCGCTCAGCCACTCGACCTCGGCCGGCTCGTCGTAGCCGTCGCGAACGATCTCGTTCGCCCGGCGCGCGTGCGGCAGGAGGTGGTGGACGAAGAGCGCCTCGGCGAACGCCGAGCCGAGCCGGGGGTCGTTGCGCATGGTGAAGCTCGTGTGGCCGTCGCCGTCCAGGACCCGGGGCCCGCAGGCCCCGCACCGCGGATCGTGCTCCAGGCGCTCCGCCAGGGCCCGCACGGCCGCGGGCTCGATCCTCGCGTCGGGGTTGAGGAAGAGGATCGCTTCCCCCCGGCCCCGCCCCGCCCCGGCGTTGCAGCCGGCCGAGAACCCCTCGTTGGCCCCCATCTCGACGATCTCCAGGTCGAGATCGGCGACGAGCGCGGGCGAGCGCTCGGGGCAGGCGTTGTCGACGACGATCACGTTCAGGCCGGGCTGGTCGCACAGCGGCTCGACGCACTCGCGGAGATGCGCAGCGCTGCGGTAGGCGACAACGACGACGTCGACGGTCAAGGGCCGGGACTGTAGCCCACGGACGATCCCGAAAACCCCTGCAGGACGGCTCCATACGGTTGACCTGCCGGACCTGGCCAAAGGTCGGATCTGCGCTCTGCCGGGACTGGCGATGCTCAGAGACGAGCTTGATCCCGATCGAGAGCGACATGCTGTCCACAGACCAGCCATCCGCCGGCCATGGCCCGCCGCGGCCGTTTGCGCACGGCTCGGCACCCGTCGAGGCGCCCACCAGAGTGTCCGTCGTCGGCTGAGCTCGCGTGGAGGACGCACGCCCACTGACGCCACGTCCGCCCGCGGCAGCGAGGCAGCGGGGCACGCGTCCCGAGCGGGCCAAAGCCCCGCTCCGCTGGGCGTTCGTCATGAACTGGGGCCAGCGCGGGCTGGCCACCGCGGTCTCGCTCGTGATCGCCACCATCGTCGGCCCGGAGGCGTACGGCGTCGTGGCGATGGCTCTGATCTACATCGCGTTCATGCAGCTCTGGCTCGAGCAGGGGATCTCGACCGCGCTCATCCAGCGCGCCGACCTCGAGCAGGCGCACCTCGACTCCGCCTTCTGGCTGAACCTCGCCTGGTGCGTGCTGCTGGCGGGGATCAGCGTGGCGATGAGCGGGTGGTGGGCCGGGGTCAACCACGTCGACCAACTCCAGCCGGTGATCGACGTCCTCTCGATCTGGCTGATCCTCCAGGGCCTGACGATCGTCCAGCAATCGATTCTGCAGCGGGAGCTGAAGTTCAAGAAGCTCGCGTTGCGCTCGAACCTGGCGGCGATCTTCGGCGCAGCTGCAGGCATCGTCCTCGCCCTGAAGGGTTTCGGCGTCTGGGCGATCGTGGGCCAGCAGCTGACCGCCTCGACCGTCTCGCTCGTGCTCCTCTGGACGGTCGGCCACTGGGTCCCCCGGCTGCGTTTCTCGTTCTCGCACGCACGGCAGCTGCTCGGGTTCTCGAGCCAGGTGTTCGCCGGCAATCTCGGCGTCTTCGTCAACCGGCGGGTGGACGCGCTGATGCTCGGGATCTTCTTCGGACCTGTCTCCGTCGGGTTGTACCGCCTGGCCGACCGCCTGATCGAGTCGGTGCTCGCGCTCGCCGCCCGACCGGTCCAGCTCTTCTCGCTGCCCGAGTTCTCCCGCCACCAGGGCTCGCCCGAGGCGCTCCGCCGCAGCGTCTACTCCTGCATGTGGACGACGATGCTGACCACGATCCCGGTGATGCTCGTCATCGCGGCGTGCAGCAAGTTCATCGTCGACGCCCTGGGCTCGAAGTGGGGCGCGGCCTCGGGCGCGCTGCAGCTCCTGGCCCTCGTCGGCATCTCCAAGGCGCTGATGCTCTTCACCGCACCGCTCCTGTTCGCGGTCGCGAAGCCGCACCTGCGGGTCTTCATGGTCTGGCTCTTCGCGGCCGTCAGCACGGTGACCTTCGTCGTCGTCGCCCTGCTGCTTCGGGGCACGAGCACGCATTCGCAGGTGTTCGGGATGGCCGGCTCACGCGCCGTGCTCTTCGTCGTCGTCTTCATCCCGGTCAACCTCGTGCTCATCGCCCGCGTGGCGGACATGCCCCTGCGCCGGCTCCTCCCGGGGCTGCGCTCGCCGCTGCTCTCGGGTGCAGCCGGCGCCGTCGCAGTCCTCGCGCTCAGAGCCACGGGCGTGCTCGACGGCGTCGCGCCCTTCGTCGGGCTGGCGGCCACGCTGCCGCTCGCGATCGCCACCGCGGCGGCGACCTTGCTCGCGCTCGAGCCCCGCGTCCGGGCGAAGACCACCGGCGGCCTGCGGGCGCTGCGCCTCCGCGTCGCATCTCAGGGATCGGTGTGACGGACGTGAGAGAGCTTCCGATCTTCGTCCCCCACGAGGGCGGGCACCTGGCGGCGGTCGTCACGGTCCCGGAGGGGCGCCCCCGGGGCCTCGTCCTGATGCTTCCGGGGGCGAGCCTCGACGAGTCCGTCGGCTCGTACCTCCTGTTCGAGCGCGCGGCCCCTCGACTGGCCGAGCGCGGGCTGGCGAGCGTGCGCATGGACTACTTCGGCCTCGGCGAGAGCACGAACGACACCGAGGCGTGGCAGCTGGGAGAGATCGAGCCCGCGCTCGAGCAGGCCGAAGCGGTGCTCGCCGCCGTCAGGCGCGGAGTCGAGGTCGAGCGGTTCGCGATCGCGACGCTCTGCTACGGCGGGCGCGTCGCGTTGAGGATGACGGCACGGCCCGAGTGCGTCGGCGCGATCTGCCTCGCTCCTCCGCTGATCGACCGAGGCGGCTGGACGAGCCTCCGGCGACGCTACGCGCGCAGCCCGATCGCGTCGGCGTTGCGGGGGAGCAAGCGGTTCCGGCGCCACGTCGTCCGCCCGCTCAAGCGCGCGCTCGCCGAACGGAAGCCGACCTCCCTCGTCCGCGACGCAGTCGGACAGCTCGGCCACGCGCGGGTGCTCGTCCTCTACAGCGAGTCGGAGGCCGGCCGCGACGTGTACAAGGCACGCGCGACGAAGAGTCTCAGCTCCATGACGGACCGGCTCGAGGCCTCCCAACGCGGCCAGTTCGGAATCGAGCTGCTGCCGACGGATCCGCTTGCCGGCTTCGACCTGATGCCCCCCGAGAGCCAGGAGCTGGTTCTCGACAAGGTCGTCGAGTGGCTCGACGGGTCGTTCGCCCGGAGCGAGCAGGCCCCCGCCGGAGCACAGGCAGCCGCATGAGCCGTCCCGCGCGGATCTTCGTCGTCGGTACGGGCAGGTCGGGGACGATGACCCTCGCCGACCTGCTCAGCTCCGTCCAGGGCGTCACCGTGGAGCACGAGCACGAACCGAAGCTGCTCGCCGAGATCAAGGGCTACGCCGAAGGCCGGCTGGAGCACGAGCGGATGGTCGAGCTGCTGCGCTCGACCCGCGACCCCGCGCAGATCGGCGGCGAGCTGGTCAGCGGAGAGTCGCACAACCAGCTCTCGTTCGTACTGCCCGCCCTCGCCGAAGCCTTCCCCGACGCCCGGATCGTGTGGCTGATCCGCGACGGCCGCGCCGTCGTCGCCTCGCTCGCCGGGCGGAACATCTACCACCCGCGCGAGCTCGAGCTGCGCACGCCGGGAACCGAGGAGTGGGCGCTGACGCGCATCCACGGCGACGCCGTCGGCGACGTCTCCGCCGAGCGCTGGCACGACCTCGACGCGTTCGGAAGGTGCTGCTGGTACTGGAGCTACACCCACCGGACGATCGGGCGGGAGCTCCGGCGGCTGCCACTCGAGTCCATGCGGGTCCGACTCGAAGACCTTCCCGAGCTGTGGTCCGATCTCCGCGACTTCTGCATGCTCCCCGCCTCAGCCGTCCCCGCCGTCCCGCACGCGAACCGCTCCGCCCGCGCTCCGATGTCCTGGGAGCACTGGTCGCGGGCGCAGCAGTCCGTCTTCCGCGAGCTCTGCGGCGCGGTCATGGACGAGCACTACCCCGGCTGGGAGCAGAAGCAGCGCCGAGGGATCGGCGAGGACGTCCTCTCCTGGACGGTCCGCGCGAAGACCACGCTGCGCTCGTCCGCCCCCCGCTGGTCGCGCCTCCTGCGGTCGAGGCTCGGGCCGGCGGGGCGGCGAGCACTGCAGTCCCAGCGCTAGCGACCCCCGCCGGCGGCGGGCTCCTCGGCCAGCCAGCCGACGAAGACGTCCGCGAGCTTCCGGTCGAGCTCGATGCGGGTGTCCCGCCGCACGTAGCTGACGTCGCGCAGGTAGTTCTCGCCGAAGGCAACGACGAGCGGGTCCTGCACCGTCCGGAGCTCGGCCCTGCCTCCGAGCTCCTCCAGACGGTCTCGGAGCTTCAGCAGAGGGGCGCTCGGCTGCCCCGACCGTGAGACGTTCACGATCAGCGAAGCGCCGCGAAACCGCTTGACGTCCTCGACGAGGTCGGCGGCCGCGATCTCGTCGTAGACCTCCTGCGTCAGGCGAAAGCCGCGGATGGTGGTCCAGCCCCGGGTGCGCAGCTCGTCGAGCGAGCGCTGGGTCGGGGCGGTCCCTTCGGCCTCGGGCTTCACGAGCGCCGAGAGAGCCTGCATCCTCAGCAGGTCTCTCAGGTACTGCTTGCCGCGAACGACCGGCTCCAGGAGCGCGAGCATGGGCAGCTCGAGGCGGTCGGCGACGAGCGCGGCGGCCGTGCCGCCCGCGAGCGCGCCGACCGTGCCGATCGCGGTCGTCCCCGTCTCGGATCGGAGCAGCTCGACCGCGTCCTCGGCTTCGGCCAGCCGGGCGCCGAAGCTGATCTCCCTCGCCGTGCCGTCGGCGTCGTCGGAGCCGCCGCGAAGGCGGAGCGCCGGAAACCCGTTCGAGGCGAGGCTGCGTGCGACGACAGCCTCGAGCCGGCGGACGAAGCTGCGTTCCTTGGCCAGCGCGGCGCAGACCACCCAGCCCACCGCCCGGCTCTCTCCGAGCGGCCGTGAGAGGATCGCGTGAGCCGCACGCGGCCCGAGCGAGACGGGGAGGAACTCCTCGGAGATCCCCTCGGCCGGATCCTCGTATCGCCGAAGTCGCTCGAGATACTCCTCGTCCCCGCCCATCGCGGCGAACCCTAGATGACTCGCTCTTGTGCCAGGCGCCGTTCTCGAACAAGATCCGAGTGGTCGGTCCGACGACGGGGAGAGCGCCGTGGACGAAGGCACAGTCGACATCTTGATGGTCACGCACCGGCGGCCCGGCTACACGCGCCTGGCTCTGGAGCGCCTGCTCGAGACCTGCGACGAGACGATGCGCGTCTGGCTCTGGCACAACGGCGGCCACGAGGAGACGCTCGAGCTCGTCCGTTCGTTCGCGTCGCACCCGCGCGTCCACCGCTTCCACCACAGCCCCGAGAACCGGCAGCTCCGCGAGCCGACGAACTGGCTCTGGAGGGAGTCGACCGGCGACTTCGTGAGCAAGGTCGACGACGACTGCCTGATGCCGGACGGCTGGGGTCGGACGCTGCGGCGGGCCCATCGCGACGTGCCCGGGCTCGGCGTGGTCGGTTGCTGGCGCTTCCGCGACGAGGATTTCGTCCCCGACCTCGCCGAGCCGCGGATCGACGAGCTTCCCGGCGACCACCGGCTGCTGCGCAACCTGTGGGTCGAGGGGAGCGGCTACCTGATGAAGCGGGCCTGCGTCGAGGAGCTGGGGCTGCTCGCCCGGGACATGAGCTTCCCGATGTACTGCAAGCGCCTCGCCCGGGCCGGCTGGCTGAACGGCTGGTACTACCCGTTCCTCCACCAGGAGCACATGGACGATCCGCGCTCTCCGTACTGCGAGCTGACGAGCGACGAGGACATGGAGCGCAACATGCCCCTCACCGCCCAGAGCTTCGCCGTCCGCACCCTCCAGGGACGCGCGCAGCAGATCCACTCCTTCGCGATCCACTGCCAGACCGCCAGCCTCGACCCTCGCGACTACCTCGGTTGGCGGGCACGAGTCGGCCGTGTGCTCAGGCGGAGGGCGCCCGGCTTGCGGACTGCCTGAGCGGGGCGGGCGCCGGCCTCTCCGGCGGGCTGCGCCAGACGAAGCGAAGGGCGCTGAAACCGAGCGTCCACTCCGCGACCACCATCTGCGGGAGGTACCGGAGGAACATGCCTCTCAGCTGCGGATCGTGTCGCAGCCGCCGGTGGATCAGCGGCAGGCGGGCCAGCGCGAAGTAGTGAATCGGGAACCGCCAGAAGATCCGCTTCCGCCATCCCTCGCGTTGGACACTCCGGCAGCGAGCCATCCCGTAGGTGAGTCTCCGCTGCCAGCGCCGCAGCTCGCCGAAGGTCTCGCGGTACTCGTCGTGCACCGCGTAGAAGCGCGGGTCGAAGACCAGCGGCAGCCCCGCGCGCAGCGCGTCGACCGCGAAGAGGCCGTCCTCCCCGCCGAACGACTCCGCCCAGCGGATCGGAGCGTCCCGGGGCACGGCGACGCAGAACGAGGGAAGCGCCCGCACCTGCCGCGGGCCGCCTCTCTCGATCCACGGCGAGCCGACCTGGAGCTGGGCGACCCACGACCAGCTGTTGCGCCCGACGAGCCTGCGTGCGCAGCCCACGACTGCCTTCGGATGCTCGGCGAGCGCACGCTGGAGCCCGGCCGCCCAGTCCGGGCCGACGATCGCGTCGGCGTCGAGGAAGACGACCACGTCGGCCGTCGCGGCCTCCCAGCCGCGATTCCGCGCACGGCCGACCAGCCCGGCGCCCGGCACCGTGATCACCCGCGCGTTCAGCTCACGCGCGATCCCGGCAGTCGCATCGGTGGAGCCGTTGTCGACCACGATCACCTCGTGCGGGGGAGGATGCTGGCCGGCGAGGGCCTCGAGCATCCGACGGATCGTGCGCTCGGCGTTGTACGCGGGTATGACGACTGCGATCGTGCGCACCGGATCGGTTCAGGACGCCGCCGCGGCGCGCTCCGTCCACGTGTTCCCGGAAAGGATCGGCTGAACGGCGCCGCGCAGGACCCGGGGCCGGGCGCGAGAGACGAACGAGCTCGACTTCGCACCGGAATCGGTCGAGTTGCCGACGAAGAGGGAGTAGTGACTGGTCTCGGCGCGGCAGTGGACGCAGAGGATGCCGGTCGGGCGCTCGGCACGGAGGCGCCCCCAGTTGATGAACATGAAGGAGCTGATGCAGCCGCGGCTCGTGATGTTGCGGAACACGATGTTGCGGCCGCCCATCGCCTGGATCGCGTCCTGGTGCTTGCCGCGCGACTTCTTGCCGCAGTTGATGAAGCCGCCCATGATCTGGAGGTCGTGCGCGCCCGGATGGACCTTGACGCCGTCTCCGGCAGGCCCGAGCGCACCGCCGTCGCCGACGACCTGCAGGCTCTGGATGCTTCCCGTACACCCCTGATCGAGATGGACGGCGTCCTTGTGGGTCCCGTGCATGACGACGCGGACGACGTTCAGGTTGACGGGGCCGTCGCAGAACCACGTCCGGTCGACGAGCGTGATCGACCGCATGCCCGGCCACGTGCCCTTCGGGGGAGTCGGCTCGGTCGTCGTCGAGGGCGCGCTCGACGTACCTCCGCAGCCGGCCGCGCCGAAACCCAGGAAGCCGGCGACGATCCCGACCAGCAGGGCTCTCCGCGCGAGGGTACGTGGAAAAGTGGAGTCGAGACGCACGTCGTCGGACGCGTTGGTCGGTGGAAGTCCCCGGATCCGGGCCAGAAAATGCCCTCTACCAGGAGTCTAGGCCAGCCTGCTCGGAGACCAATCTAGCCGACGGTCCTGGCCGCGCTGGCGGTTCGACGCGTTCCCGCTCCGGCGCCGGCGCCTACAACTGACGAGAGAAGGCCGCCCCGACGGCGGCCGACGCCAGCCGTGACGACGACACCGGAGCATTCGACGAGAGAAGAGCACGGCCCGATCCTGGCCGTCGGGCCCTCCCGGTCCGGCACCAGCGTCGTCCGAGAGATCCTCAACCGTCACACCGGAGTGTGGATCGTCCGCGAGACGCACTACTTCGACGACCTGCGCACCCGCTTCGCCGGCCGGGAACGCGGTCCGCTCTCCGACGACGAGCGACGCAGCTGCGAGGACTACTTCCTGAAGATCGGGCATCGCGCCTACGGGGCTGAAAGCGACCCCGAGCAGAGCCTGGTTGCGCGCGCCGATCTCGCCGCGCTGGCCGAGGAGCTCGGCGGCGGCCCCGACGCCCATTTCGAGGCGTTCTGCCGGCTCGATGCCGTCTCGCACGGCAGGACCGACGTGCGCTGGGGGGAGAAGACGCCGCGCCACGTCTTCCGGATCGCGGAGATGCTGGCCGCCTTTCCCTCGGCCCGGATCGTGTGCCTGATCCGCGACCCGCGCGCGGTCGTCGCGTCGTACCGCGACTGGACGAGGAGGAAGGAGCTCTCGCCCGACCTGGACACTCCGTGGACGGCCGATCGTCGCCGGGCACGCCGCTCCTACCACGTCGTCCTCGGCTCTCTGATGTGGCGCGCCGCCACGAACGCGGCGATCGCCGCACAGCGGAGCTTCGGGTCGGACCGGGTCTACCACCTGCGCTACGAGGGCCTGCTGACCGAGCCGGAGGCCTGTGTCCGGGGCCTCTGCTCCTGGCTCGACCTCGAGTACCAGCCGTCCATGCTCGACGTGCCGCTCGTGCAGAGCTCGTACAGAGCCGGCGGGGACAGCCGCGGGATCTCGACGGAGCCGCTCGAGCGCTGGCGAGAGCGGCTCTCGCCGGTGGAGATCGCCGCCGTCCAGTCCACGTGCGGCACCGTCATGCGCGGGCTCGGCTACGAGCCGGAGCCCCGCGCCGGCGGACCGTTCAGGGTCGCCGCCGCGTACCTGACGCTGCCGACAGCCGTTGCCCGCGCCGGGCTGGCCAACCGGAGCCGGATGGGCCGGGCCGGTTCCTACTTCATGCGCCGGCTGCGCTTCGGTCTCGGACGAACCTAGCGCTCGGAACGCCCTCGACCGGATCGGGCAGCGCGCCTCGCACCGATTCGAGGAACGCCGCCGCCTCGTGCGGGCCGCGCAGCACGATCACCTGGCGTCCCGCGCGATGGCGCTCCACCAGCTCGCGGATGACCGGACGCTCGCGCCGCCGGTAGGTGAGCACGAGCCGCAGGAAGCGGCGGTTCGGCCGCTCCTTCAGGCCGGGCGGCAAGTCGGGTCGAGCGCCTCCTCGCAACTGCCGCAGCGAGACCCGCCAGAGCGAGACGACCGTGGGGAAGTCGAGCACGATCACGGTGTCCGCACGTGCGAGCCGAGGCTCGAGCGTGTGCTCGAAATTGCCGTCGATGATCCAGGAGTCGCCGGCGACCAGCTGGTCGAGGATCCTCAGCCACTCCGGAAGCGGCCTCAGACGCCAGCCGGGCAGCCACCGCAGCGCGTCGAGATGGTGGACGTCGAGCCCGAGCAGCGAGCCGAGCCGGGTCGCGAGCGTCGTCTTGCCGGCCCCGTACGACCCGACGACGACGATCCGGCGCATGCGGCCGGGACCGGTCACGGGGTCAGGAGCGCCCGGGCGCGCAGCCCCAGGGCCGCGACGATGAAGAACACGAGCGTCGACTGGACGAACGAGAACGCGTCGTAGGTCAGCATCGCCGCGCCGAACCCCGCGCAGCTGATCGCGAGCGCGCCGATCAACTCCTTCTCCGTGCCCACAAGTCGCCGGGCGCATCGTGCGAGCTTCCTGACCGAGCCCCACACGAACCAGAACACGCCCAGGAACCCGAGCGCCCCCAGGGACACGAGCGTGTTCATGTACTGGTCGTCGAAGATGATCGAGGTCGTCACCAGACCGTTCCTCGCATCGGCCTGGCCGCCCGTCGCGGCGACGGTCCCGAGGCCCCTGCCGAAGAGCGGCGACCCCACCCAGCGGCCGAGGCCCGGGCCGAGGTCGGCGAGCCGGCCGGATCCCGTCTCGCCGGCGCGGACCTGCTGCTGCTCGACCAGACCGCCCTTCGGATTGAAGCGCTTGTACAGGTGACTGACCGTTCCCGGTGCGGCGAAGTGGGTCACGGCGACCAGCATGAGCACCAGCGGCCACCGGCGAAGCAGGGCCTTCGGGCCGAACACGATCCCGGCCGCGATCAGCATCGCCAGCAGCATGAGCACCACGGTCCGGGACTTGGACGAGAGCGCTCCCATCGAGATCACGCCGGCGGCGCACAGCCAGAGGCCGGCTCGACCCCTCGTCGACGCCTTGCGAGCGAGATAGGCGGCGGGAGGAATGCACAGGGTGAGCGCCGCACCCAGCGCAATCGGATGCTGAGCCGAGGCACGTGCGCGCAACTGGCCGCCGGCGAAGTTCTGTCCCGCCACCCTGGTGTGCTCCAGGAACGGGAAGACGCTCTGCAGGTGGTCGAACAGGTTGTAGCTCGTCCTCGTCTCGTACAGCGCAGCCAGGGCGACGAGAGCAGCTCCGATCACGAGCGCCTCGATGATGACCTCCACCTCCCTGATGCTCGACAACGTGGAGGTCAGGAGCAGGTAGACGACGAGGTAGCTGAGGAAGAAGGACAGCGACTTGACCGCCTGTCCCTGGATGGCGGCGGCGTCGATCGCGTCGCGGTTGGCGATCAGGGCGGCGACTCCGGCGCCGGCGAGCACCACGAGGGGACCGGTCCGACCCGCGCTGCTCAGACGGGCGCCGCCGAGCAGCGCCGACACCACCCATGCGAACATCAACGCGAGGATGAGGATCCGGTAGGGCTCGAGGTTGAACGGGAGCGCGACCGGGAAGCGGTAGCTCTTGATCGGGATCAACCAGATCACGACGACGAGCAGGATCGCCGCGTTCGGCCAGGTCATGAGCGCCGTCGCCCGGCCGACGAAGACCCTGTGCCCGCCTCCTGACGCCTGGCTGCCGCGAAGCGGGATCGGACCCGCCAGGTGCTCGCCGTAGTCCATGCTCTCTCCGGTGGACGCCTAGGGCGTCAGCGGTGGACCCTCGAGCGATCCGCCTGCCAGCGCGCCGGCTCCACCTCGGAGGCCGAATACTCCGGGATGCTGTCCGGTGCCGGCTTGAGGTCGCGGGCCAGCTCGCTTCCGTCGCGTACGTCATCGTCGGCGACGGCGGCGATCGAGTCGTGCGGAACCGCCACCGCGGCCCCTCGCCGCCCGCTCGGGAAGAGGTTGTCGAGGATCAGCGCGAGCCCGCCGAACGCCGCGAGGACTGCGAAGGCGACGAGGAACCCGAGACCGCGGTTCGGGCCGCCGGAGGCCACCGCGCCGTCCGGCAGCTTCAGATCCTGGAGCAGCACGCGCTCCCGCTCGGGAACCTGGGCGCGAGCCTGGCTGGTGGTGAGCCATTGCCGAAAGGCGACGACGGTTGCCTTCGTCAGGCCGACTGCGAGCCTCGGGCTCCTGGCCGACCCGCTGACCTTGATGATCGGGAACGTCGAGGGCCGGTAGCGCGTGGCGGTCTGGAAGGAGTTGAGCGCCTGCGCCGTCACCTCGCCCTGCAGCGGTCCGAACATCTTGTCGCGGATCGCGATCACGGGGTCGGACTGGATCAGGTAGGGGTAGTAGTTGGCCGCGCGCACCAGCACGCTGACGTTCGGCGCGCCGACCTGCACCGACGGCGCCTGGGGCACCGTCTGCACCGTCGACGAGCTGGCGCCTGCTCCGCGAACGGCCTGCGTCTTCGGGGGCCGCGGGACGACGGTCCGCTCCTGCGTGCGCAGGTACGGATTGTCGAGGGTGGTGACCAGCTCCTGCTGCGTGGCCGTGAACGTCGCGTGCGAGCGGTATCTGACCTTCGGCGGAAGCCCCACCGAGATCGTCGCCATCATCTCGACGGCGGCGATCAGCGCAATCCCCAGGCCGATCGCGAGCAACCACCAGAAGCGGGCGAGCGCCCGGATGTGCCTGTTGTTCATCGGTGACTTCTCCCTTGTTTGGCGCAGGTCATCGGTGCGTGCGAGCGCATGAGAGGCCCGGAGACGAGGCCGGCCGGCCGCGGCACGGTCTCTCCGGTCACAGGGCCCCCTCGAGCTTCTTGGCGACGCCGTCGTAGCCGGAGTCGAACGAGTCGTCCGGCTCGTCCGCGAGCAGCGCCTCTTCCGGCTGCTCGGCGACGAACGCGGGATCGAATGCCTCGAGCACCGCTCGGCCGTCGAGCCGGCGCGGAGCGCGCGCCCCCATCGACCAGAGCAGCGTCGGTGCGATGTCGCAGATCGAGAGACGGCCGAGCTCGCCCGTGCGAGCTCCGTCGCCTGCGAAGATCGCGATTCCGTCCCGCTGGTGGCAGCCGCGCCCGGCAATCGCCCAGGCGTCCACGACCGGCTCCTTGACGGCCGCCGACGGCCGCACGCCGGCGGCGGGCGCGAAGACGAGGTCCGGGTCGTCGGGGCCGGGAGCCCGGTCGTAGAGCTCCTCGACCGTCCAGACGCCGTCGAGCGCCGGGCGCCCGTCCGGAAGGGTGAGCTCGGCGAGCGCGCGCCGGACCTGTTGCATGTGGCCGTCGTCGCTCCGGAGATACACGGCGAAGAACGCGTCGGTCGGCATGAACGCCGTCGAGCGCGTCCGGTCGATGCGCGGCACGGATGCCACGACCTGGATGCCGAGCCCCCTCGCCACCAGCCGCTTGGCGACGAGGCCGGGCGGCCTCAGGAACCGGTTCGCGCGGTGACGGCTGACCGCGACGGGAAGCCTGAGCCGCCGCTGCCACCCCTGCTCGCCTGCGCTCCGACTCGCCGCGTGCGAGTCGCGATCCTGGAGGGTGAGCAAGCCGAGCTCGAGCAGGAGCGAGTTGATCCGGAGCACCGCCGTCTCCTCGCACTGGCCGTGGCCGGACATGACCACGACGGTCGCCCCGTTCGCGTGGTCGACGAGCCAGCCGACGTGTCGATCGAGCTGCCGGTAGAGCTGGATCAGCGCCGCCGCCGCGTCCTCGTCCCCTTGCAGGAACCGTCCGGTCAGGTTGTGCCCGGCCCAGTTCGTGGAGGAGAAGAGAACGAAGAAGTGGTCCCAGTCCTCGGCCAGGAAGAGCTCGCGCGCGAGATCGAATCGCGCCTGCTCGAGCTCGCAGAGGTCCTCGATGCCGCCGGCCGGCTCCGGGAAGGTCCTGTACGCGTCGAGGAGGCGCTCGTAGCGCGCCTGCCTGCCGATCGGCAGGATCCGGCGAGCGCCGTCGTCGGTCAGCCAGCTGTTGACGATGACCGTGTTCTCGCAGCCGTCCTGGTCGAGCGGCAGGTTGATCAGCACCGAGCGCTTGCCCTCCGCGCCGAGGTGCTCGTAGTAGGTCGTCCGCCTGAGATCGTCGCCGGAGGCCACGGTCAGCGTGTCGTCCTCGCGCAGGATCATGACGTCGTAGACGCCGTGCGCGGCCGGTGAGCAGCCGGTGGCGTAGGAAGCCCACGCGGGGCCTGGCTGGAAGGGGATCGTGCTCTCGAGCACGGAAGAGGCTCCCTCCGCCCGGAGCCGCGCGAGGTTGGGCAGCTCGCCGGTCTCGAGCAAGGGCTCGAGGACGTTCCAGGAGCAGCCGTCGAGCCCGATGACGAGCGAGCGGCCTATCTGATGCCTCCGGCGAGCATGAAGCGGTGCATCCGGCGTTCCTCCCGGATCCGGTCGACGACAGCGGCGGCTGGCGAATCAGCCGTGTCTTTTAGGTTCCGTGTTCTCCGGGTCGGAAGCCATCCTCGGAACGTCCAGAGAGGCCTGGACCTGCGGGGAGCACACACCACCTGCGGAGGGGGCTTTAATCGGCTTGCCGGCCCAGATTGGTACGGAGCCGCGCTTGTCCAGGGGAGGGACAGAGCAACCGATGGGTATGAGACGAGCGCCTGCGGCGCCGAAGCCGACCACAAACGGTCACCCGGACGCCCCGCCAGAGTCCCTGGACCTCGACCTGTTCTCCCTCGTCACCGCCAGCCGGAAGCGACGGGCGCGGCCGATCAAGCAGCGGCTCCGGAGCCACCTCGCCCTGAGGTTCCCGGTGCTGCTCATGGCCGGCGACGCCATCGCCTGCGCCCTGTCCATCGCCGTCCTCGAGCTCACGGTCCTCCGCCGCTTCGAGACGGAGGACATCGGGATCCTCGCCCTCGTCGTGCCCGGGATCGCCGCCTGGGCGATGCTGGCGAAGGTCTACGGCCTCTACAACCGCGACCAGATCTCGATCGGACGCTCGGCAGCCGACGACCTCCCCGACCTCCTGCTGCTGTCGAGCCTGGCAACCTGGCTGGGAATCCTCTTCCTGAACGCGACCCACATCGCGCACCCGCGGCTCCGTCACGCGGCTGCGTTCTGGCTCATCTACCTCGTGCTGCTGACCGTGTGCCGGGCGCTCGTACGCTGGCTTGCCCGGAGCCGCCTCGGGCTGCGACAGCGCACCGTGATCGTCGGCGCCGGCCAGGTCGGGAGGCTGATCGCAGGCAAGCTGGCCGCGCGTCCGCAGTACGGGCTCGACATCGTCGGCTTTCTCGACGACGACCCGATGGAGGTCGAGAGCGGACCGCTGATCACGCACCTCGGCGGCTTCGCCGACATCGAGAACGTCCTGCGGACGGAGCGCGTCGAGCGCGTGATCGTGGCCTTCTCGCGGCTGCCGGCGGATGCCCAGGTCGATCTCTGCCGCCGTTGCCTCGACCTCGGGGTCCAGGTCGACATCGTGCCCCGCATGTACGAGGTGATCGGGTGGCGGAACCAGTTCCACAGCCTCGACGGCATCCCGCTCGTCGCGCTCAACACGCCGCGGCTCTCGTCGACCTCGCGTGCCTGCAAGCGGGCGCTCGACATCACGCTGGCGGGCATCGGCCTGCTCATCACCCTGCCGTTCCTCCTGTACAGCGCCTGGCGGATCAAGTCCGAGTCGTCCGGGCCTGTCTTCTTCCGGCAGGAGCGCGTCGGGGCCGGCGGACGCCGGTTCCAGATCTTCAAGTTCCGGACGATGTTCGTCGACGCGGACGACCGCAAGGGCGAGATCGCGCACCTGAACAAGCACAACGAGCAGGGGCCGCGGATGTTCAAGATCCCCGACGACCCTCGGGTGACCCCGTTCGGGCGCTTCCTGCGCAAATGGTCCCTCGACGAGGTCCCGCAGCTCCTCAACGTCCTCCGCGGGGAGATGAGCCTCGTCGGGCCGCGCCCGCTGATCCTCTCCGAGGACGAGAACATCTTCGGACAGCACCGGCGCCGGCTCCAGCTGACGCCCGGCATCACCGGCCTGTGGCAGGTGCTCGGGCGCAGCGACCTCCCGTTCGCCGAGATGGTCACCCTCGACTACCTCTACGTGACCAACTGGTCGCTGTGGGGCGACATCAAGCTCCTCTCCCGGACCGTGCCGGCGGTCCTCCGCAAGCATGGCGCCTACTGATCGCTCCCAGCCGGTGTCGGTCGCGTCCGGGAACGGACGCGCCGACGTGCTCCTGGTCGCGTCGCCGGGGGGTCACCTCCTGCAGCTGTTCGCGCTCAAGGACGCCTGGCGTGGCTTCTCGACCGCCTGGGTCACGCTCGATAGCGCCGACGCCCGTTCGCTGCTCGGGCAGGAGCGCGTCTTCTTCGCGCGTGGGCCGACCAACAGGAGCATCCGCAACCTCTTCCGCAACCTCGCCGTGGCGCGCCGTATCCTCGGCGAGGTCCGCCCGCGCGTCCTGATCACGACCGGCGCCGGGGTCGCAGTTCCCTTCGCCTGGCTCGCGCACCGGGCGGGCACCCAGATCGTCTACGTCGAGAGCCTCTCCCGAATCGACCACGCGTCGCTGAGCCTCAAGCTGATCGGCCCGGTCGCCGACCGCATCTACGGTCAGTGGCCCGAGTTCCCGCGCTCGGTCAGGCGCGCGCGGTTCGTCGGGAGCGTCTTCGCGCAGTGATCTTCGTCACGGTCGGAACCCACGACGCGCCGTTCGACCGCCTGCTCCAGGCGATCGATTCCCTGGAGCTCGACGAAGAGCTGATCGTGCAGCACGGCCCGTCCTCGATCCTCCCCTCGCGCGCCCACTGCGTGGACTACCTCGCCTTCGACGATCTCGTCGACCACGTCCGGCGGGCCCGCATCGTGGTCGCGCATGCCGGCGTCGGCACCGTGCTGGTCGTCCTGGCCAGCCAGAAGCGGCCGGTCGTGGTGCCGCGGCTGCGTTCCTTCCGTGAGCACGTCGACGACCACCAGCTCGACTTCGCCCGGCGCGTCCGGGACGCAGGCCTCGTCCAACTGGTCGAGGATCCGACCCGGCTCGGCGAGATCCTCCGCAGCTCGGTGGACGCACCCCCCGCGACCGGGCAGCAAACGGGATTGGCCGACGACCTGCGTGCCTACCTCGTGTCGCAGCTCGCGCCCGAGGGGGCGGCGGCGCTGTGAGTCGCGGCCTGACGGTGATCGGGCTGGACGCAGCGACCTTCGACGTCATCGACCCCCTCGTCGAAGCAGGCGAGCTGCCGAACCTTGCCCGGATCCTGCGCTCCGGGACGCGCGGAACGCTGCACTCGACCACACACCCGCTGACTCCGCTCGCCTGGACGACGATGGTCACCGGCGTCAACGCGGGCAGGCACGGCATCTGGGACTTCGTCGAGCGCGAAGAGAGCGGGCATCATGTTCGCCTCGTCAACGGCAGCTTCCGCAGAGCGCCCGCCGTCTGGGACCTGCTCTCCGCGGCGGGCAAGTCCGTCGGCGTCGTCAACGTGCCGTTCACGTGGCCGGCCCCGAAGGTCGACGGATTCTCGATCGCGGGGCTCGACGCCTCCGCCCGCGAAGACGACGTCGTGCACCCGGCCGGCTTGGCCGACGAGCTGCGCGCGAGGTTCGGCACGCTCGCCTCCGACCATGCCTTCCCCCTCGGCGACGGGGGGGCGATCGACCTGGACCTCGTCCGGCGTGTCTGCGAGCAGAGGGTCGAGGTCGTGACCTGGCTCGCGGAGCGCTTCGACCCGGAGCTCCTCTTCGTCGTCTTCATGTCGGCAGACCACATCCATCACCTCTGCTGGCCGGAGTGGGAGCGCGACGGCGCCGCCAGCCCTGTCGCAGAGGTCTACCGGCTGCTGGACGAGGCGGTCGGTGCCCTGCTCGCCGCCGCCGGCTCCGAGCGCGACGTGCTCGTGGTCTCCGACCACGGCGGCGGATCGCTCGAGGGCGTCGTCAACCTGAATGCGTGGCTGGAGCGCGAGGGGTACTTCGCGTATGCCGAGGGTCGGCCCGGGTTGCGAAGCGACGAGGCCAGGCGCCGGCTCGTGCATTCCGTCTTCGAGCTCCAGCGCAAGCTGCCACGCGGGCTCCGCGGCGCCCTCAAGCGACGGCTGCCGAACCTGCGGGAGCGGGCGCTCGAGCTGAAGGAGTTCACCGTCGCGGACTGGCAGCGGACGCGCGCGTTCTCCTACGGCACTTTCGGCAACATCGTGCTCAACGTCCGCGGTCGGGAGCAGGAGGGCATCGTCGAGCCGGGCGAGGAATACGAAGCGCTCAGAGACGAGATCGCCGCCAGGCTGCTCGAGCTCCGGAGCCCCGACGGGGAGACGATCGTCGCCGCGGTTCACCGGCGCGAGGATCTCTTCCACGGCGAGGCGATCGACCGCCTGCCCGACCTGGTCGTCGAGTTCGATCGGTACGCGTGGCTCGGGAAGGGCACGCTCACCCGCCGGGGGCCGCTCTGGGACTCGATCGACATCGCCCCCGGGAGCGACGTCAGCTACGTCGGCAGCCACCGCCACGAAGGCGTGGTCGCGCTCACGGGCCCGTCCGCGCTGGCAGGCGGCGAGCTGACGGCGTCGATCGAGGACGTCGCGCCCACGATCCTGTACCTGCTCGGCGAGCCCATCCCCTACGACCTGGACGGAAGGCTGCTCGCGGAGGCGATCGAGCCGGCGCTGCTCGACCGCCGGCCGCCCGAATACGCCGAGCCCGCGCAGGCCGGGCAGCTGGCGGGCGTGACGCGGTACGACCGGGGCGAGGGCGAGGTCGAGGGCCGGTTGCGGAGCCTCGGGTACATCGAGTAGAACGAGACCAGGGCGACGAAACGGGGAGGGACGTGTCCGCTCGGGCGAAGAAGGTGATGGTGATCGGGCTGGACTGCGCCGAGCCCTCGCTCGTGCTCGGCCCCTGGCTGGGCGAGCTCGAGACCATCCGCGGCCTCGTCGAGCGCGGCGCCCACGGGCCGCTGACCTCGGTGATCCCGCCGATCACCGTCCCTGCCTGGTCGTGCATGATGGCGAGCCGGACCCCGGGCGACCTGGGTGTCTACGGGTTCCGCAACCGCGCCGACCACGGCTACGAGAACCTGGTGATCGCGAACGGGACGGCGATCCACGAGCCGCGGCTCTGGGATCTGATGACCAGGCGCGGCCGGCGCTCGATCGTGATCGGCGTGCCGGGCACGTACCCGGTGCGGCCGCTGAACGGCGTGATGGTCGCCGACTTCCTCACGCCCTCGACCGGTCAGCAGTACACGTTCCCGCCGCTCGTCAAGCGCGAGATCGAGCAGCTCGTCGGCGAGTACCTGTTCGACTGCCCGAACTTCCGCACCGAGGACAAGGACGACCTGCTCCGGCAGGTCTACGCGATGACCGACAAGCGGTTCGCCGTCGCCCAGCACCTGCTCGCGACGCAGCAGTGGGACCTGTTCACGATGGTCGAGATCGGCGTCGACCGTATGCACCACGGCTTCTGGAAGTACATGGACGAAGCGCACCGCAAGTACCCGGGGCCGGGCCCGTACCAGCATGCGATCCTCGACTACCACCGGCACGTCGACGGCCTGATCGCGCGCCTGCTCGCCCACGCGGACGAGGACACCGCCGTCCTGGTCGTCTCCGACCACGGTGCGAAGCGGATGGACGGGGGCATCCGCGTCAACGAATGGCTGCGGAGCGAGGGGCTGCTGGCGCTGGAGCGCGAGCCGGAAGGAACGAGCTCGACCCGCGAGCTCGGGATCGACTGGTCGCGGACGACCGCCTGGGGCGAGGGCGGCTACTACAGCCGCATCTTCCTGAACGTCCGCGGGCGCGAGCCCCAGGGCGTCGTCGACCCGGAGGACTACGAGCGGGTCCGCGACGACCTCGCAGCCCGGCTCGCCGCGATCCCGGACGACGAGGGCAAGCCGATGGCGACGAAGGTGTTCAAGCCCGAGGAGGTCTACGAGCAGGTGAACGGCGTCGCCCCCGACCTGCTCGTCCACTTCGGCGACCTGCTCTGGCGCGCGGTCGGAACCGTGGGCGGCCCCGACGGCATCCACACCTTCGAGAACGACACGGGTCCCGACGACGCCAACCACGCCCAGGACGGGCTGCTGATCATGGCCGGACCGGGGATCGAGCCGGGTGCGCTCGACGGGATGCACCTGCTCGACGTCGCGCCGACCGTTCTCGAGCTGCTCGGTCACGACGTGCCGGCCACGATGCGGGGACGCTCCCTCCTCGACGCGAAGCGCCCGGCGACGACCGGAGCCGTCTAGAACAGGCCCGCGAAGGCACGATTCCTGCACGGCTCGCCCTAGACCTTCGTGTGGCACGTGTGCGCGCCGGTCGGCCTACGCTCCGTGCGTCGAACCTTCGAGGTGCGAGGCCCTATGACCAAAGGGAGAGACAGGCTGTGACACGCTGGATGAAGCGACGAATCGCGTTCGTGCTGGCCGGCGTGGGAGCCGTCGGCGTGCTGGGGTTTGCCGGGTTCGCGATCGCAGGGGGCATGACCGTCAGCCTCACCGACGCCGGGCCCGCGCCCGCGACGGCCACCGTGCAGCTCGGCGACACCGTCTACTTCACGGGGGTGGGCAACGAGAACCACGCCGTTCTCGGCCCCACGTTCACCATTCCGCTCATCCATCCGGGCGAGACGGTCGGGCAGAAGATGGACGTCCCCGGGAAGGTCAACTACCGGGCGACGGGCTTCACCGGGACGCACAGGGGAACGATCGTCGTCGCCGTCCCGACCGGCCTCCAGCTGAAGGCGAGCAAGCCGTCGGTCGCATACGGCGCCCCGGTCACGCTCTCCGGAGTGTCGCCGCTCAAGAGCGACCAGGTCGTGCTCGAGAGCAGGTCCGCGGCCAAGGGGACGCCGAGGACGGCCTGGGCGACCGTCACGACCCTGCCGACGGATGCGAACGACGGCTCGTTCTCGACCGTGGTCAAGCCGAGCGCCGCCACGGACTACCGCGTCACCCTCGCTGCAGGGCGGGTCCTCTCGCAACCCGTGACCGTGGGCGTGACGCCGATCCTGACGATCAGCGCCACGCCGCGGACGCTCAAGACCGGGAAGGTCCTGCGGGTGAGCGGCAAGGTCCTCCCTGCCGCGGCCGCGACGTCTCTGGTGCTGGCCCAGTACGACCGGACGCGCAACACCCGTCCCTGGAGGTCCGTGGCGCAGAAGGCGACGACGCCCGGCGGTACCGTCGTCTTCACCTGGCCGGTCGTCTCCGGGCGCACGCTCCTGCACCTCCAGACGTCGAAGTCGACCACCCGTCCCGGATTCCTGCCGACGACGAGTGCCTACATCGTGATCACGGGGATCGGCAAGCCGCCCACGCCCGCGAAGAAACCGAAGCCCGCCAAGAAGCCGCGGCAGAAGCGACCCAGGACAGCCAGCTAGCGGTGACGTCGACGCTGCGGCCCACGCCACGACGAGCGTCGAGAAAGGACACCCCAGGTGTCGGAGATCGGCGTCGAAGACGCGAGCCCATCGAGCACGACCACTAGGCGCACGTTCGACTACCGGCCGCTGCGGCCGACCAGGGTGCTCCTGGCCGACGAGCAGGCGCTGTGGCTGGTCGGTGTCAGGCGCGTGCTCGAGCAGGAGGAGGGCTTCGAAGTGGTCGGCGAGGCGCGCGTGGGCAGCGAGGTGCTGCCGCTGATCGGACGCACCGACCCCGACGTCGTCCTGCTCGACATGCGCATGCCCGGCATCGACGGCCTCGGCTGCCTCGACCGCATCCGACTCCGCCACCCGAACGTCAAAGTCGTCATCTTCTCCGTCTCCACCAACACCGAACACATCCAGGCCGCGCTCGCCCGCGGCGCCAGCGGC
>DATBLE010000038.1:0-17856 GCA_036555585.1 Gaiellaceae bacterium
TCGCGCCCGATGAAGACGGGCATGCAGTTCACCATCGCGACGCCTGCCGCGAGGATCTGCTCCGTGTACCACTTCGTCGCCTCCTCGGAGCCGACGGGGAGGTAGTTCACGACGACATCCGTGCCGGTCTCCTTGAGGATCCCGACGACGTCGTCGGTTTGCCCGGGCGCCTTCTCGACGACCTGGGCGAGGTACTTGCCGATCCCGTCGTGGGTCATGCCACGCGAGACCTTGATCCCGGTCTTCGGGACGTCCGCGAACTTGATCGTGTCGTTCGGATGCGCCCAGATCGCGTCGGCGAGGTCGACGCCGACCTTGCCCTTGACGACGTCGAACGCGGCGACGAACTCGATGTCGCGGATGTGGTAGCCGCCGAGGTCGACGTGCATCAGGCCCGGGACGAAGTCGTCCGGGCTCGCGTCCTTGTAGTACTGCACGCCCTGGAGGAGCGAGTTCGCGCAGTTGCCGGCGCCGATGATCGCGACGCGCACCTTGCCGCTCGCGCGCGTGCGCCCGTTCTGCGAGCCGTTCGTGTTGGCCATGAGTTCCTTTCCTCTGCGGTTGCTCTTCGCCGGGACGCCGAGCCCGTCCGCGAGCGCGCGGAGCACGACGTCGTTGAAGGGGTCGCCGGTTCGCGTCGCTTCTGCCCGGATCGCAGCCCGCAACTGCTCGGGCATGCGCAGGAGGATCACGGGGCTCGAGCCGGGGAGGGCGCTCTTCCGCCCGGTCGGCCGGTAGTCGACGCCGAACGATTCTGCTAGCAGTCCGACTGCGACGTCGTTCAGAGAAGCGCCTCTTCTGGCCGTCTCTCGCACGAGAGCGCGCTTCAGAGAGGCCGGCGCTCGAACCATCACGCCTTTCCGGTCAGAACTGCTAGCAGCCAATGTGCTAGCAGTATTACACAGAACGAGCGACGCTTCAGGCGCCGTGGCGCAGCTGGCGGCGAACGAACCAGATCCGCTGTCCGACCGTGATCCACGCCGTCGCGGCGAGCAGGTAGATCGCCCACTGAAGGCCGCCCCAGGGGGCCAGCGCGAGGCCGATGCAGATCACGACCACCCGCTCGGCCCGTGAGCCGATGCCGACGTCGCCCTTCAGGCCCAGCGCCTCGGCCTTCGAGCGCGTGTACGAGACGAGGAACGAGCCCGCCAGCGCGGCGAACGTGAAGGCCAGGGCGGTCTCGTTGCCGTCGCGTGCGAACGCGAGCGCGATCGCGCCCAGCATGAACGCCTCGCCGATCCGGTCCGTCGTCGAGTCGAGGAAGGCGCCGAACGGGGTCGCCTTCCCGCCTGCACGGGCCAGGGCGCCGTCGAGGATGTCGAGCACGGATCCCAGCGCGAACACGATCGAGCCGGCCCAGAAGAAGAGCCACTCGTTGCGGTACTCGAAGTAGACGAGCACCGACGCGGCGACGCAGAGGGAGACGCCCGCCGCGGTGAGCATCGACGGCGTCACGCGCGTCCGCGCCAGGCCGGTCATCGAGCGCGACGCGATCCGCCGCGCCCCGTCGGTGTAGGTGGACTTGACGTCCACGCGGGGCGGCGTCAGCCCGCTGCCGGGCTCGGGCGCAGCCGCCGCAGGATCGGCCGGCGGTAGACGACGACCGCGGCGAGGAACGCGACCACGATGCCCGCGAGGATGTCGAGCCAGAAGTGGTTGCCGGTCGCCATCACGGCGAACCAGACCCACGCCGGCCACAGCAGCCACAGTGCCCTCGCCCACCAGTGCCGGCACACGAGCATCATCGAGATGCCGACGATCAAGGCGTCGGCCGCGTGCAGGCTCGGCATCGCCGCGTACGGATTGGCCGCCAGCTGGATCAGTCCGCTGCCGTGGTTCAGGGTGCCGATGTTCGCGAGCGTGTCGGGGAAGCCGAAGGTCGGGAACATCCGCGGCGGCGCAGTCGGGACGACCACGTAGCCGATCAGGCCGACCAGGTTCGCGAGCAGGATCCAGTTGCGGAAGCGGATGAATGACGCGTTGCGCCGCAGGTAGACCCAGAGCAGCGCCAGCCCGACGACCGTGAACTCGGAGTTCCAGTACGTCCAGTTGACGAGCAGCATCAGGAAGTGCGAGCCGGAGACGAAGTTGGCCGCCGTCAACTCGAACAGGTCGCCGACCCGCTCCTCGATCCGGATGACGTCGAGGCCGTTCTCGAATGCCTGCGTGGGGTTGCGGTCGGCGACGCCTCTGGCGACCTGGTAGAGGCCGAGGAAGCCGAACCAGATGGCCACCTGCAGGCCCAGGTCGGCCCAGCCTCTGGGCAGATGTCTGCGTCCGGCTGCGACGAGTGCGGTCATAGGACGTGCTCCCGGGCGGGCATGCGAATACTAACGCGCGGGTAGGCCGGAGTCATCCGCCGATGTAGGACATCTCGACCTTGGCCAGGCCGGTCGTCTGCTCCGAGCGGATCTCCGAGTACCGGTCGGCGCGCCGGCCCCAGATCCGCTCGATCTCCTCGCCGAGCTGGCGGTCGGATGCCCCGCCGCGGAGGACGGCGCGCAGGTCGTGGCCCCGGACGCCGAACAGGCATGTGTAGAGCCGGCCTTCCGCCGAGAGCCGTGCACGGGTGCAGGCGCCGCAGAACGGCTGCGTGACCGAGGCGATCACCCCGATCTCGCCGTCGCCGTCGCGGTAGCGCCACCGCTTCGCCACCTCGCCCTCGTAGTTGGGGCCGACCGGCTCGACCGGAAGCTCTGCGTCGATCGCGGCGACGATCTCGGCGGCCGGGACGACGTCGTCGAGCCGCCAGCCGTTCGAGTGGCCGACGTCCATGTACTCGATGAACCGGAGGATGTGACCTCGCTCCCGGAAGTACCGGGCCATCGGCAGCACGCTGTCGTCGTTGACCCCCCGCTTGACGACCATGTTCACCTTCACCGGCAGCCCCGCGCCCGCCGCGGCCTCGATCCCGTCGAGCACGCGCTGCACGGGGAAGTCGACGTCGTTCATCGCCGTGAACACGGCGTCGTCGAGCGAGTCGAGGCTGACCGTCACCCGCCCGAGCCCGGCGTCCCGCAGGGCCGGCGCTTTCTGCGGCAGCAGCGATCCGTTCGTCGTCAGCGTCAGGTCGAGCCCGCCGATGCCCGCCAGCCGCTCGATCAGCCGCTCGAGGTCGCGCCGGACGAGCGGCTCCCCGCCCGTGATCCTGACCTTCTTGATGCCCCGGGCGACGAAGGCGCGTGCGAGCCGCTCGATCTCCTCGAAGCTGAGCAGCTCGCGCCGGTCGAGGAAGCGGTAGTCGCGCCCGAAGACCTCCTTGGGCATGCAGTACACGCAGCGGAAGTTGCAGCGGTCGGTGACGGAGACGCGGAGGTCGCGGAGCGGCCGCCCGAGAGAGTCGCGCACGCTCATACGTCCACTGTAACGGCCGAGACCGTGGTGGCCGCGGAGCCGCTCAGAGGCGGCGCGCAATCGCCTCTGCAAAGCCGTTTGCCGCCCGTTCGCCGTGGGCGAGGTAGAGCGACGGCTCCGCAAGCTCGAGCTCCAGGACGGCCTCGCCCATCAGGTCGACCCGGCCGTAGAGAAGGCTTGCAGGCGCACAGGCCAGCGCCGCCTCCGCGATCGCGCGCTCGCGAGGAGTCGCCGCCGTCGGGCCGACCTCCTCGTCGAGGTAGAGCACGTCACGCTCGCCGGCGGCGGGCAGCGGAACATGCCGGCGAACGGCGTGGGAGTAGTCGCCGTCGAGGTAGACGAGCGCCTTCTCGTAGCGATCGCCGAGGTAGGGCTGGACCATCGCCGTGCGGCCTTCGCCGTGGATGCGGGCGAGGAGCGCGCGGGCCTCGTCGGCCTCGTCGGCCCTGAAGAGTGCGGAGCTGCGCCCGCCCGCCGAGATCGCGGGCTTGACCACGAAGGGGCCGTCCTGCGGCTCGAGGCCCGTGCCGGGCGCGACGAACGCGGTCGGGACCACGGGAACCCCGGCTCTGGCCAGATCCGACAGGTAGCACTGCTTGTCCGTGCTCCACTCGAGGACGGGCAGCGGATTGAGCACACGCGGAACCGACGCCGCCCAGGCGAGGAACTCGCCGTGGCGCTCGGGGTAGTCCCAGGTCGAGCGGGGGAGGACGAGGTCGTACGCGCCCCAGTCGACCGCCGGGTCGTCCCAGACCGCCGGCTCGGCTGCGACGCCGAGCTCCGCCAGCGCCGCGATCAGCGACAGGAAGTCTTCGTCGCCGTCCGGCAGCTCCGCGCAGGTGGCGAGCGCGACCCGCGCCGACCAGGGACTGACCCCGACGGGGTCTGTCCCTTCAGACGGGCATGCGCGTCGGTCCCTGGGGTCAGACCCCGTCGGGGTCAGACCCTTACCCAGACCCCGTTCTCCTGGACGACGTCGCCGTCCAGCTCGATCCGGCCGCCAGTCCGCAGGTCCTTGATCAGGTCCCAGTGGAGCGCGCTCACGTTCGTCCCGCCGACCTTGGGATAGCTGGCGCCGAGCGCGAGGTGGACGGTCCCGGCCATCTTCTCGTCGAACAGGATGCTGCGCATCGGCCGGGTGATTCCTTCGTTGCAGCCGATCCCGAGCTCGCCCACGAAGCGTGCGCCCTCGTCCAGGTCGAGCGCCGCGAGCAGCTCGGCTTCGCCCTGCTCCGCCGACGCCCCCTCGACGTGCCCCTTCCGGAAGACGAGCCGGATCCCCGACACCGGCGCGCCGTCGAGCTCTGTGGGAACGTCGAGGTAGACGGTTCCCTCGGCCGAGTCCTCGAGCGGCGAGAAGAAGAACTCGCCGCCCGGCATGTTCGTGTACCCGGCGTCGACCTCGCCCTTGCGTCCGCGCAGGGACAGCACCAGATCGGTCTCGTCGCCCACGATCCGCACGCGGTCTGCCTCGTCGAAGCGTGCGACCAGCCGTTGCATCGCCCGTCCCTCGGCGTCCCAGTCGCGCAGGCACGCGTCGTAGAAGAAGTCCTCGAACGCCGCCAGCGGCATGCCCGCCTCCTGTGCGAGCGCATTGGTCGGGAACTGGCAGCCGACCCAGGGGATCTCGTCCGCGATCGTGCGCCGGAAGAACGGAGCCGCGGCCCTCTTCATCAGAGCCCGGCGCTCGGGGCTCAGCACGGCGACGCCGCGCGTGTTGTCGGGTGCGTCGACGGTGATCCTCGCGTCCATGTGGTCGGCGGCGTAGCGGTCGATCGGCGCCATCTCGCCGACCAGGTCGAGCGGCGCCTCGCTCGCCCACGCCTCGTCCGACGGGTACTGCGTGAAGTTCATCCGGAGGAGCGGGTAGGCGCGTCGCCGGGCGATCATCGCGGTCAGCTCCTCGATCAGGGCCCGGGCCTCCGGCTGGGCCCGGATCAGCACCTGCCAGCCGGGCTGGACGTCGAGCGAGCGCTCGACGAGCAGCCTCGCGTACTCGGCGACGCGCGCGTCTACAGCGCCCATGCCCCGTCTTGCTGGACGACGACGCCGTCGAGCTCGATCCGCCCGCCCCTCCGCAGGTCCTTGACCATGTCCCAGTGGACAGCGCTCTGGTTGAGGCCGCCGACGAATGCGAGCCCCGCGCCAAGTGCGAGATGTACCGTCCCGTCGATCTTCTCGTCGAAGAGCGTGTTGCGCGTGTGCCGCTGGATGCCGGGGTTGCAGCCGATGCCGAGCTCGCCCAGCCTCCTCGCGCCCTCGTCGGTGTCCAGCGCGCCGATCAGGTAGTCCTCGTTCGCCCTCGCGGAGGCGTCGACGACCTTGCCTGCCTCGAAGCGGAGCCGGACGCCCTCGCAGATCGCGCCCTGGTAGACGGCGGGGAACTCCGAGAACTCGATCACGCCCTCGGCGGAGTCCTCGACCGGGGAATAGAAGAACTCGCCGCCCGGCACGTTGTAGTGGGCGTCGTCGACGAGCCCCGAGCGGCCGACGATCGAGAGCGTGAGGTCGGTACCGCCCCCGACGATGCGGACGGTCTCGCCGGCGTCGAAGCGCTCGGCGTAGCCGCTCATGCGCTCGCGCTCGCGCTCCCAGTCGAGCAGGCACGCGCCGTAGACGAAGTCGGCGTAGTCGGCGAGCGTCATCCCCGCCTCCTGCGCCAACGCCTCGGTGGGGTAGAGGCAACCCACCCAGGGGAAGCCGGGGGCAAGGCGGCGCTGGTTGAACGGGACGTAGGCCTGGCGCAGCTTCTGGCGCCGCTGCGCCGAGAGAACCGTCGCGCCGCGGGTGTTCTCGGAGCCGAAGATGAGCAGCCACGCGTCGAGCTCCTCGCGCGTCCGCGCCTCGATCGGGGCCATCGTCCCGAGCAGCTCCTCCGGCGCCTCCGTCGCCCAGAGGCTGTCGAACGGCACCTGCTCCTGGTCGACGTACGACAGCCGGACGAGCGGCCAGGCGCCCGCGCGGGCGAGCTGGCGGACGAGCTCCTCGACCAGCGGGCGCGACGAGGGCGTCGCCACGATCATCACCTGCCAGCCCGGCTGCACGGCGAGCGAGCGCTCGACCAGCAGGCGTGCGTATTCCTCGACGCGGGGATCTAGGACAGCGCCCATACGCCGTTCTCCTGGACGACGACGCCGTCGAGCTCGATCCGGCCGCCGTTCCGCAGCTCCTTGACCATGTCCCAGTGGATCCCGCTGGAGTTCATCCCTCCGATCTGCGGGAAGCCGGTGCCGATCGCGAGGTGGACGGTGCCCTCCATCTTCTCGTCGAACAGGGTGTTGCGTATGTGCCGCTGGATCCCGGGGTTGCAGCCGATGCCGAACTCGCCGAGCCGCCGGGCGCCTTCGTCGGTGTCCAGCGCTCCGAGCAGGAACTCCTCGTCGCTCGTCGCGGACGCCTCGACGATCGTCCCCCCGTCGAAGCGCAGCCGCACGCCGTCGACCTCGTGGCCGAGGTAGCAGGCCGGGTACTCCAGGTAGCTGATGGTCCCTTCGGCCGTGTCCTCGACCGGCGAGTAGAAGATCTCGCCTCCGGGCATGTTCGCGGCGAGGGCGTCCACCTTCCCTTCGCGTCCGGCCAGGCTGAAGGTCAGGTCGGTCTCGGCGCCGACGATCCGCACCGTCTCGGCGCGGTCGAAGTGCTGGGCGATCCGCTCCATCTTCTCCCGCAGCTCGTGCCAGTCGATCAGCACGGCGCCGTAGAGGAAGTCCTCGAAGGCGGCGAGGCCGAGGCCGGCATCCTGGGCGGCTGCGGTGGTCGGGAAGTAGCAGCCGACCCAGGGCTTCTCGTCCATGAGGAACGGCAGGTGCGGGCCACGCAGGGCGGCCTGCCTGGCGCTGAGCCGCTCGGCGGGGACGTCCGCGCCGGCCCGGGTGTTCTCGGGCGCCACGATCGCCATGTACGAGTCGGCGCTGCCGATCTCCTGGAGCTCGATGTCCGGGGGGTTCGAGATCAGCTCCAGCGGCGCGAAGCGGGTGAACACGCCGCCCACGGCGTCGAAGCCGAGGCGGACGAGGGCCCGGGCGCCGCGGCGGCCCAGCTCGCGCACGACCTCCTCGACCAGCGGGCGTCCGGGCGGCTGCGAGCGGACGAGCACCTGCCAGCCGGGCCGAGGCTCGATGCAGTCGACGAGCACGCGGGCATACGCCTGGACGCGCGGATCCACGGCCGGGATCGTATGCGGCGGTCGACTACGAGGGAGCCGGTTCGGGCAGCTGCGCCGGGCGCTGGCCGAGCCGGGCGCCCACGATCGCATCGGCGACGCTTGCGCTCGGCGCGTGGCCGGTGACGGCGTCGATGAAGGCCTCGCGCCCCAGCGCCTGGAGCCGGGCATCGGTGCGGGCCTCGACCGTGGCGGTGCGCGGCACGTCGCGGAGCAGGGCGATCTCCCCGAACGAGTCGCCCGGCTCCAGCTCCCCGCTCGGCGAGCCGTCCACGGTCACCTTCAGGCGGCCGGACTCGACGATGTAGAACCGGTCTCCGTGGCCGCCCTGCCGGATGACGATCGTGCCGGCAGGCGCCGTGACGGTCTCGAGCTCCGAGGCCAGCCGCTCCAGCGTCGGTGCGGGCAGAGGCGAGAAGATCGGGATCTCCTGCAGCAGGCCGAGCTCGGCCGGCACGCGTGCCTGCGCGTCGATCGCCAGGAGCTTCCCCCAGGTGACGGCGGCGAGCGCCGGAAGGAACGCACCCGCGACCACCAGCGACCAGCGAATCCCGATCACGTCGATGAGCGCAGGCGTCAGCGCGGCTCCCAGCCCGATCGTCCCCACCAGGATCATCTGGAGGACGCCGAACACGCGGGCGAGCACATCCGGCGGTGCGGTGCGCTGGAGCAGCGTCAGGCCGGCGACGTCGACCAGGGTGTTACCGAGCCCGACCAGGGCGAGCGCGAAGAGCGCGGCCCAGAGGTGCGGCCAGATCCCGATCGCGATCAGGGGCGCACCCCACAGGACGATGCCGAGGCCGAAGTCGGAGGCCAGTCGCTTGCGGCCGATCAGAGCGAACGCGGCCAGCGCTCCGAGCACGCCTCCGACCCCCATCGCGGCGTTCAGCAGCCCCACCGTCGAGTCGTTGCGGTGGAGCAGCTCGAAGACGGTGACCACGACGAGGACGCCCAGTGCTCCGGCGAGCAGCGTCTGGGCCGCGTAGAGCACGACGACGACGCGGAGAGCACGGTCGCGCGCGATCGCCTTGAAGCCGCCCGCGGACTCGCGCAGGAAGCTGCCTGCCGCGTCGGCCTCGTGCTCCCTGGCGCGTTGATCGACGCCCGGGCGGATCAGCGCGACGAGCACTGCTCCCCAGACGAAGGCGCCCGCTGTGACGAGCATCACGGTCCCCGGGCTCCAGAACGCGAGCAGTGCGCCGCCGATCGCCGGTCCGGCGAAGCTCCCGACGCTCTCGATCGTGCTCCGGACGACGTTGGCGGCGGTCAGCTCCTCCGGCGTCCGGGCGAGATCCGGCAGCAGCGCCGATTCGGCCGGGAGGAACGCCGTTCCGAGGATGGCCGCAAGGCCGGCGAGCGTGTAGACGAGCCATTCGGATCCGCCGGCGAGCGCGACGAGACCGGCCCCTCCGATCGATGCTGCCCTGCCCAGGTTGGTGACTGCCATGAACGGAACGCGCGGCAGGCGGTCGGCGAGGGTCGAGGTGAACGGTGCCGAGATCGCCGCCGGAATCGCGCGGGCAAGCGTGACGATCCCGACTGCCTTCGCGCCGCCGACCTCGTACGCGTACACGGCGAGCGCGACCGTGTAGGCCCACAGACCCATGACGGAGCCCATGCCCGCGAGCTGCAACCGGCGGAGCTGGGGGTTCGTGAAGTTGTCCCGAAAGGCCGCGAGCGACTCGCCCAGCTGTTCGCGTGCGCGCCTCATGCAGCGGCGAGCATCGCAGCGTCAGTTGGCAATTGGAAGGGATCGGTGGGAAGATTCGCCCTGGGTTGGCCGTCTAGTAGGCGAACCGCAATTCGCGGCAACCATTCGAAGGAGGACGCACGGTGGCGGACGAGAGAGAGCAGAACACCGTCGGCGAGAACGACGAGGGCGCGGAGGACGTCGAGGCTCACCAGGCGGGCGTGGGTCAGGCGGGCGTCGGCCAGGCCGGCGTGGGTCAGGCCGGGATCGGCCGGGCCGACGACGACGAGGACGACGTCGAGGGCCACATGAACAGCATCGGCCAGAACACCGTCGGCCAGAACACCGTCGGCCAGAACAACATCGGCTAGCCGAGCGTCGGCGAGCTCGCCGCCGCACCGAACTCGATGAGCCCGGCCGTCGCCGGGCTCATCTTCGCCCGAGCACCGAGGCCAGCGCCTCGACCAGCCGCTCGGCCTCGGGCTGCGCCTCCTCGTCCAGCGTCGAGAGCGCGGTGGTGAGCCGGGCGACCGCGCCGAACCGGCCGTCGGCTCCGAGCGCTGCCTCGGCCTCCCGTGCGCGCTGGAGCAGGTCGAGCGCGATGGCGGCCTGCGAGGCGAACAACCCCAGCAGCTCCATCTCCTGGAGCGTGAAGCGGGACTGGCGGTCGAGCACCTCGAGCACGCCGAGGGCCCGCTCCTCGTGGAGAAGCGGCACCGCCATCAGCCCCTGCGGGACGTAGCCGGTTCCTTCCGCCACCTCCTTCGCGAACCGCGGGTCGCGGGCGACGTCCTCGATCACGAGCGGCGTCCGCGTCGCCAGCACCCAGCCCGCGACGCCCGTGCCGGCCGGGAAGCGCTGCCCGAGCAGGCTCTCCTCTCCCTCGCCGACGACGGCTTCGAAGACCAGCTCGGTCGTCTCCTCGTCGAGGAGCAGGATCGACGACGCCCTCGCCGCGAAGATCGCCCGTGCCACCTCGACCACCGACCGGAGCAGCTCGCGGAAGCGCTCCTCCGAGCCGAGTGCGGCCGCGGCGACGGCCGCGTTCAATTCGCTCATCTCGTTCCTCCCACGTTCGACGAGGTCAGGTGCAGGACGCTCTTCAGCTGGAACGGCGTCAGCTCGGGGTGCTTGGACCGGATCAGGGCGCAGATCGCGCTCACGTGGGGGGTGGCGAAGCTGTTCCCCGAGGCGCTGAGGGTCTCGCCCCCCATCCAGGCGACCTCCACGTTCACGCCCTTGGCGAAGAACTCGACGGGCGGGTTCGGGTTGTAGTAGAGGGCCAGCGGGTCGTCCTCCTCGTGGCTCCCGACCGAGATCACGGACGAGAAGCGCCACGGGTAGCTCTCGACCGGCATGTTGTGTGCCGAGGCGACGAGCACGGTGCGCTGGAAGTACGCGGAGTCGGCCAGCTCGTGGAGCACCGAGGCGTAGTCCTTCTTCGTCGTCGAGAGGCTCATGTTGACGACCTCGAAGCCCTGCTCGACCGCGTACCGCAGGCCGAAGAGCAGGATGTTGCCGCCGCCGGTGAACCCGGGGCCGAGCACCCGCACGCTGTGGATCTCCGCCTCGGGCGCGAGCGAGCGGACGATCCCCGCGCAGGCGGTGCCGTGACCGCAGACGTCGCCTTCGAGATCCTCGGCGACGAACGCCGCGCCGTCCTCGTCCTTCGAGACGGCGACGGCGCTCTCGACATGACCGACCATGGGGTGGGAGGCGTCGACGCCGCTGTCGAGGATGCACACGCGGACGCCCTTCCCGGTCGCGCCGCCCCATGCCCAGTCACGGGTGACCTCCGCGGGCCAGTCGGTGGCGAGCGCGATCTGTCCCACGGCGTCGGCGGGCAGGCTCCAGGCGGGAAGCTCGCTCACGCCGTCGCTCCCGCGCGCAGCGCGTCGAGGCGCGGCTGCACCTGCGCGACCATCGCCAGGTTCTTCTTGCGGCCGTAGCGGTCGAGCGCCTGCTCGTACGTCTTCGCCGCCTCCTCCGCCCGGCCGGCCGCGGCGAGCACCTCGGCCAGGTCGCTGAGCGCGTCGCCTTCGAAGCTGAGCCAGTCGGTCGGCTCGCCGAGCTCGGCCGCCTCTCGGGCGAGGGGCTCGGCCTGCGTATGCTCGCCGCGCCGGGCGTGGACGAGTGCCTGCACCTGCCGCCAGAGCATCTGTGTGACGACGTCGTCCTCGCTGCCCGCCTCCCGGCTTATGGTCGCCCAGCGGGCCGCCTCGTCGTGCTCTCCGATGAGGCACAGCTCGCGGCCGAGCCACCCCGCATACGTCGACAGCCACCCGCGGTGGCCACGCTGCTCCTGCAGGTCGCAGAACCGCCTGAAGTGGGCGGACGCGGCCGCGTGGTCGCCACAGGTCGACGCGATGTGAGCCAGCGGGCCTTCGACCCAGTCGTCACCGGTCAGCTCGCGCCACCGCTCGCCCGCGTCCCGCAGGAGTTCCGCCGCCTCGTCGAATCGCTCGAGCATGGCGAGCAGCCAGGCGCGATAGACCAGCAGCTGCGGGTGGGGGTTCTCGGGCAGCAGGGCGTCGAGCGTCCCCAACGCATCGTCGGCCGGTCGCGACCCGTAGACGAGCGCGCCCTCGATCCGGAACAGATGCGTGATCCGCCGTCCGGCCAGGCGGGAGTGCTCGAGCGCCCGCTCTGACGCACGAATCCAATCCTCGTTCCGCCCGCGCATGTTGGCCACGCTGTAGCCGAGCACCGACCAGACCTGAACGAGACCGGCGTGGTTTCCGGCCTGCTCGAGCAGTGGTATCGCCTCATGTCCGAGGCGATCGAGGTCGTCGAGGTCGAAGTCCCCCTCGTAGTGCGATCGGTAGTAGACACCGCAGAAGCGGGCGAGGGCCTCACCGGTTCGGTCGCCGCCTTCGTGGGCGCGCTCGGCCGCGGCGTTCGCGATCGCCGCCGCTCGTCGGGGGTCTCGGAACAGGGCCTGTGCGAGGTCGAGCTCGAGATCGACGTCCAGTCGCGCGGGGCGGACCAGCTCGACCGCCCGCTCGAGCAGGCTGCACGCAGCGGGCTCGTCTCCCCGCCACAGCGCCCGCCGACCGGCGGCGGCGAGGCGGTCGCCCGCCCGTTCGGAAAGTGCATCGTCCGCGTGGCCGAGCGCCGCCCTGAGCAGGACGGCCTGCTCCAGGTGGTAGCCGAGGATCTCGTCCAGCTCGACGAGCTCTGCGCCGCGGTGCTCGAGCCAGCCGGCGAAGCGCTCGTGCAGGTCCGCCCGCGTCGACTTGGGCAGTGCGTCGTAGGCGGCGTCGCGGATGAGCAGGTGGCGGAAGCGGAAGCCGTCCTCGCCGGGGAGCTGGGCCTGGTCGGGACGGATCAGCTCACGCCGGACGAGCGCGGCGAGTCGCGGGGTGAGCTGGAGCTCGCGCGGGGTGAGCGCCTGGACTGCGCCGCGGTGGAAGATCTCGCCTTCCACGGCGCCCCCTTCCAGGACCTGCCGCTCTTCGGGCTCGAGCTGGTCGAGCCGGGCGGCGAGGAGCGCGCGCAGCGTGGGCGGGACGTCGACAGCCTCGCCTGCGGCGGCCATCGCGAGCATCTCGGTGAGGAAGAGCGGGTTTCCGGCCGCGGCGGCGGCGATCCGCGCGCGCAGCTCGACGGGTATCTGCTCCCCGATCAGCTCGTCGACCGCATCGGTCCGCAGCGGCTCCAGCCGAATGGTGACCGGCCATTGCGGGCGGCGGTCGGCGAGCTCGGGCCGCGCCATGCAGACGAGCAGGAGTGGCGACCCCGAGGAGAGCAGGGCCGTGCCCTCGACCAGGTCGAGAAAGGTCTCGTCGCCCCACTGGATGTCGTCGAACGCAACGACGAGCGGCGCCTGCTCGCCGAGCACCTTGCGGAACGCCCACGCGATCTCCTCCGCGGTCGTGCCGGCGTCGGTCTCGCCGAGCAGCGAGCGGAGCGCCGCGGCTGCGGACGGATCGGAGGGAAGCGCGTCGAGCTGCTTGAGCACCTCGACCACCGGCCAGTAGGTGATTCCCTCGCCGTAGGGCAGGCACCGGCCCGACACGGTCCGAGCGTCGATCGACGCCAGCGCTTCCGCGACCAGCCGCGACTTGCCGACGCCGGCCTCGCCCACGACCGTGACCAGCTCGCAGGTGCGGCCTTCGAGGGCTCGCGTCCACGCCTGGCGGATCAGCGACAGCTCGGCATCGCGGCCGACAAAGCGACCCTCGTGGGAGCGCGCCGGTGCATCCCGGACCGAGATCAGCCGGAACGCCGGCACTGGCCTGCTCTTGCCCTTCAGCTCGAGCGGCTCGACGGGAGCGGCGTCGACCGCCGCGCGGACCTGCTCGAGCGTCGTCTCGCCGACCAGCACCTCGTCCGGCCGGGCCGCCTGCTGCAGCCGGGCCGCTACGTTGACCGCGTCACCCGCCGCGAGCCGCTCCTCGGTGCCGGTCACCACCTCGCCGGTGTTGATCCCGATCCGGCCCTGCACGCCGAGCTCGGGGAAGGCGTCGCGCATGTCGACCGCCGCCCAGCAGGCGCGCAGCGCGTCGTCCTCGTGGACCGCCGGCACGCCGAAGACCGCCATCACGGCGTCGCCGATGAACTTCTCCACCGTGCCCCCGTGCGACTCGACGATCGCCTTCATCCGCTCGAAGTAGCGGGCGAGCAAGCCCTGCAGGGCCTCCGGGTCGACCGACTCGCCCAGCGCGGTCGAGCCGACCACGTCGCAGAAGAGCACGGTGACGACCTTGCGGTGCACCCGGCGATGATCTCGCGAATCCGGGGCGGGCGCTACTCGGCGAGCCGGGTGCGCAGATCGGCGAGGAGGGCGGAGCTGGGTTCGACTCCTTCGGCGGCCAGAGCGGCCTCGAGATCGGTGAGGATGCGCCTACGCAGCTCCGCGTCCGCTTCCGCACGCGCGACGAGATCGTCCAAGGCGGCACGGGCGGTGGGCAGCTCCTGCGCCGCGCGCACCCACCCCTCGGGTGCGGGCGGAAGCTTGCGCAGCAGCTCGCCCAGTCTCTCCTCGTCGTAGCTCATGTGCTCACCTCTCCAGACGTTCGAGCGGGCGCGTTTCTTCCCGAGGGCAGGTCAACCATCGGCGAATCGCTCCCGCAGACGGGCGAGACAGCGCGAGATGCGGCTCGCGATCGTGCCGGAGGGGATTCCCAGCTCCTCGCCGATCATCCGGTAGCTCTCGTCACGGCAGAAGAAGCGGTCGAGCACCTCCTGGCACTCGTCCGGAAGCTCGTTCAGCGCTTCGCGCACCGCGAAGGCGTCGTCGAGCTCCTCGATCGTCGCGTCGATCCCCTCCGGCTCCAGGTCGGTCGGCTCCTCGCGCTTGCCCGCGGCCAGCCGGTCGAGGCAGACACGCCGCGTCAGCTGCCCGATCCAGGGCCGCAGCGCGGCCGGGTCGCGCAGCGAGCCGAGCCGGTCGTAGACCCGCAGGAACACGTCCTGGAACGCGTCCTCGGCGTCGGCCCCCTGCAGCCGGTACCCCTGGGTGCAGATCGCGAGTACGTATCGGGAGTACCGGGCGACGAGCTCGTTCCAGGCGTCGTCGTCCTGCGCCAGGCAACGCTCGACGAGGTGCTCGTCCGGGACCATCGCACGCGATCAAACACCAGTTCACGTCTCCGAGTCGAGCGCGCGCGACGCCGAGTACCGGGCGTCGTCGACGGCCCGCAGCGCGCGGGCGAGCCGGGGATCGTCCGGAGTGACCGTGAGGTTCGCCCGGACCAGATGGGCCGCCGCGCTTGCGGCGCCGGCGGCGAGCGCGGCCGCGCCGGCTGCGTCGGCGCGCACGAGACCGTCGCAGCGCTCGGCGACGAGCGCCGCGGCCGAGGCGACGTCCGCCGCAGCCTCGGCGATCTCGAGCGGGACCGCCGCGGCGCGCTCCATCTGCGACTGGAGCTCCGGAGAGGGGTCGCCCAGGGCGACGAGCGCAGCGGCGAACGCGTCCGCGTCCACCTCTGCCAGCGTCTCGAGCCGGTCGGCGAGGGCGCCGGCCTGGGCCGCGGCGCCCGCAGCGCCGGCCCACGAATCGGTCGACGCGCGGGCGACGTCGGCGACCAGTCGTGCGGCGGCAGCGGCCGTCCGGCCTGCGGCGTAGCCGGCTCCGCGGACGGGATCGGACGGGGAATTTGACATAGAGGGGCTCAGATTTTATCCTGTACGAAACTCATATTCCCGAAGGAGTGGCAACGCTATGGCAAAGGTAATCGGTATCGACCTCGGCACGACGAACTCGTGCATGGCCGTGATCGAGGGCGGGGAGCCGACGGTGATCCCGAACGCGGAGGGCGGCCGGACGACGCCCTCGGTGGTCGCGTTCACGAAGGACGCGCAGCGGCTCGTCGGCACGCCGGCGAAGCGCCAGCAGGTGACGAACCCGCAGAACACGGTCTTCTCGATCAAGCGGTTCATGGGTCGCAAGTTCGACGAGGTGTCGGAGGAGATGAAGATCGTCCCATACGAGGTCGTCAAGGGCCCGAACGACGACGTGCGCGTCAAGGCCGGTGACCAGGAGTATGCGCCGCCGGAGATCTCGGCGATGATCCTCCAGAAGCTGAAGACGGACGCCGAGGCCTACCTGGGCGAGCAGGTCAGCGACGCGGTGATCACCGTCCCGGCGTACTTCAACAACGCGCAGCGCGAGGCGACGAAGGACGCAGGCACGATCGCCGGGCTGAACGTCCTGCGCATCGTCAACGAGCCGACCGCGGCCGCGCTCGCGTACGGGCTCGACAAGGAGGGCGCCGACCAGACGATTCTCGTGTTCGACCTCGGCGGCGGCACGTTCGACGTGTCGATCCTCGAGCTCGGCGACGGTGTCTTCGAGGTCAAGGCGACCTCGGGCGACAACCACCTGGGCGGCGACAACTTCGACAAGGCGATCGTCGACTGGATGGTCGCCGAGTTCAAGAAGGACCAGGGGATCGACCTCTCGACCGACCGGATGGCGCTCCAGCGCCTGTACGAGGCGGCGGAGAAGGCGAAGATCGAGCTCTCGTCGACGATGACGACGCAGATCAACCTGCCGTTCGTCACCGCCACGCCGGAAGGCCCGAAGCACCTCGACCTGCAGCTGACGCGCGCGAAGCTGAACGAGCTCACGCACGAGCTGCTCGAGCGCACGGTCGGTCCGACCAGGCGCGTGCTCGAGGACGCGGGCCTCTCCGCGGACAGGATCGACCATGTCGTGCTCGTCGGCGGCATGACGCGCATGCCCGCCGTGCAGGAGAAGGTCAAGGAGATCGTCGGGAAGGACCCGCACAAGGGCGTCAACCCGGACGAGGTCGTCGCCGTCGGCGCGGCCATCCAGGCGGGCGTGCTCAAGGGCGAGGTCAAGGACGTCCTGCTCCTCGACGTCACTCCGCTCTCGCTCGGCATCGAGACGAAGGGCGGCGTGTTCACCAAGCTGATCGACCGGAACACGACCATCCCGACCAAGAAGTCGGAGATCTTCTCGACCGCCGAGGACAATCAGCCCTCGGTCGAGGTGCACGTCCTCCAGGGCGAGTCGGAGATGGCCGCCTACAACAAGACGTTGGGCAAGTTCCAGCTGGTCGGCATCCCGCCGGCGCCGCGGGGCATGCCGCAGATCGAGGTCGCGTTCGACATCGACGCGAACGGGATCATCCACGTGACCGCGAAGGACCTCGGCACCGGGAACGAGCAGCAGATCAAGATCGAGGGCGGCTCGGGCCTGAAGCCGGAGGAGGTCGAGCAGATGATCAAGGACGCCGAGGCCCACGCCGGCGAGGCGCACCGGCTGCGCGAGCTCGCCGACGCGAAGAACAACGCCGAGGCACTCGCCTACGCGACCGAGAAGAGCCTCAAGGACCACCGCGAGTCGCTCGACGAGGCGGAGGCCTCGACGATCGAGGGCCGCGTGATGGAGTTGAAGACCGCGCTCGACGGCGACGACCTCGCCGAGATCCGGTCGAAGACGGAGGCGCTCCAGGAGGCGTCGCACAAGCTGGCCGAGGCCGTGTACGCGCAGGCGACCGCCGCGCAGTCGGCCGCGTCCGGCGCCGGCAACGGCGCGGAGCCTTCGGACGACGAGGTGATCGAGGACGCCGAGGTCGTCGACGAGGAGGCCCCGACGTCGTGAGCGATCGGGAGGTCAGGCAGACCGAAGGGACAGACCCCGAGACGGGGTCTGCCCCTGACGAGAACGGTCGCATTGCCGAGCTCGAGCGGGAGCGCGACGAGTACCTCGACTCGCTGAGGCGCCTGAAGGCGGAGTTCGACAACTTCCGCAAGCGGACGGAGAGCGAGCGTGCCGCGCAGTCGGCGCGGGCGAGCGAGTCGCTGGTCAAGGAGCTCCTGCCCGTGCTGGACGACCTCGAGCGCGCCCTCGTAGCGGCGGAGGAGCGCAGAGCTTGCATCGCCGCCGGGCAGAGCCCGGCGGCGAGCGCGCCGGAAGAGCTGGAGGCGAAGCTCGAGGACGGCGTTCGCCTGGTGCACCGCGCGCTGGCGGCCGTGCTCGCCCGCGTGGGCCTGGCCGAGATCGAGACCGACGGCGCCTTCGACCCGCACGTCCACGAGGCGCTGCTGGCGCAGCCCGTGGACGGCGCCGAGCCCGGCTCGGTCGTCCAGGTGCTCCAGAAGGGCTACCGGCTCGGCGACCGCGTGCTGCGGCCGGCCCGCGTGGTGGTGGCCGAGTGAGCCAGTCGCTCTACGAGAC